>NZ_JARGPK010000022.1 GCF_029212575.1 Antarcticimicrobium sp.
CATGTCGAGCAGGTATTCGACGGCAGAGGCCGGCGTGCCGGGGTTCAGCGCCAGCCCGGCCTTGCAGCCCGCCGCCCGGATCGCCTGCAGGGTGCGGTGGGGGTGCGGTCCGGCCTCGAAATGGGCGGTGATCACATCGGCGCCGGCTTCGGCATAGGCCTCGATATAGGGGTCGACCGGGGCGATCATCAGGTGCACGTCCATCACGGTTTTCACATGCGGTCGGAAGGCTTTGACGGCGGGCGGGCCGAAGGTGAGGTTGGGCACGAAATGGCCGTCCATCACGTCCACATGCACCCAGTCGGCGCCCTGGTCCTCGATGGCGTGGATCTCGCGCCCGAAATCGGCGAAATCGGCCGACAGGATTGAGGGGGCGATCTTGATGGAACGGTCGAAACTCATCGGTATATCTCCGCTTGGCCTGCTCTGCATATATGTGCCCGCGCCCCCGGTGGGTAGGGCGAATTGACGAGAGGGCGCGATCCGGGCGTCACGAAACATTCACCACGCTGACACAAAGCTTTTGAACAGCGCCGCTAGGTCAGACCCCGACAGAACAAGGGGTAGCCCGTGCTGCGCATCGAGAAACTGACCAAACGGTTCGGCGAGAACACCGCGGTGGATACCGCGACGCTGCATATCGACAAGCCCGGAATGATCGGCATCATCGGACGGTCGGGCGCTGGCAAATCCACCCTGCTGCGGATGATCAACCGCCTGGCCGACGCGACCGAGGGGCAGATCCTGTTCGACGGGCGCGACGTGACCACGCTGACCGGCAAGGACAAGCGCGCCTGGCAATCCGACTGCGCGATGATCTTTCAGCAGTTCAACCTGGTGCCGCGCATGGACGTGGTCTCGAACGTGCTGCACGGCACGCTCAACCGCCGCTCGACGCTGTCCACCATGTTCAACCTTTTCCCGACCGGAGACATCCATCGGGCCATCGACATCCTCGACCGGCTGGGCATCGCCGCGCACGCGCCGAAACGCGCCGAGGCGCTGTCGGGCGGGCAGCAGCAGCGCGTCGCCATCGCCCGCGCGCTGATGCAGGACCCCAAGATGATCCTGGCCGACGAGCCGATCGCCAGCCTCGACCCGATGAACGCCCAGACCGTGATGGAGGCGCTGCGCCGCATCCACGAAGAAGACGGCCGCACCGTCATCTGCAACCTGCACACGCTGGATACCGCCCGGCGCTATTGCGACCGGGTGGTGGGGATGCGCGACGGGCGCATCGTGTTCGACGGGCTGCCCGAGCAGCTGACAACCGGCGTGGCGCGCGAGATCTACGGCGCCGATGCCAGCTTCTCCGAGGCCGCGACCTCGACCGAGATCGACGCGCTCGACGGCCCCGCCTTGACGGCGAAACCCCGGGCCGAGGTGCTGATCTGAGAATTTCCACGCCCGGTCCGCAGGGGGCCGGGTCCAACAACCTGGAGAGTGAAAGATGAAGAAACTGCTTGCCGCCATCGTTGCGACCACCGCGCTGACCGCCCCGGCCCTGGCCGAAGGCATCAGCGAATTCCGCATCGGCATCCTCGGCGGCGAGAACGCCCAGGACCGCATGACCTCGAACGAGTGCTTCCGCGCCAAGACCGAGGCCCTGCTGGGTGTTCCGACCAAGCTGTTCACCCCGGCCGACTATGACGGCGTGATCCAGGGCCTGCTGGGCGGCACCATCGACATGGCCTGGCTGGGCGCCTCGGGCTATGCCAAGACCTGGCTGACCAACCCCGACGCGGTCGAACCGGTTCTGGTCAAGGTCAACGTCGACGGCTCCTACGGCTATCACTCGGTCGGCTTCGCCCGTGTGGACAGCGGCATCACCTCGCTGGAGGACATGAAGGGCAAGGTGTTCGGGTTCGGCGATCCCAACTCGACCTCGGGCTACCTGATCCCCTCGATCGAGATCCCGGAAACCACCGGTGCCTCGATGGAGGCGGGCGACTACTTCGGTGAAGTGAAGTTCACCGGCGGTCACGAGCAGACCATCGTTGCAGTGAACAACGGCGACGTCGATGGCGGCGTGACCTGGGCCGACGGCCTGGGCAACTGGGAAGACGGCTATAACTCCGGCGCCCTGCGCAAGGCATCGGATGCCGGCCTGGTCGACATGAACGACCTGGTCGAAATCTGGAAGTCGAAGCCGATCCCGGAGGGCCCGATCGTTCTGCGCAAGGACCTGCCGGAGCGCGTGAAGATCGACATGACCGCGCTGATCGCGTCGTTGCCCTACATGGATGCCGACTGTGCCTATAACTTCATGGCCGGCGAGGCGCTGGGCCTGATGCCGATCAACCATGACGCCTACCTCTCGATCATCGAGGCGCGCAAATCCAAGATGTAAGCCTCGCGCTGCATCTTTGGCCGGTCCCCCGCAGGGCCGGCCATTTTTCCGGGGGTGACCCGGATCTTCCGTTTCAGGAGCAGACCACATGACCGAAACCGCGCTGGGTCACGACGCAGAAAGCCCGAAATTGCGCGAGGCCTACACGGCGATGACCCGCACCAGGCAGATGTACGGCGGGATCGTGTTGATCGTCTTCGTCGCCATGATGACATCGGGGTTCATGCTGGCCGACAGCCGCAATGCGGGCGGGTTCTGGGGCGGCATCCTGAACATCTTCATCTTCCCCGGCGAGGTGGTGTCGGAGGCCGCCGAAAAGGTGGCGCTGCTTCCCGCGCTGATGGTGAAGTTCTTTCCGTCGCTGATCGAGACGGTCAACATCGCCGCGGCCTCGACCCTGGTGGGTGCCCTGGCGGCCATCGTCCTGTCGCTGCTGTCGACCCGCGGGCTGGCGCGGTTTCCGCGGCTGATCCCGTTGTTCCGCCGGCTGATGGACATCTCCCGCGCGGTGCCCGAGATCGTCGTGGCGCTGGTGCTGATCTTTGTGCTCGGCGGCGGCCCGGTACCCGCGATGATCGCCATCGCGTTCCACACCACTGGCGCGCTCGGCAAGCTGTTCTCCGAGGTCAACGAAAACGCCTCGCTCAAGCCGATCGAGGGCCTGGCCTCGGTCGGCGCAAGCTGGACCCAGCGCATGCTGCTGGGCGTGGTGCCGCAAGTGGCGCCGAACTGGCTGAGCTATGCGCTGCTGCGCTTCGAGATCAATATCCGCGCCTCTGCCATCCTCGGCTTCGTGGGCTCGGGCGGCATCGGCTATGACCTCAAGAACGCTTTCAGCTGGGGGCAGGGCCGCTATGACGAGGTGGCCGCGATCTTCATCCTGCTGTTCCTGACCATCGTTTTCTTCGACCAGTTGTCGAGCCACTACCGCAACAAGCTTGTCGGAAAGTCCTGATCCATGACCGCGATTGCAGATATCCCCGCCCTGTCCCGGCAAAAGGACGCCGCCACCGCGCTGCTCGCGCGCAAGCGTCTGGTCGCCTTTGCCGCGCCGGTCGTGATCCTCGCCTATTTCGTCTACCTGTTCTTCGCCTTCGACATTCCCGATCTGCTCGAGCGCGCGCGCATGGACAATGCCGCGGTTCTGGTCGCCGACAGCTACAGCCACAAGACCCACATCACCCATGACAATCGCACCGGCGGGCTGAGCATCGCCATCGAGGGCGAGAACAAGGGCACCTATCCCGAGGGCATGACCCCGGACTTCGTGACGCTGACCGGCGAAAGCACGGCGCGCGTCGTCCTGACCGCCGGGGAAAACGCCGAGATCGACGGGCCGACGTTGCGCTATACAGTGCCGGGCTACGGCACCGTCACGGCGACGGTGGAGGGCCGCGAGATCCTGCTCGAAACCCCGGACGGCGCGGTGCCCGACTGGATCAGTGCGGGCTCTTCGCGGGTGACGATCTCCGGCAAGGGGGGCCGCGCCAGCGTCACCCGCGCCCGCACCGAGGTGTTCCGCTATTCCTTCGGGTGGGAGCTGTTCTGGTTCACCCTGGACAGTCCGTTCTATGGCAAGTTGCCGACAGAATTGCTGAGGCTTGCCCTGTCCGGCGACCGGGTCGTGGCGGACAAGAGCAACCTCGCCGCGATCGTGCACGATGTCTGGAACAATGCCATGTGGCGCCACAAGGATGTCTTGTGGGCGATCTTCGAAACCGTGCTGATGGCGTTTCTCGGCACCATGGGCGCGGCCATCGTAGCCCTGCCGCTGGCGTTCCTTGCGGCAAGGAACTTTACCCCGGTCGCTGCCGCACGGTTCGGGGTCCGTCGCCTGTTCGATTTCGTGCGCGGGGTCGACGGGTTGATCTGGACGATCATCCTGTCGCGCGCCTTTGGCCCCGGTCCGCTGACCGGGTCGCTGGCCATTCTGCTCACCGATACCGGCAGCTTCGGCAAGATGTTCTCGGAGGCGCTGGAGAACGTGGACAACAAGCAGATCGAGGGCATCGCCTCGACCGGGGCCAAGCCGCTGCAACGCTACCGGTTCGGCGTGATCCCGCAGATCACCCCGGTGCTGCTGAGCCAGGTGCTGTATTACCTGGAATCCAACACCCGGTCGGCGACGATCATCGGTGCGATCACGGGGGGCGGCATCGGGCTCTTGCTGACCCAGGCGATCATCACCCAGAAGGACTGGGAAGAGGTGGCCTATTACATCATTCTCATCATCGCGATGGTGATGGTGATGGACTGGTTCTCGGGCTGGTTGCGGCGGAGGCTGATCGCGGGCGACGAGAGCGGGCGCTGAGGGCTCCGGTCCGCCTCCGGCGGGAGTATATGGAAACGAGAAGAAGATGCCCGCGCCCGCATAAACTGTCTAGCAATAAAGGATTATTGCCATGCCCCGCCTCAGCCCCACTGACCCCGTCATCCATCCCGATTGCGAGGTGGTGAACACAACCTTCGGCGCCTATTGCGAACTGGGCAGCGGCAGCCGGGTACAGAACTCGGAATTCCTGGACTATTCCTATACCGACCGCGCCACCGACATCGCCAATGCGACCATCGGAAAGTTTGCCAATATCGCCAGCTACGCGCGCGTCGGTCCGACCGACCACCCGCTGCACACCGCCAGCCTGCATCATTTCCTGTACCGTTCGGCGGATTACTGGGACGGGGAGGCGTTCGATCCCGAGTTCTTTGCCCATCGCGCGTCGCGCCGGGCCAGGATCGGCCATGACACCTGGCTGGGCCACAATTGTATCATCAAGCCCGAGGTGACCGTGGGCGACGGGGCGGTGGTGGCCTCGGGCGCGGTTGTGACCAAGGATGTCGCGCCCTATGCCATCGTCGCCGGGATGCCGGCAAAGGTGATCCGCCACCGCCAGCCGCCCAAGGTCGCCGAGCGGATGATCGCGCTGGCCTGGTGGGACTGGGATCATGACCGGCTGCGCGCCGAACTGCCCGATTTCCGGGCGCTGAGCGCCGAGGCGTTTCTGGAAAAATACGAATAGATTGCCCTGGTCACGTCCCGTCCACGGTCAGCGTGACCCGGTCGCCGGCGAACCAGGTGCGGCCGTATTCCACCGGGCGCCCCTTTGGATCGACATTCACCCCGACCGTCCGCAGGATCGGCGCGCCCTCGGCCACGCGCAAGTGCAGCGCCTGGGTCGCATTGGCCTGCTTGGCGGTGATCCGGGTCTGCCGGCGGGTGTAGTCGGGCACGCCGCAGCGCGCCAGCGCCTCGGTTACCGAGCGGGTCGCGCTCAGCGCGTCGCGCAGGCCCGGGAACCGCCCGGCCGGGAAGGTGCTGCAGAACAGCGCGATCGGCGCATCGTCGGCCAGCGACAACCCGTCATAGACCAGAACCGGATCCCCGGGCGCGATGTCCAGTGCCTCGGCCTCGCGGCTGTCGGCGGCGCGGATGTCCAGCGTCAGCAGCTTCTTGGCCGGCAACTGGCCGCCTGCCGCGACATTGCGGTGAAACCGCACCCGCTTGCCGATCGGGTAGTCCGTCGGGCGTGAGGCCACGAAAACCCCGGCCCCGCGCCGCGCATGCACCAGGCCCTGTTCGGCCATTTCCGCCAGCGCCCGGCGCACGGTATGCCGGTTGACGCCGAATTTCGCCGCCAGCTGCGCCTCGGTAGGGAGCTGGTCGCCGGTGTCATAGCGCTGTTCGGCGATATCCGCCGTCAGGGCAATGGCGATGGATTTCCAGAGCGGTGTGCGGGCCATGTCACCAAATATTCACATCAGGGCAATTGCGCCGGAAGCGTGCTCCGGCTATTATTTGTATAGTTGTATAGTATAAATAGACAACCCGGCCAAGAGGCGTTCATGGACGAAACTGGGATAAACGGCACCGAGGCGCGCCGCGGATGGATGAGCCTTCTGGCCCGGGCGCCAGAGCGCCGGCTGATGGCGCTCTGGGATGCGTTCTCGCCGCGACCGGAGTTCAACTGGCTGCGGCGCCCGGAAACCGGCGCAGTGATGGTGCGCGGCCGCATGGGCGGCACCGGCGCCCCCTTCAACCTGGGCGAGATGACGGTCACGCGCTGTTCGCTGGCGCTAGCCGAGGGTGCGGTCGGGCACGGATACGTGCAGGGGCGCGGCGCGGCGCGGGCCGAGGCGGCGGCGCTGATCGACGCGCTGATGCAGACCGAGGCGGGAGGCGCGGTGCGCGCGGCCATTCTCGACCCGCTGGAAGAGGCGATGCAGACGGCCCGCACCGCCCGGGCGGCCAAGGCCGCCGCGACAAAGGTGGATTTCTTCACTCTGGTGCGGGGAGAGGATTGATGACCGCGACCGCAACGACCGCCATCGCGGGCGGCTTTTCCGATCCGGCGATCGAGTCGGCCCGCGCCTTTCGCGCCGCGATGAACGTGATGGCCCGGCCGGGCGAGATCCGCGACCTGGACATGGCCCGGCCGCCGGCGCCGCTCTCTGCCGCCGCCGGTACGCTGCTGCTGACGCTCTGCGATCCGGAAACCGGCGTGCATCTCGCCGGGGCCTGCGACAGCGCGGAGATGCGCGGCTGGCTCGCCTTTCATACCGGCGCGCCGGTGGTCAGTGCGGATCGGGCCGGTTTTGCCGTGGGGCGCTGGGCCGATCTGCTGCCGCTGGACCGTTTCCGCATCGGCACGCCGGAATACCCCGACCGCTCCGCCACGCTGATCGTCGAGCTGGAGGCGCTGCAACAGGCCGGCGCCAGCCTGCGCGGCCCCGGCATCAAGGACAGCGCGGCGCTCTCGCTGCCCGATCCGGCCGCACTGGCGGGCAATGCCATGCTCTACCCGCTGGGGCTGGATTTCTTTTTCACCTGCGGCGGGCGGATCGCCGCGCTGCCGCGCAGCACGCAGATTTCGGAGGGTTAGGCCGATGTATGTCGCCGTGAAGGGTGGCGAACGCGCTATCGAGAATGCCCATGCCTGGCTGGCCGAGGAACGGCGTGGCAACGGCGACGTGGCCGAGCTCAGCCTCGCCCAGATCCGCGAGCAGCTTTCCCTCGCGGTGAACCGGGTGATGGCCGAGGGGTCGCTTTATGATCCCGATCTGGCGGCGCTGGCCATCAAGCAGGCGCGGGGCGATCTGATCGAGGCGATCTTCCTGATCCGGGCCTATCGCACCACCCTGCCGCGCTTTGGCGCGACGAAACCCGTCGACACCGGCGCGATGGATTGCGACCGGCGCATCAGCGCCACTTTCAAGGATGCGCCGGGCGGGCAGGTGCTGGGCCCGACCTTCGATTACACCCACCGGCTGCTGGATTTCAAACTCGCCGCCGAGGGGGGAGAGTCGCTAGAGGCCCCCAAGGCCGCGCCGCGCCATCAGCCGACGCCGCATATCACCGAATTCCTCGCCGGCGAGGACATCATCCAGCGCGAACCGGAGAGCGAGGCCGCGCCCGGCGACCTGACCCGCCAACCGATGTCGTTTCCCGCCGGGCGCGACATCCGCCTGCAATCGCTGACGCGGGGCGACGAGGGGTTTCTGCTCGGGCTCGCGTACTCGACCCAGCGCGGTTACGCCCGCAATCACGCCTTTGTCGGCGAGTTGCGCATCGGCACCGTGGCCGTCGAAATGGAGATCCCCGAATTGGGGTTCGCCATCGAGATCGGCGAGGTCGAACTGACCGAATGCGAGACGGTGAACCAGTTCAAGGGATCGAAAACCGAGCCGCCGCAGTTCACCCGTGGCTATGGGCTGGTGTTCGGCCAAACCGAGCGCAAGGCGATCTCGATGGCGCTGGTCGACCGGGCGCTGCGCTGGCGCGAGCTGGGCGAGGACGATCTCGGCGCGGCGGCGCAGGACGAGGAGTTTGTCCTCAGCCACTCCGACAATATCCAGGCCACCGGGTTCCTGGAGCATATCAAGCTGCCCCACTACGTGGATTTCCAGTCCGAACTGGAACTGGTGCGCAAACTGCGCCGCGAGGCCGGGGCGGACGCGACAAGGGAGGCGGCGGAATGACCCAAGATTACAACTTCGCCTATCTGGACGAGCAGACCAAGCGGATGATCCGCCGCGCCATCCTCAAGGGGCTGGCGGTGCCTGGTTACCAGGTGCCCTTCGCCAGCCGCGAGATGCCGATGCCCTATGGCTGGGGCACCGGCGGCGTGCAGGTCTCGGCGGCGACGCTGACGCCCGAGGATACCTTCAAGGTGATCGACCAGGGCTCGGACGACACCACCAACGCGGTGTCGATCCGCAAGTTTTTTGAAAAGACCGCCGGCGTGGCAGTGACGGAGGAGACGGAAAAGGCCAGCGTCATCCAGACCCGCCACCGCATCCCCGAGGCGGCGCTGCGAGAGGATCAGATCCTTGTCTACCAGGTGCCGATCCCGGAACCGCTGCGGTTCCTTGAGCCGCGCGAGACCGAGACGCGCAAGATGCACAGCCTTCAGGAATACGGGCTGATGCATGTGAAGCTCTACGAGGACATCAGCCAGCACGGCGCCATCGCCACCGCCTATGCCTACCCGGTCAGGGTGTCGGATCGCTATGTGATGGACCCTTCGCCGATCCCGAAATTCGACAACCCGAAACTGGAAATGGCGGCGATCCAGCTGTTCGGTGCCGGGCGCGAACAGCGCATCTATGCGGTGCCGCCCTATACCAAGGTGGTGAGCCTCGATTTCGAGGATTACCCGTTTGAGCCGACCAAGGCCGATCATGCTTGCGACCTCTGCGGCGCCGAGGACAGTTACCTCGACGAGGTGATCCTCGACGACGCCGGCAACCGGATGTTCGTCTGCTCCGACACCGACTATTGCCGGTCGCGGCGCGAGGCGGGTCATGTGGGTCGATTGGGCGAGGAGGCGGCGTGATGTGTGAATGTGCAAAATTCTTAGAAGAATTTTGTCCGGAATTTTCGAAAATTCCGGGCGTTGGAATTTCCTGCAAGGAGGGAAGCCAATGACGCCGCTGTTGCAAGTGAGGGGCATCGAGAAGCGCTATGGCGCGCGGATCGGCTGCGCGGATGTCGAATTCGATCTCTACCCGGGCGAGGTGATGGGAATCGTCGGCGAAAGCGGCTCGGGCAAGTCGACCCTGCTCAATTGCCTCGCGGGTCATCTGAAACCGGATGCGGGGCAGGTGATCTTCGACACTAGGGCCGACGGGCCGGTGGATACCGTCACCATGTCGGAGCCCGCGCGGCGCATGCTGGGGCGCACCGACTGGGCCTTTGTCCACCAGCACGCCCGGGACGGGCTGCGCATGAACGTCAGCGCCGGCGGCAATATCGGCGAACGGCTGATGGCGGTGGGCGCGCGCCACTACGGCGACATCCGCGCCCGCGCGGTGGACTGGCTGGACCGGGTCGAGATCGCCGAGAACCGGGTCGATGACCGCCCCAGCGCCTTTTCGGGGGGGATGCAGCAGCGGTTGCAGATCGCCCGCAACCTGGTGACAGAGCCGCGGCTGGTGTTCATGGACGAACCGACCGGGGGGCTCGACGTGAGCGTTCAGGCCCGCCTGCTCGATCTCCTGCGCGGGCTGGTGCGGCAGATGGGGCTGAGCGCGCTGATCGTCACCCATGACCTGGCGGTGGTGCGCCTGCTGGCCGACCGGTTGATGGTGATGAAGGACGGGCATGTGGTGGAAAGCGGTCTGACCGACCAGGTGCTGGACGATCCGCAGCATGCCTATACCCAGCTTCTGGTCTCTTCGGTCTTGCAGGTGTGAAGGGCGGATTATGAGTATTTCAGGCGAAAAGAAGAGCGCGATGATCGACCTGTCCGGCGTGGCCAAGAGCTTTGTTCTGAACAACCAGGGCGGCGCGGTGATTCCGGTGATGGCGGGGGCCGGGCTGCGGGTGGCGCCGGGCGAATGCGTGGCGCTGACCGGCGCCTCGGGGGCGGGGAAATCGACCCTGATGCGGATGATCTACGGCAACTACCGCGCCAACGCGGGCCGGATCCTGGTGGGCGGCACCGACGTGGCCCGCGCCGAGCCGCGCGATATCATCGCGCTGCGCCGCGAGGTGCTGGGCTATGTCAGCCAGTTCCTGCGGGTGGTGCCACGGGTGCCGACGCTGGACGTGGTGGCCGAACCTCTGCTGGCGCTGGGCGTGGACGAGGAAAAGGCGCGGGTGCGGGCGGCGGAGCTGCTGGCGCGACTGAATATCCCCGAACGGCTGTGGTCGCTATCGCCCACGACCTTTTCCGGCGGCGAGCAGCAGCGGGTCAATATCGCGCGCGGATTTGCCCATGACTATCCCGCGCTGCTGCTGGACGAACCGACCGCCAGCCTCGATCCCGTCAACCGCGCCGTGGTGCTGGAGCTGATCGAAGCCGCCAAGGCGCGCGGCGCGGCGATCGTCGGCATCTTCCACGACGACGCGGCGCGGGCGCGGGTCTGCGATCGGGAAGCGGATGTCTCGGCCTTCACCCCGCAGGCGGCGGCATGAACGATCCGGCCCCCTTCGCGCCGATCATCGCTGTCGTCGGCCCCTCGGGCGTGGGCAAGGACAGCGTTATGGCGGCGCTGGCCGCGCGCGACCCGGGGTTTCGCATCCAGCGCCGGGTGATCACCCGGCCCGAGGATGCGGGCGGCGAGGCGTTCACCGGGGTGACGCCGGAGGTTTTCGCGCAGATGGCGGCGGCGGGGGCTTTCGCGCTGCACTGGCAGGCGCACGGGCTTTCGTACGGAATCCCGGTCGAAGTGTACGATCTGCGCCGGGGCGCGCGGGCGGTGCTGGTCAACCTGTCGCGCGGGGTCCTGCGCGCTGCGCAGGATCGGTTTGGTTCCCTGATCGTGCTGTCGTTGATCGCCGCGCCGGAGGTTCTGGCCGGGCGGCTCGCGGCGCGCGGGCGTGAGGATGCCGCTGACCGCGCCCGGCGTCTCGACCGCGCCGGCGCGCCGCTGCCCGAAGGGCTGCGACGGGTGATCGAGGTCGACAACAGCGGGCCGATCGAGGTCACGGTCGATACCGTGCTGGCCCGGCTTCAGCCGGAAAGCGCGTAGCGATGGATCAGATGGAACCGCCCTTCCGCATCCTCGCCCACCAGCGCCAGTTCACCGATCTCGAACGGGCTGGGCAGCAACGGCACAAGATCCCGGGTCAGCGCCGCCTCGACCGCACCGAGCGCGGGTTTCGGCAGCTTGCCCGACAGGGTGATGTGAAACCGGAACTCGCCCATGACATAGGGATAGCCCCAGCGCGCCAGGTTCTCCTCCTGCGCGGGCGAGAGGCCGGCGGCGCGGCGGCGGGCCAGCTCGGCCTCCGGCGCAGGCGCGCGGAAAGGGTCCAGCGCCGCGACCGCGCGCGCGGCCAGCGCGTCGAGCGCGGCGGTGTCGCCCACGGGCCGCAGGGCCAGGAACCGGCCCAGCCGGGTCAGCGCCAGACCGTCCATGCGCAGCGGCGCCTGCGCGGCGCAGAGCGCGGCGCAGGCCGCCTCGAGCCCTTCGCGGGTCATGCCCCCGGCCAGCCGGAACGGCGGCTTGATTGTGGCGTGCGCCCCGTATTTGCGCGGCGTTTCGGTGATCTCCTGCACCGGCAGCGGCAGGCCGGAAACCGGCCGGTGCGGCACCTTTGCCCCGGTCTCCATGTCCCAGCCCAGCCAGTGGGTGGCGAACCGGGCCCATGCCGCATCGGCGGGGGGCGAATAATAGATGGCGTAACGTTGAAAATCACCCGCGATGTTCATGTCGGCTCCGGCTGGCTGTCCCGTTCCTCAAATCATGCGATGTTCAGATGACAGAAGACTTATGCCTTGCCAATGCCATGCTGGTCCTGCCCGGCGAAACCCTGCGCGGCAGCCTTCGGGTGACCGGTGGCACCATCGCCGCGATCGACAGCGGCGCCGCCGTTCCGACGGGCGCTGTGGATTGCGGCGGCGATTATGTCGCCCCCGGCCTGATCGAGCTGCACACCGATAACCTGGAACGCCACATCCAGCCGCGCCCTAGGGTCGACTGGCCGCATGCGGCGGCGATCATGGCGCATGACGCCGAACTGGCCGGCGCCGGCATCACCACGGTGTTCGACGCGATGCGGGTCGGATCGATCCCCTCCGGCACCGGGCGCTACCTGAAATATGCGCGCGGGCTGGCCAGCGAGTTGCTGGAGCTGCGCGCCGCCGAGGCCCTGAAGATCAGCCATTTCCTGCACCTGCGCGCCGAGGTCTGTTCCGAGACCCTGCTGGAGGAACTGGCGGAGTTCGGCACCGATGACCGGGTCGGGCTGGTCAGCCTTATGGATCACACGCCGGGCCAGCGGCAGTTTCGCGACCTTGCCAAGTTCGAGGCCTACGTGAAGGGCAAGCACGCGATGAGCGAGGACGATTTCCGTCGCCATGTCGCCCAGCTGACGGCGCTGCGGGGCAAGGTCGGCGACGCGCATGAAATCGGCGCGGTCGCGCAGGCGCGGCGGTTCGGCGCGGTTCTGGCCAGCCATGACGACACCACCGGGGCGCAGGTCGAGACATCGGCCGGCTACGGCATCCGGCTGGCCGAGTTCCCCACCACGATCGCAGCGGCTCGGGCCTGCCGCGCCCATGGTATCGCGGTGATGATGGGCGCGCCAAACCTTGTGCGGGGCGGGTCGCATTCGGGCAACGTGGCGGCGGCGGAGCTGGCCGAGAGCGACCTGCTGGATATCGTGTCGTCGGACTACGTGCCCTCTGCGCTGCTCTACGCGGCGGTGCGGCTGGGGCAGGTCTGGGGCGACATGGCGCGCGGGCTGTCCACGGTCACCGAGGCCCCGGCGCGGGCCGTCAAGCTCGAGGATCGCGGCACGCTGGCGCCGGGCAAGCGCGCCGACCTGATCCGGTTCCGCCTGCGCGGCGAGGTGCCGGCGCTCTCCGGGGTGTGGTCGCGCGGCCGCCGGGTGGCCTGACCCGGTGGCAAGAGGGGGATGCGCCTTTGGCGCGTGCCTCCGGCGGGAGTATTTTCGGCCAGAAAAGACCGGGGCCGGGAGTGCCCGCTCAGGCCCGGTAGAACAGGTAGCGGTCGGGGGCGATGGTGTCCGGCCCCGTGAGTTGTTCGAATCCCACCAACGGCTGGCCCGAGACGATCAGCCCGCCGGGCTGCATCACATCGGCGATCAGCGGCGACAGGCGGGCGGCCTCGGCGACATCCTTTTGCTTGATGCCGAAGCCGAAATCGTAATGCGCCAGCGCGATGCGGGCGCCTTTCGCGGCCAGTTCCCGCAGCATCGGCTCGGCCTCGCCCTGCAGGAAATCCGCCTCCGGCGGGGTGCAGGAGGGGTGGCATTGCAGCACCCGGTCGATCACCCAGATGCGGCGCTCCGGCAGGATCTCGCGCAGGTGGTCATAGGTGCGCCCGTTGCCGAGGCCGAGGTCGACCACGTCGCCCTCCAGCCCGGCGATCTTTTCGGCGGCCCAGTTCAGCCCGTCGCGTTGCGCGGCGAGGCGGCGCAGCATGGAATCCAGTCGGCTCATGTCATGTCCTTCGGTTCGGTGGCGGCGGTCCAGGGGGTGACGGGCCCGGCGCACAGGCGGCTCAGCAGCGCGCGGGTGAAGTCCCAGATCGCCGCGTCATGCACCAGATGGTGGGTCAGCACCCCGTAGGGTTCGGTACTGTCGGTATGGCCGTCGCGGCGGTCGGCAAGCTGGGCGGCCAGTTGCGCGATCAGCGCGCCCGGATCGGCGAGCGAACGGCTGCCGCGCCAGTCGATCGGGTCGAGATGGGTGTTGATCTGAACCAGCCCGGGCGCGACCAGCGCCGATTTGCGCGGGGTGAAGGTGGAGATCATGCGGTATCCCAGCCCTGGAAGAGCGGGCGGAAGTTCCGGCGCGATGCGGTTCCAGGGCGGCACGAACATCGGCTGCACCGCCGGGCCGATCAGCGCGCGCAGCCGCAGCAGCCCGTCGCGCGCCTGGCGCGCCATGTCGGGCAGGGGGCGATGGGCGCCGAACTCGGCCTTTTTCGCGCCCTCGGGGGCGTGGTTTTCATGCGCCCATCCATGCACCACCGGGATCAGCCGGGGGTGGATCGCGACCACCTCGGCCAGGTCGGGGGCGGCCCGGGCGGGAATGATGGCCAGATGCACTGGCAGCCCGACCTCAGTGGCCAGCGCGGTCAGCCTGTCGAGCGCCGCACTGGGGGCCACCGCATCGTCGTCGCGCCACCACAGCGGCAGGGTCATCCCTGCCTGCCGCCAGCGGTCAAACTCCCGGTCGAGCGGGGTCCAGTCCAGGGTCATGCGCGTGCCTTTGCCATCTGGGTGGCGATTGCCACGGATTGTGCCGCGCCGTCAAATTTCAGGCCGCTGTCGCGGCGGGGACCGGCGGCGAGGGCGCGGTCAAGTGCGGCGACCAGTGCCGGGGCCGTCAGATCGGCGCTGCGCAGCACCTCGACCGCCGGGAGCCTGGCAAGGCTTTCGGCGCGCAGGCTCTGCTCCTCCTCTTTGCCGGCGTCGAAGGGGATCAGCACGGCGGGGGTGCCGGTCTGGAGCAGGTCCATCGCGGTGTTGTAGCCGCACATGCTGACCGAGGCGGCGGAGTGCGGCAGCATCTGGCGGAACTCCGGGCGGGCGGCTTCGACGGTGGCGTTTGCCGGGGCCATGGCCTGCAACTCGGTGAGCAGCGCCGGATCACTGCCGCCCACCAGCAGGCGCCAATGCAGCGCGGGGCGCAGACGGGCGGCCTCCAGCGTGGCGCGAAACAGCGGCCCGCCGACCGCGCCGCCACCGGCACTGACCAGAACCTCGCCCGCGCCGAGCCCCTGCGGGTGCGGCACCGGGGCAGGGGGGGCGACATAGCCGGTATAGCGCAGCTTGTCCGCCAGTGCCGGGGTGACTGGCCAGCTTTGCTCCAGCCGGGTGGCGTGGCGGTCGGAATGCACCAGAACGGCGTCGTAGAGCCGCGTCACGATCTCTTCGGCGCGCCCGGCCTTGGAGGGTTTCGAGGGCGGCGCGAGGATATCGCGGATCGAGGACAGCACGACGGGGCGGGGGGTCTGGTCCTGCGCGGTTTCCAGCAGCGACAGGAATTCCCCGGCCAGCGCGCGGCGGCCAAAGGGGTAGAGCTCGGTGATCAGGATGTCGGGGGCGAAGCCGGTCAGCGCGTGGCGCAGGGCGATCCTGCGGGCCTCAAGGTATTCCGCGTCGGCCTCCGCTCCCGCGTCGGTCAGCAGGCGGGTGAAATCAGTGCCGTCCGAGGCCAGCGGCGGCAGTTGCAGCCAGCCGAGGTGCCCCGGGTGCAGATGCGGCGCCGCGCGGCCGCCGGAGACCAGCAGAACCTCGTGCCCGGCGGCGTCGAAGGCACGGGCCAGCGTCAGCGCGCGGCTCAGGTGGCCGGTGCCGAGCAGGTGGGTGACGGTGATCATCACCTTCATGGCGCCGTCTCCGCCGGGATCAGGCGGGTCGGCTCGCCCTCCGGCGTCAGGGTGTCGCCGTCGATGTGCAGCACATAGAGCCGGTTGCGCTTGACCTTGAACGGTGCGGGGCCTGCGAAATCCCAGCCGTGGGCGCGGGCCAGCAGCACCCGCATGATGCCGATATGACAGACCGCCAGCGCATCGCGGTCGAGACCTGCGAGCCAGGGGCGCAGGCGGGTCCAGAGTTCCCCCGGGCTTTCCCCCCCCGGCGCGCGATAGTCCCAGCCCCAGTCCTCGATATGGCGAAAGCCGCTGCCGGGGGTGGCGAGCAGGTCAGTGCCGCGCTGCCCCTCCCAGTCGCCCCAGTTCATCTCGGTCAGCTCCGGCGCGGTGCGCGGTGCGCGGCGGGCGACCAGTTCGGCGGTCTCGGCGGCGCGCTGCAGCGGGCTTGACCACAACTCGGCCGCGTCCCAGGGGGCGGGCAGGCGCAGGGCAGAAAGCTCGGCACGGGCCTGATCGTCCAGCGGAATGTCGCTGGCGCCCTGGATCCGGCCCGCGCGGTTCCAGTCGGTATGCCCGTGACGCATCAGCGCGAGGCGGATCATGCGGTGCCCTCCAGCAGCGGGGTGACGGCGGTCCAGAAGCGATCGGTCGCTGCCGGGCGCAGGTGGGATCTGGCGATCATTTCGCGGGCCTGCGTGCCGCGGGTCCTGCGCAACTCCGGGTCGCCCAGCAGCGCGGTGATTTGCGCCGCCAGCGCCACCGGGCCGTTCCCGGGTGCGGGGTAATCGCCCGGCAGCAGCACGTCGCGCACGCCGGGGCGGTCCTGGGCCACCACCGGCAACCCGGCCGCCTGCGCCTCGAGGTAGACCATGCCGAAGGCCTCGTTGACGCCGGGCCAGACGAACAGCGACGCACGTTGATAGGCCCGTACCAGCGCATCGCGGTCGAGCTGACCGAGAAAGCGCACCCGGTCGCCAAAGGGGGCCATCAGCGCCTCGACCTGCGCCCGCGCCGGGCCGTCGCCGGCGATCTCCAGCCGCCAGTCGCCCGGCACCTGCGCCAGCGCCTCGGCGAGGATGGTGTAAGAGGCCAGCTTGTCCCCCGCCCGCATCATCCCGGCGGTCAGCATCGGACCGGAGCAGGCGGAGGCGGGTGGCAGGGTGTCGGCAGGCAGGAACGGCGGCAGGTGAACAAGCCGCTGCCCCGGGGCGCGGTGCCGGTCCAGCGTGATCCGGTCGTTGGCGGTGAGGTAGAAGATCACCGCAGCCGCGTCGCAGGCGGTTTCCGCCGCGCGCGCGAAATCCGCCCAGGGGCCGGTCAGGCGTTTCTTCGCGCGGGTGGATTCGACCTGGACATAGGGCAGCCCCAGCGCGGCGCAGGTGGCAGGGCCGATCAGGTCGGGGGCCTTGTAGTAATTGTGATAGGTGACCCAGAGGGCGACCCCCCTGTCGCGAAGCGTTTCGCTCAGTCGCGCCGTCTCGGCCGCCGCCGCCTGTCTAAGCGCCGCCTGCCGGGCCGGATCGCCGGATTTCTCGTGCAGCTTCAGGTCCGAGACCACCTCGACCTGCGCCCCCTTGGCACCGATGGCGGCGATCAGGTTGCGCGCCATCTCCCGGTCGCCCGAGGGGGTCGGATCGCCGGGCGGTTTCATCGGCGCGTAGAAGGCGACGCGGGTCATGGCGCGGGCGCGCCGATCATCTGCCGCAGCCGGGCGGCCAATCGGTCGATTCCGGGCTGCATGGTGAACTCCGCGATCAGCCGGGCGCGGGCGGCCTCGGCCATGGCTTGCGCGCGCGCGGGGTCGCGCGCCATGGTGGCGATGGCGCCGGCCAGATCCTCGGGGTCGTCCCCGGCCAGCAGCCCGTGGGTGCCGCCCACGATGAATTCCGGGATCGCGGCCACGGCGGTGGAGAGGATCGGCAGCAGTTGCGAGGCCGCCTCCATCAGCACGTTGGGCAGCCCGTCGCGGTCGCCGTCCGCGGCGATCCGGCTGGGCAGCACGAAGAGATCGGCCGCCCGCATCGCCGCGATCACCTCGGGCTGGTCGCAGGCGCCGCGCCAGTCGATCCGGTCGGCGATGCCCGTCGCCTGCGCCTGTGCCTGCAGCGCCGCGAGCAGATCGCCGCCGCCGATATGGGTCCAGCGCCAATCGAGGTCTCCGGGCAGCAGCGCCAGCGCGGCGATTAGCCGGTCGAATCCCTTTTTCTCCACCAACCGCCCCACCGAGAGCAGATGCAGCGGGCCGCCGGTGGCCCGCAGGGGCCGCGCCGGGGGATCGGGGAACCGCGACAGGTCCAGCCCGTGATAGATCAGGTCGACCTTGCCCGCGTCGCCCGCCAGGTCGCGCAGGTGCCGCGCGCCATAGGCGGTGCAGGTGACCCCGAAGGCGGCGGCATGGGGACCGGCGAGCTTTTCGCGCTTTTCCCACTCGGGCGAGGTCCAGATGTCCTTGGCATGGGCCGCATAGCTCCACGGCAGCCCGCGCATGATCGCGGCATAGCGCGCCACCGAGGAGGGGGCGTGCAGGAAATGCGAATAGAGGCCGCGCGTGTCCTCGGGCAGTTCGGTCGCCAGCACGCAGGCCTGGCCAAAGCGGCGCACCCGGTTGCGGGTGGAATCGCGGCGCAGATCGGCGCGCCAGACCTCATAGGCCGCGCCATAGCCGGGCAGGGCGCGGGCGGCGTCGCGGGCGCGGGCCACGCGACCGGGTTCGTCGAACAGGTATTCGGGCAGGTAGCGCACCCTTGCGCGCAGCCGGTCGTGCAGCGGGTGGCGCTTGGTGTCGGTGGGGTGGCGCAGCGACCAGATGTCAAAGCGCAGCCCGGCCTGCTCCAAAGCCACCAGTTCCTGCGCGATGAAGGTCTCCGACAGACGCGGCCAGCCCTTGACCAGAACGGCCAGCGGCGATGTCGCGCTCATTCCGCGGCCTGTCCGCGCCGTTCGGCCAGAAGGATGCCGACCCGCCGCGTGACGTAGTCGAGCCCGCCCAGCAGCTCGTCGTGCATCGCCTGAGACGGCAGCGGCTGGTTGGGCAGGTTCCGGATGGCGCGGATCATCGCCTCGGGCGTCAGCCCGTCGCGGCCGTTCTCCAGCATGCGCACCAACCCCAGTTCCTCGGCGCGGCTGGCGCGGATCCACTGTTCCAGCCGGGGCACGGTGCGCGGCACGATCACCGCGCGCTGGTCGAACGACAGTACCTCGCAAAAGGTGTTGTAGCCGCCCATGCAGACCACGCCCTGAGCATGGGCGAACAGCGGCTCGATCTGCGATTCGAAGCCGACGGTGGTGACGCGGCCCTCCAGCCGGGCGACGCGCGCCTCGAAATCGGCGCGGGTCTCGCCCGACAGGAACGGGCCGTAGACGATCACCGCGCGCGGCGCCAGCGCCGGGTCGCGCTCATAGGCGGAAAGCACGAGATCGACCATGAATTCGCCGTCGCCGCCGCCGCCCGGCGTGATCAGGATATAGGGACTGTCCTCGGCCGGGGGTTCGGAGGGGCCAAGCTCGCGCCGCAGATAGCCGGTCCAGTGCATCCGCGCGCGCACCTCGGGGCCAAGCTCGAGACCCGCGACCGGGTCGTAGAAATCGTGCTGCCCGTAGACCCAGATCTCGTCGTAATAGCTGCGCATCGCCTCGACCGCGCCCTTGCGCGCCCATTCGACGGCCAGCAGGTCGGGGTCGTCGAGCACGTCGCGCAGCCCCAGCACCAGCCGCGCCCGGCCGCCTTCGAGCAGGCACTGCAGCGTCGGCAGCAGCTCGCCGCGAAAGCCGGAGGGTTCCTTGTCGACGATCAGGATGTCGGGGTCGTATTGCCGCGCGGAGGTTTCGATCAGCGCAGCGCGCAGCTCGGTGATTTCCTCGATGTCCATGCCCAATGTCTGTGCCACATAGGAGCCGTCGCTGCGCTTGGTCACGCCGGGCAGGCGGATATGATCGACCCGGCGCGGAAACGCAAAGCGCCCGGCCACAGGCGATCCGGTGAGGATCAGCGCCGAGGCGGTGGGGTCGGCCCGGGTGATCGCCCCCGCCAGCGCCCGCGACCGGCGCAGGTGACCCAGCCCGAAGGTGTCGTGGCTGTAGAGCATGACACGGGGCGCACGGTCCATGCGCTGCGCCTTGCCAGAGAATGTCGCGCCGCTCATCATATCGCTAAAGCCTCAGGTCCGCGCCCGATTTGCCGAAAATACCCTTGATATCGTACAGAACCGCCGCCGGTTTGCCCAAGGTTCGAATGGCCGCAGACCCCATATCGACGAATTCCCTGTGCGCCACGGCCACGATGATGGCATCATAGGCCCCGGCCTCGGGCGACGCCACCGGGGCGATACCGTATTCTGACCGCACCGCCGCAGCATCGACCCAGGGGTCGTAGACATCCGGCTTCATCGAATAGGCGCTGAGTTCCGACACGATATCGGCCACCCGCGTGTTGCGGGTGTCGGCGCAGTTTTCCTTGAAGGTAAAGCCCATCACCAGCACCCGCGCCCCGGCAAGGTCGGTGCCGCGCGCCAACAGCGCCTTGATCAGCTCGTGGGTGACATGCTTGCCCATCTGGTCGTTGATCCGGCGCCCGGCCAGGATCACCTCGGGGTGATAGCCCAGCTGTTCGGCGCGGTAGGTCAGGTAATAGGGATCGACGCCGATGCAGTGCCCGCCGACCAGGCCGGGCCGGAACGGCAGGAAGTTCCACTTGGTCCCGGCAGCCTCCAGCACTTCCAGCGTGTCGAGGCCAAGCCGCGAGAAGATCAGCGAAAACTCGTTCACCAGCGCGATGTTCAGGTCGCGCTGGGTGTTTTCGATCACCTTGGCGGCCTCGGCGGTCTTGATCGAGCTGGCCCGGTGCAGCCCGGACCTGACCACCGGCGCATAAAGCGCCGCGACCCGGTCCAGCGTGTCTTTGTCCTGGGCCGAGATGATCTTGACCACGTTTTCCAGCGAATGTTCCGCATCCCCGGGGTTCACCCGTTCGGGCGAATAGGCCAGCTTGATCTCGTCGAAAAGAGTCAGGCCGCTGCCCGCCGCCAGCACCGGGCCGCAAACCTCTTCGGTGACGCCGGGATAGACGGTGGATTCGACCACGACCATTGCCCCGGGCACGAGATGCGGCGCGATGGTGCGGCAGGCGGCGCGCAGGGGCTCCAGGTCCGGGGTCTTGGCATCGGTGACCGGGGTGGGCACGGCGACGATGAACACCGTGCAGCCGGCCAGGTCGCCGGCATCGTCCGAGAACCGGGCGCCAGCGGCGGCCAGCGATTGCGCCGAGACTTCGCCGTTGCGATCCTGCCCGTCGCGCAGGGCCGCGATATGGGCGGTGTCGGTGTCAAAGCCCAGCGTATCGTATCCGCCGCGCGCCAGCGCCACCGCCAGCGGCAGCCCGACATAGCCGAGACCCAGCACCGCGATCCTGTCCTGAATGCCTTGCCTGGTCATCGCCCGTCTCTGTTTCGTGCACCCGCGCGGGCCGCCGGTCCGCAAGTGCCTTGTCGCCAATCCGGACAAGCCCCTACTAGTGAAATCAGACCCGAATGCAAACAGGTTTCTGCCGCGCGGGAAATCACCGGCGCAACGCCACGGGCGGAATCTGCGGGTTTGCCTTGCCCATGACGCTCTTGTAGCCTGCGTCCGATCCATTCGCTCGGGGCGGCAAAAAAATGACAAAGACTCTGTTTCGCCTGGCGCTGGCCCTGTGGCTGTTCGTCCTGGCGCCCGTGGCGGTGCAGGCTCAATCGTTGCTGTCTTTGGGCGGGTCGGAGCCCGCCTCGGTCGACACCGCCGGAGACATGGCCGAGGCGCTGAAACAGGCCGCCGAGGCCGGCGTCAGCGTCGTGGTTCTGGACGACGCCGGCAACCTGATCGGAACCGCCTCGGGCAAACGCACCGACAGCAATGAGACCGCCCAAGAGGACCCGATGATGGAGGGGGCCTCGGCCCTGATGAAGGCGCAGGCGCAGGTCGAGACCTTTCGCGAGACCCTGCGCCAGCGGCTCGACGCGCTGCCGAACTCGCTGAACGAGGTGCGTTTCATCCTTCGGGCCACCAGCCCAGACGGGCGCATCATGACCTATGTCGAGGTGCTGTTGTGGAACATCGCGTTCCTGTTCGTGGGCTTTCTCTTCGCGCGCTTCATCTACGGACCCAAGATCGCCGGCCGGTTCGTCATTCCGCGGGTGAAGGAGAATCCGCAGGGGTATCTGGAAAAGATGCCCTTCCTCGTCTTCCGGTTTTCCGCCGGCGTCGTCGGGACGCTGCTGGTTCTGCTGACCGCCCTGATCCTGGGCGCCCTGGTGGCGCAGTATCCCGATGACCTGTCGATCCAGTTCACGGTGACGGCGATCTTTGCCACCTTCTTCATCGCGCGCACAGTGTCCGACCTGTGGCGGATGATCCTGTCGCCGTTCCTCGGTCAGTACCGGATGCCGCATTTCTCGGACCGGGACGCGCAGCGGCTGTATTACTGGGCGTCGGTGCTGATCGCCTTCAACGTGGTCTCGATCGTGTTCAGCACCTGGATCGCGGACTTCGGGCTGAACTACAACGTCTACGCGCTTCTGCACGGGACGCTCACTCTGGTTGCGACAATCGCCAACATCGTCATGCTGGTCTGGAACGGGCGCGCGATCACCGATGCGATCCGGAGCGGGCGCGCGGCCGTCGATGTGCCCTGGCTGACGCGCGTGGTGTCCTACGCCTGGGCGCCGGTGATGATCGGCTATTTCATCTACGGCTGGCTGCGGCTGGCGTTCGCGCTGGTGCTCGAACGTCCGATCGGCATCCCGCCGATCGCGGCGGCCTACTCCAGTTTCGTCGCCATCATCGTGGTCTATGGCGTCATCAACTACGCGATCGAGCAGTATTTCGCCCGAACCCGCAGTCGCGATGCGCTGAACGAGGAGATGGCCGAGGCCGAGGCGCGCGAGACCGAGAGGGGAGAGCCGGCGCCGACGCGCCCCCGCCATGCCATCACCACCTATGAGGCGCTGGCGCGGCGGGTCTCGGGCGTCCTGGCCTTTGTCGCCGGGATCTATGCGCTGGCGCTGATCTGGGGCACCGACAACCGGCTGATGTCCAACTCGGTGGTGGGCAGCGCGCTGGACGTCACCGTGATCCTGTTCATCGGCTACATCGTCTATCACCTGTTCCGGATCTGGATCGACAGCCGCATCGCCGAGGAGACCGGCGATGAAGAGGCGGGCGAACTGGGCGATGAGGGGGGCGCCACCGGCGCGACCCGTCTTGCCACGCTGCTGCCGCTGTTCCGCGGCGCGATCCTGGCGGTGGTGGTGGTCTCGGTCGCGCTGATCGCGCTGCTGGAACTGGGGGTCAACGTCAGCCCCTTGTTCGCCGGTGCAGGGGTGGTCGGGCTGGCCGTGGGCTTTGGCGCGCAAACGCTGGTGCGCGACATCTTCTCCGGCGCGTTCTTCCTGTTCGACGACGCCTTTCGCAAGGGCGAATACATCGACCTGGGCGAGGTGAAGGGCACGGTCGAAAAGATCTCGGTCCGGTCGTTCCAGTTGCGCCACCACCTGGGCGCGCTGCACACCATCCCCTTTGGCGAGATCAAAACGCTCAGCAACTATTCCCGCGACTGGGTGATCATGAAATTGCCGCTGCGGGTGACCTATGACACCGACGTGGAAAAGGTGCGCAAGCTGATCAAGAAGCTGGGGCAGGAATTGCTGTCCGATCCGGTGATCGGCGAGAATTTCATCCAGCCGCTGAAATCCCAGGGCGTGATCGAGATGCAGGACAGCGCCATGATTATCCGGGTCAAGTTCATGACCAAGCCGGGCGACCAGTGGCTGGTGCGCAAGAAGGTCTTCGAGGAGATCCGCGAGCTGTTCGCGCGGGAGGGAGTCAAGTTCGCCCACCGCGAGGTCACCGTGCGGCTGGCCGGAGATCAGGACGATACGGCGACGCCGCTGCAGAAAAAGGCGGCCTTGGGTGCGGTGCAGGCGGCCATCGACGAGGACATGCTGGACGGGGGCGGCGGGGGCGACCTGGGCGGCGACGACCGTTAGGGTCGCATCTGCCGCATATGCGCCGCCAGGGTTTGCCACAGCGCCTGTCCGTAACCGCGGGGCGTATGGAGGCGAAACCGATCCTCGGTCTGCCAGCGGTAGAGGAACACCGGCAGGCCGAACATCTGCCGGGCAACCGAGCGCGAGGGGTGCGACAGCGACAGTTCGGTTCCCCGCCGGCAGAGCGCCAGCGCCTGCGGCCCCTCGATCTGGATCACGGCGTAAGCGTCCGTTACCTCGGTCACCGCCTGGCGGCCATCCCAGCCCTCGTCCCGGGGCGGGCCGTCGACCTCCAGCACCCGGTCGCGGCGCAGGGACAGGGCATAGGAATCGCCGCGTACCACGCCGGGCCAGCCTGCGGCCTCGATCCGCGCCAGCACGTCCGGGGCGCTGATCAGAACTTGTCGCTGCGGCCACACCCGTGCCGCGCGCACGCCCGCGCCGGTCAGCGGCTGGCTGTACTCTGGCGGCGCATCCCATTTCCGGCCATCGTCACGCATCGAGCCGCGCCCCCTTCGGGTCAAGCGCGCAGGGCGGGGTGACAGTGGCGGCGCGGACCTGTCCCATGTGCCAGACGCGCAGCACCTCGCCGTGCCGCGCCGCGCCGCGCGCCAGCAGCGCCAGCGCGATCGGGCGATCCAGCGTCGGGCTGATATAACTCGACGTCACGATCCCCTCGGAGCGCGGTTTGTCGCCGGTCACCAGGTGCGCGCCGGTGGGCAGCGCCGGGGAGCCTTCGGGCACCGAAAGCCCCACCAGTTGCCGCCGGTCGGGCGCATTGGCCGCCTCGCTGTGCAATCCCCGGTCACCGACGAAAGCGGTTTTCTTTTTCTGCCGCGGCCCGCCGAAGCCCAGGTCGTGCGGCATGGTCTCGCCGTCGGTGTCCTTGCCGATGATGATGAATCCCTTCTCCGCCCGCAGCACCGAGAGCGCCTCGATCCCGATCGGCCCGGCACCGTGTTCCGCCCCGGCCATGGTCAGCGCGGCCCAGAGATCGGCGGCCTTCGCGGTGCGCAGCGACAGCTCGAAACTCACGTCGCCGGTGAAGCTCACTCGCGCAATGCGCAACGGCGTCCCGGCGAAGATGGTCTCGCGAAAGCTCATATGCGGGAAGACGTCACGCGAAAGGTTGAGGTCCAGAACCAGCGCGCCGAGGATTTCCCGCGCCTTGGGGCCGGTGACGGCCAGCGTGGCCCAGTGCTGCGTGGCGTCATGGACGAAGATACGGTCGGGATCGTTGCCATCCTGCCGCCAGCTTTCCAGCATCGTCTCGACCCCATCGACATGGGAGGAGGAGCAGGAGATCACGAAATGCTCCGACCCCAGCCGCGCGATCACCCCGTCGTCGTAGACCGCGCCGCTTTCGGTCAGCATGAAACCGTACCGGATATGGCCCGGCTTCAGCGTGGCGACGGTGTTGTAATAGACGAAATCAACAAAGGCGGCGGCGTCCGGCCCCATCACCTCGATCTTGCCCAGGGGGGAGCCGTCGAAGATCCCCGCGCTGCTGCGTGCCATTTGCACCTCGTCGCGGATCGCGTCGCGGGCGGGTTTTCCGCCGTACCAGCCCGGCCGAAGCCAGCCGCCGTATTCGCCCAGCGCCGCACCGGCCTGCCGGTGCTGCGGCTCCAGCGCCAGCCGTTTCAGCGGGTTCAGAAGCTGGCCGCGCCGCGCCCCGTGATACAGCTCCAGCGGTACTGGAACGAAGGGCGGGCGAAAGGTTGTCGTGCCCACCTCCGGGATCGGCCTGCCCTGGATCGCGGCCATGGCGGCGAGGCCGGCCATGTTGGAGGTCTTGCCCTGATCCGCCGCCATGCCCAGCGTGGTGTAGCGTTTCAGATGCTCGACCGAGACATAGTTTTCCCGCGCCGCCAGTTCGATGTCCTTGAGCGTGACGTCATGCTGGAAATCGATCCATTGCCGCCCCTTTGCCCCGGGCTCCGGCCAGAGCGGGCGGATCGTGTAACTGCTGGCGGAGGGGGCGGGTGGTTTGCCCAAAGCCACCGCGCGGGCCTCTTCCAGCGCCGCTTGCAGGTTGAAGGTCCCGTTCGCCGCGCCGATGGCCGCCATCCCCTCCGGGGCCGCACCGGGGAGGAAGGCGTTGGCGGTCTCGCTCCAGTCCAGCTTGCCGCCGGCATGGCGCCACAGATGCACCACCGGGGTGAGGCCACCGGAGACCAGCAGACTGTCGCATGCAAGCTGCCTGTCGCCGACCTGCACGCCGTTCAACCGCGCGCCGCCGAGGGCGCGGATCGGGCCGTCTGCCGGATCGGCCTCCACCACCTCGGCCCCGGCCGCACGCAGCGCCGCAACGGCGGATTGCCCGGCGCTGTTGTTGGACAGGACCACGATGCGCCGGCCCACCAACACGCCGTATCGGCCCAGGTACTCCGCCGCCGCCTGCAGCGACATCACGCCGGGGCGGTCGTTGTCGGCAAAGGTAAGGGGGCGGTCCAGCGCGCCGGTCGCCATGAGGGTGCGCCGCGCCCGCATCCGGGTGAGCCGCGGCGCGCGGGCGAAACCGCGATCGGTGGCCAGCCCGACCAGTCCGTGATCGTAGACGCCAAAGGCCGTGGTGCTGCTCAGAATGCACCCGCCGGCGGTTTCGATGGCTGCGCGCTGTTCGGCCAACCAGTCTGCCGGGGAGCGTCCCTCGACCTCGCCGCCGCGCCGGTAGAGACCGCCGCCCAGGTCTGCATGATCCTCGACCAGGACCACGTCCTGCCCGGCCTCGGCCGCCGCGCGCGCCGCCGCCAGCCCGGCCGCGCCGCCGCCCACCACCAGCAGGTCGCAGGAGTCATGGATCTGATCGGCCACATAGTCCGGGATCGTCTTGCCATCCACCGCGCCCAACCCCGCCATGCGCCGGATCGTCGGTTCGAACAGGTGCCAGTCAGGCCAGATGAAGGTCTTGTAGTAGAACCCGGCCCCGAGCCAGCGGTGCAGCAGGTCCAGCCCGCCTTTCACATCGCGCGCGGCGCTGGGCCAGGCGTTAACGGCGCGGCTCTCCATGCCATCCAGCAGCGGCGTTGTGGTGGCCTGGCAATTGGGGATCGCGTTCCCATCAAGGCCGACGTCAAGGATCGCATTGGGATCGTCGAACCAGCCGCCCCAAACCCCGCGCGGGCGGTGATACTTGAAGCTGCGCCCGAGCACCCGCACCCCGTTCGCCAGCAGCGCCGAGGCCAGCGTATCGCCGGGATGGCCCGCGTAACCGCGCCCGTCAAAGCGAAAGCGCAGGGTCTTCGTGCGGTCGATCAGCCCGCCGGTCTCGGTTCGTGTACCGCTCATGCGCCCGCCTTTCTGAACGCGGTGGTGCCAAGCACCTGCATCGTCACGCTGTCGCGCTGCATCCCGAAGACCTCGCGGCAGGGCAGGTGCATCCAGACCTCGCGCACCCGGCCCTTGTCGTTGCGCTGGTCGTAAAGGTATGCGGCCCAGTCCGCGTCGCTGACCGGCTGCTGGGTGTCGGGCCGCGTCTTGCCGGCCTCGCCCATGAAATGAAACTCCCGCTCGTCGCGCGCGCCGCAGAAGGGGCAGGGGAACAGCTGCATGACCGGTCCTTTCTAATGCGCGATGCCCGAGGCCGCGCCCTCGTCGATCAGGTGCCCGGTGGTGAAGCGGCCCTTGTCGAAGAGGCGCGAAATCTCGTGGTGCTGGCCGGTGGCGAGCAGATGGGCGAACAGGTAACCGCCCGCCGGGATCGCCTTGAACCCGCCGGTGCCCCAGCCGCAGTTGACATAAAGGCCGTCGACGCCCGAGGGTCCGATGATGGGCGAACTGTCGGGCGTGACATCGACGATCCCGGCCCAGTGGCGCAGCAGTTTGACCTTGGCCAGCATCGGTGCCATCTCGCACAAGCCGCCCAGCACCGCCTCCTGCATCGGCATATTGCCGCGCTGGCCATAGGAGGGCACCCGGTCGAGCCCGCCGCCGATCACCAGCCCGCCCTTGTCCGACTGGCTGAAATAGGTGCCGCAGGCGGGCGAAAAGGCGACCGTGTCGATCACCGGTTTCAGTGGCTCGGTGACGAAGGCCTGCAGCGCATAGGACTGGATCGGCAGGCTGTAGCCCGCCAGATTTGCCAGCACCGAGGAATGGCCCGCCACCGCCGCGCCGATGCGATCCGCGCGGATTTCACCCTTCGTGGTAGCGACGCCCACGGCGCGGCCGGCCTCGGTGATGACATCGGTGACCTCGCAGTTCTGGATGATGTCGACGCCAAGCCTGTCGGCGGCCCGCGCCAGCCCCCAGGCCACCGCATCGTGCCGCGCGGTGCCGGCGCGGCCCTGCCAGGTGGCGCCGTGGATCGGGTAGCGGGCATCGGGAGCGAAGTTCAGCAGCGGCGCGCGCTTGCGGACCTCGTCGGCGCTCAGCAGCTCGGCATCGGCGCCGTTGAGCTGCATCGCGTTGACCTGGCGCGCGGCCAGTTCCATTTCCGGTTCGGAATGGGCCAGCACCAGCATGCCGCGCTGCGAGAACATGATATTGAAGTTCAGCTGACGCGACAGGGTTTCGTACAATCTGACCGACAGATCGTACAGATCCGTGCTCGCCGGGTAATAGTAGTTCGAGCGGATCACCGTGGTGTTGCGCCCGGTGTTACCGCCGCCGAGCCAGCCCTTTTCCAGCACGGCCACGTTTTTCAGACCGTGGTTCTTCGCAAGATAGTATGCGGTGGCCAGCCCGTGCCCGCCGCCGCCGATGACGATCACGTCATAGCGCGGTTTCGGATCCGGCGTGCGCCAGGCCGGGGCCCAGCCGCGATGGCCGTGCAGCCCCTCGCGCAGCAGGCTCAGGGCGGAATACCTCTTGCTCATGGCGCCCCCGCGGCCTCCGTCAGCTTTCGTATGGGTCCAGCGAATCCCGCAGCCCGTCGCCGAGGAAGTTGAAGGCCAGAACGATGACGATGATCGGCAGCATCGGGATCGCGGTCCAGGGATAGATCTCGATCGAGGCGAGGTTCTGCGCGTCGTTCAGCATCACCCCCCAGCTTACCGCCGGGGCGCGCAGCCCGAGCCCGAGGAAGCTGAGCGCGGTTTCGCCCAGGATCATCGCCGGGATCGACAACGTGGCGCTGGCGATCAGGTGGGACATGAAGTTGGGCAGCAGGTGCTTGCGGATCACCCGGCCCGAGCTTGCCCCCATCATTTCCGCCGCGCGCACGTATTCCTCTTCGCGCAGGCTGAGGAATTTGGCGCGCACCGAACGGGCCAACCCCGGCCAGTCGAGAATCCCGAGGATCACCGAGATGATGAAGAACACCGAGACCGGCCCCCAGTTCGACGGCACCGCTGCCGAGAGCGCCAGCCACAGCGGCAGTTCCGGCAGGGAGCGCAGAATCTCGATCACCCGGTTGATTACCCAGTCGATCCTGCCGCCGAAATAGCCCGCGACAGAGCCGAAGCTGATGCCCAGCAGGAACGAGACCGAGATCCCGATCAGCCCCACGGTCAGCGACAGTTGCGCGCCGTAGAGGATGCGGCTGAACACGTCGCGTCCCAGCCGGTCGGAGCCCCAGAGGAACAGCGTCGCGCCCTCGGGCGCACAGAACAGGTGCCGGTCGCTCTTGATCAGGCCGGCAAGGCGATAGGATCCGCCCGGGCAAAAGAACTCCAGCGGCATCGGGCGGCTTTCATCCGGCACGAATTTCCATTGGAAGGTTTCCAGATCCGCCTCGGCCACGATGGGATAGACGAAGGGGCCCTGGAATGCACCCTCGTGAAAGAAATTCACGCTTTGCGGCGGGGCATAGAGGTGCTCCGACAGTCGCTCATTTGGGGTGTAGGGGGCGATGAACCCGGCAAAGGGCAGCATCAGGTAGCAGATCAGCAGGAAGATCCCGGAAAACAGCCCCAGCTTGTGTTGCCGGAACTTGCGCCAGATCAGCAGCCAGTTGGGCGCGTCGAGATCGCGCCGTTCCAACTGCTGGATGCTGGCCTGCGGGTCATAGGGGGCGTCGTCCACATAGCGTCCGTCGGGCAGCTGGGTCATGCGTCGCGCCCTTCATAGCGGATGCGCGGATCGAGCAGGACCAGCAGCACGTCGGAAATCATCGTGCCCATCAGGGTCAGCAGGGCGACGAACATCAGCACGAAGGCCGACAGGAACTGATCCTGTGTCTTCAGCGCGGTCAGCAGGGTCGGGCCGATGGTCTGCAGCCCCAGCACCACCGAGACCAGAACCGAGCCCGAGACCATCGCCGGCAGCAGGTTGCCGATGTCGGCGACAAAGGGGTTGAAGGCCACCCGCAGCGGGTACTTGGTCAGCATGCGGCTGGGGCTCATCCCCTTGGCGATGGCGGTCTCGACATAGGGTTTTCCAAGCTCGTCCAGCATGTTCGCCCGCAGCCGCTGCATCATCGCCGAGGCACCCGACGTGCCGATGACGAAGGTCGGCACGATCAGGTGGATCAGGATCGAGCGGGCCTTGTCCCAGCCCATCGGCTGCCCCTCGAAGGCCGGGTCCATCAGCCCGCCGATCGGCAGGTCGAAATACTTGTGCCCGTAGTAGAACAGGATCAGCGCCAGCAGGAAGTTGGGTGTCGCCAGCCCGAGGTATCCGACAAAGGCCGAGGTGTAATCGATCCAGGTCTTCGATTTTGCCGCCGCCAGCACCCCCAGCGGCAGCGCCACCATGTAGACGAAGAGCACGGCGGCGAGGTTGACCAGCACCGTCAGCCAGAGGCTTTCCCCGACGATCTCCGAGACCGGGCGGTCAAATTCGAACGACCAGCCGAAATTGCCCTGCACCAGCCCGGCGAACCCGTTGGGGCCGGGCATGAAGCCGACCCAGATCATGTATTGCTGCCACAGCGGCCGGTCGAGCGCGTACTCGGTGCGCAGGAATTCGGCCTTGGCGACGCCGGCCTCCTGCCCGCTGGCGCGCAGTTCGGCGATCTGGTTCGACAGGTAATCGCCCGGCGGCAGGTTGATGATCACGAAGACCATCACCGAGACCACCAGAAGCGTGAGCAACATGGTCGCAAACCGATAGATCGCGTAGCGCAGGATTGGCATTCGGCGCTCCCCTCAGCCGTCGTTGGCGAAAAAGAACTCATCCGGCCGGTGAATACCGAAATGCGCCCCCGGATCCCAGGCCCAGAGGCCCTTTTCCGGCACGTTGCGCAGCCGCTTGTTCACCACGATGGGCTGCGGCGCCTCGGCCAGGATGCCGATGCCAAAGACCTGGTCGGCGTGGATCTGCAGCATCTCGCGCCAGGCGGCGCTGCGTTCGTCGTCGGTGCTGGCCTGTTCCCAGTCGTGGGCCAGATCCATCAGGCGTTGCGCCGGCGCCATGTCGGGCGGCTCGCCGGCTTCGCCGCCGGTCTGGTAGAACTGGCCCCATTTCGGCCAGGCGAGAAATTCCTGCTGACGCGGCGCAAGGTAGTCGGGCGAGGTATAGGGCTGGGGGATGCCGTTGTCCCATCCGTACCAGACCGAGGCCATGGAGGAGCCAGCGAACACCCGGTTGCGCAGGATGTCGCGGTCGAGCGGGCGCATCACCAGCTTGACGCCGATCTCGCGCCAGGTGTCGGTGATGATCTGCAGCGCGTTCTCGACCTCTTGCCTCTCACCGGCGGTTTCGATCACGAATTCCATCGGCCGGCCATCGGGCAGCAGGCGGGTGCCATTGCCCAGACGCTTGTCGAGCCCGGCCGCGTCGAGCAGGGCGTTGGCCTGATCGGGGTCGTACTGGGCCCAGGAATCGCGCAGTTTTTCATCGAAGAACGGGCTTTGTGGCAGCACGGTCATCGCGCCGGGCTTGGCCAGCTTGAAATAGAGCGCGCGGTTGATCGTCGCCCGGTCGATGCCCAGCGACAGCGCGCGGCGCACGCGCACGTCGCGCAGCACCTCGCGCCAGATCGGGTCGTTGACGTTCAGGTTGGGATAGATCGCGATCTGCGAGGCGACGCCGGTGGGCCAGAGCAGGGTGCGGTAGTTGCCGCCATCCGCCTCGCCCTTGCGCAGGATCGAGATGTCGCGGAAATCGAGGCCGCGACCCTGCAGATCGGCCTCGCCGGCGTTGGCCTTGGCGGCGACCAGCCCGCCGGCGACGATCTCCATCTCGACCACGTCGATATAGGGCAGTTGCACGCCGTTGGCGTCGATCCGATGAAAGAACGGGTTGCGCACGAAGAGGTGGCGGATCTTCTTGCCGGAGGTGGCGTTCATCCAGGGATGCAGGGTGGGCAGCGCGCTGTTGTCGAACTTGTACATGTTGTCGAGCTTGTTGTGCAGCGCGGCCCAGCTTTTCACCCGCTCCTCCTCGACCGCTTCGGCGAGTGCGGCGGGGTCGGCGTATTTCTTGTGGTACTGTTTCAGGAAATGCGCCGGGCGGTAGATGAAGGGCGGCCGCGCCTGGGCCAGCGTTTGCAGAAAGCTGGGGTTGGGCGCGTTCCATTCGAACACCACGGTGGTGGCGTCGGGAAAGCTGACCCTTGGCAGTTCCCCCTCGATCCGCAGGAAATCCGGCGGCCCGGCGGGGCTGAGCGCGGGGTTGTTGGCCACGTCGTCCCACCAATAGGCGAAATCGGCCGAGGTGAAGGGATGGCCGTCCGACCATTTGTGACCGGGGCGCAGGCGCAGGGTGAACCTGCGGTTGTTCTCGTTCTCGAAGCTTTCCAGCAGGTCGGGCGCCAGTTTGTAATCGGCGTCGTAGCCGATCAGCCGGGCATAGCCGTAGACGACCATCTGGCGGATGTCCTTGCTGCGGGTGACCATGGTGCGCAGGGTGCCGCCTGGGGTGCCCATCTCGCGGCCCTTGGCCTCGAGATCGACGACCAGCGGCGCATCGGGGAGCCGTTCGGCCACGGGCGGCAGGTCGCCGCTGTCTATTTCTTCCTGCCAGAACGCGCTTTCCTGTAGCGGGGGCAGGGCGGCGGCGGCCAGCGGCGCCAGCGCGGCCAGCAGCGCGACGGCGGCGGTCCGGGCGAGGTTGCGGGTGCGATTCAGGCGGCGGTCAAACATGGTAGCGTACCTTGTGGCCGGGTTCCAATTCGGTGAGCGACGGTATCACGGTGTCGGAAAAACGAAAGCCGTCGGGCCAGCTTTCCGGGGCACCGGCGCCGAGCGCCACCAGTTTCAGGTCGATCGGGCGGTCGATGTCCGGGGTCGGCTGGGCAGCGATCAGCGCCTTGGTATAGGGATGCTTGGGGTTGTAGAACAGCGTGTCGGGCGGCGCCTGTTCGACCACCAGCCCCTGACGCATCACCGCCACCTCGTCGGCGATGCGGGCAACCACGGCGAGGTCGTGGCTGATGAAGAGATAAGACAGGCCCATCCGGTCGCGGATGTCCTCCAGCAGGGTCAGGATCTGTTCCTGCACCGAGACGTCGAGCGCCGAGGTCGGCTCGTCGCAGACGATCAGCGAAGGGTCGAGCATCATCGCCCGCGCGATCGACAGGCGCTGGCGCTGGCCGCCGGAGAAGGCATGCGGATAGCGTTGCAGCATGTCGGGGTTCAGCCCGACCTGGCGCAGCATCTCGGCGGCGCGGTCGCGCCGCTCGGCCCGGGTGCCGATGCGGTGGATCTCCAGCGGTTCGGTCAGCGCATCCAGCACCCGCATCCGCGGGCTGAGCGAGGAATAGGGATCCTGGAACACCATCTGGGCCTGGCGCTGAAAGGCGGTGCGCTCGGAGCGGCTCATGTGGTGCACGGCGATCGGGTCGGCGTCCTTGGGGCGGAACAGCACCTCGCCGCCCGGGTCGGGCAGTTCGGCCCCCAGCGCGATGCGCGCCGCGGTGGTCTTGCCCGAGCCGCTTTCGCCGACGATGGCCAGCGTCTTGCCGCGCGGCAGCTTGAGGTCGATGCCCCGGCAGGCGTGGATCAGCACATCGGGCCGCCAGGCCGAGCCGGCGCGCATCGTGTAGGTCTTGGAAACCGCCTTCATCTGCAGGATCAGATCCTGGTCGGGCAGGGGCGGTGCCGGTTTCGCCTCGGCCGGGATCGACGGGGCGGCGTTGAAGAGCTGACGGGTATAGGGGTGCGCCGGGGACCGCAGCAGCGGCTCGGCGGCGCCGGCCTCCATGATCCGGCCGCGATGCATCACCACCACCTGCTCGGCCATGTTGGCGACCACCCCGAGGTCGTGGGTGACCAGGATCAGCCCCATGCCGGTTTCGCGCTGCAATTCCTTGATCAGTCCCAGCACCTGCGCCTGGGTGGTCACGTCGAGCGCGGTCGTCGGTTCGTCGGCGATCAGCAGATCGGGCTTGGCGACCATCGCCATGGCGATCATCGCGCGCTGCCGCATGCCGCCGGACAGTTCGAACGGGTAGGAGCGATAGGCGCGCTCCGGGTCGGGAAAGCCCACCCGCGCGAAGGTGTCGAGCACCTGGCGTTTCGCGTCGCTGTCGCTGCCTTCGCGATGCAGCCAGAGCACCTCGCTCACCTGGTTGCCGATCCGGTGCAGCGGTGAGAGCGAGCGCATCGGTTCCTGGAAGATCATCGCGACCTGGTTGCCGCGCACGTCGCGCAGCCGGCGCTCGCCCATGGTTGTGAGGTCCAGCGACTTACCGCCGCTGTTGAGCATGACGGTTCCGCTGCGGATCTGGGCGTTGCGCGGAAGGATGCGCAGCACCGCGCGGCAGGTCACCGTCTTGCCCGAGCCGGATTCGCCGACCAGCGCCAGCGTCTCGCCGGGCATCACGCGAAAGCTGACGTCGCGGACCACCGCCTCGTCCCGGCCAAAGCCGATGCTCAGGTTCTCGACGGAAAGCAGTGGGGTCATCCGGTCTTTCCCGCCGCGTCGATCATTGGTGAAAACAAACCTTTACCCCCACAGGTCTTTTGGTCTCACCATCGCGTGACGGCGCCCGATTAGTCAAACCCCAATTGCCCCTTGTCGCAGGACCGTCGCAAATGCCGGTGCGCCCGGGCTACACATCTGCCGGCGGATTTGGCATGAGGGGGCAGTCATCGCCGCAAGGAGCCCCCGGATGAGCCGACTGGATGTTTTCATCGACCGAATGGTGTCGCAACGCGCCTGCCTGGATCACGCGATTGCCGAGACCGCCGCGCTGCCGGGGGCGGTGTTCGAACTGGGCCTGGGCAACGGGCGCACCTATCACCACATGCGCGAGAAGATCGCCGGGCGCGACATCTATGTGTTCGAGCGGGCCATCGCCTCGCATCCCGATTCGACGCCGGAAGAGGCGTTCACGATTCTAGGCGACGTGATGGAGACCCTGCCGCAGACGCTGGAGCGATTCGGCCCCACCGCCAGCCTGATCCACGCCGATCTGGGTGGGCACAACCTGGCCAAGAACGATGCCTTTGCGCGCAGGGTCTCGCCGCTGATCGAGCCTTTGCTGGCAAAAGGCGGGCTGATGGTATCGTCGGACCGGATGTATTTCGACGCGCTGGAAGAGATGCCCTTGCCCGCGGGCGCGGTGCCGGGGCGGTGTTTCATCTATCGCAAATAGATCGGGCACGGCGCCGCTTCGCGTCAAGCCAAGCCCGTATCGCGACCTTCCGGCGCTTGCCCCTGCCTCGGGCCCGCGCTTTAACTCACATGTCGCAAACTGGCGCTACCGCTGGTGGCAGGACAATACAGGAGGTCGAGCAGATGCCCACGACAGCCATTCACAACGTGCCCTTCGACCAACTCGAAATCGGCATGGAGGCGACGCGCACCCGCACCCTGCGGGCCGAGGATCTGTTCATCTTCGCCAGCAGTTCGGGCAACGTGAACCCGATGCACCTGCCCGAGGAGGACGGCGACGGCGACGGCAAGCCGGAGGCGATCGCGCCGGGCATGTGGGTGGCCTCGCTGATCTCGGCCGTGCTGGGTTGCGATCTGCCCGGCCCCGGCACGCTTTATCACAGCCAGACGCTGCGGTTCGTCGGCCGGGCCCATGCGGGCGACACGCTGACGGTAAAGGTGCTGCTGACCGAGAAGCGCGCCGACCGGCTGGTGACATTCGACACCTGGATCGAGAACGCCGCCGGGGACCGCATCCTCGAAGGCGAGGCGCAGGTCTATGCGCCGGAGAAACCGCTGAGCTTTGCCGCCGAGGATCTGCCCGGGCTGACGCTGCAGCGGCATGTGCATTTCGACCGGCTGCTGGCGATGGCCGAGCCGCTGCCGGCGATCCCCACCGCCGTGGTCGCCCCGGAAAAGCCCGATGCGCTGGCCGGCGCCATCCTGGCGGCGGAACATACGCTGATCGACCCGATCCTGATCGGCCATGCCGAGCGCATCGCCGAGGCGGCGGCGGAAGTGGGAATCGACCTGAGCCCCTATCGCATCGTCGATGTGCGCGATCACCGGCTGGCCGCGCAGGAGGCGGTGCGCATGGTGCTGGCGCATGAGGCGGCGGCGCTGATGAAGGGGCATCTGCACACCGACATCCTGCTGAGCGAGGTGGTCAAGCGCGAGGGCGGGCTGCGCAGGGGCGGCCGGCGGCTGAGCCATGTCTTCGTGATGGATGTGCCGGGGCTCGATCACCTGCTGATGGTGACCGACGCGGCGATCAACATCGCCCCCGACCTGCAGACCAAGGCCGATATCGTCCAGAACGCCATCGACCTGGCGCATGCGCTGGGCATGGCAGAGCCCAAGGTCGGCGTGCTCTCGGCGGTGGAGACGGTGAACCCCGCGATCCCCTCGACACTCGATGCCGCGGCGCTGTCGAAGATGGCCGAGCGCGGCCAGATCACCGGCGGGCTGGTGGACGGGCCGCTGGCAATGGACAATGCGATCGACATCGGCGCGGCGGCGACCAAGGGCATCCGCTCGCTGGTGGCGGGGCGGGCCAATATTCTGGTCGCGCCCAATATGGAATCGGGCAACATGCTGGCCAAGGAGCTGACCTTTCTCGCCCATGCCGAGGCCGGCGGCGTGGTGATGGGCGCCAAATGCCCGATCATCCTGACCAGCCGGGCCGATGACGACCAGGCGCGGCTGGCGTCCTGCGCGGTGGCCGCGCTCTATGCCGATCACGTCGCAGGAGACATTTCATGAGCGTGATCCTTACACTGAACGCGGGCAGTTCCTCGATCAAGTTCGGGGTGCACGAGACCGGCGACGAGCCGCCGCTGCTGGCCTCGGGGCAGGTGGAAAACCTTGGCCCGCTTGCTCGGCTGACGGTCAAGGGGGAGCCTGCGCGCGAGATCGGTCCGGCCGATCACGCCGTGGCGCTGCGCGCCATCCTGCAGGCGCTGGCGCCGGTACTGGAGGGGCGCGAGGTGCGGGGCGTCGGCCACCGGATCGTGCATGGCGGCAAGAGCTTTGGAGACCCGGTGAGGCTGACGGCGGAGGTGATCGACCAGTTGCGCACGCTGGAGCCGCTGGCGCCGCTGCACCAGCCGCACAACCTTGCCGCCGTGGACGCGGCGCAGGTCGCCTTTCCCGAGGCGCTGCAACTGGGCTGTTTCGACACCGCCTTTCACCGAGGGCATCCGTTCGTGAATGATGCCTTCGCGCTGCCGCGCCGGTTCTACGAACAGGGCGTGCGCCGCTACGGGTTTCACGGGCTGAGCTATGATTACATCACCTCCTGCCTGCGCAAGGACTGGCCGGACCTGGCCAAGGGCCGGGTCGTGGTGGCGCATCTGGGCAACGGCGCCTCGATGTGCGCGATCAGGGACGGGCACAGCGTCGGCTCGACCATGGGGTTCTCGGCGCTGGATGGCTTGCCGATGGGCACCCGCTGCGGGCAGCTTGATCCGGGCGTGCTGCTCTACCTGATGGGGCAGGGGATGGGCGCGGCGGAGATCGAGCGTATCCTTTACCATGACAGCGGGCTCAAGGGGCTGTCGGAGATCAGCCACGACATGCGTACGCTGCTGGGCAGCGACGATCCGCGCGCGGCCGAGGCGGTGGATTACTATGTCTTTCGGATTCGGCGCGAACTGGGGGCGATGGCCGCCGTTCTGGGCGGGCTGGATGGCGTGGTGTTCACCGGCGGCATCGGCGAACACGCCGCCCCGATCCGCGCCCGGGTGATCGAGGGGATGGAGTTTCTCGGGCTCGGCCTTGATGCCGGGGCGAATGACAAGGATGCCACGCAGATCGGCACCGGCCCGGTCGAGGTTCTGGTGATCCCCACCGACGAGGAACGGGTGATCGCCCGCGCCGTGAGCCGCGCGCTGGAATAGATCCCGGCCTGTGCCCGGGCGAAACAGGGAATGCAACATTTGCATGGCGCCGGGACGTTCCGTCACCTTCGCAAGACAGGCTTACGCATGGGCATCCCCGCGTCTATCCTGCCCCGAACAGGAGGAGACCGCATGATATTTTACGATTGTTCCACCGCGCCCAACCCGCGCCGGGCGCGCATGTTCATCGCCGAAAAGGGCTTGGAGATCGAGACCCGCGATATCTCCATCGCGAAGGGAGAGCAGCTTTCGCAGGAGTTCCTTGCGGTCAACCCGCGCGGCACGATCCCGGTGCTGGTCACCGATGACGGCACGGTTCTTGCCGAGAACCTTGGCATCGCCGCCTATCTGGAGGCCGCGTTTCCCGAGCCGCCCTTGATGGGGGTGTCGCCTGAGGAAAAGGGGCTGGTGATGATGTGGAACGCCATCGTCGAGCAGCAGGGCGGGATGCCGATCGCCGAGGTTTTGCGCAACACCAACCCCCACATGAAGGGGCGCGCCATCCCCGGCCCACTGGATTTTGAGCAGATCCCCGAACTGGCGGAACGGGGCCGCGCGCGCGTCGGGTTCTTTTTCGATCAGTTGGAGGAGCGGTTGCAGCACAGCCCCTGGCTGGCGGGGGAGCGGTTCTCGCTGGCCGATATCACCGGCTTTGTCTTCGTCGATTTCGCCCGTGTCATCCGCACCCGCATCCCCGAGGACAACAGCGCCACGCTGGACTGGTTCGAGCGGATCAAGGCGCGGCCCAGCGCGGCGCTTTAGGGGCCGGTTCAGCCGAGGTTATCCAGTTTCGCGTCAATCTCGGCCCGGACCTTTTGCGCCGCTTCCATCCGCAGCGGACCGTAGCCGCGGATCTCCATCGGGGCGGCGAGGACGGCGGTGAATTCCTCATTGCGGTCAGGGGTATAGCGGGTGGCGAGCCTGTCCAGCGCGCCCTCGTACCAGGCCAGCAGGTCGCGGTGCAGGCGGGCCTCCTCGTGGTGGCCGAAGGGGTTGAGCGGCGTGTTCCGCAGCCCCTTCATCCGCGCCAGCAGGCGGAAACCGGCGCCCATCCACGGGCCGAATTTACGCTTTTGCGGGCGCCCCCGGGCATCCTTGCGGCGGGACAGCAGCGGCGGGGCGAGGTGGTAGTTGATCTTGAAATCGCCTTCGAAGTGCTGGTTCAGCTCGGCGTCAAAACGTGGGTCGACCATCAGGCGGGCGACCTCGAACTCGTCCTTGTAGGCCATCAGCTTGAACAGCGACCGGGCCGTAGCGCGCAGCAGATCGTCGGAGGCGCCGGGGCATTTGGTACGAAAATCGGCCAATTTCGTACGGTAGCGCTCGGCATAGGCGGCGTCCTGGTAACCGGTAAGGAAATCGGCGCGCCGGTCGATCATCTGGTCGAGGGTTTCCTCCGGCGCCTCCTCTTCCCGATAGGCCGCCTCGAGCTGCTCCGGCGCGTCGGCCATGATCCGGCCAATGGCAAAGGCGGCGCGGTTGGTCTCGACCTGAACCCCGTTCAAAAGGATTGCCTGACCCAGCGCGGCGGCGCTGACCGGGACCAGCCCCTTTTGCCAGGCGAAACCCAGCATCATCACGTTCGCGAAGACCGAATCGCCCAACAGCTTTTCCGCCGCCGCGTTGGCGTCGAGGGCCGAGAGGTTTTGCGCGCCGATCACGCCGGCGATCACCTGCTCGCGGGCGTCGAGTTTCAACTGTGCGTCGCGGTGCAGCACCAGATCGCCGGTCGGCATCTCGGCCCGGTTCAGCACGAATTTCGTACCCTTGCGGTAATGGGCGCTGGCCTTGGGGGCCGAGCTGACGACGATGTCGCAGCCGATCACGGCATCCGCCGCGCCGGGGCCGATTCGCACCTGGTTGATCGCCTCGGGCGCGGACCCGAGTCGGATATAGCTGAGCACGGTGCCGAATTTCTGCGCGAAGCCGGTGAAATCCAGGACCGAGCTGCCCTTGCCCTCCAGATGCGCGGCCATGGTGATCAGCGCGCCGACGGTCACCACGCCGGTGCCGCCGACGCCGGTGACCAGCAGATCGAACGGGGCGTCGAGCGCGGGCAGGTCGGGGGCGGGCAGGGTGCCCTCAAGCCCGAGGAAATCCAGATCGGCCGCCGCGCGCTTGCGCCGGGTGGCGCCCTCGACGGTGACAAAGCTGGGGCAAAAACCGTTGAGGCAGGAGAAATCCTTGTTGCAGGAATTCAGGTTGATCCTGCGCTTGCGGCCCAGCGGGGTTTCGCGCGGCTCGACGCTGAGGCAGTTGCTTTCGACCGAGCAATCACCGCAGCCCTCGCAGACCAGATCGTTGATCCATGCGAACCGCTTGGGGTCGTCCATGGTGCCGCGCTTGCGCCGGCGGCGTTTCTCGGTGGCGCAGGTCTGTTCGTAGATCAGCACCGTCACGCCGGGGATCTCGCGCAGTTCGCGCTGCACCGCGTCCATCTCGGCGCGGTCGTTGAAACTGGTGCCGGTGGGAAAATCGCCGGGACGGAACTTGCCGATATCGTCCGAGACCAGCGCGATGCGCTGCACCCCCTCGGCACGGCAGGTCTGGGCGATGCCATGCACGCTGACCGGGCCGTCAACGGGCTGGCCGCCGGTCATGGCGACGGCGTCGTTGTAAAGGATCTTGTAGGTGATGTTGGTCTTCGCCGCGACCGCCTGCCGGATGGCGAGGCTGCCGGAGTGATACCAGGTGCCCTCGCCCAGGTTCTGAAAGATATGCTTGCCGCCGGTAAACTTGCTGGCGGCGACATGCGGCACGCCCTCGCCGCCCATCTGGGCATAGCCATAGGTTTCGCGGTTCATCCAGCTGGCCATCACATGACAGCCGATGCCGCTGGCCGCGCGCGAGCCTTCGGGAACTTTGGTCGAGGTGTTGTGCGGGCAGCCCGAGCAGAAGTACGGTGTGCGGTTGGCCCCCGCGACATTCAGCAGCGTCGGCGGCGTGTCGGTAAGCGCCTTGGCCTTTTGCGGCAGGCCCTCGTCGGGAAAGAACCGGTCGAGCCGGTCCGCGACGATGGGCGCCAGCATCAGCGGATCAAGCTCGCCCGTCCAGGGGATCAGCGGCGCGCCCTTGCTGTCGTATTTGCCGACCATTTTCTCGGGCTTGTGGCCGGGCCAGTCATAGAAATATTCCTTGAACTGGCTCTCGATGATGCCGCGCTTTTCCTCGACCACCAGCACCTCGTGCTTTTCGCGCACGAATTCCAGCGCGTCGCGCCGCGCCAGTGGCCAGACCATACCGACCTTGTAGATGTCGATGCCGAGGCGGCGGCAGGCGGGTTCGTCCAGACCCAGAAGGCGCAGCGCCTCCATCAGGTCGAGATGCCCTTTGCCGGTGGTGACGAAGCCGAACCGCGCGTCGGGGATGCCGTAGAGGGCGCGGTCGATCGGGTTTGCCTCGACAAAGCTCTCGACCGCGCGCAGCTTGTGCTGGATGCGGGTCTCGATCTCGGCGCTGGGCAGGTCGGCGGCGCGCACGTGCAATCCGCCGGGGGGCAGGTCGAGCGCGGGCAGGGTAAAGGCGCGGTCGGGCCGCAGCGTGACCGAGCGGGCGGATTCCACGGTTTCCGAGATCGCCTTGAACCCGACCCAGGTGCCGGAATAGCGCGACAGCGTCAGCCCGTATTCGCCGTATTCCAGGTATTCCTCGACCGAGGCGGGGTTCAGCGTGGGCATGAACCACGCCATAAAGGCAACGTCGGACTGGTGCGGCATCGAGGAGGAGACGCAGCCGTGATCGTCGCCGGCGACCACCAGCACCCCGCCCCTGGGGGCGCTGCCATAGGCGTTGCCGTGTTTCAGCGCATCGCCGGAGCGGTCCACCCCCGGCCCCTTGCCGTACCACATGGAAAACACGCCGTCGTAGGTGCAATCGGGATCAAGGCTGGCCTGCTGTGCGCCGAGCACGGCGGTGGCACCGAGATCCTCGTTCACGGCGGGCATGAAGGTGATGCGGTCGGCCTCCAGCCGTTTGCGCGCGCGCCACAGCTCCAGGTCGAGCCCGCCGAGGGGTGAGCCGCGATAGCCCGACACGAACCCGGCGGTGTTCAGCCCGGCGTCGCGGTCGCGGCGGGCCTGGTCCATCATGATCCGCGCCAGCGCCTGGGTTCCGGTTAGAAAGACGCGGCCGGAGGTATGGGTGTAGCGGTCGTCGAGTTGATAGGTGCGAAACCCGGTGTCCTGCTTGGTCATGGCGCGTGCCCCCTGGCGAATGTGATGCGGTGCAATCATGGCCCGCTGGTGGCGGAAAAACGTTTCAGATTTTGTGGTATTTCGCGGAATTTCGGTTAAGTCATTCATTGAAGTGGCTAATGACGAAACAGGAAACCACGTATGGATCTGGATCGGCGAGATATCAAACTGCTGCGGCTGTTGCAGGAGGATTGCAGGCGCTCGAACGCGGAACTGGCCGAGGCGGTGGGCATGTCGGCCTCGGCCCTGTGGCGGCGGGTACGCGCGCTGGAAGAGGCCGGGGTGATCGAACGCTATGGCGCGGTGGTCGATCCCGGCGAGATGGGGTTGGGGTTCGAGGCGATCGTGCATGTGCATCTGACCCGCCATGACCCGGAGCGGATCGTCGAGTTCATCCGGGCGGTCGAGGCCAGCGTTGAGGTGCAGGAATGCTATGCCACCACGGGCCAAGCCGATTATCACCTGCGGGTGCTGTGCCGCGATCTGGAGGCCTACAACCGGTTTCTGGAGGGGTTCCTGTTTCGTCTGCCGGCAGTGAACAGCGCCCAGACCAACGTGGTTTTGCGCACGATCAAGCGCAACCGGCCGGTTTCCCGTTAGGATTGTTCGCGTGTGCGAAACAGTCGATCAGGTGCGGGGCGGGTTGTTGAGGTTTCGACAAGTCGGCCGATCAACCGTGCCGGGTCGGCCGAATTTGCTTGCCTCATCCGGGGGCGTTGCATGAAGATGCGACAAATTGGCAAGTTATTGGTTTCCGATGGCCCAACTAGGGGGCAGGGCTTGAAATTCAACGGGGTCTCGTCGTGGTTTTCGCAGCGCCGCTTGCTGGCGGTTGCGGTCGTATGCGCGGCGGTGATGGCCATTGCGCCCGATGCGCGGGCCGAGACCGATCCGCTGGATGCCCCGCCGGAGCGGGTCCTGTTCGCCGAAGGAGATACCATTCGCGGCATCGTCGGCAAGTATCTGAGCGATCCGGACCTTTGGCCGGTGGTGCTGGCGCTGAACAACATCGCCTCGCCCGCCGATCTGGTGCCGGGGGTCGAGTTGTCGCTGCCGGTGCGCCAGGTGTTTGCCGCGGACAGCGCGCTGATGGCCTCGCTGCAGGCGATCCAGCGGGCCACGGCCGAGGGCGCGCGGATCTTTGCCCCGGCCCAGATCGGCAGCGCCATCGAGAATCGAGATTCCGCCGTGTCGCAGCGGGAACAGGGCGAATGGCGGCAGGTGGTCAGCTTTGCCGGGGTGGCCTCGGATTTTGCCGAGGAGGCGCTGGAGATTTCCATCGCCCAGCGCGACCGTGCCGCCGAGGCAGTGGTGTCGGACGTGCAGGGCCGGGTCGAGGGGCGGTCGCCGGCGGAACCGACTTGGTCGGACCGTGATCTGAACGACGTGCTGGTGGAATTCGAGCGGTTGCGCACGCTGTCGAATTCCACGACGCAGGTCACCTTCCGCGATCTCAGCCGGTTGCGGCTCAATCCCAATTCCAACGCCACCATCCAGCGCATGCGCTCGGACCCGCTGACCGGCGGCGAGGTGACCAAGGTTTCGCTGGCCGAGGGCGATTTCTATGCGCTGCTGAACCAGCTGTCGGACAAGACCGCCTTTGAGATCGAGGTGCCGGGGGTGGAGACCACCACGAATTCGTCGGACTTCTGGATCAAGAACGATGCCAGCGGCGCGCGTTTCGTCAACTACGATGCGCCGGGGCTGGAGATCGCGCGGGACGGGGAGACCCTGACCGTGGGCGAGAACGAAGGGGTGGTGCTGACCGGGGCCGGGGCGCAGCGGGCGCAGGTGCTGGAGAGCCCGATCGTGAAGGCGCCGGAGGTGGGCGCGATCCTCTACACGGCGGCGGCGCCGCTGGACTGGGACGCGCTGGAGGGCGCCGAAGGCTATTGGCTGGAGGTGGCGGCCGACCCGGGGTTCAACCAGATGAAGATCTCCGAATGGGGGATCCGGGAGGCGGGGTTCGTGGCCGGAGGGCTCACGCCGGGGCGCTATCACTGGCGGGTCGCGGGGCTGGACCGGCTGGGCCTGCCCGGGGCGTGGAGCACGCCGCGCGATTTCACCCTGCGGGTGGACGATACCCCGCCGTTCCTGACGCTGCTGTCGCCGGCCGACGGGATCATCCTGACCGCGCCGCAGACCGAGGTTCTGGGCGCGTCGGAGCCGGACGCGCGGCTGAGCCTGAACGGGGCGCCGCTGGACGTGGCGGGCGATGGCAGCTTTCTCGCCGGCCTGCCGCTGCAACCGGGGCCGAACCGGATCTCGGTCGTCGCCACCGATCCGGCCGGCAACGAGAGCCGCCGCAGCCTGAGCGTGGTCTACCGCCCGGCGGCGGCGGTGGAGATCGCGCTGTCCGACAGTATTCCGCGGGTCGACGGGGCGCTGGCAGCGCGGTCCGACGTGCTGTCGGTTCTGGGCCGCGCGACGGGCGAGTCCGGCGCCGAGGTGATGGTGCGCGACGAGGCCGGCGCGGAGGTTCTGCGCACCCGGCTGGGGGCCGATGGCGGGCTGGGGTTCACCGTGCCGGTGGACGAGGCGCCGCGCGCCTACCGGATCGAGGTGCTGGCACCGGGCGGTGCGGTCGAGGGGACGGCGGAGTTCACCGCGCTGAGCGACCGGATTCCGCCGGAGATTGCGCTGGACGTGCCGCCGCCGCGCGCCACCGGCGAGGATGTGGTGCAGGTGTCCGGCAGCGCCGGCGACGCGGTGCGGCTGGAACTGGACGGCACCGAGGTGCCGCTGACGGGCGGACGGTTCGACCTGACGCTGACCCTGCAACCGGGCGAGAACGGTTTTGAACTGGCCGCCAGCGACGCGGTGGGCAACGTGGCGGTGGCGCCGCTGCGGTCGCTCTATGACATCGATCCGCCGGAGATCCTGCGGGTCGAGTTGGGCCGGCCGCAGGGGCCGGACGGGCCGATCGAGATTGTCGCCGAGGCGCGCGACGTCAGTGGGCTGCGGCAGGCCGCGCCCTTTGTCATCGCCATCGACGGGGAAGAGATCGAAGGCTTCCTGCGCTGCGACAGCGCGGCGGGGCTGTGCCGCGCCAGCCTGCCGGCCGAGCCGGGGGCGTTGGAACTGATCGAGCTGATCATCGAGGATTATGCCGGCAACGCGGCATTTGAATAGGGACTGGCCGGTCGCGCAGGCGGACCGGTAACGGAGGAAGACGAATGCGGATCGCACGGAAATGGACAGCGGCGCTGCTGGGGCTGGCGATGCTGGCCGATGCGGGAGGCGCCCTGGCCCAGGACCAGGCCGCGCCGGTGGAAGACGGGCTGCTGGTGGTCTATGGCCGCCGCGCGGCGACCCGCGAGGGCGACGTCGACAGTCGCGAGCAGATCTTCTTCAGCCTGCCTGCCGATCTCCGGGACCGGGTCTATCTGCGGCTCTACGATCCCGAGACCGGCGGCGCGGGGGATTTCACCTATGGCGGCAGCGCGGATTCGGAGACCACCTATCGGCTGTTCGGGGGCGAGGGCGCCTTTACCGCCGCCGAGCGGCCGGAGCCGGTGACGGACGGCGCGCGCGCGGTGCGGCCCGATTTCGTCCCGGTGACCGGGCCGGGTGAGCTGCTGGAGGAGAAAAGCTGGCGTAACGAGCCGGAAACCGACGATCAATGGGTCACGCTGACGGCCCTGCGGGCGCGACAGGGCGAGGTGGTGGGCGAGCGGGCCTATTTCCGGCTCGATATCCAGGGGACCGAGGGTAACGACGGCAACAGCTATTCGCTGGGGGTGAGCCTGTCGCGCGACCGCGCCCGCCCGCCCGAGGGGCTGGAGATGTTTGCCTATCGCCCGACCGTGCGCTGGTCGGCGGCCAACCCGCCGACGCGAGTGCGGTTCACCCATGCCGGCGGGCCGGTGACGGTGCAAAGCTTTGACGGGGCCAACGGCGCGCTGAGCGTGGTCACCGATTTCGAGGATCTTGGGCTGCGGATCTCGGGGCAGGATTTCTGGACCTCGGACAGCGTCGAGACCGCCGACAGCAATCTGGCGATCAACCTGCTCGGCGGGTTCGAGGCGCCGAATGACGTGACCGTGGCTGTGTTCGATGCCGAGGGCGCGCCGGTACCGCTGCAGATGCCGCCGGAACGCGCGCCGGTGCCGGCCCGGCCAACGGCGGTGGGCAGCGCCCGGCCGCTGGCCGATTGCCGCTCGGTCGCCTTCGATGCCAGCGCCTCGACCGGGGGGGCGTTGCTGTCCTACCTGTGGGATTTCGGCGACGGCAACAGCTCGCAGGACCCGGTGATCGCCTATCGCTATGGCACGCCGGGCCGCTATACCGCCCGGCTGGAGGTGGTCGAGGACGGCACGCGCCCCGGCCGCGGCAAGGCGCTGGAACTTCCGGTGCATGTGCGCAACGCCCCGATCGCGGTGCCGGGGCCCGATATCGTGGTGGCGCCGGGCCAGCCGGTGGGTTTCGACGGCAGCGCCTCGCAACCCTCCGACAGCCCGATCACGCGCTATCGCTGGAGTTTCGGTGACGGCGCGGTGGCCGAGGGCGCGCGCGCCAGCCATGTCTATGCCACGCCGGGCCAGTTCCGCGCGGTGCTGCGGGTCGAGGATGGTATTGCCCACCCCTGCAACTTCGGGGTCGAGACGCGCAAGGTGATCGTCAACTTCCCCCCCGTGGCCGAGGCCGGGGCCGATCAGCAGGCCGTGGTGGGCCAGCAGGTGATCTTCAGCGCCGGGGCGAGTTACGACATCGACGGGCTGATCGACGCCTATGTCTGGGACATGGGTGACGGCACCGTGCTGGAGGGCGAGACCGTCACCCACCGCTTTACCGGCTCGGGCGCCTATACCGTGACGCTGCGGATCACCGACGACAGCGGCGTCGCCAATGACACCGCGCGCGACCGCATGGCGGTGGTGGTGAATGCGCCGCCGGAGCCGCGCTTTGACATTCCTGCACGGCCTGTTTCAGTTTCGGAGCTTGCCACGCTCGACGGGTCGGCCTCGTCCGACGCGGACGGGCAGATCCTGTCCTACATCTGGGATTTCGGCGACGGGGCAACCGGCGAGGGGCAGGTGGTGAACTATGCCTGGACCGAGGCGGGCGAGTTCAACGTCACGCTGACCGTGATCGACGACAGTGGCACCGCCTCGGCTCTGCAGACCGTCTCGCGCGTGGTGCGGGTGGATGCGGCGCCCATGGCGGATGCCGGACCGGACCAGTTCGTGACCGCCAGCGTGGTGCAGTTCGACGGCGGCGCCTCGCTGGATGCCGACGGCAGCGTGACCAGTTGGGAATGGTCGTTCGGTGACGGCGCGAGCGCCACCGGGCGGCGGGTGGAGCATGCCTATGAGCGGCCGGGTGTCTACGAGGTGGCGGTGGTGGTGCGTGACGACAGCGGCGCGCCGCTCAACGTGAACCGCGACACCATGCGGGTAACGGTGAACGCCACGCCGATCGCGGACGCTGGTCCGCCGCAGGTGGTTGCGCCGGGCGAGGAGTTCGTGCTTTCGGGGCGGGCCTCGCTCGATCCGGACGGGGAGATCGCGGAGTACCGCTGGCGTTTTCCCGACGGCAGCGAGAAAAGCGGTTTGCGGGTGGCGCATGCGCTGGACACGCCGGGGCTGCACCGGATCGGGCTGACCGTGCTCGACAATTTCCGCGGCGGCGCGGCGCAGGACGATTCCGAGGTGATGATCACCGTCAACGCGCCGCCGGTGGCGGTGGCGGGCGCCGACATGCTGATCGCACCGGGCGACAGCGTGGTGTTCGACGCGCGCCAGTCGTTCGATCCCGATGGCCGGCTGGTGAGCTATCGCTGGGAGTTCGACGACCTCGGCAGCCCGCTGGAGGCGCCGACGGTGGAACGCGCCTATGTGACGCCGGGGGTGTGGTCGGCGCAGCTTATCGTGGCCGATGACAGCGGCGTCGCCAACGGCAACGCCAGCGATGACGTGACGATCCGGGTCAACCATGCGCCGCAGGCCGAGGCCGGCCCGGCGCAGACGGTCGAGCGGCTTTACGTGGAGTTCGACGGCTCCGGCTCGTCGGATGCGGATGGCGACGCGCTGATCTATCGCTGGGATTTCGGCGATGGCTCGGCCCCGGCCTTTGGCCTGCGGGCCACCCATGTCTATCCTTCTCCCGGGGTCTACCCGGTGACGCTACGGGTCGATGATGGCACCGGGCTGGCCAACGCGCGGGCGATCGACGCCACAAGGGTCAAGATCCGCGCCAGGCCGATGGCCGATGCGGGCGGCAACCGCGATGTCTGCTCGGGCGAGCCGATCCTGTTCGACGCCTCTGACAGCATCGACCCGGATGGTGGGCTGCTGCTCTATTCCTGGGAATTCGGCGACGATTCCGGCTCCGACCTGATCAACCCGACAAAAACCTATGAACTTCCGGGTGTCTACCCGGTGACGCTGCGGGTTCGCAACGAAACCGGCACCGATTACGGCACCGACCTGGACCGGATCGCGGCGCTGGTGCGCGAAGGGCCGATCGCGGATGCGGGCGAGGATCTGAAGGTCTGCGCCAATTCCAAGGTCCGTTTCGACGGGTCCGGCTCTTCCGACGCGGACGGGGCGGTCAACGCCTTCAGCTGGACCTTCGGCGATGGCGGCACCGGCAGCGGTGACACGCCGGAACATATCTTTTCCCGGCCCGGCACCTTCACGGTGACGCTGACCATCACCGGCGAGGCGCAGGGCGCCTGCAGCCCGCTGGACACCGATACCGCCGAGGTGGTGGTTCTGCCGGCGCCGGAACTGTCGGTGGATGGCCCGGACCGGACCGCGGCGGGGGCATCAACCACCTATGCCGCGATGGTGAGCGAGGCCGGCGGCGGAACGGCGACGCGGTTCTCGTGGGACTTCGGCGACGGCTCGACGGCCGAGGGGGCCGCGGTTGACCATGCCTGGGCCGAGCCGGGCGCCTATACCGTGACCCTGCGCACCGAACTGGACGGCGGCAGCGAGGGCTGCGGCGCGCTGGAGGCGGTCCGCCGCGTGGTGGTCAACGCCGCGCCGGAGCCGCTGATCGACGGGCCGGTCGCGCTTGCCGTCGGGCAGGAGGCGAATTTCGACGCCAGCCTGTCGATGGACAGCGACGGGGCGATCATCGGCTATGCCTGGGACTTTGGCGACGGCAGCACCGCCAGCGGCGTGCAGGCCGCCCACAGCTTTGCCGAACCGGGCACCTATGACGTGAAACTGGCCGTGCGCGACGATGCCGGCGTCGGAAACAGCGTCGTGGTGATGACGTCGCGGGTGACCGTGCGGCCGGTGCCGGTGGCCAGCCTCAACGCGCCGCCGCCGGTCTGCCCGGCCGAACCGGTGATCTGGCGGGTGGATGCGGCACCGGAAACCACGGTGCGCTGGATGTTCGGCGACGGGCGCATGGCCGAGGGGACAGAGGTGCGCCATACCTTCAGCCGTCCCGGGCTGTTCCCGGTGCAGGTCACACTCGACGATGGCGCCGGGCTGCTCAGCAGCCGCTCCAGCGAAGAGGTCTATGCCCGGGTGAATGCCGCGCCCTCGGCGCTGGCCGGGCCCGACCGGGTGGTTTGCCCCGGCGAGACCGTTGTTTTCGATGCCGGCCCTTCGGCCGATCTGGACGGGAGGCTCACCGGCTATAGCTGGGCATTCAGCGACGGTGTGACGCTGGAAGGATCGCGGGTCGAGCGCAGCTTTGACGCCTCCGGCGCGCTGGAAGTGCAGTTGACCGTGCGCGACGACAGCGGCGCGGAAAGCTGCGACAGCGGCAGCGATACCGCCCGTATCCTGGTCAACGCGCCGCCCATGGTGGATGCCGGACCCGACCGCGAAGTGCCGGTGGGCGCGGCGCATGACGTGGTGCGGTTCGACGCCAGCGGCGCGCGCGATCCGGACGGGCAGGGGGTGCAGGTGACCTGGGAGTTCGGCGACGGGGCGGGCGCCTCGGGCGCGGTGGTGCGGCATGGCTACGCCGCGCCGGGCGAATATGTCGTGACGGTCGAGGGCCGCGATACCACCGGGCTGGTCTGCGGTGTGGCGCGTGACACGGCGGTGATCACCGCCCGCCCGCGCGACGAGTAGGCAGCGCATGCGGTTTCCCCTTCGCCTTAAGTTCTTCGTCTTCGCCGCGCTTCTGGCAGTGGCGCCGCTGGCGCTGGTCGGGCAGAACCTGACCCGGCTGACCCGGGACGAGTTGAAAAGTGCCGCGAACGAGGATCTGACCACGGTCGCGACGGAGTTGCGCGGGGCCTTCGACAACACGTTTCAGGGTCGCTGGTTGACGCCGTTGATGGTGATCCGCAACGGCATCGACAGCAACGAGCTGGGGGTGCCGCAAAAGGTGTCTCTGCTGACGCTGGGACTGGAGGAATTGCCGCAGGTGGTGGCGCTGCAACTGTCGGTGCAGGGGTCGGATCTGCCGATCCTGGTCACCAACGAGGGGTTCGCGGCCAAGCTGGCGGGGGCCGGGCTGGATCCGGTGAGGACGCTGGCGACCCCGCCCGACCTGATCAAGGCGATCGGGGCGACCGGGCAGTTCGGGCGGCCGGTGATCAGCCGGCTGGAGGAGACCGGCGACTGGATCGCCACGCTGGCGTTGCCGCTGACCACCACGATCGCCGGGCGGCAGGTGACCATGGCGGCCAAGATCGACCTGTCCGTACTGGGCGAGATGGTGCGCCGGCATCCGTTCTCGCAACGCGGCGAGATCAGCGTGGTCGATCAGGCCGGGCGCTCGGTTCTTGGCGGGGCGTCGGAGTTGCTGAGCGACCGGCAGATCGTCGCCTCGGCGATGCCGCTGATCGTGGCGGGCGCGCGGGCCGACGCGCTGGAGCCCTATGTGCGCCCGGGCGGCACCGCGATGCTGGGTGCCTATGCCTTTCCGGACTGGTTTCCCTGGGCGGTGATCACGGAGTTGAGCGAGGAGAGCGCCTATGCGGTGGTCAACGCCATCACCCGCCAGATCCTGATCGTCGGTCTTGCTGGCTTTGTCATCGCCAGCCTCGGTGCGCTGATCTTTGCGCGTCAGCTTACCCGGCCGATCCTCAAGATCGGCCTGGTGGCCGAGCGGGTCGGGGAGGGCGATTTCGCGGCCCGGGTCGAGGGGGTGCGCGTGCGCGACGAGATCGGCGACCTGGCCGAGCGGTTCAACCGCATGATCGGCGAATTGGGCGAGCGGCTGGAGCTGATGAAATTCGTCTCGCGCGGGACCGTTTCGGCGATCCAGAGTTCCCACGAGGACGGCATGCACCGGGGCGGCGAGCGTCGGCGCGTCTCGGTCATCTTTACCGATATCCGCGGCTATACCGAGTTTTCCGAACGGGTCCCGCCCGAGGTGGTGATCGAGGCGCTGAACAGCTATTTCGACGTCCAGAGCGACATCGTCGAGAAATATGGCGGCGATATCGACAAGTTCGTCGGCGACGCGCTGGTCGCGGTCTTCGAGGGCGAGGCGATGGAAGAGCGGGCTGTCACCTGCTCGGTGGAGATCACCGACGCGATGGCGCGCCTGCTGGAGGAGTACCCCGAGTACAACCTGCATGTTGGCATCGGCGTCGCCTCGGGCGAGGTGGTGATGGGCGCGATGGGGGCCAAGTCGCGGATGGATTTCACCGTGCTGGGATCGACCGTCAACCTCTCGGCGCGGCTATGTTCCAAGGCGGCGCCGGGGCAGGTGCTGATCGACGAGGCCACGCGGGACGCCTCGGCGCGGCTGGAGGGGATCGGTTTCGAATCGCTGGAGCCGATCCCGCTCAAGGGGTATGCCGCGCCGGTTCCGGCCTTTGCACCGCACCGGGTATGAGGGATCGGCTCAGGCCGGGTCAGGTGGCGAAATAGACCCAGGCCCAGGCCATCGCCACATAGGACAGCTGGTGCATCGCCTGATCGGCCCCGGTGGCCCGCCAGAACGCGGCCTTGGACGGGTCGAGCGCCTTGCGGTCGCAGTGCTGGCCCTTCCAGTAGTCGATATGGAAATGCACCACCCACTCCGCCGCGACCACGGCCGCGATGAACAGCGCCGGGGCGCCGATCACGGCAAAGACGATGACCGATCCCACGGCGTGAACGCCGGCATGCTGCGCCCGGCCCATGTGCCAGTACTCGCCCCGGCCAGTCAGCATCCGCGGGGTCTGCAGGTAGAAATCGGCAAACATGTGCTTGATCTGCAAGAGGCAGAACAAGAGCAGAAGCGTGCCGACGGTCGCTGTCACGGGTGGGCCCTCCAATAGCCGTGCAGGAAAACCTTAGGGGTTTCGTCCCAACGCTGCAATTGCCTGGTTGGGATCGCGCGGCTTGTCAGGTTTGACCTTGCCTCTTATCGTGGCACAAAGGCCAGTGTTTTCATCCATTCGTAGTGGGACCGGGACCATCGAAAAGACGCTCTTCGGCTTCATCTGGAAGTATTCGAAGCGGGATCAGCTGATTCTGCTGGCCGTGACCTCTTTGCTGTTCCCGATGCTCTATCTCACGCTGGAATTGCCCAAGAGGATCATCAACGACGCCATCGGCTCGCAAACCGAGATTGTCACTTTTTACGGCGTCGACATGGCGCAGGTCACCTTCCTGGCTGTCCTGTGCACCGCCTTCCTGCTGGCGGTGCTGGGCCACGGGCTGCTGAAGATGCGCATCAACACCATGAAGGGGGTGTTGTCGGAGAGGATGCTGCGCCGGTTCCGCTATCAACTGATCGCGCGCATCCTGCGGTTTCCCCAGCCCTATTTCGAGCGGGTGAGCCAGGGCGAACTGGTCTCGATGATCACCGCCGAGAGCGAGCCGATGGGCGGGCTGATGGGCGATGCGATCAGCCAGCCGGTGTTGCAGGCCGGGCAGATGATCACCATCCTGGGGTTCCTGTTTCTGCAAAGCTTCTGGTTCGGGGTGGCGGCGGTTTCGATGATCCCGTTGCAGGGTTGGCTGATCCCCAAGCTGCAGCGCCAGATCAACCTGCTGAACAAGAAGCGCATCCAGGAGGTGCGGGTTCTGGCGGCGTCGATCGGCGAAAGCGCGGCGGGCGCCAGCGCGCTGCGCGTCAACGGCGGCTGGCGGTACCGGATGGCGGCGGTCACCGAACAGCTGGGCCGGCTGTTCGACATCCGCTTCGAGATCTACCAGAAGAAATTCTTCATGAAGTTCCTCAACAACTTCATCGGGCAGATGACGCCGTTCTTCTTCTTTTCGATCGGCGGTTACCTGGTGTTGCAGGGGGCGGTGTCGCTGGGTGCGCTGGTGGCGGCGCTGGCGGCCTACAAGGACCTGTCGAGCCCGTGGAAGGAACTGCTGGCCTATTACAACCAGACCCAGGACATGGCGCTGCGCTGGGATGTGATCAACGAGCGGTTCGCGCCGCCGGGAATGGTCGATGAAAGCCTGTTCTCCGGCGATCCCGAGGAGACCCCGACGCTGAACGGGGACATCGTTCTGGACGGGGTCACGGTGAGCGATGCGGATGGCAACCAGGTGCTGGACGATCTCAACGCGACGCTGCCGGGGGGATCGGTGATCGGCATCGCGGCGCCCAGCGAGGAGGATCGCCGCGCGCTCTCCGATCTGCTGACGCGCGAGTTGCTGCCGGGGTCCGGCAAGGTCCGGATCGGGGATCGGGACCTGTCGACGCTGCACCAGGCGGTGATCGCGGCGCGGATCGGGCGGGCGTCGTCGCGTCCGGTCCTGTTCCAGGGCACCTTTGGCGACAACGTGATGATGCCGCTGCGGATGCGGCCGCAGACGGACAAGTCGGAGGCGGAGCATTTCGCCGAGGCACAGCGTGCCGGCAACAGTGCCGATCCCTATGACGCCGAATGGCTCGACCCGAAACTGGCCGGTCTGGACGATCCGCAGGCGCTGCGGGCCTGGTGGTTGCGGCTGGTGCAGGGGATGGGAACCGGCTCGGCTCTGTTCCGGCGCGGGCTGGATCAGAAGTTCGATCCCGCCGATCACCCGGAACTGGCCGAGAAGCTGGTCGAACTTCGTCCCAAGGTGCAGCAGGCGGTGCGCGACGCGGGGCTGCGCCAATACGCGTTCCTGTGCAAGCCGGAGCTTTACAACCCGGCCCTGCCGGTGGGCGAGAACCTGTTGTTCGCCACGCCGCGCCAGCCGATCACCCGCGAGTTGCTGGCCGAACAGGCGGATTTTCTTGCGCAGCTGCGCGCGATCGGGCTGGACCGGACCCTGCTGGACCTGACACGCGACGTGATCGACATGCTGCGCCAGATCTTCGGGCTGGACGGCACCGATCACCCGCTGTTTCGCAAGTTGGGGATCGATCCCGCAACCTATGAGACCGCGGTGGAACTGGTGGAGAAGACCCGCAGCGGCGGGGCGGAGGCGCTGAGCGGCGGTGACATGGCGCTGCTTTTGACGGTGCCGTTCCGGATTTCGGCGGAACAGATCGGGCCGGCGTTCTCGGCGGATCTGCAGGCCCGGATCGTCGAACTGCGCAACAGCCATGCGCGCGAGTTGCAGGACAGCCTTGGCGATCTGTTCTCGCCCCTGGACATGGGCAATTTCGCGCCCGGGTTCACGGTGCTGGAGAACGCGATGTTCGGCAAGAATTCCGAGGTGGCCGGCAGCAAGGGCGATGAATTGCGCCGGGTGGTTGCCGGGGTCATGGAGGAGAATGGCGCGCAGGATCTGGTGATTGAGCTGATCTATGACGTGCCGATCGCGCTGGGCGGGCAGAACTTGCCGGCGATCTTTGCCGAGCCCTTGTCGTTCAGCCGGGCCACGATCAAGCGACCGGACATCCTGATCCTCGACCGGGCGCTGGCGAGCTACGACGTGGAAACCCAGGAGGCGGTGTTCAAGAACCTGCGCACCCTGCTGCCGGAAACGACGCTGATCTACATCAACGACGGGTTCGAGAACGAGGAGGTCTTTGACCTCTTGCTCGAGGTGCGGCAAGGCCGGATCGTGAGCGAGGACAAGGACGCCGAGGGAGAAGAGGACAGCGGCGCCAGTGCCGATCTGGCCCGCAAGGTGCGCGCGCTGGAACAGACACCGCTGTTTTCCGGGCTCAACCGCAAGCAGCTGCGGCTGCTGGCCTTTGGCGCGCGCTGGTACAATGCGGCGGCGCGCGAGGTGATCTTTCTCAAGGGCGACCAGCCAAAGGATGGCGCCTATATGATCCTGGAAGGCGAGGCCGGGCTTTATCTTCCCAAGGAGGGGGAGGAGGACCAGTTGATCGCCAAGGTCGGTCCCGGCACGCTGGTGGGGGAGCTGGGGCTGATCCGCAAGGAGCCTCGGGCGCTGAGCATGGCGGCGGAAACCGAGCTGACCTGCCTGCGGATCGGAGAGGAGGAATTCCTCGCGGTGGTGGAGAACGACGCGGCGACCGCCTTCAAGCTGTTGCAGGTGGTTGCCGGCTACGTCTCGAACTGAGGCTTCGCTCCGGTTTAACTTTGCGGGGCTGCTTTATCCTTGCCGCAGAACAGCGAGTACAACAGCGCGATCACCTGCTCGGTATTGCTGTCGGCCAGTGAGTAATAGATCGTCTTGCCGTCGCGCCGGGTGGCAACCAGCCCCTCTTCGCGCAACCGCGCGAGCATCTGGCTCACCGCGGCCTGACGGATGCTCAGGAGGTCTTCCAGTTCGCCCACGGATTTCTCGCCGGTGCCCAGGTGGCACAGGATCATCAACCGACCTTCATGTGCCAGAGTCTTGAGAAAGGACGCGGCATCGCTGGCCTGTGTGGCCATGTCGACGGGTGTTTCCGGAGCCAGGTTCTGAACGGTCTGTGCGGTTTGAATGGTCACGGTGCGGATAACCCCAAATTAACTAATGGGGACATAATGCCTCAATTCCTGCCGTCAAGTCATCCCTCTGTTGCCGGCGCCCCGCCCTGAAAGGCGTTTGCGTTGACATAATCGCAGGGCGCGTCCTGCATTTGCAGGTGCAACCCGTCGCCGGTGAAGGGGTGGGCGCGGGCCAGATCCTCGTCCACCTCGATGCCGAGGCCGGGGGTTTCGGGCGGGGTGATGAAGCCATTTTCGACCCGGATCGTCCCCTTGATCAGCGCATCATGATAGGGGGTCTCGATGGTCTCGCACATCAGGATATTGGGGATCGAGGCGGCAAGCTGAATATTGGCGGCCCATTCCACCGGCCCGGCGTAAAGGTGTGGCGCCATCTGGGCGTTGTAGACCTCGGCCAGGGCTGCGACCTTCTTCATTTCCCAGATCCCGCCGGCACGGCCCAGGGCCGGTTGCAGGATGGTGGCCGCCCCCGCCTGCAGTACGGCGGCGAATTCGGCCTTGGTGGTCAGCCGTTCGCCGGTGGCAACGGGGATGCGCACCGATTGGGCAACGTGGGCCATCTCGGTCACATTGTCGGGCGGAATCGGTTCCTCGAACCACAGCGGGGAATAGGGCTCCAGCGCCTGACCCAGGCGAATCGCGCCGCCGGTGGTGAACTGCCCGTGGGTGCCGAACAGCAGGTCGGCGCGGTCGCCCACCGCGCCGCGGATCGCCTTGCAAAAGGCGACTGACATGGAGATGTCGGACATCGCCGGCATGTGCCCACCGCGCATGGTGTAGGGCCCGGCCGGATCGAACTTCACCGCCGTGAAACCGCGCGCGACGCAGTCGGCGGCGGCCTCGGCGGCCTGTTCGGGCGAGGTCCAGAATTCGGCCAGATCGTGCTGTTTCAGCGGGTAGAGATAGGTATAGGCGCGGATGCGGTCGTTCATCCGTCCGCCGATCAGGGCATGCACCGGCCGGTCGCGATCCTTGCCGAGGATGTCCCAGCAGGCGATCTCGAGTCCGGAAAACGCGCCCATGACGGTGAGGTCGGGGCGCTGGGTGAAACCGCTGGAATAGGCGCGGCGGAACATCAGCTCGATATCCTCGGGGTTTGTGCCCTCCATGTGGCGCGTGAACACGTCGCGGATCACGTGACCCATTGCCTCGGGCCCGACCGAAGAGGCATAGCATTCGCCCCAGCCGGTGATGCCGGTGTCGGTGGTGAGTTTCACGAGGATCCAGTAGCGGCCGCCCCAGCCGGGCGCCGGCGGTGCCGTGACGATGATGTCGAGATCGGCGAGTTTCATCGTGCGGTTCCCATTTGTGGTGCCGGGCCGGGGCCGGCCTGCGTCAGCGATCGAACAGGATCACGTTGCGCTTGGCGCTGCCGGTCTTGGTGTCGGCGATCGCCTCGTTGATCTGTTCCAGGCTCCAGCGGCCCGAAATCAGCTCGTCCAGTTTCAGACGGCCCTGCTCGTAAAGGTCGATCATCCACGGGATGTCGCGCTGGATCACCGTGTCGCCCATCTTGGAGCCGATCAACCCCTGACCCTGGAACGACATGCCCATGGGGTCGTACTCTGCCTTGGTGCCGGAATGCGGCATGCCGATCATGATCGCCTTGCCGCCCCAGCCCAGGTAGCGCGGCGCATCGTTATAGGCCGGGATCGCGCCCACGGTGATCATCACCACGTCCGCGCCGCGCCCGCCCAGTGCCTTGTAGGCGGCGCGCCAGGGCTTGGGGTCGGTGGCGAGGACGCCGTCGGTGGCACCGAAGCTCTTGGCGATCTCCAGTTTTTCCTCGGTCATGTCCACGGCGACGATGCGGCGGGCGCCGGCGATGCGCGCGCCCTGGATCGCGTTCAGCCCGACACCGCCGGCGCCGATCACCACCACGTCCTGGCCGGCGCGCAACTGCGCCGCGTTCACCGCCGCCCCGACTCCGGTGATCACCCCGCAGGACAGCAGGCAGGCGGCATCGCGCGGCATGGCCTCGGGGATCCTGACGATCTGGCTGTGATCCACGACCACTTTTTCGGCAAAGGCGCCGCAGGCCATCGCCTGCAGCAGCGGGCCGCCGTCGGCGGTCTTGATCGGGTCCTGGACCCCGTCGGCAGGGTTTTCGCAGATCGTCGGCTTGCCGCTGGCGCAGTTGGGGCAGGTGCCGCAGGCGCGGATCAGGGTGACGACGACGGTGTCGCCCTCGGCAAAGCCGGTCACGCCGGGGCCGGTGGCGGTGATGCGGCCTGCGGCCTCGTGCCCGTAGACCGCCGGGAGATGGCCACCCCAGCCGCCCTCGGCATAGGAAATGTCTGAATGGCAGATCGCCACGGCGTCGAGCGTGACCTCGACCTGGCCGAGGCCCGGTGCGTCAAGCTGGATCTCCTCGATCACCAGCGGCTTGCCGAATTCGCGGCACACGGCGGCCTTGATGGTTTGCATGTCTCTCTCCCCGATTTCGCGACAAACCTGACCGTCCCGTCGCGGCAGGGCAAGCGCGAATTCGTTCCTTTCGCGATCCGGTTACGTCACGGAAGAGCGGGCGCGCAGAAACAGCGCCAGCGCGCCCAGCAAGAGGACCGTCGCCAGCAGAAAGGGTGCGCCGGGAAGGTAGATCGGGGCGCTCTCTGCGGTGAAGGCGGCAAAACTGGTGGTCATCATCAGGGGCGACAGGATCATCGCCAGCGCGTTGACGCTGGTCAGCACGCCCTGAAGCTCGCCCTGCGCGTCATCGGGGGCCCGCCGCGACATGATTCCCTGCAGCGCCGGCACAACCACCGCGCCCAGGGCGGCGATGGGTGTCAGGATCAGCGCCAGTGTGCCGCTGGCGATCACCGCGATCAGCGTCGCGCTGATCGCGTCGAGGACCAGCCCGAAAATCACCGTTCCCCGGTCGCCGAGCCGAAACAGGAACACCCGGATCAGCCCGCCCTGCACCAGCGCCACGGTGACCCCGAACAGGGCCAGCGACAGGCCGATCACCTGGGTCGACCAGCCGAAGCGCTCTTGCGTGAAATAGGCCCAGATCGCCGGATAGACGTAGAGTGCGACCGAGTAGACGAAGAATACCCACAGTAGCGGCCTGACCCCGGGCAGGTTCGAGACCGCGCGGAAGGCGCACAGCGGGTTGGCCCGCGCCCAGGTGAACGGGCGGCGAATACGGTCGGTCACGGTTTCGCGCATTACCAGCAGGCCAAAGGCGAAGTTGGCCCCGGCCAGCAGAGCGGCGGCATAGAATGGCGCGCGCGGCCCAAAGGCGCCCAGCGTGCCGCCGACCAGCGGCCCCAGCACGAAGCCCAGCCCGAATGCGGCGCCGACCAGGCCGAAGTTGGCGGCCTTGTCCTTGGGTGCGGACAGGTCGGCCATGCAGGCGCTGGCGGTGGCCTGGGTGGCCGAGGTGATGCCGCCGACCACGCGCCCGAGCAGCAACAGCCAGATCGACCCGGCCAGCGCCATCACCAGATAGTCCAGCGTCAGCACCGCGAGCGAGACCAGCAGCACCGGGCGGCGGCCGAAATGATCAGACAGGTTGCCAAGGCCGGGGCTGCACAGGAACTGCATCACCGCGAAGACGGTCGAGAGCACGCCGCCCCAGATCGCGGCCTGGGCCAGGGTTCCGCCTTGGACGTCGCGGATCAGGTCGGGCATCACTGGCATGATCAGCCCGACGCCCATGGCGTCGATCATCACGGTGATCAGCAGGAACAGAACGGGCAGGCGCACAGGCGACGGCTCCGGAACAGGGCAGGGGGTGCGGCGACGCTAGCCGCCGGTCGCCCGGACGGGAAGCGTTAATCCGCTTTGCCGCGCCGCGATGCGCCCACATCCGTTTTGGCGATCCGGTCGAGCAGCGCCGCGAGCCCCGCAGGGTCGGAGAAGAACGGCGAATGCGAGGTGGGCAGCGAAAACACGTGATCCCCGGGCCAGTCGCGGACCATCTCGGACTGGTATTCGGGTGGGATGGCGTGATCCTCGGTGCAGCGGATGTAGTATTTCGCAACGCCGGCAAGGCGGTCTGTCACCGTGAGCGGTGTGGTCTGAGGGGCGATTGCCTGCGGGGTGAGGCGGGGCATGGCATAGGCGACCGCCGCCTCCGGGCAGTCGTGGTAGAACAGCTCGGGCGCCATGTCGGGATCGAAGGTGAAGGAAATCCGGTCTTCGGACCGGCGCACCGCCGGCATCAGCGGCTGGCGCTTGGCGCGCTTGCGCATGTCGACCATCGACAGGCCCGAGATCGGCACATAGGCGCAGAGATAGACCAGCGCGCGCATCGCCTCCGGCGCGGCCTCGCCCGCCGCGCTGATCGGGTAGCCGCCCCAGGAATGGCCGAGGACGATGGTGTTGGGCGTGCTGGCGGCCAGGATCGCGTCGCGGCTACCCTCCAGCGTGACCTCGGCCAGCGGGGTGGGGTCGTCGCCGTGGCCGGGCAGGTCGATGGCGCGGGCGGTGTGGCCCAGTGCCTCCAGTGCGGGGATGACGTCGCGCCAGCACCAGGCGCCGTGACAGGAGCCGTGGATCAGCAGGAAATCGGCCATGTGAAGTCTCCGGTCAGATGTGTCCGATGTCACGCAGAAAATCGGTGAGGGCCTCGGCATAGGCCGCAGGCTGGTCGACACAGGGCAGGTGGCCGCCGCCGCGGATCAGGCGGAAGGTCGAGCCGGGAATGAGATCGACCGTTTCGCGCACGAGGTCGGGCGGGGTGGCGCCATCGGCATCTCCGGCGATCCCCAAAGTCGGCAGGCGCAGCCCGCTGGTGGGGGTGTAGAAATCGGTGCCGCCGATGGCGGCGGCGCAGCCGAGGTAGCCCTCCAGCGGTTGGCGCGTGAGCATGTTGCGCCAGAGCGCGAGCTCAGCGCGGTCTCGGAACGCCGCACCGAACCAGCGCTCCATGGTGGCGTCGGCCACGCTGTCCAGCCCGTGGGCGCGGATCTGGGCGATCCGTTCCTCCCACATCTGCTTGGTGCCGATCTTTGCACCGGTGTTGGACAGCACGAGCGCGCGCACCTGGTCCAGCCGCTTGACCGCCAGACCCTGGGCGATCATGCCGCCGATGGAGAGGCCGACAAAGACACAGCCGCGCACCCCCAGATGATCCAGCAGCCGCTCGGCGTCGCGGACCAGCGCGCCCATCGCATAGGGCCCCTCGGGCAGCGAGGACAGCCCGTGGCCGCGCATGTCGTAGCGGATGATCCGGAGCCCCGGGGGCAGCAGCGGCAGCACCGCATCCCACAGGCGCAGATCGGTGCCCAGAGAATTGGAGAACACCAGAGGCGCGCCGCCGGGATCGCCATCGACCCGGTAATGAAGCTGAACGTCGCCCAATTCGGCTATCTGCACGGCGGTCCCTCCGGTTCCTTTGGTGCAGCAATACCCAAGGGGACCGCCGGTGGCCAGCGGTCAGGATGCGGGGCCGATTGCCGACCCCGCACAGTTTATCATGTCAGAGGATCACCAGATCGTCCGAGAGGAGGCTGGGATCGCCAAGGCCCTCGATCGTGAGGACGTTGTCGGCGTCGATCTCGATCACGGTATTGCCATCGACGACAGTGGCGCTGTCGATCAGGTCGGCAACCGTGGTGCCCTCTTCGAGCAGGCGGGCGTAGATCCTGATCGTGTCGACGTCGTCCTTGAAATCCGCGATGGTGTCGGTCCCGCCGCTGAAATCGAAGGTGTCCGTGCCGCTGCCACCGATCAGCAGATCGTCACCCAGTCCGCCGTCGAGAGTGTCGGCTTTCTTGTTGCCCAGCAGGGTGTCGTCGCCTTCATCGCCGTAAAGCACGTCCTTGCCGCCCTTGCCGACCAGCCTGTCATTACCGAACCCACCGACGATCTCGTTCGCGCCGTCGGTTCCGGTGATCTTTGCGTCGATATCGCCGTTGAATGAGAATCTTTCGAAGTTGACCGCGGTGCTGCCGTCGATATTGGCATCCGTCGAATTGAAATTGCCGGTTCTCAGGTTGAAGGACAGGGAATCGGTCGCGGCGCCGTCATAAAAGGCCATCAGCATGTCACGGCCGTTGCCACCGTCCAGTGTCTTGATGGCGTCAAAGGCCGTCTCGACCTGGTCGTTTCCATTTCCGGCCTCCCCCCCAGCGGCCCCCTGGCGGGGGCTGTTGTAGGCGGCGCCCGTGCCCCCGAACAACCGGTCGGCGCCCGCGTCTCCCA
>NZ_JARGPK010000032.1 GCF_029212575.1 Antarcticimicrobium sp.
GATTCCTCCTGGGTCCAGCCCCAGGTGTAATCGGCGGTCAGGTGATAGGCCTTGCGGTCGGCGCCGGAGAGGTTCTTGAGCACCGGCGCCAGTGCGGCGCCCGACATGTAGGCGTTGAAGAAATGGCGGAAGCCATTGGCCTTCTTGTCCTTGCCGGTGGTGTCGTTGGAGTGGGTCAGACCCGCCATGAAAATCACGCCGGCCTCTTGGCAGAGGCCCTGTACCGCGACGGCCACGCCCGAGGACGAACCGCCGGTGATCATGATGGCGCCGTCCTTTTCGATCATCGACTTGGCCGATGCGCGGGCGGCGTCCGATTTGGTCTGGGTGTCGCCGGTGACGAAATCGACCTTCTTGCCCAGGATGCCGTTGCCCTGCAGCGCCTTGGACGAGAACGTGTTCATCATGCCGCCGTCGCCGCCGCCGTTCAGGTGCTCGACCGCCAGTTCATAGGCGCGCAGCTCGTCCGCGCCCTCGTCGGCATAGGGGCCGGTCTGGGGCACGTTGAAGCCCAGCGTGACCGAACCGCCGGTGGGCTCGTTCATGTAGGCGGCAGCGGACGACGCCGTGAAGATCGTCGGCAGCGCAACGCCGGCACCGGCGATCGCGCCGGTTTTCAGCACGCCGCGACGTGTGACATCATTCTTGGACATAAATATCCTCCCATTTCGTGGATCGCGCCGCAGAGCTCCTCACTCCTGAGGCGGCGCGTGCACGTATTGTGCAAATTTAGTATGATGGGGGTTCGGAAAATTTCGCAATAAGTCCCTTGAAATGCACAATATTTTTGTCAACAAATGAACAGGAATGGCAGAGTCGTTGTAAAGTTTCTTATGTCGCAGTGCAGAAAGGCATTGAAAACCAATGAAAAAGAAAGCCCGACGTCATGCCTCGTGACACCCTGACCGGCAGCCGCATCCGCGAACGCCGGGGGATCAAGGGGGTGCGCCAGGCCGATCTGGCGCGGCAGGTCGGGATCTCGCCGTCCTATCTGAACCTGATCGAGCACAACCGGCGCAGAATCGGAGGCAAGCTCCTGGTCGATATCGCCGAGGTGCTCGGGGTCGAGCCACAGATGCTGACCGAGGGCGCCGAGGCGGCGCTGATCGCCACCCTGCGCGAGGCCGCAGCGGGGGCCGGGGTCGCCATCACCGAAACCGACCGTGCCGAGGAGCTTGCCGGCCGGTTTCCCGGCTGGGCCGAGGCGCTGGCCTGGTCGCACCGCCGCATCGCCTCGCTGGAGCGCACGGTCGAGACGCTGTCGGACCGGCTGACCCACGATCCCCGGCTCGCCGCCTCTCTGCACGAGGTTCTGTCGACCGCCGCCGCGATCCGGTCCACCGCCTCGATCCTGGCCGAGACCGGAGAGTTGGAGCCCGAATGGCGCGACCGGTTTCACCGCAACCTGAACGAGGACAGCGTCCGTCTGGCCGACAGTTCCAAGGCGTTGGTCAACTACCTTGACGAAAACGAGGCGGGGGAGGAGCATCGCGGCGCTCCGCAGGAGGAGGTCGAGGCCTTCATGATGGCAAACGGGCATCATTTTCCCGCGCTGGAGGCTGGTTCCGCCACGCCGGAGGAGATCGTCGCGACGGCCCCGGAACTGACCGGGCGTGCCGCGCGGGAAGTGACCCGCGCGGTGCTGGACCAATATGCAGCGGATGCCGCAGCGATGCCCCTGGCGGCCTTCGGGCGCGAGGTGCAATCGGTTGGCGTCGATCCGCTGGCACTGGCCAGCGCCTTCGACGTTGACCTGCCTGCGGTGTTCCGGCGCGTCGCGGCCCTGCCGGAGGATGTCCTGCCGGGCGAGGTCGGTCTGGTGGTCTGCGACGCCTCGGGCAGCATCCTGTTCCGCAAGGCGGTGACCGGCTTTGCCCTGCCGCGGTATGGCGAGGCCTGCCCGCTCTGGCCGCTGTTCACCGCGCTGAACCGGCCGCTGGTGCCGATCCGCCGCCGGGTGTCGCAACAGGGGCGCACGGCGGTCGAGTTCGACTGCCTGGCGGTGGCATGGCCCGATGGGCAACCAGGGTTTGAACGTGATCCGCTCTACCGCTCGATCATGCTGATCCTGCCGGTCAGGCCGGGCGACGGCGATGGCGCGGTACTGGTTCAGCCGGTGGGCAGCACCTGCCGGGTCTGCCCGCGAACCGGCTGCGGCGCTCGGCGTGAGCCGTCGATCCTGAGCGACGGGCTCTGATAGGGCGGGGGGTGGCAACCGTGAATGTTGCGGTCCGGTTGTTGCGTGGACATACTGCTGAAAGGCAATAGAATTGCGCGGTCGCGAGGCGGCACACCTGGGGAGGGATGGTCTGGCATGGGTCGACATGTTCTGCTGATCGAAGACGAAGCAAATATTTCCGAGGCGATCCGCTTCCTGCTCACGCGGGAGGGATGGAATGTGGACACACATGCCGACGGCAGCGATGCCGTCGAGCTCATCCGCGCCGCCCGGCCGGACCTGGTGATCCTCGACGTGATGCTGCCGGGCAAGAGCGGAATGGACATCCTGCGGGAGCTGCGCGAGAGCGACGGACTTCGCGATCTGCCGGTTCTGATGCTGACCGCGCGCGGCCAGTCGCGCGATCGGGAAATGGCGGAAAAGGCCGGGGTCAGCCGTTTCATGACCAAGCCGTTTTCCAATGCCGAGGTTCTGACCGCGGTGCGCGACCTTCACGCGCAGGCCTCGCGGCCATGACCGGAGACGGCGACGGGACGGACCGAAGGTCGCCAGCGGTGTTCCTGGAACGCCAGACCTATCGCCGGCGCCGGTTGATGGACGCGGCGCGGTTGTTGCCGGTCCTGGGCGCGCTCCTGTTCGCCGTGCCGCTTCTGTGGCCGGGGGCCGAGGATGCCGGCGCGGCGGCGCCGCTGCCCACGTCGCGCGCGATCCGTTACATCTTCCTGGTCTGGGCGCTGCTGATCCTGGGCAATATCTGGTTCGGGCTGCTCACGCGCGGCTGGTCAGGACCCGGACGCGCCGAGGACGAGGCCGAGGTGCCGGAACGGGGACTCGGCTGATGGCAACGCTGAACCTCATGGTGCTGGTCTGCCTGGCCTATGTGGCGCTGCTGTTCATCGTCGCCTTTGCCGCCGACCGGCTGGCCGCGACCGGGCGCAGCACCTGGTTGCGCTCGCCGCTGATCTACACGTTGTCGCTGTCGATCTACTGCACCGCCTGGACATTTTACGGCGCGGTGGGCTACGCGGCGCGCTCGGGGCTGGAATATGTCACCATCTACCTCGGTCCCACGCTGGTGATGGTGGGCTGGTGGTGGGGGCTGCGCAAGCTGGTGCGGGTCGGCCGCAGCCAGCGCGTCACCTCGGTCGCCGACCTGATCTCGTCCCGCTACGGCAAATCGAACCTGCTGGCGATCTGCGTCACCATCCTCGCGGTGATCGGGATCACCCCCTATATCGCGCTGCAACTGCAGTCGATCACTCTGTCCTTCTCGATCTTCTTCGAGGATGCGCCGGTCGGCGGGTTCAGCGATGCCTCGGTGGTGTTCTGGGTCGCCGCGGGGCTGGCGGTCTTCGCGATCCTGTTCGGCACCCGCAATCTGGACGCCAACGAACGTCACCACGGCGTGGTCACCGCCATCGCGCTGGAGGCGGTGGTCAAGCTGATCGCGCTGCTCGCGGTCGGCGTGTTCGTCGTCTGGGGCCTGTCGGGCGGCGTGTCCGAGACCATGGCCCGGATCGACGCCTCGCCGATCGGCGAATGGCAGGTCAACGGCAGCCGCTGGGCCACGATCACCTTTCTCGCCGTCGCGGCTTTTGTCTGCCTGCCGCGGATGTTCCAGGTGATGGTGGTCGAGAACGACGACGAACGCCACCTGCGCACCGCGGCCTGGGCCTTTCCGACCTATCTGCTGCTGATCAGCCTTTTCGTCGTGCCGATCGCCGTGGTCGGGCTGGAGGTGATGCCTGAGGGGTCCAACCCGGACATGTTCGTGCTCACCGTGCCACTGAGCCAGGGCAAGGACACGCTGGCTATGCTGTCGTTCCTTGGCGGCTTTTCCTCGGCCACCTCGATGGTGATCGTTGCCGCGATGGCGCTGTCGACCATGGTGTCGAACCATGTTGTGATGCCGATCTGGCTGTCGTCGCAGGCCGACCGCGCCTCGGTCTCGGGCGATGTGCGCCATGTGATCCTGCTGGCGCGCCGGGTGTCGATCGCGGTGATCATGGTGCTGGGATACTTCTATTTCCGGCTGTCGGGGGGCGGCGCGGCGCTGGCCTCGATCGGGCTGATCTCCTTTGCCGGTATCGCTCAGATCCTGCCGTCGCTGGTCGGCGGGCTGTTCTGGCGCGGGGCCACGCGCAGCGGCGCGCTGGCCGGCCTGACGCTGGGCTTCGCGCTCTGGCTCTATACCCTGCTGCTGCCGGGGCTCGGCGGCGGGCTGATGCCCGATGGGGTGCTCAGCGACGGCCCCTTCGGCATCGGCTGGCTGCGACCGCAGGCGCTGTTCGGGATCGAGGGGCTCGATCCCATCGTGCATTCGGTGATGTGGAGCATGCTGCTCAACACGGCGGCCTTCTGCGCCGCCTCGCTGCTGAGCTTCCCCTCGCCACTGGAGCGGCTGCAGGGGGCGCAGTTCGTCAATGTGTTCGACCATTCCGCCGGGCCGCGCGGCTGGACCGGATCTGTCGCGCAGAGCGAGGATCTGATGATCATGTCGCAGCGCATCCTCGGCGCGCGCGAGGCGCAGGAGCTGTTCCAGCGCGAGGCGGCGCTGCAGGGTGGGCGCGGGCATCTGCCCGAACCGACTCCGATGTTTCTGGAGCGGCTGGAGCGCGAGCTGTCCGGTTCGGTGGGGGCGGCGGCGGCACACGCGATGATCGGGCAGATCGTCGGCGGCTCGTCGGTGTCGGTCGAGGACCTGCTGGCGGTGGCGGACGAAAGCGCCCAGCTGATGGAGTATTCCAGCCAGCTCGAAGTGAAATCGACCGAACTGGCGCGCACCGCGAAACAGCTGCGCGAGGCGAATGAGAAACTGACCCAGATTTCGCTGCAAAAGGATGCGTTCCTCGGCCAGATCAGCCATGAGCTACGCACGCCGATGACCTCGATCCGGGCGTTCTCCGAGATCCTGCGCGACAACGAGGGGCTCGGCCCCACCGACAAGGTGCGCTATGCGACCATCATCCTCGACGAGGCGCTGCGGCTGACCCGGCTGCTCGATGACCTGCTCGATCTCAGCGTGCTGGAGAACGGGCAGGTGAACCTGAACATGCGCAGCGGGATACTTGGAGACGTGCTGGACCGGGCGATTTCGACCGCGCTGGCGGGTGAGGAGCGGCCGCTGGTGGTGAAACGCCGCCGGGCGCAGGAAGGGGTGCGGATGCATACCGATCTGGACCGGCTGGCGCAGGTGTTCATAAACCTGATCGCCAACGCGGAGAAATACTGCGATTCGGCCAACCCGGAACTGACGATCTCGGTGCATGACGTGGGCGGGCGGCTGGTGGTGGATTTCATCGACAACGGCAGCGGCATTCCCGCCGAGGTGCAATCCACCGTGTTCGAGAAGTTCTTTCGCGTGAACGCCGAAAAGGCCGGCGGCGCCGGCCTTGGCCTGGCGATCTCCTATGAGATCATGCAGCGGCTGGGCGGCGATATCGTCTATCTGCAGGGCCAGAGCGGCGGCGCCTTTCGGGTCAGCCTGCCGCTTGAGGGCGACCGGTTAGCGGCGCAGTAGAACGCGAAACGACACGCAGGTGCCGGGCTCGCCAAGGGCGGTGTCTCAGCCCTGTTTCGCCAGATACTCCAGCGCCGGGCGCATGCCGTCGAGCTGATAGCCCGCGCGGGCAGCGGTCTGCAGGATCTCTTCGGTGGGCATCCGCCCGGCCTGGCCCAGCGCCCAGATCACCGTGCAGCGGGTGCCCGACCGGCAATAGGCCAGCACCGGCCCGCCGGCCGCCTCGACCAGCTCCCGCTGGCGCGAGGCGTTCTCCGGCGTCAGCGTCTCCTGCACCAGCGGCAATTCCGAAAAGGTCAGCCCGGCGGCCTCGGCGGCCTGCCGGATCGCGGTGCTGGCCTGGTCGGGGCCGACCTCGGTATCGGGGCGGTTGCAGATCACGGTGGTGAAGCCGGCCGCCGCGATCGCGGGCAGGTCGCCCGCGTCGATCTGCGGCGAGACGGCATAGCCGGGGGTAAGGGGGCGAATATCCATGCCTCCCCTTACGCGGTGGTGGCGATCCTGTCCAGATTACGGCCGATCACCGGGGCAACCCCCATGCCGGTCAGCATCGCTGCCATGAACAGCAGCCCCTCGACCCCGTTATAGGTGAGCGAGGCTACCGCCGGTCCCGGGCACAGCCCGGCCAGCCCCCAGCCCATGCCGAACAGGACCGAGCCGGTGATCAGCCGGTGATCCAGCTCGGGACGCGGCAGGTCGGGAAACGCGCCGCCCACCAGTGGCTTGCGTCCCTCGGTCAGCCGCCAGGCGAAGAACATCGGGATGATGGCGCCGCCCATGACAAAGGCCAGCGTCGGATCCCAGTTGCCGAACACGTCAAGCCAGCCCTGCACCTTGGTGGTGTCGGTCATGCCCGAGACGAACAACCCGCCGCCGAACAGGCTGCCGGCGAGAAGCGAAAGCAGGATACGCATCAGACCACCTCCAGCACGTGACGGAACAGCACCAGCATCAGGCCGCCGGCGAGGATGTAGAACACCGTCGCCACGATCCCGCGCAGCGACAGCCGCGAGATACCGCAGACCCCGTGCCCCGAGGTGCAGCCGTTGGCGATCCGCGTGCCGACCCCGACCAGCAGGCCGGCGGTGACGATCACCCAGACATCCTTGGTCATGTGGGTGTCGATGCCGACGTTGTAGAGCGGCCACAGGATCAGCGGCATCACCACCACCCCGACCAGGAACGCGATCCGTTCCCAGGCCGTGGTCCAGCCGCTGCCGTCCACCAGACCGCCGATGATGCCCGAGGCGCCCATGATCCGCCCGTTGCCAAGCAGATACACAGCGCCGCCCGTCCCGATCAGCATACCGCCGACCAGGCCCCAAATCCAATCCGTTTCCATGAAGTTCAAGTTTCCCTGTAATGTTCGCGCGTTTGTCCGGCGGCGGGCTCTTTCGGTCCGGTCGCCGGGTTTCCTGTCGGCAGCGGCCCGATCCCGGCCCGCCGCCATGTCCTGTGCCCGGTGCAGGCAGTTACAGCTTGTTCACCGGGATCTTGAGAAAGATGTCGCCCTGCTTGTCGGGCGGCGGCATCTGGCCGGCGCGCATGTTGACCTGCAACGACGGCAGGATCAGGCGCGGCATGCTCAGCGTGGCATCGCGGGCATCGCGCATCTGCACGAAGTCCTCGATCTTCTTGCCCTGGCCCACGTGGATGTTGAGCGCCTTCTGCTCGCCCACGGTGGTTTCCCAGGCGTATTCGTCGCGGCCCGGCGCCTTGTAATCATGGCCGACGAAGATGCGGGTCTCGTCGGGCAGCGCCAGGATCTTCTGGATCGACTGGTACAGCGTTTCCGAAGAGCCGCCCGGAAAGTCGCAGCGCGCGGTGCCGAAATCGGGCATGAACAGCGTGTCCCCGACAAAGGCGGCCTCGCCGATCACATAGGTCAGGCAGGCCGGCGTGTGGCCCGGCGTGTGCAGCACGTCGCCGCGCATCTGCCCGATCATGAAGCTGTCGCCCTGTTTGAACAGCGCATCGAACTGGCTGCCGTCGCGCTGGAACTCGGTGCCCTCGTTGAACACCTTGCCAAAGGTGTCCTGCACCACGGTGATGCGGTCGCCGATGCCGATCTTGCCGCCGACCCTTTCCTGGATGTAGGGCGCCGCCGACAGGTGGTCGGCATGGACGTGCGATTCCAGGATCCACTCCACCGTCAGGCCCTGGTCCCGGACATAGGCGATGATCTCGTCGGCCGACTTCGTGTCGGTGCGCCCCGAGGCATTGTCGAAATCCAGCACGCTGTCGACGATGGCGCAGGCTGTTCCGTTGGGGTCGCGGACGACGTAGGACACCGTGAAGGTGGCTTCGTCGAAAAAGGCTTTCACAAAGGGGGTCATCAGGATCTCCATTGGCTTCCGTCGAACATATAGTTTTGTCGGAATGTGTTGCAAGGCCGAACTCGGGGTCGGATCTGGCGCCGCCCGCGCCAGTCGCCAAGCTGCCCGCCGCGCGACCTCCGGTGCCGCGGAATTGGGCGCCTGTCCCGCGAGACGCACGAGGGACCGGCGGAAAGGCGCCGAATTTGCCCGCGGAATCGCATGTTCAGATTCGGTTTGGCAAAAGTGACACAAGCTCATGCCATGATACTATTGCGTTGGGAGGATGTCATGACCGCACACGATCTTTTGACACAGGCCGAGCGGATGGAGAGCAGGATCTCCGCCGCCGATCGGGATCAGCGCCTGGCGCTGCAGCCACAGTTCAGCCTGATTCTGGAACAGCTCGAAGAACAGGGCGAGCCGGTGCCGAAGCGGTTGCTCCGCCTCGAGGCCGCGCTGACCGAGGAGGCGATCGAGGATCGATTCGACAACATGCCGATCTGACGGCCTGCCGTGACAGCGGGGCGGTCAGCCCAGGTAAGACCCCACCCCGACCAGCATCAGTCCCAGGACGGACAGGCCCAGCGCACCGAGGTTGACCGGCAGAACCGATTTCAGCACAGCGCGCAGCTTGTCGTCGGGCAGCTTGGCGCGGCGGGCCCGACCGACCCGCAGGATGCACCAGACCAGCCCGGCCAGCCCGGCCAGCGACATCGCAACGCCGGCCCAGATCATGATGTCGAACAGCATGGGTCATCTCCCCGGTTTCGAATTGCCCCGCCGGTATCGGATCGCGGCAGGGGGTGCAAGGCGGTGTGGGGGGCAATGTCGTTTCGGCTCGGGTTTCCTGTCATCCTCGCGAAGGCGGGGGGCTGTTCGCGTGACCCTGTTCCCTTGACGGGCAGGCCCCCCCACCTCTACGGATCGCCGGGGCGGCGCACCTTCTCCATCCAGACTTGCGCTCCCTGCCGAACCGCCCGATGCACCGCGCGGCCGGCCGCCTCGCCCTGCGGCGTGTGCAGCCCGGCAAAGGCGGTGTCTCCGGCAGGGGCGGCCACGGCGATACAGTCGGTGCCGGTGCCGGTGGCGCGCCCGGTGGGCAGGTCGAGCCCGGCCTCCATCACCGCCGCCGTCCGGGCCTGGGTCGCGATCGACATCAGTTCCAGCAGTGCCGCTTCGCTCAGCGGCAGGTCGAGACGCAGCGCGATGTTGATCGTTCCCCAGTCCTTGCCGGTCCGGTCCAGCCGGGTGCCGATGCGCTCGGCGTTGCTGAGGCCCACGGTGGCGAGGCAGACCGCAGTGACGCCCCCGACCTCCACCTTCGCGGTCTCATAGGCGTCCAGATCGCGCGAGGTCAGCATCGCCACCGCGTCGCCGGCCTTGCGTGCCGCCAGTTCGGCGCGAAACCAGGCCAGCACGTCGAGATCCTCGGGCAGGTCGGCGTTGCGGACCTCGCGCCAGAGGATGCGGCGGGCGGAAACGAACCCCGGCCGGGTCAGCGACCAGCTCAGCACACGCATCTCGGCGCCGAGGTCGAGTTCCAGCCAGGGCCGGTCCAGCGTGACCCTCATCGCGTGACCTGCATCGGCTGGAACACCGGGCCCTGCGCGGTGTCCTCGTAGAAGGCCGAGACGCCGAACACCCGGTCCACGTTCTGCGGCGTCAGCACCGCGCCGGGCGGACCGTCGGCCGTCAGCTGCCCGCGCACCATCATCAGCAGACGGGTACAGTGCCGGGCGGCAAGCCCCAGATCGTGCAGCGAGACGATGACCGAACGCCCTTCGCGCGCGAGAGCCGCGAAGACCTCCATGGTGGCGATCTGGTGCGCCGGGTCGAGCCCGGCGATCGGCTCGTCCGCCAGCAGCAGCGGGGTCTCCTGCGCCAGCGCGCGGGCGATCAGCACCCGTGCCTGTTCGCCGCCCGAAAGCTGCGTCGCGGTGCGCGCGCGGTAGCTGTCCAGCCCCATGCGGGCGATGGCGGCCTCGACCGCCGCGCGGTCCTGCTCCCGCAGCCGGGCGCCGCGCGGCAGGTGCGGGATGCGGCCCAGTGCGATCAGCCGCTCCACCGTCACCGGCCAGGCGATCTCGCGCGCCTGCGGCATCCAGGCGGCGGCGCGGGCGCGCTCAAGGGCGGGCAGGGTGGCCAGCGTACTCTCGCCGCTGGCGGGCAGCAGGCCGAGCGCGGCGCGCAACAGCGTGGTCTTGCCGGCGCCGTTGGGGCCGATCAGCCCGATGCATTCGCCGCCGCCCACGCTGAGCGTGACATGATCGACCACCGGGCATTCGCCACGCCGCACGGTCAGGTCGCGCAAGGTCATCAGGCTCATGCCATTTCCTTCCGCGTCTTGTAGATCAGGTGCAGGAACAGCGGCGCGCCGACCAGCGCCATCAGCACCCCGAGCTTGAGGTCGCGAGCGGGCAGCAGTTCGCGCACCGCGATATCGGCGGCCAGCACCATCGCCGCGCCGCCCAGGGCCGAGGCCCAGAGCAGGGACGAGGGCCGCGCGCCCACCGCCGGGCGCAACAGGTGCGGCACCACCAGCCCGACAAAGCCGATCGCGCCGGCCACCGCCGTCGCCGCGCCAACACAGGCCGCCGTGCCCAGGATCAGCCGCAGCCGCAGCCCGGAGAGACCGATCCCCAGCGCCTCGGCCGCGTCCTCGCCCAGGGTCAGCGCGTCAAGGCCGCGCCCGAGGCTGGCCAGCAGCAGCGCCCCCACCGCCATGAAGGGGGCGGCAAGCCAGACATGGGTAAAGCTGCGGTCGGCGAGCGAGCCCATCATCCAGAACACGATATCGGCGGCGGCAAACGGGTTCGGCGAGAGGTTCAGCACCAGCGAGGTCAGCGCCCCCGCCAGTGCCGAGATCGCGATACCGGCCAGGATCAGCGTGATCGAGGCGCCGCGCGGTCCGGCCAGCGCCAGGATCAGCAGCACCGCCAGCACCGCCATCCCAAGTGCCGCCAGCGGCAGCGCCAGCGGAAACATCAGGCTCAGCCCGGTCTGGATCGCCAGCACCGCGCCCAGCGCCGAGGCGCCGGAGACGCCGATCAGCCCCGGCTCGGCCAGCGGGTTGCGCAGATAGCCCTGCATCGCGGCCCCCGACAGGCCCAGCACCGCGCCGATCATCGCCGCCAGCAGCGCCCGCGGCAGGCGGATCTCGCGCATCACCACCGCCAGCGGCGTGCCGTCGCCCGCGATCAGCGCCGTCAGGCTCTGGCCCGCGCCCACCGGGGCCTGACCGCTGAGCAGCGACAGCACGAAAAGCACCGCAACCAGCAGGACCAGACCCGGCGCCAGCCTCATTCCCCGGTCTCCAGCGACAGGCGCAGCGCGCGCATCTTTTCCACCGCCGCAAGCACCAGAGGTGTGCCGCAGATCCAGTCGCGATCGGTCAGGGTGCCGGCAACGCGGGTGCCGGGCAGGGCGCGCAGGGCGGGGTGGCTCAGCACCTCCTCGGCGCGGGCCTGGCCGGGGTAGTCGCGGCCGCTGACGATGACCTCGGGGGCCAGCAGGATCAGATGCTCCAGCGCCAGCGTGCCGCCCTGTTCCAATCCGGCCTCGGCGGCGACATTGTCGAACCCCGCCGCGCGCAGGATGTCGCCGGCCAGCGTGCGGTCGCCCAGGGTATAGCTGTTGACATAGTAGAGCGCCGCGCGCGGCCGCCGGTCCGGCGCCGTGCTGAGCCGCGCGAGTTCCGCCCGGAACGCGCCGATCATCGCCTCGGCCTCCGCCTCGTGCCCCAGCACCGCGCCCATCTGCGCGATGCGATCCGGCACGTCCGCCAGCGACCGGGCGGGGGCGAATAGCTCCACCCGAATGCCCAGGTCGCGCAGCATCTGCACCGTTGTCGGCGCGGTGAAGGTTCCCGCCAGAACCAGATCGGGGTTCAGCAAATAGACCTCCTCGGCGCCCGAGCCGTTGGTGGGATAGGCGCGCGCGGCCTCGGCCATCGAGGAGCTCTCCGCGTCCTGCGACAGCCGCGACAGTGATACGATCTGCCCCGGCGCCGCCAGCAGCAGCGCCAGCTGATCCGTACAAAGATTGACCGAAACCACCCGTTGCGGGGCCTCGGCCACGGCCGCCGCGCCGGTCAGCACCAGCGCGGCAAGCAGGGGGATGATCCTAGAAGGACGCACGCAGCCCCACATAGACCGCGCGCCCGGACGCCTGGTAGCTGGCCGTTGTCTCATAGGTTTCGTCCAACAGGTTCTCGATCCGCAGATACCCCTCGGCATTGTCGGTGAAGGCATAGCTTACACCGGCATTGACGACCGTGTAATCGCCCATCGGCGTGCCGAATTCCGCCGGGCGGTCGGCCACGTGGCGCAGGGTCACGTCGCCGGCCCAGTCGGCGGCGAATGCGGCCCCCAGCCCGATGGTCACGTCATGCCCCGGCACCCGCAGCAGCCGCGCGCCGGTGGAATCCTCGGCATCGGTATAGGTGTAGTTGCCGAAAAGCCCGAGCCAGTCGTTCACCGTCCATTCGCCCGAAAGCTCGATCCCCTGCGATGTCGATTCGCCCGGAACCTGCCGGTACTGGCCGGTGAACGGCAGCGGGAAGGAGGTGAGCGTGACGAACTGGATCAGGTTGTCGATCCGGGTGTGAAAGGCGGTGGCCTTGAGGTTGCGGCCGGGGCCGAAGTCATGTTCCACGCCGAGCTCGAAACTGGTGCTTTCCTCGGGCTGAAGGGCGGGGTTGCCATAAAGCGTGCTGTTCAGCTCGTAGAGCGACGGGGCGCGAAACCCGGTCGCCGCGACCGCGCGCAGCACGGTGGCATCGCCCAGACGATAGGCCGCCGCAAGCCGCCCGGTGACATGGCTGCCGAAGGTGGAATGATCGTCGAGCCGGACCGAGGCCGAGAGATCGAGATCCGAGGTTGCGGCAAAGAGCAGTTCACCGAACAGGCCGGCGGTTTCCGTGCTGCCGCTGTCGGCGCCGGAGTTGAAGCTCTCCTCCTCCCAATCGGCGCCGAAGGTGAGGGTCAGCACGTCGGAGGCGACGTAGTTACCGGTGTAGTCGATCCGCTTGCGCTCGCCGTCGAAGATGGTGTCGAAGCCGTTGGAGCTGCTCAGACGGTCGGTCTTGAAATAGGAAAACGACAGCGTGTGATCGACCGCGCCGGTCATCAGTTCGGCATAGGCCCGCACGCCGCGCGATTCGGTGGTGTTGTATTCGTCATAGGGCGGCGCGCCATCGCCGGCGAATTCGTCGTAATCCCCCTCGGAATCGAGCGCATAGGCCGACAGCCCCAGCTTGAGCCTGTCGGTCGCCATCACGTCCGCCGAGAAGGTGATCTGGGTGCCTTCGTAGCCGTCCGGCTCGGTACTGCCGGCGCCGCTCTTGGCCGAGAACCCGTTGGTGGTAACCCGGTCGATCCCGAAGCTCACCCCGCCGCGTTCGCCGGAATAGGCATAGCCCGCCGCCGCGCGGTAAGTCTCATAGCTGCCGCCTTCCAGCGCCAAGGTGGTCTTGCTGCCCGGCTCCTCCGGGCGCTTGATGGTCGAGATGTTGACCACGCCGCCGACCGCGCGCGAGCCGTAGAGCGAGGAACTGGACCCCTTGAGGATCTCTACCCGGCCAAGGTTGGCTGTGGTCATCCCGCCCCAGTTGAACTGCGCCTGGGTCGAACTGGGGTCGGTCACGTCGATACCGTTGACCAGAACCTTGATGTATTTGCCGTCCAGTCCGCGGATGCGCAGGGTGGTATTGGCGCCGACCCCGCCGTTGGCGCTGACCGAGATGCCGGGCTGACGGGCGAGAAATTCGGCCAGGGTGGTCTCGTCGGCCTTTTCCAGCTGGTCCTGGGTAATCACCTGCACCGTTGCCCCGGTGCGGTCGAGCGGGGTTTGTGCGCCCGCCTTGTTGGCGGAAAAGGTGATCTCGTCGAGGCCGAAGACCTCTTGCGCCTGGGCGGCACCGGCGGCGCAGACGGCAAGGCAGGAGGCTGTGAATAGCAGTTTGTTCATGGGCGTTGTCCTTTCCGGGACAGGTATCGGTTTTGTCTGGAAAGGCACGGGTCTGGCCGCGCTCCTCCGCAAACGGTGAGCTGGTCATCACCCCTACGGTTCGAACGCCGCCCATCTGACGCCCCTCGCGCCAAATGAAGGTGATCGCCTTGGCAGGTCTCCTGACTTGCGGGTCATCGCGAGGGCCGGACCTTCCCGAACCCGGTTGGGTTCAGTGGTATTTGCCAGCCTCGCTCTCCGCCTACAGTTGCGGGGGCAGTCGCGGAATTGTCCCGTTGCCGGGCCGTACCGCGTTCCCTTTTCACGGCGACCGAAGCCGCCGAACCAAAGCACCACCGTGGATAGGGGCTGCGGCGGCGCGGCGCAAGGCGGATTGCGGCACGATGTGCATCATTCCCGTCTTGCGGCAGCCGGGCGGGGCAGGTATCCCGGCGGGTACTCTCACATCCCGAGCATCGAGCGGAGCAAAGACATGGATCCAGTGGACGACAGCACGGCCGAGGCCAACTACCGCGTGACCGCGGGTGAATTGCGCCAGTTCATCGAGCGGTTCGAGCGGCTGGAGACGGAAAAGAAGGACATCGCCGACCAGCAGAAAGAGGTGATGGCCGAGGCCAAGGCGCGCGGCTATGACACCAAGGTGATGCGCAAGGTGATCGCGCTGCGCAAGCGCGACAAGGACGACATCGCCGAGGAAGAGGCGGTGCTGGAGATGTACAAGGAAGCGCTCGGGATGGCGTGAGTCCGGTCCGGCGACGAATCGGGCGACAGGACCGCGTCAGCTTTCGATCCGCGGTTTACCCTTTTGCGGCGATGGTTCCGACGGGTCCGACCATCTGATCCGCAGGTTGACCTCGCACTGGCCGTCCTCGCGTTCGCCCTTGATCCGGACGGTCATCAGGCCGGCGGTCTTCAGGACCAGTTCATCGTCCTCGTCGCCCAGGGTCATCTCGCCCTTGGAGAAACCCTTGGCCAGCGCGGTCAACAGCGTCTTGATCGCCTTTGCGTCCTGCAATGACTCATGCGAGAAGCGGTTGCGCGCGTCGCTCATGCGACCTCTCCTATGTCAGCTCATCCGGTCCGGTGCGAAATGCTTGGCCCGGGGATAGTCCCGGCTCAATCCGATCACATCTCCTGACGGAAAGATCAAGGTCGCCCCGGCACCGATGCCCTCCAGCCCCTCAAGCGCGCGCGAGGCGCGGTCCAGCGTGACATCGCCCTCCAGGTGCAGCAATCCGCGCTTGGCCAGAAGCCGCTGTCCTTCATGGTTGTTGACGTGGCCCTGGACAACCATGTGGATGCCGGCGCGATGCAGCGCGCTGACGCCGCGGTCGGTCAGCTCGCAGTCCGAGGCGCGGTATTTCGTGCGCACCAGGTTGGCCAGCGGACCGAAGTAGAACCCCGGCGAGGCGCGTTCGGCCGCCTCGCGGTAGCGGGCGTTGACCGCAGCAGGCCCTTCGGTGACCAGCGCGTCGCACATGTTGTCGCAGAGCCCGGCATGCACGAACAGCAGCGACCCGCTGCGCGCCACCACGTCCATGGTTTCATAGAACCAGGCATAGGTGCCGCCGGGCTCAAAAAACACCTCGTGGCATTTCAGGGCCGCCGCGAGGATTTCCCGATAGCTCATGCCGGACCGCGCGCGATCCCGGTCGAACTTGCGCAGCTTTTCCTCCAGCTTGCGGATCTCCTTGGCGACGACCTTGGGGCGCAGCTCCGCGCGGGCGGCCGCGGCAAAGCGAACCGCCCAGTCCTGACGGGGCATCAGGCGCGTCTTGCAGGCAGCCTCGTCCGGCAGGCGGGCGAGATCGGCGGCGGTGACGAACCGCACCAGCACCTCGCGCAGGGCGGGCAGGATCTTGCGGCCCATGCGCGCGAACAGATGGTCGTGCAGCGCCGACCTCGGCCCGCGCAGCGCGGCGATAGCCATGCGCATCCGCAGGTCGTGATTCCCGGCAAGGATATGGATATCGGCCCCGGTGGCGCGTAGCGCGGCGATGGCATCGAGCAGCGCGAGGTTGCTGGGCCCCTTGTCGAGGCTGTCGCCGCCCAGAACGATCCGTGCGCCCCGGCCAAAGGCGGTCAGCTCGATCCGCGCGCCCCGGCGCCGGACCACGCCCGCCGCGATCAGCGATCGCAAGAACCCTTCGGCATCGGCGTGGGCGTCGGAGAGGAAGATCACCGGCTTGTCGGGCCAGCGCCAGCCGCCGTGCCTGCGCGCACGTTCAAGGCAGGAGGCAACTTGCGGGTGCGTGGCGGCCCCGGGCCAGGGCTCCAGTCGGCGCGGCAGGTCGGGCAGGCAGGCGTCGGTATCGAACACCGGCGGCAAGAGGTGAAGATCCGGTCGGAAGGTCTCTCGAAACTGGTCCAAGGTCTGCGCCCCAATTCTGCGACCGGGGTCAGTCCTTCGGGTCTTCCTCGGGTGCCCTGATTTTCCACGCTCCGGCCAAGTGCCGCCATCTACCATGGCTATCATGACAGATGAGTGACGGCCTGGCGTGAAACATGGATAGTTTCGGGATCTCGGTTCTGTCGATGAGGCCGAGGTGACAGCAGGCGTGCCGGAACGATGCCCCGTGACCCACATGGATCGTCAGCTGGCCGGGACGGGCGGTATCGACAAGATGCCGCGCCACCCGTTGCCCCGCCTCCGTCAGGCTTTCGGCGCCCTCCAGGGGCAGGCGGTAATCGCTGTCGGATTTCCAGCCCGGCGGCGGCGGGTCGTGGCGCGGATCGTCGCGCAGAATCGCCTCGATTTCCGCGACGGTCAGGTTGGCCGCGCTGCCGAGGCCGCGCTCGGCAAGGGCGGACGTTTCCTCGATCCCCTCCACCGGATGACCGAGTTCGCGCAGGCGTGTCAGGATTTCCCGCGCGGTCTGCCAGGCGCGCAACTGGCGCGAGGAGAAGATGATCGGGGCGGGCTGCATTCCGTGGTCCGCGATCATCCCCGAAAGGGTCTCGGCCCCGGCGCGGGCCTGCGCGATGCCCGCGTCGGTCAGCGGATAGGGCTGCCGCGCCGAGGGCGCCCCGGCGCGCTGGCGATAGGCGCCGTGACGGATGAGTGCGATATGGCTGGCGTCAGCCATCGAGCAGGCGTCGCCCGTGCCCGGCCAGTGCATCGAAGTCGATGCCGCTGGAAACCTCGCAGACCCGCACGCCTTGCAGCGCCGCGAGATAGGGGGCGGGATCGGGCGCGTTGCCGTTGGGCTCGAAGCTGCCGCCGGGATGCCGGTAGAAGGGGCCGGGGCTTTTCATGATGGCGACGAGAAGGTCGGGGCGCTCGGCGAGCGTCACCTCCGTCACCTTCGTGGGTGTGCTGCTGTCGCGGCTCCAGTTCAATACCCAGAAATCGGTCAGCGTGCCCTCATAGGTGACGCGGTCCTTGCCGTAGACCTCCGAGATGATGAGATCGCGTTTTTCTTCCAGCGCCCAGAGATCGGCCGCAGGCATGGCAGCCAGTTCGGCGCGGCGCGCGGGCGAGAGCATTCCGTGCAGGCGCGGATTGCCCAGGATCGTGCCGGGGTTGATGCGCGGATGTTTCGGGATGCCCAGCGCGCGTGGCGGGCGGCCGGAACGAACCAGAACGCGGTCGTTGCTCAGAAACCCGGTGCCGTCGATGTCCATCATCCGCAGGACCGAGGTGGATTTGCCGCCGCCCGACAGGCCGGAGATCGCCAGCGTGCGCGGCCCCCGTGTCACCGCCGCTGCGTGGCACAGCTGCCAGCCGTCGCGCAGGCAGACGTTCAGGATCTGGGTGTTGATGAAATTGATGACGGTGCTTTCGTTCTGCTCCAGCGGGCCGAATGCAACCGCCGCCCCGGCGGATTGGAGGAAGGTCACACCGCTGCGGATCTTGCGGATCAACCGGGCATCCGCCAGATCGCAGACCGCGTCCTTGCGCCCGGATTTGCCCGCTTCGCGGGACCAGTCGGCCCAGGCGGGTTCCGGCGCCAGCGCCTGGCCGGGCAGCAGGTGAACCGTGATCTCCCCGGGCCGGTCGCCAAGCGCCTCGGCGAAATAGGCAACGAGGGCGGCGCGCAGCGGCTCCGGGCAGAGCACCGTGACGTGAACCGGACCGACGGAAAGGTGAAAGGGGGCCTTTCCGGCGGCGCTCAGGTCCAGGGCGGACAGGATATCACGGGCGGTTCTCATGCAGAGACCTCCCTGAGCACGTGATCGGCCACCAGTGCGGCGGCGTCGATGCCGCTGCCCTTGAGCGCGCCGCTATAGCCGCCAAAGGCCGAAACCTCGAAAACGATGGGGCCATCGGAGGTAAGCGCGATATCGACGGTGGTGAAGCTCAGGCCGAACGGGGCCTGCGCCCGCTGCCCCAACTCGATCAGTTCCGCCGACGGCGTGTAGGGGGCGTATTTCCCGCCCGCGTGGATCGTGGTGTTCCAGCTGTCGGTCTGGTTGACGCGGGCATAGGTGCAAACGTATGCGCCATCCAGGAAAACCATCCCGAGGTCATGGCCTGACAGGTCCGCCTTTTGCTGGATATACATCATCGGGTTGGCAGACTTGAAGGCGGCGATCTGCGCCGGCGCATCCGGCGCTTTGTGGTCCAGCAGAACCATGCCCCGGGCCTTGGTCGAGAACAGCGGCTTGAACACCGCCGACCCGTAACGCTCCAGCGCGGCGTGCGCGTCGGTCACGTCCTCGGTGATTGTGGTCGGTGGCATCGGAATGCCCGCGTTGGACAGTGTCACGGTGCAGGCCAGCCGGTCCATCAGGCGGATCACGCGTTCGGCCGGGCTGAAGACGCGCACGCCGCGCGCCTCGGCGACGCGCAGCAGTTCCAACCGATCCAGCGCGTCGGGGCTGTAACCCTCGGCGATCTTCTTGAGGATGAGGCCATCCATCGCGCAAAGGTCCACCCCATCGTGCATCAGCGTCCCGGCAGAGAGATCCAGCGTCACCCGGGCCATGTCGATGACCTGCCGGTGCCCGGTCCGGGCCTCGCAGGCATCCGCCAGCGCCTCGGTCGACCATTTCCCCGGGGTTCCGATGACCCCGATCCTCTTAGTCACTGAACAGCATCCTTATCGGCAGTTTGAACCGCGCCTCCTTGCCCTCGGGCACGCAGAGCGCGGATTCCAGAATGTAGCGGGCGCGCAGGATCATCCGCCGCGCGTGGGACTGATCGACGACGAACCGCGTCGAACTGGCAAAGGACCGGGCCAGCCCCAGTGCCAGCCTGTACTCAAAGGTCGGGTCCTTTTGCCGGCGGGCGAACTTGGCGGCCATCTGGTGCATGTCGGTGGCCACCTTGGCAATGCGCGCGCGGGTTCCGGCATCCAGAACCTGAAGCCGGTAGCTCGACACCATGAAGACCGAGATGTCCTGCACGTAGTCCATATAGCGCGACCGGTGCAGATCGATGAACCGGATTTTCCGGCCGACCGGATCGTAGATCACGTTGTCGAGGTTGAAATCCCCGTGGATATAGACCGAGAACGGCGCCGGGAGCTGTGCCTCGCGGGCCGCGGCGGCGGAAATCAGGGCATCGAATCCCGGCACGGTGACACCGTTCACGTTCTGGGTGCCCCGCGCGTGGCGGCGATGCAGGCGATAGACGTCCTTCATCCTCTTGCGTAGTTGCTCCATCGCCTTCATCTCGGCCGGGTCATCGGTGCGGGTCTGCCGCCAGATGTCGCGCACCGTCTTGTGCAGCGCGTTTTGCGCCTCGGCCAGGGCGTCGTCGGTTCCGCCCAGCACGATGTCCTCGAAGGTTTCGCCCTCGAGATGTTCGATCAGCAGGGCGGCCGACTTGCCGCTTTTCTCATAGGACAGGATCTCGGGCGCCAGCCCGGGGTAGACCGAGTTCCAGCTCTTGACGCCGACCCGCTCTTGCTTGACCTTGCGGCGGTCCCCGTCCTTGAAGACGGCGGCGACCGTCTCGCCCCTGGTTCCCCTCAGGTTCACGCTCGAGATCGCGCTGCCCGAACGGGTCTCGGCCAGCGGCTGCAGCGTGATCTCCTCGTCGCGTGCCACCCCGGCCAGAACGCTGCGCAGCGCGAAATAGCGTTCGAACTGCACCGACTGGCCGATGTTGATCGACAGGATCGCCTCGCTGATAGTCTGCAACGCCTCGCCCATCCGGGTGATCTCGTTCAGGGTCAGCAACCCGAAGGCCAGGTCCTCGGTGTGCTTGGTGCCCTGCATGTCCCGCGTGTAGGTCCGGAACAGCCGGTCGTTGAACACGCCAAGGTCGGTGCGGGTCTGGCCGATCTGGACCGCAAGCTTGCTGTCGCGGGCCTCCAGCGCCTGCTGGATGCGGGCCACGGTCTTTCGCACCAGCTTGAGCGGCGCCACATAGGTGTCCGCGCGCAGTAGCTTCTGCCGGTCGATCCGCTCGGCCTGTTCGACCGCGCGCCGTGCAAGGCGGGAAATCAGGTCGAGATTGCGTGCGATCGTGTCGATGCCCTGCAACCGGAGCTGCCGGGCCTCCGCCTTTTTCCCGCGAATCATTTCGGCCAGGCAGGCCTTGCGCACCCGAGACGACAGGTTGTGCGCGTAGCCGGCCCGCTGGACCAGTTGCAACGCGGTTTCGGTCCGGGGCGCCTCGAAATAGGTGATCAACCGGGTGAGTTGCCCGTCAAGTTCCGCCAGCAGAAAGGAAACGTTCTCTTCGATGGCGTCAGGGGATGACACTGTTCAGCCTCCCCAGGTTGACCGGCGCGCCAGGCTGATTCAGGGCAAGGTCGTAGCGCGGCAGGAACTGCGGGCCATCATCGGAGAGGTCCGCCCATATCGTTGCCAGCTGCCGCTTGTCCGGATGGGTGCCCATGCGCGGGGCGTAATCCGCGGGAACGCTACAGTCGAAGAGCACTTCGATCAGATGGCGCATCCCGCCCTCGCGTCCACGCATGACATCCGCCACATGCAGCACCTCGCCGACCCGGGGGGCGACGCCGATCTCTTCGAGGCATTCGCGCACCACGCATTGCTGCATCGTTTCCCCGAATTCCTGGCGCCCGCCCGGCAGAGTCAGGTACCGTCGCCCCGAGGCCGCCTGCTTGAGCTGCACGAGAACAAGATCTCCCTTGCGGATGACAGCGCGCATCGTCGGGCGTATGACGTCTCCAGGGCTCATGGGTCCATATGCGCCGCCGGCCGCGTGGATGCAAAGGCGGATTTGGCCCGTCACGGGGAGACCGACGGAAAATGATCTCAGTGAACGTCGAGCGGGAGGTCCGCTTGCCCGATGACCTCCGCGTCGCCCGGGCCGAGAGCGCGGCGCACCTCGGGCCTCGGATCCTGTTCTTCAGCGGCGGCAGTGCCCTGAACGGCATTTCGCGCCGGCTTAAACGCTACACGTTCAACTCCATGCACCTGATCACCCCCTTTGACAGCGGTGGCAGTTCGCAGATCCTGCGCCAGGCCTTCGACATGCCTGCGGTCGGGGATCTCCGGTCGCGGCTGATGGCCCTGGCGGACGAGACGGTTCTGGGCCAGCCGGACGTCTACGCGCTGTTCAGCCACCGGTTGCCGAAGGAGGGGCGGCAGCAGGACCTGAGGGCGGATGTGGCCCGGATGGTCCAGGGCAAGCACCCTTTGATGTCCGCCATAGCCAAGCCGATGCGCCAGTTGATCCAGACCCAGTTGGGCCGCTTCGTCGAACAGGTGCCCGGGGATTTCGACTACCGCAATGCCAGCATCGGCAACCTGATCCTGGCTGGCGGATACCTGGACAACGGCCGCGCCCTGGATCCGGTGCTGTTCCTGATGTCGAAAATGGTGGACGTCCGCGGCACCGTACGCGCCATCGCGGATGTGAACCTGCACCTGGGGGTCGAGCTGTCGGACGGGCAGAAGATCATTGGCCAGCGCCATATCAGCGGAAAAGAGGTGCCGCCGATCGACAGCCCGATCACCCGGTGTTTCCTCAGCGACGGCGCGGTCGAGCTGGCGGCGGATGAGGTGCCTCTGCCCAAACGGAACCGGAAGCTCATCGAACAGGCCGAGGTAATCTGCTATCCCCCCGGCAGCCTTTATTCCAGCGTCATCACCAACCTGCTGCCCTCGGGCGTGGGCCGGGCGGTTGCCAGGCGCCGCGTGCCCAAGGTCTACCTGCCCAGCCTGGGCCGCGACCCGGAGGCCCTGGGCCATGACCTCGCCGATCAGGTTTCCGCAATCCTCGCGCCGCTCCGGAAGGACGCGGGGCCGCAAACCACGCCGCGCGCGCTCATGACCCATGTCTTTTGCGATGAATCCTGGTCAGAGACACAATGCGCCAGGGTCACCAGCCGCCACGGCATTCCCTGCCATCGGCTGCCGTTAAGCCTGGCCGATGCGCCGCGATACGACGTCGATATGGTGTCTCGGCTGCTGGTTTCGCTCAACTGATCCCGATGCGGCCCTGTTCTCACCGGGCGGCAACATCGGTGCGGGCGATCGAGACCGTCTTGATCACCGCATAGACGCTTCGCCCCGGCGCCAGCCTCAGCGCCTCGGCCGAGCGTCGGGTGATCCGCGCCAGCAGCCGGTCGGTGCCGCATTGGATCTGCACAATCATCCCCGGCCCCTGACCCTCGCGCAGGGACAGCACCGCGCCGGGCAGCACGTTGAGCGCCGACAACCCCTCGGGTGCGCGGTCGGCGACGATCACGTCATGGGCCAGGATGCGCACGCGGGTACGGGCGCCTTCGGGCTGGTCCATCTGCGGCAGGAACAGCCGGCCGCCGGAGATTGCCAGTTCGGTCAGCCCGTCGGCGTGGTGGCGCGCGATCTCGGCCGGCAGCACCGCGCCGGCCTCGCGCAGGCCGAACTGACGGACCATGGCGGGGTCCGAAAGCACCTGTTCGGCTGGTCCTGCGCGCACGACGCGGCCCGCCTCCAGCACCACGACGGTGGTGGCCAGCCGGGCCACCTCGGCCACCGAATGGCTGACGTAGAGGATCGGCAGCCCGGTCTGATCGCGCAGCCGTTCGAGGTAGGGCAGGATCTCGTCCTTGCGGGCGGCGTCCAGCGCGGCGAGCGGTTCGTCCATCAGCAGCATCCGGGGCCGCGCCAGCAGCGCCCGGCCAAAGGCGACGCGCTGTTTCTCGCCCCCCGAGAGCGCGCCCGGACGCCGGTCGAGCATGGTGGACAGCCCGAGCAGATCGGCCACTTCGTCCAGCCCGGGGCCGGTGGCGCCCTGCGGCGCGAAGCGCTGGCCATAGGTCAGGTTCCGCCGCACCGAAAGATGAGGAAACAACCGCCCGTCCTGGAACACGTAACCCAGTCGGCGCCGATGCACCGGCAGGTTCACGCGTTTTTGTGCGTCGTAGAGCACTTCGCCCGCGAGCGCGATACACCCGGCCTGCGGGCGCAGCAGCCCGGCGACGGCATTGATCACCGTGGTCTTTCCCGCGCCCGACTGACCGAACAGCGCAGTGACCCCGCCGGGGGCCTCGAAAGCGACGTTCACCTCGAAGCCGGGCAGGGGGTGGGTAATCTCGACCTGCAGGCTCATCCGCCGGCCACCCGTTTCGCGGCCCGGCGCGCCAGCACCTCGGAAACCGTCAGGGCGGCCATCGCCACCGCGACCGAGACCGCGACAAGACGCAACGCCGCGCCGTCACCGCCGGGCACCTGCAGAAAGGTATAGATCGCCAGCGGCAGGGTCTGGGTCTGGCCGGGGATGTTGGAGACAAAGGTGATCGTCGCGCCAAACTCCCCCATCGCTTTGGCAAAGCCGAGGACCGCGCCGGCGATCACGCCGGGCAGGATCAGCGGCAGGGTGACAGTGAGAAATACCCATGCGCGCGAGGCGCCCAGCGTCGCGGCGGCCTGTTCCAGTTTCGGATCGACCGCCTCGATCGCCAGCCGGATCGCCCGCACCGTCAGCGGAAATGCCATCAGCGCGGCAGCCAGCGCCGCCCCGGTCCAGCGGAACGCCAGGACGAGGCCGAAAACCTCCTCCAGAACCCCGCCCAGCGGTCCGCGCCGCCCGAAGCCCAGCAGCAGCAGATAGCCGGTGACCACCGGCGGCAGGATCAGCGGCAGGTGGATCACCCCGTTCAACAGCTGCTTGCCGCGAAAATCCCACCGCGCCAGGGCGTAGGCGGCCAGAATGCTCAGCGGCAGGCTCAGCCCCACGGCCCAGAGAGAGACCCGGAGCGAGAGCGCCACCGCCTGCCATTCCTCGGGGCCGAGCCAACCCGTCATTCCGGCGCGCCCTCGGGCAGGCCGAAGCCATTGCGCAGGAAGATCGCGCGCGCGACGTCCCCCCGAAGATAGCGCAGCGCCGCACGCGCCGCAGGCCCGTCGCCCTCGGCCAGGATCGCGGCGGGATAGCGGATCGGCGGATGGCTGTCCTCGGGGAATAGGTCGAGCACCCGCACCTTCGGCTCGGCCATGGCATCAGTGGCATAGACGATGCCCAGCGGCGCCTCGCCCGAGGCCACCAGCCGCAGCGCGGCACGCACGTTGTCGGCCTGCGCCACGCTTGGCGCCACGCTGTCCCAAAGCTGCAAGGATTGCAGCGCCGCCTTGCCGTAGATGCCGGCCGGCACCGCCTCGACCAGCGCCATTGCCAGCCGCCCGTCGCCAAGTGTACCGGCCAGATCGGTGCCGGGCGCCAGCGCAAGCGACAGCCCCTCGGGCGCGCCCGGCCCGGCCACCAGCACGATCCGGTTGACCAGCAGGTCGGCGCGGGTGGCAGCGGCGAGCAGCCCCTCGCCCTCGAGCACGTCCATCCACGCCGCATTGGCCGAGACGAAGATCTGCGCCGGCGCCCCCTGCTGGATCTGGCGCGCCAGCCGGGAGCTGCCCGCATAGGAGATCCGCAGCGCGTCACCGGTCTCTTTTTCATAGCGTTCGGAAATCTGGTCCAGGGCGGTCTTCAGGCTGGCGGCGGCAAAGACCGTCACCGTATCGGCCCGCGCGGCCTGGGGCAGGGCGACCGACAACAAAAGCAAAAGCACAGCTTGCAAAAGACGCGGCATGAGGCGGGTTCCGATGCGATTTCGATATATCCTGGCGGAAATATCGCGCCCGCCCTTCCTGGCTACAAGCGATATTTTCATCCGGGCCTGTCGCGAAGCTGGGCCACAAGCGCGTCGAGTTCGGCGCGGCCGCCCCGGGCTGCGGCGCGTTCCAGCGCCCGGTAGTGCGCCAGCACGGAGTCCCCGGCCTCGGTCAGGCGGGCGCCGCCGCCCTTTGCCCCGCCGCGCGTGCTGTGCACCAGCGGCCTCCGGAACATCGCGTTGAGGTCTTCGATCAGGGTCCAGGCGCGCTTGTAGCTCATCCCCATCCGACGTCCCGCCGCCGAGATCGAGCCGGTCTCGCGCACCAGATCCAGCAGATCGGCCTTGCCCGGCCCCAGCCACCGCCCGTCTCCGAACACGACGCGCAGCCGGAGGTCCGGGCGGCCATCGGAAACGGGATCGGTCATGCGCGCTCTCCCGGCTGGGCGGTCAGGGCAGGATCATCCGGACGCCGGGAATGTCGGAGATCGCGTCGAGATCGGTATCGTAAAGCTCGGACATTTCTTCGACCAGCGCATCGTCCCAACCCGGCAGGTCAAGCTCTTCGACGATCTCGTCCTCGATGGCGTATTTGTCCAGAAATGCGGTGATCACCCGGCGCCGCTGTTCCTCGGTCAGGACCGGGTTCTGATGCAGGTAGGCGCGGAACCTCTGCATGCCTTCCTTGCTCATGATCTCGGTCAGAAGGTCGAAGCTGCCGGAGATCTTCTCGTCCATCGGCAGCCCGGCCAGCCGGCGCACCACCTCGCCCCAGATCAGCGGCAGATCCTCGTTGCACCAGGTGGTGATCTTTACCTCCGGCGCCACATCGCGGATGCGCCGGAACAGGTCCGACCAACGCAGGTCTTGCGGATCGATGACGCCCAGGGTCTCCGCGATCCGCTGTTCGGATGCCTTTTGCAGCGCGGCGGGCAGAAAGGTCGCCGGATCGCGGATCGCCATGTAAAGCTCGATCTGGTCGCCCTCGAACAGCTCGCACATCTTTTCCACCCGGTCCGGCGCGTCCGGGTAGAGCATGCCGTGGTCCAGTGCATAGCGCTGCGAGCCGAAGAAATGCGAGTTTGACAGCACCATCCGGTCGGCGATCTCCTCATCGAGGATCGCATCGACGAGCACGTCCCGCGCACCCGGCGCCGCCGGTCCGGCCTCCAGCGCCTGGAACGCCTCCTTGAGCAGCGGGCGGTACTTGCCCGGCCCGGGCACCGCGATCCCGCGCTGCGAGAGGTCTTCCTTGTTGCGAAGCAGGCACTTCAGCAGGCGGTCGTCATCCGTGCAGTGCGCCCCGGCATGGAAAATGATATTCATCCCTGGCACGTGTCCCGACACTCCTGGTACATGGCATCCGGGTTACCGCCTCGCCCCGGCCCAGTCAAATCCCTTCGCCAAACAGGTGCACGCGCGATTGCCGCTTGATGCGCTTTCCGAATGCCGGTAATCGAAGGCGATCGGCCCCTATAGCTCAGCTGGTAGAGCAACTGATTTGTAATCAGTAGGTCCGCGGTTCGAGTCCGTGTGGGGGCACCATTATTTCAATTGGTTAGTGGTTCGAGGGTAGCACTTTGCGGTGATTTTGATCGCTATTTGATTGCTTGCGAAAAGCACTGTTTTGGTATGCGTTCACGCATCGACCCATCATCTTCAATAACCCCCGCTGAAATTTTCTTGCTCGATATGCGCAAGGGGCGTTACTTTTGATAAAGTCACGCTAAGGGGTTGCCCGCTATGTCAAAACCACCATCTGCCTCCGCCGAATACCGTCGGCAAAAGAAGGTAAAGAAGGAACTTCAAGAGTTGCTCGTTGCCGAAGGTCACGGATCGCTGTTCCCAGCCGTGAGCAAACAAGGAAGCCCGACGAAGAGACAGAGCCTCAAGCGGACGAAGCTCATTCAGGACGCGATAAAGTACGATTTTTGGGTTCCTCAAGCTTACATCGACGAGGTGGCAGCGCTCGATGACGAAGACGAGATTTAATCCTGTGTCTCGTCGATCTGATCGACGTCGCTGCTGCCATTGCCCGACGAGTTCAACGAGACGCGGGCAAGCACCCCAGAAAAATAGCGCGCTGACGGTCGTCTTGATATTTTGGGCATCGTTGCGCCTGTCACGCAACACCGCGCGTTAGACGCGCGCTGAGACGTCACTGTTCGATGCGACTTGTTGAAGGTTCGCCGTTACGTCCACGACACCATCGGCGTTCCAAATATCATCGCGCAGTATAAAGCGGTGACTGTTGGTGTGCTTGGTGAATTTGGAGCGATCCCGCACGATCTCAGATGGGATTAACGCCGCACGCGAGACGACAAAGGCAGCGTCGAACAGAACACCCGCTAGCACATCAAACCCGCTCATGTCTCGAATGGCGGAGAGTTGCCGCGATGTGTTGAGCTGGTGCAGCCGTCGTCCTTTGATCTGATACCGGATGCCTTCGGCGTCTGTAGCGTCGAACCCTTTCACGGAGTTTGCCGCTTGATCCCATCCGAATGCTTGGCAGAACAACCACTCGGCATAGTCGCCGGTTGGGTTGTTCGCGCTTCGCAGAATTTCGCGATCCCGCAATTCGTTCAGCACGGCGGTGTGGGTTTCTAGCAATTCTGCAACAGTGTATTTCTTCAAATTCATATCCCGACCTTAATTGTCACTAATCGCTTTGTCATTCCGTCGAGCAATTCCGTGCGACGTTTTCCGCCACATCGACGGCGCGACGATCAACTCGACCACTGCAATCGCCATCGCGACGACATGCAGGCAGCAGTAAGCGGGAAGTGCGAGCGCGTCGCGCATTGGGCAACCTGCGCGACGCCCGGCGACCATAAAGGTCACAATGGTCAGAGCGTATCCTGCAAGCAGCATCGCGGTCAGTGGGGTGTCTGGCTGCGTGATGATCATGGTGAGGCCTATGGGATGCGACGCGATGCACAGGAGTTGGACAGGCAGTTGCAGCGCGAAGGCCAGCCTTGCCCGCCACGGTAGATCGTCGCGCCAATGAACCATCGTCGTTTGGCAGAATCCTTTGAGCCATCGCGACCTCTGCTTGACCCAGCATGTGACCGTCAGTGGTGCTTCTTCACCTGTCGCGGACATGACGGTGTGGAATGTGTAATTGCGACTCAATCGCAAAGACAGGTCGGCGTCCTCGGTGACGTTGTGCGCGTCGAACGCGCCGACACCCATCAGGGCATCGCGGCGTAGATACTGCGACGTACCGCCCAGAAGGAACGGGAGGCCCAACCTGTCCAGAAGAGGCAGGACACCGCGAAACAGGACGGCATACTCAAGCGCCCAAAGTCGTGCGATCAACGGCCCGTCATGGTCGCAGGCAAGCACCGCCTGCACGACGGCACAGTCAGGGTCGCTCAACATGCGTGATATCGCACGGCGCGCTTGGTCGGGTGCAGGTCGATCCTCTGCGTCGAAGATCACGACCACATTGCCGCGAGTGTGCAGCAACCCATAATTCACAGCGCGCGGTTTCGTTCGAGGTTTCCCATCAGGCACGACGAGGACGCCAAACGGCCAGCAATCAAGCAAAGCGCGCGTTTCGTGGTCGTCTTCCTCGACGAGCAGCACAATTTCGGGCGACGGGTAGTCGAGTGCGCGCATCGCACGAGCAAGTTCTGGGATCACTGACGGCTCCCGATAGACGGGCAGCAGGATCGTCAACGTCGGCCAGCATTCGGGTTCGGGATCGTGATGATCCTGCCAACTGACCAAAGCACCGAGACGCAGAGCAAGCATTACCGCAAACAAGGGCACGAAAGCCCATGCCATAAGTTCCCAAAACAAAGGCAACGCCACGATGGCGAAGATTGACGACGCAAGCCACGGCTCCTTGATCGAACGGGCAGAGTGATATTCTGGAACGGAAGAAGCCGCCCAGTGGGCGGCTTCATGGTCGGTGTCGCGGAATGTCTCATGCTTCATTCGGCACCTATGTGCGCATCGACGACACGGATCAGGCTGCGTAGTTCATCGGACGCAAGTAGGGCAGAGAGTTCGAGGGCGCGAGGACCGTCGCAGATGACTTCTTCGACGACGGCGCGCATATTTCCATTGCGGAACATGTCCGTGAGATTTGCGGCTTTGGTCATAGGTTTCTCCTAGAATCAGAAGACCCGCCGAGTGGCGGGCCTTTCAGTGCGAGTGGGGGTTGGGTTCAGCCAGCGGCAACAAGCAGGAGCGTCAGCCATCCGACGCCTTCGACGAGGCCGCGGAACATGCGCCAGAGGCGGCGCACCATGGACGGGCGCGCAGGTTTGTCTCGACCCAGCGCCTTGACTGCTTTCGGCACAGACACGCGGAACCACTCGCGCTCGTCACTGACACGGTAGCGGGCGAGGACCGCATGAGCGTCCCGCTCTGCCGCCCGCACGTCGTCAACGGGCCATGCCTTGGCAACTGTGTAGGGCGCGGGCGATCCCGTATCGTGCAACTCGGCGGCTCGTGCCTCTGGTGTCCGCGTGGTCATTCCAACTTTGCACAAGTCAGGCATCAACGGGTTGGTCAGGATGTATAACCAACCCGGCTCGATCACAGTCAGCCCACTCATTTGCACGCAGCCACGAGAGCGGCAGCGCGGTTCGTATTTGCATCGTGCGACGGGACACGTTTCACGCCTGTGGGCAAGAGGAGGTGATACTTGCCTGCCTTGCGCTCGACGCCGAGACCGAGCGCACCCATGTCCGTGCGTAACGCCGACGACACGGTGTCTTTGTTCCACCCAAGCAGTTCAACCAGTTCTTCGATGGTCGCGCCCGTCGCAAGTGCTTCGGCCAATAGGTGCCGCTTCGATCCTGCCTTTGTCGCTTTGATGTCTTCCGCTTTGCCCGGTTCGATCATCACGCGGTCAGCAAGAACGCGCGGTTTGCGGGCCTTGGGTTCTGCTTTCGGTTCGAGCGGCGTCGGATCATCGGCGCGTGCATCGCGCAAGTCAGCGTCGAGCGCATCGGCAGCGGGCATCGCATCGAAAAGGGCAAAGAGATCGTCCTTTGGTGTTTTCTTGAGTTTCGAGGCAGACAGGGGCGTTGCGAGCAACGCGTTGATGGCAGGTTTGGTCATGTTGGTTAGGTCGGTCATTGTGTAACTCCGTTGATTTGTTCCCGAAATGTTCCGAGCACAACTAAGTTATCGGACCTGTCCCCGGTGCTGCTCAACCGGAAATATTCACGGTTTCTTGCAGCTCACTTAGCCTCCAAATTTTTCCTTACACCCCGTTGTAGAAAAAACTTGCCACTTGTGTACTGGCGAAGTATTCACTTCTTACATCCCAGTGTAAGAGATTTTTATGACAACGAACCCACAGCTATTCTGCCCGATCCGAGGGGCGCTAAAGGCAAAGCTCAAGGCGAAAGACGGCCTAACCTTTACTGAAGAAAAACGCCGCATCGACTGCATCAACCTGCTTTTGGGCAAAGGGTATCCTAAAGATCGCATTGAGGCAGAAACCCGCATCATCCGTTTTGGGCACAAAGGTAAGAACTCCCTTCGCGCCGACGTTGTGGTTTACGACCGACCGGCAGCCGCCGTAAAAGCACTCGCCGATGACAAACGGAGAGCTGCAATGAAGATCATTGGTGAAATAAAACGGGACTCGGCGGACTCTGAATCTGCCAAAAACGATCAATTGAAACCGGCGCTTGACCTCGCTCCATCCATTGATGCCTTGGGCATATATTGGGACGATGTAGAGCAAACCATTTTCTACAAAGAGGTGAAAGAGGGCGCGATTGAAACAAAAGAAGCGTCTATCGCGATGCTTCCGAATTTCGGATCGCCGCTTGCTGCAAAGGACATTTTTTGCGCAGACCTCAAGCCCGCAACTGACCTCGTGCGTCGGTTCGCCCGCCTTGATGATATTCTTCATCAGGCAGGCCACCCGAAAGACGACCGCTACTCAATACTGTTTCAGATTCTCCTGACGAAGATCTTCGACGAGCAGAACGCACGACCTAAAAACGGACGCATGATTATTCAGGACTTTTCGATCCGAAGCATCTCAGATTCGGATGTCCACAGCATATTCGAGAAGGGACTAGAAACCGCGCTGACTGTCTATGGAACGCACCTGCCGAAGAAGCCGTCGAAGAAAATCGGCAGTTCGGGCGCGACGCTACGACAAGTTTCGCAAATCATCTGCCCCATTGATATTCTAGGGTCTTCACCGCAGGTGATCCAAGATTTCTTCATGTACTTCGGCAGGTTTCTCTACAAAGTGGACCTTGGACAGTATTTCACCCCGTATGAAGTTATTGATTTAGTCGTCCGCATGGTGAACCCGAAGTTTGGAGATGTGGTGCGCGACCCTGCTTGCGGAACTGCCGACTTCTTAGTTGGTGCGATGCGCGTTGCGGACGAGCGCCACGGAGCCAACATCTCGCCGCAATTGCACGGCGTTGATACGGCAGACATGGCGGTCAACCTCTCAGTCTTCAACATGATTCTGAACGGCGACGGTTCTTCCAGCATCGTCAAGGGGGACAGTTTGAAGGAAATGCTGCAACATGAGGATAAGTACACCGTCGCGCTGTGTAACCCTCCTTTTGGCACCCGCATTGTTGAAAAGCGTAAAGACGTCCTCGCCCCCTTTGAACTTGGTACTGAGGAAAAGGATGGCAAACGGGTTCCTCTCAAGTCGCAGGAAACGGGCCTGCTGTTCGTCGAGGTGTGCATGCGCTCGGTTAGACCCGGCGGTCGTGTCGGAATTATTCTACCCAATGGCTACCTCGGCAACCGGGGGAAACGCTACGCTGATTTCCGGCAATGGCTTCTCCGTCATGCAAAGGTCGCTGCAATTGTTGGTTTCCCCCGGTTCACATTTAAAAAGTCGGGGGCGGATGTATCGGCATCCGTTTTGATTCTTGAGCGTCGTGCCGAACCACTAGAAGACCTTTCGAATGTGCCCGATCAGCCAGTACACTTTAACTTAGTTGAGAAAGTCGGGTGGGACCTACAAAGTAATCGGTCAGGTCGTCGATACATGCGTGACCCGAAAGATGGCTCAATCGTGCTCGACGCCACAACCAACGAACCAATTCTGGACGCTGATTTTTCTCGGGTGCTTTCCGAATTATATTCATCAACCGTTGTGGACGCTTTTGATTGGCTCTCGGAAGGTGTGCCGGGTGCCTCGTCTGGCGCTGGCTGGGTCGTGCAGATGTCTGACATCTTAGCAAACGACCTCTGTCTTGACCCTAAGCGTTGGTCACAAAAGCACGCTGATCTGGTCACTGCTATCGGTAGTGTTGATCACTTCAAGGTGGGTGATGTCGTTCGACCTGTGATCCGCAAATTGAAAAAAGACCCAAGTGACACCTATCGCTACGTGGAGATTGAGAAGATCTACGAAAACTTTGGGTCCTATATCGCTAACGAACACTTCGGTTGGGCTATGCCTGATCGGGGCAAACTTGTCGCGGCCCCCGGTGACCTTTTTATCGCCAACATCTGGTCGAGCGCAGGTAAGTGGATGATCGCTGGTGATGAAGCGGCAGACGGGCATTTGATCGTTACCACTGGCTGCACGCATTTTGAGGTGATCCCAGGGCAGGAAGCGCTTTTGCCTGATTTGATATTTGGCCTATCCTCTGAGGCATTCAGGGTGCAAATGCGGGCACGTTCAACGGGGTCGGATGGTCTCTCGTCGGTTGCGACGGAAGACATCAGCTCAATCATACTGCCAAAGATCAAAACGCAGGCTGTCCGCGATCAATTCGAGGATCGTCTTGCCGAAATTAAGTCAGGCGATTTGGTGCTACCCGGTGTAGCGAGAGAGGAACTGAGGAAACAGGTTCCGAAAGCAAATATTCCGCCTCGGTCGTCTCACGTTGTGCAAGTTTAGCATCTTGAAAAGATCAGGCTCCACCTTGTTCCTTCGCTGACAGGCCCGGTCGTCGTCGAATAACGTCGTATCGAAGACGAATGCGAAAGGAATAGACGATGCCCGAATGGCCGGAATGGATGAGTCCTGAGGTTGCTGCGCGCTACCTCGATACATCGGCAAGCACGCTTGCTGACTGGCGGTGCAAAGGAAAGGGGCCTACGTTTAAACGCGTCGGGCAGCGGATGGTGCGCTATCGCAAGGACGAACTCGACGCGTTTATGGAGGCGCAGGTGTGAGTGAAAAGTCAGAATTCGAAGAGGGCGAAAACCTGCGTCAATTCCTTGTTCAAGTGAAACGGGTCGTAGATTGGTTGCACGAGAATGGCGAGCAATACGGTTTGACCGAAAGGGTCAACGATGGGACCGTTTCGCGGGCGCTGCGCGGTGAGAAATTTGATCATCACTTAACGGAGGCGCTCGACGCCCTGCACACGCAGGCGATGCGCGACCCTTGGCAATGGTGTGAGCCACCAGAGAAGGTCGAAGACCTGACAGGGTTGCCTTGGTGGCACGAAACGCTCAAGCCGGACGTGCCTTTGAACACTTGGAACCTCATGCGCAAGCGACCCCTTTCTGAGGAACGTCGGGAGATGGTGCAGGCGCTACTTGACGACTATCGCGCCCGGCTCAAGGTGGTGTGTGATCGCCATGCGGCGGATGCTCGGCTCAAGCTGGCTTGGGAAGCGGACATTGTTCATCCGGGGTATGACGAATGGGTTGAGGTCGATGGTTTTCCCCTGAACTTCACTAGAAACCCTTGGGTGCTGCTCGACGTCGATGCGGGCCGCTGGGTTGATGGGCGTATGATCAGCGAGAAACCCGTAGAAAGGATCAAGCGACGCCGCGCGCCTGAGGGGATGCACACAGTCCTGCGCGACCTTGCTGTGACCAAAAAGACGTCTGACGAACTGGTCGAGTGTGCTGCCCGCGCCTGCGCGTTGCAGGATGTTGAAACGCTTTTGCCCGATGTGAAGAAGTGCGCGTTGACCTACGGAGTTGAGCCGGACGCTGAGGATTATGAGGCGGCGCAGGCAATAGTCGATCAGGCGCTACTGTCCGGTTTCGTGGATGCTATGGCGGGTCGGTTTCAGGGCGACACTTGGGACGTGCGAGTGCATTCTCGATACCATCCGCCCAAGGCCTATCCAGAGGCGGAACCGAGTGTGGTCCGTCACACATGGAATGGGCAGGACTATGAGACCAAAGTTGTTGAGCGGTGGGAGCCTTCTAAAACCCTGAATGAAGAGGAAAGACGCCTCCAACAACAGCAAGAAAAAATCGAGGACGAAGGTCGCAGAATTGCCGAAGCAAAAGACGCGATAATGGCCAAGTACCGTCAGAATTAAATCCCGGCGAGATTGAAAATCAGGCGATGCGGGAAATGCTCCTGCCTCGCCTTAAAGACCGTCTCAAAGAAATCAGAGAATTGCTTTTTGGTCATGCGAAGGCCCGCGTCGCAACAGGCGCGTGTTGTGAGTTGCAGGACTTCTGCGGCGGTGTTGTCCTCAGTCAGTGACGCAACAACCTCCCGGCGAATGCGCGGGAGGTTTTCAATTTGCGCTCTGAGTGCGCTTCGCGCTTCTTGCTCGATGATTGGGGTCATGCGTGGTCCCAGTAGTTCTGACCGGGGAACAAAGCGCTCATGTAAACCTTACGGCGTTGGTCGTCCACGCGGGCACGAAACCAAGCGTTCGCACGACCACGATCTTCAAGAGCGCCGATGCGATACAGGCATCCGACAGCCCACTCAGCAAAGGACGGCTCGTCGGGTGAACCAGTGAGAAACGCTTTGCGAGGCAGGGCGTTGTCGGGCAATGAGGCGGTTTGGGTCATGTCGGGACACTCCGTTGGTTAAGTGATGCGTCGATCATATTGCCCGACACCCGGCGTCCGCGACCGGTATTCAAGGTGGAATCTATAACTTGGTTATGGGCGGTATGCTCACCCTGCACCCTGCATCGGTTTTCGTGCGCGCTTGCGTGCGTGCGCATGCGCAGAATAATCATCACATGGCGACCGCCCTGCGTCTGTTGTCGTGCGCACTGGCGCGTGCGCGCGTTCGCAGAATAATCATCACGGGTGGTTCGGTGATCTTGATGATTATTCTGTGGGCGGAGAATGAGCGATACCCTTGCAGGGTGCAGGGTGTGCAGGGAGCCTTGTAAACAAGTGGTTTGACCAAAAGTGACGTGCAGGGTGCCCGCTGTATGATCAAGGCAAATCGTTTTGAACGGTTCGCGCGCGTGCGCTTGTGTATACTACGCGCGCGAGAATGATCACTCCCTCTGGAGTCATTCGCCTCGCGTGCGAGCGAACACTTAAGAACGCCTTTGCCCCCGGCACACACGGTTCTCTGCGCAGAGGGTCGATGTTACCTTATAACGCCTATTGGTAATCCTGGCAGAGCGCGTCAGCGAAGGCCGTTCGAATTGCTGCCCTACCATGACGCCTAAAAACGCGAGACGCCGCCTTGTGCCTAAGCAGTGCCGCGCGCTGCTGCGGTAGCAGGCCCGTCCCGAGTGTTGGCCGTCGTCGATCCCGGCGAAACACGAGGGGGTAGCAATCAAGAACCGGTCAAAATGGTAATCCCGCACATACAACCACTTGAGCAAAAACATGTCTTGGGGTGATGGCACATCACTTCGCAGGCTCCACCTCGTTCTTTGGTGTAAGTAGAACCCATTCAGGTCGTATCATCCTCGTGACATAGCGCACGAAAGGACCGTCCATGCAAATCAGCGCATCACTAAGCGACACGACCGCGACCATCGCAGTCAAGCACATGAACACCAATACGTCCCTGACCATCACTGACGCATCGAACCTTGCCGCTGACCTTGCGATGTTCACTGACCCTGAGGCCCCCTCGGTCGACGACTCGTCCTTTACGATGACCGGAGCCGATCCCGCATATTATGGCATGAAGCATTGGTGGGTGGACGTTGAGAAACCCGAAACACCCCATCCGGGGTATTACCGAGATAGGTCGCGGCAAATTCTCACGCGTGGCTACCTGATCGACACAACCGACGATGGCGCGAGCATCACCGATCTCGCAACAAACGGCACAATGACGATCCCGCGCGATCAGATCGCCAGCATCATCGCGCAACTGAACGCTTGACCGATGAAGCGCACCGTCAAAACATTTCAGGACAGCCCAGTCTCTCATGTGATCGAAAGCGAGACCATCGACTACGACAGCCGTAGTTTTGCCTTCTCAACTTTTGGGCACGAAGACCCGAGCATCATCACCGTGACACTGGGACGTGAGAGCCGAACGCTTACCAGAGACGCGATGAAAGAGGGTTTCCAGTGTCTTCTGGACGCCATCGACGCAACACCAGCACAAGGCGAGTAGCACATGAAACACCCACACCCCTTTGCCGACTTCTGGCTCCCCAACACTCACGCATGGGAGGTCGATCCCGACCACGACGCAATGATCTACTCGTCCGGGGAGGACAGCTTGACGCCGTGGATCGCGGACGACGGCACCTTGCTCATGGTCTACGCATCGACCCGGAACGAACTCGTTGCCCTGCATAATGCGTCGGTAGGTGGTGCAGACACCTTGCGGGCCTGTGACCTTGCAGGATGGCCGTGGCGCATCCTTCTCGACGATCTCCCCGCTGCGCAATCATCAAACCGTTGGGCCTTCACGTTTCCCGGTCAAGAAGCCATCAAACTCGACCGGACAGCCGCATAACTGAGTTATTCTAAGGGGCATTTACCCATGATGATCAATCACCAAGACCCGCAATCCCGGTCGCATATAATACGCCTTCCTGCGATGATTGGCGCGTCCATTTTGGGCATCCTTCGTGCATCGTCAGCGGGCCTCCTTTCGGGGAGGCCCAACTGATGCCCATCACTGCGTATTCCTCTCGACACGGCAAGCCGCACAAGAACAAAAAGGAACTGGCCGAGCGTATCGACCGGAAACTCCGCACCTTGCATATGCACGCAGGTCTCGAAGAATTCGATCCCGTTGAAATGATGGCATTGATCGGTGCCGAGGCCTACGACGAAGGCGACAAGCACCTTGCTCTCGTCGCGTTCAAGGAGGTGTCGCAATACGTCAGGCCTAAGCTGGCCGCGACCACCATTGAACACAAAGCTGCACCTGAACCTCACAGCCGCACCCAAATCCTTGGGGCATTCTCGCGCATGGGCGTCAAAATCGACGCGAACGACGCCTCCGTGCTGGTGCAGGAAGTCATGGAACGCGAGGGCCTGACTTATGAGGAAGCAGCGGTATATGTCGAAGAACAAACCGGCGTTGAAGTGCTGCCAAACCTGATCGCCATCCCAGCGCTCGCGGGACCCGGAGACGACCAGTGACCACTCTGGACGTGATCGTCGTCGGGGGTATCATCTGGGTTGCCGCCGCGATCTTGTGCGACTGACCGGCAGAGCGCGTAAGCGAACCGACGTCTTGATACTCACGCCCACCCATACACCTGACGGGACCAAAGACCTTTCGCACAGGCGCTTTGCCAAGATCGGCATACTTCACTCGGGTTCAAATATCTTCGCCGCGATCAGGAAAATACTGCCAATGCCGAAAATCACAAACCTGACCCAACTGACCCATTCCAAACCATTGAACCCTTCGCCGGTTTGGTAAGCAGTCCAGAAGCGGTCGTATGATTCATTTCTTTGTGAAAATTCGATTGGATCACCAGAACGTAAGGCCTCCCAAAGGACGTATAATTGCTCTTTGATTCCATAAAACTGACCCTGAATGGCGTAGTTGTTTATGACATCCTCAAGGAAAACCTGCCATCCAGCCGAGCCTAAAATCAGTATTAAACCCCAAACCTCTAAACTCTTTCTTTTCTGCCTTAGCCAACCCATCTCAATTCCCCATATTCACTCTTGGCAACCTCTTAACATCAGACGGAATTCTCATGAACTGATTTTCTATCAGACAAAGGCGGCTGCGTTTGTTGGTGGTTAGTCGCGCGTGATCATCAGTTTGATGGCGCTTTGACCGACAACTTGAGGTCCAGCGCCCCAGCACCTTGTTTTCCGGGTTCAGCACAACCCGGCAAAGGGTCCATCGTCGCGTTGCCTGATGGCACAGGGGCGGCGTGATCCCGGACATAAGCGTCGCCCCATTCACGAAAGGACCCAGAATGTCAGAACCACTTTACATCAGCGCCGAGGAAGTCTCGGCCAACTCCCGCGCCTTCCAGGAAGCCGTCCGCAAAGCGGATGAATTGGGCGTGGACCTGAAACATGTCAAACCGGAAGATGCCGTTGTCGGCCATGACAAGCGCCGCGATCCCGCTGCCTATCGCGAGGCGAAGAAATGCGCCGAGGTTTTGGGTACTTCTGTTACCTTTGCTGACCCGGATGGCGACGCAAACACCGAACCAGCAGCAACCTCGAACGCAAACCACCTTGAAACCGAGGACACCCTATATATCCTGTCTGGGCAGGTCAGCCCACGCGACTACAAGCGCCTGACGACAAACGCCCGCAGCGCTCACAAGCGCGTGGTGCCTCTGCGTTCTTGGCTAGATGCGCCGGAACCAATCATCGACGCGCTCAAGGCTCACTCTGCCGCATGAACGCACCGGCCTCGATTGACGATCTCGACGAGCGGGGGATTTGGGACGATGAAAAATCGGTTTTGGGTTCCCATTCTACCCTGATCAATGCAGTCATCCTCAAATCAGTCACCGACCTTTTCACAGCAAATATTGACGAGTCAGATCGCGCCGATGCCTTTGCCTTCCTGACTGCAGAAAAAGGCACTTGGGCGGACAGCCGCGTTCGGTTGTGCTGGCTCGTCGATATTGACCCAGACCTAATGCGCGCCCGTATCCTCGGCATTCTGGAGGGCACTTACGATCTCGCAAACCTCACACGGCGCGGCGTCGGTAACCTCGACGTAGAACATGGACGAAAGTTTCTGGTCGAGGTTCGGAAACGTGAGGAGGCGTCGCGAGCATCCGCAAAAGCTCAGGCAGAACGGGCACGAGAACGACGTGAAGAGAGCGCAGCAATAAAGATGGAAATCGACCGGCAAGCAAAAGCAGAACTCGAAGAGGAACGCCGCATCTTCGAACAACGGTTGAAGACGGCAGAAACCGAGGCAGGGTTGCGCCCGCAGCACCGCCGGATGGTCGCCAAAGCGGAGTATGCTGAGAAGGGTGACCTACCACTTGGGCATGTCGTCCGCATCGACGAACCATGGGAACCCGGCACGTACTGCACGTTTTTGGGAACTTTGCTTCCAAGCAAATCGAACTCGATGGGGCGCGCGGTTGCTGCTGCTTGTTCGGAGCATGGGTTTATCCTCGAACACCACACCCGATACAATCTCGACTCGTTGCGGCAGGCGGCATCTTTGATGAAGGTCGATCTCCTGTATTTGGATGCTGATGGTAACCCGGTCAGTTATTCCTCAGATGCTGTAACTGTTCATCTCAGGTTGCGGCACCTTCCACTCGCCGCATAATCTCGTCCGCGACCTGCTGAACCGTTGAGCGCAGGTCAGGGGTGACAACGTAGTGTCCATCCGTCCCGCCGAGGCCCTTGCCAACCTGTGACAGGCGCTGCGTGTCGCTCACGCCCAGCTCAACCGCAACGGTCTGCCACTCCTTGCGGCATTGCTTTGGTGTCCAGCGATCAGCACCGCGTTTGATTGTAGGCAACGATTGCAGGCGCCCGCCTGTGGGGCCGGTGAAGACGTATTCGTGACGTCCAGACATTGATTGAAGCCGCTTCAACTGCGCGACTGACCACGACGACAACGCAACCTCTCGGTAGTCAGTGGTCTTGGTCATCCCGAACCACACCTTCCCAGCGTCAAGGTCCACGTTCTCCCAGCGCATCGTGAGAACTTCGCTCGGACGCATCCCAGTCAGCAGCGCGACCTTAAGCGCTGACTTTGGGATCACGGTCAGCTTGTCTACCTGCCGCCACCATGCCCGAATGTCCGAGATGCGCTCCACCGCGTTCTGCGCGCGCAGGCTCTGCCAACCCTTTGGCAAGCCGCGACCATCGCCTGCTATGTCGATCACCATAGGGTGCGATGTGACGGGCACTTCTTCTTTCGCGACCGCGTAGTTGAGCAGCACCTTGACCGCCATAAAGAACAATTGCGCTGTGCGTCGTCCGCGCGTGCGACTGAGGTTGCGCCATGTCTGCGAGCAAAGCTCTGGCGTGATGCTTGTGATCGGGCGGTTCCACCAACCGTCCGGCCATTCCATCGTCGAAGCGGGCGGGCCATCTTTTCCGTAAGATTCCGCACCGCCAAGGTATCGACGCTGCTCCGCGACATGTTTCTTGGCGCGGTTTGCTTTTTCAGGCCCCCGTTCCTCAATCATGCGTGCGAGGTGATGTTCTTCATACATTGCCCAAACGTGCCCGACAGTGACGTTGTCCGCGCCCTTCTTACGACGCCCTCGCAGTGCGAGGTCTGCTTTATCATCCGACATACGGATGCCACGCATGATGCGCGCATAGGCTGTGTCGCCTGCATCATCGAAATACTTTGACCTAGGATCGACGCCGCGCCTGATCTCTGGAAGAAGAATGTCTCGTGCGACAGCCCGCGCTTCGTTCGCCTTGGTCACGTCGGCGCGACCGATCTTAACGCGCATGAACCGCCCGTCGTTCTCGGCTGCTGCGTAGTAGGTTTTGCTGCGGCGTCCGACCGATAGGTTGAACCCAGCGAGTTCCGTGTCGTGATACCAGTCTGTGGAATCATGGAATGGTAGGCCCTCAACGAAGGCCTGTGTGATCTTGGTGTGGGGCATGTCGTAACTCCGAGTTTGATGGCTTCTTGACCGCTAAGTCACCATCGTTGTCGGTCGTTGTCGGGGGTCTACGCAACTGGTCTTGCAAGGTAGTAAATTGATTTTATTAGGTTTTATGGGCTAACCGCTTGTCTTTGCAGCGTTCTGGAAAACCCGCATTGAGTGATTTGTAATCAGTAGGTCCGCGGTTCGAGTCCGTGTGGGGGCACCATATAAATCAATGACTTAGGTGAAAATTTCTTACCCCAAGATGCGGTCGTGTCCGGTGTGTGTCCGAATTTCTCAACCAGTTCTGAGTAGTGCCAGACCGTAGGTTTGAGGCGGATTTCGCAGCCCGCGAATCACATCTTGGCAACGGCGATTCCGTAGGTTTCCGGGTTACCCGATCCGTTCGCCCGACGGCTTCTCAAGATGCAGACGGTACTCGTGTGAGCCGAGTTTCTCGAAGATCACGACGTCGCCTATCTCGGCCCCGCTGTCGGACAGGACGAGCTTGGCGAAGGACCGGGATCGGAAGAACTCCCGTGGTCCCTTGCCGTGTGGGTAACCGCGTCCGCCCTCGAGCCGAACCGAGTCCTCGACGACGACGCCCAGAACCGCGTCCAGGCTCCAGCCGTTGTGGCTGTTGAGGAAGGGCGCGCCGGAGCGCAGGCGTTCCAGCCGAATGGACTGCTCGTCCACGGCCAGCTCTTCATCCACGATCTTGATGTCCCATCCTTCGAAGCGGAGCCGCTGCACGGTCGCGCCGGTGGTCCAGCACACCTCCACGGTGCGCTCCTTCTCGTTGATGGTCGCCGGCACAACGGCGGCGGCCCGCCCGATGACGGGCAGGTCGAATGCATCCCTGCGCATGGGGGTTACTCCCTGTTGTTGGCGCCTGCACCGCCGGGATCGGCCTCGTCCTCGTTCGGCGGGTTGGCATGGGCAAGGCCGGTCTTCGTGACCTTGCGCGGGTCGGAATCGAGCACCAGCCCGAGCGCGTCGGCCAGATCGAGAATCTTCTTGTGCTCGTTGAGCACGTCCTCGGCGTTATAGCCCCGCTTGGCGATCTGCTCGGGCAGCGAGACGAAGCCGGCGCGGGTCTCCAGAAGGTCGGTCTGCGCGTCCTGCCAGGGGTTGACGCTCTCGAATTTCGGCGTCGACCATTCCACCGGCACGACCGGATCGGGGATCAGCCCGGCGGTCCAGGCACCAGCGCCCGCTGCTGCGCGGGCGTCAGGTGCGCCAGCCGGATCACCGGGACGGTTTCAAGCCCGAGCTGCTGCGCTGCGGCCAGGCGTCCGTGCCCGGCGATGATGATGCCATCACCGCCAATCAGGATCGGGTTGGTGAAGCCGAATTCCTCGATCGACGCCGCGATCTGCGCGATCTGCCATGCCGAGTGCGTCCGCGAATTACGGTCATAGGGCACAACCTCGGTCGTGGGCAGATGCTCGATCTTCAAAAGCGTCTCCTTGTTCGATGGCGGGCTACCCTCCCGCCAGGATGCCGGGGCGCCGGAGCTCCAGCGCCTTGTCATCGATCGGGGCGCGGCATCTTCCCCTTTCATTGGTTGCGCGGGCCGGATTCGAACCGACGACCTCCGGGGTATGAACCCAGCGAGCTACCAGACTGCTCCACCGCGACACAGAAAAGGCCGAGCGATGCCCGGCCCTGCGACGAAGGGTGCGCACCCCGCGAACCGGATGCGAACCCAGATTTTTCCTTTCAAACTAGCGACCTAACGCGCTACCGCCCCCCGCATACGTTTTCCGCCCTGGAAGGACCCGAAAGGGGCTTGACTGCGGGGGCGCCGGGGTCCGCCGAGGCGAAACCGAGCTGCGCGCAGGGCACCGCCAGCATACCCATAGGATGGCCCAGAACCGGCGGTTTTGTCGCGCGAGAAATTCCGCTTCGAGACAATAGCGTGACGCCGCTAAGACACTAGCCGGACGACCGGTCGGCGCAGGATTAGCGACGACGCGCGGCCAAGGGGCACCGAGTAGCCGAAGAATCGGGACCCGCGCAAAACCACTTGCATGCTGGCCAGGCGTCGAGTCTTCGAGCTTCCCTTGATTCGTGGGTCGAAATCAACGAACCTACATAGATAAATTATATTTTGGGGGATGACAGTTTCATGCGACTGTACCTTCTATTTACTCTCATTGTCTTGCTTGCTGGACAGTCGGTTTCAGCTGAGGAATGGCCCCAATATGAGGGCGTCTACATTCAGGAAAAACACGGGGAGCGAATACGCCTTAAGAGAACCAACTTCTACACTGGCTACTTGACTGGAATACGCCTCACCACAGTCACACTGATTGGGTTGGAGAAATACAGCGAGCTCCCGATTGTTTCTGACCGTATCCGTTCGGTCATAATTAACTCAAGAGACGAGAAATTCGAAGCTATCACCTTCTTGGGCGTGGCCGGAGATTATCTCGCCGCTCAGAATTTCCATCGACGCGAGCCTCCACGTCGATTTGGTGGAAACACCGCCGCCGATAGGTGGAAAGACGGATGGTTCAAAACGACCTGGGGATATTGGCGAGACGCGGCCTTCAAAACGCGCTTCATCTACGGATTTGTCACTGAGCATATCTTTGACAGCCGCCTCAAGGGTGACAGCTTTCCTTCAAAGGGCGGATCCCGTGATGTTGCGATTGAGGCATACGTCGTCGAGACAAACCAAGGATATTACGGGTTTCGCACTCGAAAAAGTACCGACAACGCTCTGTCCCGGATCGACATTTCCGACTCCCGCATCGTTGCGAGGCTCAAAGCTGACCCACGCGAAGAGGAAGAGAGCCACGTCGATCAGCCATATGTGCCAAACCCCTATACTGGATCAACCTGGGGGTTACCCACACGTTGCTATGATCCTGACCGGAAAATCGTGTTTTCTATCGGTACGATGACTGTGTGCGCGGGGAAGAGCTACAAGATCTCGGAAGGAGATTTCCAGGTCCTAAAGAGGGCCCTCAAACAGAACTGAGGGGACGTTCCAGCCGTTCGACCGCTGACCCTGACCTCCCGCTTCATCATGCATCTATGTGGTCTCGGTATTGGTCTTTGTGAATTTGTGTTTAATGAAAAGCCGATGATTGGACTGTTTTCGGCGCAATTCTTTCTGGGTATCTAAACACGAGGCGCCAGGCGCCTCTGGATAATTATGAGCGCGGCCGACCACCGGCGCCAAGCCTGCGAACGGCTAAGCCCGACGCGGCGGCAGATCGGACGCCAACGAAGGTTCTCTGCCCGCATCCAGACGATACGGCGATCATCTGCCGCGCGCTGCGGATCCTGCGGGTAATGGATCAGACGAAGCCAATCGATCGCCTCCTCCATCCGCTGGATTTCCTTCGCACTGGGCACCACGCGCACGCGCGCCTGTTCGAAACCATAGGCGGTGAAGCGCGAGCGCACCACGTCCGGCCAACTCGAGCCATAGCCCTTTGGTCCATCCTTGGCCGGCAGGCGGCGCAGCGTCAGCGCAGCCTCCTCCAGCCGGTCCTCGATTTCCGCCACCGTGAGGTGGAGCGCATCGGTCTGCTTCGCCATTTCCGCCTGCCCCTTTCGGTACTTGATGCCAGTGGGTGAAAGCGGGGAGCTGTTGTTGTCCAGTTGCCTTTCGCGTCGCAATGATGATGCGCGGCACCGGGAATAAGGTGTTCTTCAAGCGGAATGATGGCGCGCGGGTTGTGATAGACGTTAAGCCCTTCCACCCAGCTCTCATGGTACCCTTTGGCGTTCACGATCGCCTTAAAGAGCAGCGGGTTCGTCGCTTCGGGGTTGGGGTCGATGACAGTGCCGGTACGCGTCATCAAAACGTCGCCCGCGTCGAACCCGGCCAGAATCCCCATTCGATTGAATTTTGAGATCGTGCCCGCGGTGGTGGAGATAACCGCGCTGACGTGTTCCGCGTCCGGTATGTCAAAGAAGCCCGCGGGAACCACCTTGTCCCCCCAACGGTGCTCAATGATCTTAGTGGGCTTTGCTACGGCTCGTCCTTGTTCCTCGCACGCCAGATCAAAGGAGTAGCCATAGAGATATCGCTCGAGCGCGGATCGGGTATAGATCATGGAGCCGGGCGATGAGAAATCCGCGATCGCGAACACCAGCGGCACACCCGCGATCTGCTCCTTCTCCCAGTATTTTTTCCTCAGTTTGCTAAACAATGGACTGCCGAACTTGATCGGCATGTAGTCCCGCAGATACGCCTCCATCTGTTCCTCGGTCTCAACCGGCGGTGGCGGAACGATTTCAGCGCCTCGCCGGGTCGGTCCAACCGTCACCGCTTCAATGGCGACGGACCCGAACAGGCTAGTGCCGATGAAGTCGGGCACAGCATGCTTCGTGTTCAGGGAAAACCCGAGTTCGATGAGCGTCGCGAAAAGGTAAAGTTCCCAAATCCGCTGGTCGAAAGCGGTGGACTGGAACTGCTCCACGAAGTTTCCATCGAGATCCTCGTGCCACCGCATCATGGGTTCGATTATCGGTTTGGTGCAGCGACGACATCCGCCGCTTGCCAATTTTCGGAACGATGTGATGCGTGAGAGGCGAAAGCCACCTACCGCGCTCACCATCGCCCCTTAGCTTCGCTTTTCGCCCCTCAAATACTTGGAGGGTCCATTCCTGGAAGGTGGGATCCTCCTGGTCCAGATCGGCGGCGACTTGGGCGCGCTGCTTTTCGCGCTCGCTGATTGGATCTTGTCCCTCTGCCAGCACGGCCGCCCACTTGTCACGGGCCTTCCGAGCGTCCGCGAGAGAAACGTCCTCGAGCTTTCCGAGCCCCATATCCCGGCGGCGGCCGGCGATCGAGTATCTATAAACCCAGCGGCCCGACGCCGGCCGCTTGTGCAGGATCAGGCCGCCACCGTCCTGAAGAATGCCGGGCGCGGCATTCCTGATCGCAACTGCAGTGAGCTTGTTCTTTGCGCGTCCCATTTGAGCTCCCGTGTCGAGGCGCACGCAAACCCACAATTGAACCCACAATCGGGCCGGCGCTTCGGGGCTTTCCGGTGCGACGACATGCGACACAGTAGTCCCTAGAACACGAAAGATATCAAGATCATGCGCAACACTATGCAACACTATGCAACGCTATAGTACGCTTCGCGCAGTCAGTGTGGGGGCACCATCACACTCTAAAATACCGTGGATTTTCAGTGACTTGTTGGAGGTTTGGTGTTTTGTGACCACCCCTCTGTCCACCCTAATTGATGGGGTATTGCCCGGTGAGGCGATTGCTCACACTCCATTGAACGGCGTGATTTTTTCGCCGCGCTCGGGCTTTGTTGCGCAAATCGGTTGAGGGGCAAACTTCCCCTTGCCCCGGACAGGCTCATCCTGCCGGCTTTGTAATGGGTATGCCAGGAGCGGTGTAGCGGTCGAGCACCGCGATGCGGATCCGGAATTCCGCGACCTGGCGATCAAAGTCTCTGGCCCTCAGGGACTG
>NZ_JARGPK010000067.1 GCF_029212575.1 Antarcticimicrobium sp.
GGCCGGGCGAGGCCGGCCGGGGCGGGTCGGTGGGGCTTCAGCCCGGCGTCCGGTCCACCCATGGGGCCCCCAAGAAAACCGCGCCGTGAGATAACGGCGCGGTCTGCGATCAGTCGGGAGCAGGCGCTCAATGCGCCATGAACACCGGGATTGTCGATTTTTCCAGCATGTTGCGGGTGGCCCCGCCCAGGATCGCCTCGCGGAAGCGCGAATGCCCGTAGGCGCCCATCACGATCATGTCGGCGCCGGTGTCGTCGGCATGCCGGTTCAGGATGTCGGACACCCGCGTCATCGTCTTGCTCAGAACGTCGATCTCGCAGGTGACTCCGTGACGGGCCAGCATCTGCGACAGCAGCCCGCCCGGGTCGGAGCGTTCCGGTCCGTGCTGCGGCGGGTCGATCACCACGATGCGCACCTGTTCGGCCGCGATCAGGAAGGGCAGCGCCTTGCGGATCGCGGTCATTGCCTCGACGCTTTCGTTCCAGCCGACCAGGATGGTTTTCGGCTGACCCTCGGCCTTGTACCCGTCCGGGACCACCAGCACCGGCGCATGGCCGTCGAACAGCGCCGCCTCGATGATCGGTTCGGCCTCGGCGCCGTGGCCTTCGCCATAGGGGCGCGGAAGCACGACCAGATCCGAGAACCGCGCGCGATAGGCCACATGCCGGCCCAGGTCGGCGATCTGGGCCACGCCGTCCTCGGCCGACCAGCGCACGCCCGATTTGCCCAGCTTTTCCTTGGCATAGGCCAGCGTCGCCTCGGCCTCGGCGGTGGCGCGTTCCAGCGTTTCCTGCAGGATCATGGCGTTCGCCCCGGCGTAATAATACCCGGTTTGCGTCCGGTCCACGCCCAAGCACAGCGCCTCGGCATGGGCGTCCTGCACGGCAGCCAGGGCCACAAGCTGCGCCATGGCCGGATCGGAGACCTTCGGATCGGTCAGAACGGTCAACAGGGATTTGTAAGCCATTGGAACCTCGTTCGCTTTCATTCGGCCCCGGCGGGTTCCGGAAGCCTCTTTCGGGGACAATCGATGCCTGTCATAGTTTTGACAAGGCCGTCTTGATGCAGATCAAAGCGGTAAACCCGGGTGTCCTGCATCAAAACCGCGGTCTGAATCCGTCTGGCGCGGCGGAAGAATCGCGCGGGACAAGGAATAAGGGACGTAACATGTCTAACACTCTCAAGCTCATCGCGTTCGGCTTGATTGCCTTGTTTGCTGCAATGGCGATGAACTACGCACGCGATACGGCTTACCTGATTCACGCGGGAATTATCCTGCTGGTTTCGGGTGGCCTGTTTGTCTACACCCTGCGGCGAACGGGCGAGCCCGCGGCCGCGCATCCTCAGAACGAATACTTCGACTCCGTGGTGCGCGCAGGCGTTATCGCGACCGTGTTCTGGGGCGTGACCGGCTTTCTCGTCGGCACCTTCATCGCCTTTCAGCTGGCGTTTCCGCAGCTGAACTTCGACTGGCTGAACGGGTACGGCAATTTCGGCCGCCTGCGCCCGCTTCACACCAGCGCGGTGATCTTCGCCTTTGGCGGCAACGCCCTGATCGCCACCTCCTTCTACGTCGTCCAGCGCACCAGCGCCGCGCGGCTCTGGGGTGGCAACCTTGGCTGGTTCGTGTTCTGGGGCTACCAGCTCTTCATCGTGCTGGCCGCGACCGGCTATCTGCTGGGCGCCACCCAGTCCAAGGAATACGCCGAGCCGGAATGGTACGTCGACTTGTGGCTGACCATCGTCTGGGTCGCCTACCTGGCCGTCTTCCTCGGCACCATCGTCAAGCGCAAGGAGCCGCATATCTATGTGGCCAACTGGTTCTACCTGTCGTTCATCGTGACCGTGGCGATGCTGCACGTGGTCAACAACATCTCGATCCCGATCTCGATCTGGGGATCGCGCTCGGTGATGGCGATGTCGGGCGTGCAGGACGCGATGACGCAATGGTGGTATGGCCATAACGCGGTGGGCTTCTTCCTGACCGCCGGCTTACTCGGGATGATGTACTATTTCATCCCGAAACAGGCCGAACGTCCGGTGTTCTCGTACAAGCTGTCGATCATCCACTTCTGGGCGCTGATCTTCATCTATATCTGGGCCGGTCCGCACCACCTGCACTATACCGCGCTGCCCGACTGGGCTTCGACGCTGGGCATGGTGTTCTCGATCGTGCTCTGGATGCCCTCCTGGGGCGGCATGATCAACGGTCTGATGACGCTCTCGGGCGCCTGGGACAAGCTGCGCACCGATCCGATCATCCGGATGATGGTGATCTCGGTCGGCTTCTACGGCATGTCCACCTTCGAAGGGCCGATGATGTCGATCCGCGCGGTCAACTCGCTGTCGCATTACACCGACTGGACCATCGGCCATGTGCACTCGGGTGCGCTGGGCTGGAACGGCATGATCACCTTTGGCGCGCTCTACTTCCTGGTGCCGGTGCTGTGGAAGCGGGAACGCCTCTACAGCCTGCAAATGGTGTCCTGGCACTTCTGGCTGGCGACCATCGGCATCGTGCTCTACGCCGCGTCGATGTGGGTGACCGGCATCATGGAGGGCCTGATGTGGCGCGAAGTGGATGCCAACGGTTTCCTGGTGAACTCTTTCGCCGATACCGTGGCCGCCAAGTTCCCGATGTACGTGGTGCGCGGCATGGGCGGGGTGCTTTACCTCACCGGCGGGCTGATCATGGCCTATAACCTGTGGATGACCGTGAAGCGGGCACCGGCCAAAGAGGCCACGCTCGCGACCGCAGTCCCGGCTGAATAAGGAGGGTCGGAGCAATGGCAATTCTCGACAAGCATAAGATCATCGAGACCAACGCGACCCTCCTGCTGATCTTCAGCTTCCTGGTCGTAACCATCGGCGGCATCGTGCAGATCGCACCGCTGTTCTGGCTGGAAAACACCATCGAGAAGGTGGAGGGCATGCGCCCCTACACCCCGCTCGAACTGGCCGGGCGCGAGATCTACGTGCGCGAAGGCTGCTACGTGTGCCACAGCCAGATGATCCGCCCGATGCGGGACGAGGTGGAACGCTATGGCCACTACAGCCTGGCGGCAGAGTCGATGTACGACCACCCGTTCCAGTGGGGCTCCAAGCGGACCGGGCCGGACCTGGCCCGGGTTGGCGGCCGCTACTCGAACGAGTGGCACGTGGATCACCTGCGCAACCCGCAATCGGTGGTGCCGGAATCGGTGATGCCGAAATACGGGTTCCTCGAACGGCGCAGCATCGACGGGCGTTACATCGAGGACGTGATGACCACGCATTCGGTCGTCGGCGTGCCCTACAGCGAGGAGATGCTGGAAAACGCCCAGGCCGACTTCCTCGCTCAGGGCGATCCGGACAGCGACTACGACGGTCTGCTGGAGCGCTATGGCGAAGATTCGGTCACCGTGTCGAACTTCGACGGCCAGCCCGGCCTGTCCGAGGCCGACGCGCTGATCGCCTACCTGCAGATGCTCGGCACGCTGGTCGATTTCTCGACCTTCACCCCCGACGCAAGCCGGTAAGGAGGACACAATGGAAGACTATACGTTCCTCAGGCAATTCGCGGACAGCTGGATGCTGCTGGCGCTGTTTGCCTTCTTCGTCGGCGTGGTGATCTGGGTGTTCCGCCCGGGCGCCAGCAAGGCCTACCGCGACACGGCAGACATTCCGTTCCGGCATGACGACAAACCCGCCACGGACAAGGAGGCGCGGACATGAGCAACGCACCTGAGAGGAAAAAGGGCGATCCGGAAACCACCGGCCACAGCTGGGACGGGATCGAGGAATTCAACAACCCGTTGCCGCGCTGGTGGGTCTGGGTGTTCTACGCCTGCATCGTCTGGGCCATTGGTTATTCCGTCGCCTACCCGGCCTGGCCGGGCGTCAAATCCGCGACGGCGGGTCTGCTGGGCTGGTCGACCCGGGCCAATGTCCAGAAGGAAATCGACGCGGCGACCGAGGCCAACTCCGCGATCAACGCGCGGCTGGTCTCGGCCGAGCTGACCGAGATTTCGGAGGACCCGGAGCTGAACGGCTACGCGGTCTCTGCCGGGTCGGCGGTGTTCAAGACCTGGTGCGCCCAGTGTCACGGCTCCGGCGCCGCCGGTGCCAAGGGCTATCCCAACCTGCTGGACGACGACTGGCTCTGGGGCGGCGATATCGAGGCGATCCACACCACGATCACCCACGGCATCCGCAACGAAGAGGACGAGGACGCGCGGTACTCCGAGATGCCCGCCTTTGGCCGCGACGAATTGCTGGCCGAGGACGAGATCGACCAGGTGGTCAACTTCGTGATGTCGCTCTCCGGCACGCCGCAGGACGCCTCGCTGGTCGAGGCTGGCGCGGTGGTCTTCGAGGACAACTGCGCGGCCTGCCACATGGAGGACGGCACCGGTGACCGGACCCAGGGCGCGCCGAACCTGACCGACGCGATCTGGCTCTATGGCGGTGATTTCGCAACCTTGAAGGAGACCGTTGTGAACGCCCGTTACGGCGTGATGCCGAACTGGAGCGCGCGCCTCACCGAGGCGGAGATCCGCTCTGCCGCGCTCTACGTCCACCAGTTGGGCGGTGGCGAGTAGCCACGCGACAAAGAGATACCTTCAGGCCGTCCCTGCGGCCTGGGGGGGCGGCGCCGGCTTTTCGATCTGTTCGCGCGTTTCCTGAGAAGCCGGCGCCGACAAGTTCACAAGTGCAGTATAGGCGAGTTCGCTGTCCCGTCCATATCCACGGATATGGGCGGGGCCTTTTGATTTAGCGCCCCGATCAGGGCGGCAGACTCTCCGGCGGCCGGCACAGATTGGGGCCGGCCTGTCGCAACGGGCCGGCCCCCTTGGGCAAGAACAGGGCGAGTCAGAACAGGAAATCGCCCTTGTTCATGTCGTCGATCAGGGTGTCCAGCACGGTGATCACGGTGCCCGCGCCATCGTCGATCACCACGTCGTCGCCGACCTGCGACATGTGGTTGTTCTTCAGATCCTTGTAGGACTTGATCCGCGTCACCTCGGACAGGTCGATGTCCTCCTTGTTGGACCTGGCGTTGAAATCGGTGATCACGTCGGCGCCATCGTCGTCGCCGAAAACGAACCGGTCGAATCCGGCGCCGCCGGTCAGGACGTCATCGCCGGCACCGCCGTTCAAGACATCATTGCCTCCTTGGCCATCCAGCTCGTCGTTGCCATGGCTGCCGGAAAGGACATTGCGGGCGTTGTTGCCTTTCAGGATATCGTCCCCGTCTGCACCATGCGCGTTTTCGATGCCCTTCAGCTTGTCCGTGAACGCGCCGTAACCGCCAACTCCGGTCGCGATCCCGCGCGCCAGATTGACGACAAGGTCGATTGGGGCGTCGATGTTGTCTTGATGGTAGATGACCGTGTCATTCCCTTTTCGCCCATTGATGACGTCGTCGCCGAAACCCGGGGTAAATCCTTCATCCCGCGCGCTGCCCAGCAGGCGGTCGTCATATTGGCTGCCGCGCAGTTCGTTCACATGCCCCGCCCCGGTTATCTTGTCGACCTCGCCGGGAACAGACATCGAGGTGACCTTGCCCTTGGCCAGGTTTGCGTCGACCCCGCTGTACGCATATCGATAACTCAGCGCCAGAAAGCCGGAATTTCCCGTGATCTCGATGGTATCGCTGCCGCCGTATTCCCGGATTTGCAGGTATTCATTCGCACCGATGTCAACAGTATAGGAATCGTCGCCACCCGTGCCCACGATCCGCAATCCGCCGGCCTCATATTCGAGTTTCGCCAGGGAGCCGAAACAGCCAGGGCCTCCCTAACGCCCAGGATCGTCGTCACCCCCTGCGCGCCCTTGTCGATCTCCGCGGTGTCCGAGGCCGAATCCACGGTTACCGAGATCGCCGTGACATCAGACGATGACGCGTGGGACACGTTGTAAAAGGAGGTACCGGCGGTCAACTGGCGGAAATCGACGATGTCATCCCCCGTGCCGGGGTCCACCCAGGTAAAGGTATTTTCGGTGCTCTGCGCGACGATCCGGTCGTCTCCGTCGAAAGTGAAAAAGTAATACGTGGCATCCGACCCGAGAACGGTGTCGTCATAATATGTCCCCCGGAACCGATAGAAATCGCCCGGCCCGGTGATCGTATCGACCTCGCCGGAAGCCGAGGTCACCGTGCGGGAAAACCCGTTGGCCTCGGTCGGCAGCAGATCGGCCGTGACGCCGGTGGGTTCCAAAGTGTAGCTCAGCGAATAGGCACCTTTCGCACTCATCAAGGCGATGCTGTCATTGCCGCCGCCGCCGTCGCGGACCTCGACCTGTTGTCCGTCTTTCAACCGAACCGTATAGCTGTCGTCGAATGGCGTTCCGATCAGGCGCAGCCCGCCGTAGCCGTCACCTTGGTCCAATGCATTCTTGACGCCAAGGATCTTGGTCGTGCCAGAGACGCCCTTGTCGACAGAGCCCTTGTTGGTTTTCCCGTTGATCGAGATATCGACCGCGTTGGTCAACCTGTCATGGACAAGGTTGAAATACCCCTGCCCGGGTGTCGTCGGCCGGAAATCGACGACATCCTTCCCCGTGCCGGGCCTCATCCAATCATAGTATGTATTGTCACCGGGGATCAGGGTGTCGTTGCCGTCACCGCCATGCAACTCATCGGTTCCGTCGCCACCCTTCAGCGTGTCGTTGCCACCAAGGCCATTCAGGATATCGTCACCGCCGTAGCCGAACAGCTTGTCGCCCTTTTCCGTACCCGTCAAAGAATTGGGGCCATCGTCTCCTTTGAAAATCGCCATAGATTGAACCACTCAAAGTAAAGAATTTGAATTTTGAGCTTAATTGTGCTGATATAGCGATTCGCTGCAAGGGTGATGTCTGCCTTTCGGTTTCGCGCTGCGGGATATCATTTCGCGCGGTCCGTCCCTATGGTGCAGATGTCCGGGCAACCAAGCTGAACGGTCCGCAAGTCGGAGGCGTGGGACAAACTGGTACGGGGCAATCTGCGGCCGATGCGCCTAGAGAGCGTGGCGAAGGACGCATCGACCTGAGCAAAGGTGTTTTCCCGATGCGAAATTTGACCCATATCAAGGTTACCAACCGCGTCAGATGTGACAACGCCCCAACCCCATACAGTCCAGCCGGAGGACATCCGTGAGCGAATCCAACCCCGCCCCCAGCCTCTATGCCGCAAGGGAGCCGATCTATCCGCGCCGCGTGTCCGGCAAGTTCCGCAACCTGAAGTGGGTTCTGCTCACCCTCATGCTGGGGGCTTATTACATCACCCCCTGGTTCCGCTGGGACCGCGGCCCGTCGCTGCCGGACCAGGCGGTGCTGCTCGATCTGGCCAACCGCCGGTTCTATTTCTTCTGGATCGAGATCTGGCCGCATGAGTTTTACTTCGTCGCCGGGCTGCTGATCATGGCCGGGCTGGGGCTGTTCCTGTTCACCTCGGCGCTGGGCCGGGTCTGGTGCGGCTATGCCTGCCCGCAGACGGTCTGGACCGACCTTTTCATCCTGGTCGAACGCTGGATCGAGGGCGACCGCAACGCGCGGCTGCGCCTGCATCGGCAGAAGAAACTGGATTTCCGCAAGGCCCGGCTGCGGATCACCAAATGGCTGGCCTGGCTGTTGATCGGTCTGGCCACCGGCGGCGCTTGGGTGTTCTATTTCGCCGACGCGCCGACCCTGATGCATGACCTGTTCACCGGGCAGGCGCATCCGGCGGCCTATACCACCATGCTGGTGCTGGCCCTGACCACCTTCTTCTTCGGCGGCTTCGCGCGCGAACAGATCTGCATCTATGCCTGCCCCTGGCCGCGCATCCAGGCGGCGATGATGGACGAGGACACCATCACCATCGGCTACCGCGAATGGCGCGGTGAGCCACGCGGCAAGCACCGCAAGGCCGAGGGCGCCGAGAACCTGGGCGACTGCATCGACTGCATGGCCTGCGTCAACGTCTGCCCGATGGGCATCGACATCCGCGACGGCCAGCAGCTGGCCTGCATCACCTGCGGTCTGTGCATCGACGCCTGCGACGACATGATGGCCAAGGTCGGCAAGCCGCGCGGGTTGATCGACTACATGGCGCTCAGCGACGAACCCTCGGAGCGCTCCGGCAACGCGCCGAGAAATATCTGGGAACACATCCTGCGCCCGCGCACCATCCTCTATACAGGGCTGTGGATGCTGGTGGGCTTCGGGCTGGTGTTCGCACTGTTCATCCGCCCCGACATCGACATGACCGTCGCGCCGGTGCGCAACCCGACCTATGTGACCATGTCCGACGGGTCGATCCGCAACACCTATGACATCCGCCTGCGCAACAAGCATGGCGAGCCGCGCCCCTTCAAGCTTTCGGTGGTGGGCGATCCGACCCTGCGCATCCAGCTCGAGGGCACGGCCTATGATTCGGTCGATGTTCCCGCCGATACCGCCTATCTTCAGCGGGTCTACGTGGTCTCGCCGAAGGGCTCTGTCCCCTCCAACGCCGAGGCGACCGATCTCCGCTTCTGGGTCGAGGATCTGGCCAGCGGCGAACGCACCTACAAGGACAGCACCTTCAACGGCCGGGGGAACTGAGCCATGGCGGAACGCAAATTCACCGGGCGCCACGCGCTGATGGTGTTTATCGGCGCCTTCGGCCTGATCATCGCGGTGAACATCGCGCTGGCCTATAGCGCGATCAGCACCTTTCCGGGCCTGGAGGTGAAGAACGGCTATATCGCCAGCCAGGAGTTCAACACCCGCCGGGCCGCGCAGGAGGCGCTGGGCTGGACCGTCGATGTCACCTACAGCGGCGGGCTGGTGATGATGGCGATCGCCGGCGCCGACGGTGCCCCGGTCCGTGCCGCGCGGGTCGATGCCAGCATCGGGCGGGCCACCGAACGCAAGAGCGACGTGACCCCCGAATTCTCCTTTGACGGCGCCGCCTATGTCGCGCCGGTGGAACTGCGCCCGGGAAAATGGGATCTGCGGCTGAAGGCGGTGGCGGGCAATGGCACCGGCTTTTCCCAGCGCCTGGTGTTCTTCGTAGAGGGCTGAGATGACCGCCGAGCTTCGCCCCCCCTCGGCCGCCGCCTGTCCCGGCTGCCTCGCCGCCCCGGCCCAGCCGGTCGAGGAGGCGCCGAAGGACGCGCGGATCGCCCTGTCACTGCCCGGTATCCACTGCCAGGCCTGCATCTCGACCGTCGAGCGGGAACTGGCGGCCACCCCCGGCGTGCAGTCGGCGCGGGTCAACCTGACGCTCAAGCGCGCGATGATCGAGGCCGACCCGGAAATGCGCGCCGCCGACCTGATCCCGGTGCTGGAACGCGCCGGATACGAGGCGCACGAGTTGGACGCCGGCACCCTGCAGGCGACCCAGACCGACCGCACCGGGCGCGATCTGCTGATGCGGCTGGCGGTGGCGGGCTTTGCCTCGATGAACGTGATGCTGTTGTCGGTCTCGGTCTGGTCCGGGGCGACGGACGCAACGCGCGACATGTTCCACTGGATTTCCGCCGCGATCACCCTTCCGGCGATTGCCTTTTCGGCGCAGCCGTTCTTCCGCAACGCCTGGGCGGCGCTCTCGGTGCGGCGGCTCAACATGGACGTGCCCATCGTGCTGGCGATCCTGCTGGCGCTGGTCACCTCGCTCTGGGAAACCTCGCTTTCGGGGGACCACGCCTATTTCGATGCGGCGCTGACGCTCACCTTCTTCCTGCTGGCGGGCCGCTACCTCGATTACCGCACCCGGGCTGTGGCGCGCTCGGCCGCCGAGGAGCTGACCGCGCTGGAGGTACCGCGCGCCCTGCGTCTTACCGGGGACGGCGAGGAAGAGGAGGTCTCGGTCGCGGACCTGCGCATCGGCGACCTGATCCGGGTGCGTCCCGGCGGGCGGATGCCGGTCGATGGCGAGATCACCGAGGGGCGCTCGGAGCTTGATCGCTCCCTGCTCACCGGGGAAACCGTGCCGGTCTATGCCGAGCCGGGGACGGGCGTCTCGGCGGGCGAGGTCAACCTGACCGGCCCGCTGACCGTGCGGGCAACGGCGGTGGGCGAGGATACTTCGCTGCACCGCATCGCCGATCTGGTGGCGATCGCGGAATCGGGTCGCTCGCGTTATACCTCTCTGGCCGACAAGGCGGCCCGGCTCTATGCGCCCGGCGTGCATATCCTCTCCGCGCTCAGCTTCGTTGGCTGGTTTCTCTACACCTGGGATCTGCGTACCGCGCTGAACATCGCCGCCGCCGTCCTGATCATCACCTGCCCCTGCGCGCTGGGTCTTGCGGTGCCGGCGGTTACCACTGCCGCCTCCGGGCGACTGTTTCGCAAGGGAATGCTGATCAAGCATTCTACCGCGCTGGAGCGGTTGGCGCAGGTCGATACCGTGGTCTTCGACAAGACCGGCACGCTGACCGCCGGCACGCCTGAACTGACCAATATGGGCGACCACACCCGCGCGGATCTCGAGATTGCCCTGGCCTTGGCGGAAGGTTCATCGCATCCGCTCTCGGTCGCACTTGTCAAAACGGCGCGCGAGGCCGGGATCAAGCCCGCTACGGTCAGCGATGTGACCGAGGTGCCCGGTTTCGGCACCGAAGGAACCTGGCGCGGGCGCCGGGTGCGGTTGGGTCGCGCCGCCTGGGTCGGCGCCGAGCAGGGCGCGCGCACCGCCGCCTGGCTTTCGGTGGGCGAGGGCGATCCGCGCCCGTTCCATTTCTCCGACACGTTGCGCCCCGGCGCCGCCGAGGCGGTGGCGGCGCTGCGCGAGACCGGCAAGGAGGTGCTGCTCATTTCCGGCGATACCGCCGGCGCGGTCGAGGCGCTGGCGCAGCGGCTGGGCATCGCCAAATGGGTGGCCGAGGCTTTGCCGCAGGACAAGGCGGCGCGCATCGCGCAGATGACGGAGGAGGGCAAAAAGGTGCTGATGGTGGGCGACGGGCTCAATGATACCGCCGCGCTCGCCGCAGCCCATGTCTCGATCTCGCCGGCCAGCGCGCTGGACGCCGCGCGGGTGGCCTCCGACATCGTGCTTCTGGGTCAGGATCTGACCCCGATCGCCGATGCCTGCGTGACGGCGCAAAAGGCGACGCGCCGCATTCGCGAGAACTTCCGCATCGCCACGGTCTACAACCTGATCGCGGTGCCGCTGGCGGTGGCGGGCCTTGCCACGCCGCTGATTGCCGCATTGGCGATGTCGTCGTCGTCGATTACGGTCTCGCTGAACGCGCTGCGGCTGAGGTAACCCGATGGAAATGCTGACCTACCTGATCCCGATCTCCCTGATCCTGGGGGCGGTGGGGCTGACGGCCTTCATCTACACGGTCCGTTCGGGGCAGTACGACGACCCCGAGGGCGACAGCCGCCGCATCCTCAGCGACGAATGGGACGACCACCCGAAACCGTGAGGCGCCGCGTTGTACGTTTTGCCCCTCAAATCGTACGGACCAGCCGCAGCGCGTCGTAGATCGCCGCATGGGTGTTGCGGGCCGAGACCGCGTCGCCGATCCGGTACAGCAGGAAATCCCCCTGCGTCCCGTCATGGCCCGGCTGGGGCGCCCCCGCGATCAGCGCGTCGTAATCCACCGCGCCCCGGTTGCGCGATTGCGGCTTGAGGTCAAAGTAAAGCTCGTCCAGCGGCCTTGTGCCGTGGTTGACCACCACCTGGTCGAACACCCGTTCCTCCCGGTGGGCGGAATAGTCGGTGCCGATCACCGCGCGCAGCGCGTTGCCGTCGCGCTGAACCGCCTTTAGCCGGTAGGTCACGGTGAACCGCACGTCCTTGTCCTGCAAGCTACGCATGTAGGGCACCAGGTTCATGCCCATGACCTCCGGTGCGAAACTGCGGTCGGGGGTCATGATCTCCACATGGGCGCCGGCATTGGCGATGATCTCGGCCGCCTGCAGCGCCGGCGGGTCGCCCGCGTCGTCATAGACCAGCACGCGCGTGCCGGGCGCCACGTCGCCGGCGATGATGTCCCAGGCCGAAACGACAAGGGCGTCGCCCTCTTCCAGCACCTCGGTATCGGGCAACCCGCCGGTGGCGACGATCACCACGTCGGGGTTGAGCGCGGTGACGTCCGAAACCTCGGCGAAGGTGTTGAAGTGAAAGGCCACGTCGCGCGCAGCGCATTGCGCCATGCGCCAGTCGATGATACCGATCATCTCGCGCCGGCGCGGGCTTTGCGCGGTCAGCCGGACCTGCCCGCCGGGATCCGGGGCGGCCTCGAACACCGTCACGTCATGGCCGCGCAGGGCGGCCACCCGCGCCGCCTCCAGCCCCGCCGGACCCGCGCCGACGATCACCACGCGTTTGCGGTCCGTGGCGGCCGGGATTGCATGGGGCACCTCCAGCTCGCGCCCCGTCGAGGGGTTGTGGATGCACAGCGCCTCGCCGCCCTGATAGATCCGGTCGAGGCAATAGGTGGCGCCGACGCAGGGCCGGATCTCGTCCTCGCGCCCGGCCATGATCTTGTTCACGATATGCGGCTCGGCGATATGGGCGCGGGTCATCCCGACCATGTCCAGCAGCCCCTCGGAAACGGCATGGCGGGCGGTGGCCACGTCGGGGATGCGGGCGGCGTGAAAGGTGGGCAGGCCGACCTCGGCCCGCACCCGCCCGGCGAAATCCAGGTGCGGCGCGCTGCGCATGCCCTGCACCGGGATCACGTCGGTCAGATCGGCGTCGGTCTCGACCCGGCCACGGATGATGTTGAGGAAATCGACGCTGCCGCTGTCGCGCAGCCGCCGCCCGATCTCCAGCCCGTCCTCCTGGGTGATGCCATTGGGTGCCAGGTCGTCGGCGGTATAGCGCAACCCGACGATGAACGCTGGCCCGACGCGGTTGCGGATCGCGGTGAGCACGTCGAGCGAGAACCGCATCCGCGCATCAAGATCGCCGTTCCACGGGGCCTCCAGCGTGTTCTGGCGCGGCGACCAGAAGGCGTCCATCAGGTGGCCGTAGGCCTCCAGCTCGATCCCGTCGAGCCCGGCGGCCTGCATCCGCTCCGCCGCGTCGGCGTAATCGGCGATGATGCGGGCGATGTCCCAGTCTTCCATCACCTTGGGAAAGGTCCGGTGTGCCGGTTCGCGCATGCCCGAGGGCGCGACCACGGGCAGCCAGTCGCCCTTGCTCCAGCCGGTGCGCCAGCCCAGGTGGGTGAGCTGGATCATCACCGCGCAACCGTGCCCGTGGCATTCCTCCGCGAGCTTTGCCATCCACGGCACGATCTCGTCGCGCCAGGCCTGCAGGTTGCCGAAGGAGGCCGGGCTGTCGCGCGACACCAGCGCCGAACCGGCGGTCATCACCATCGCGACGCCGCCCCTGGCGCGTTCCGCGTGATAGGCGCGGTAGCGGTCCTTGGGCAGCCCGTCCTCGCCGTAGGCCGGCTCATGCGCGGTGGTCATGATCCGGTTCTTGAGGGTGAGGTGCTTGAGGCGATAGGGCTGGAGCAGCGGATCGGTGGTCATGGCGTCCCTGTCTGGTCTGGCTTTCGGTTCTTGGGGCCGAGCCTAGCAGCGGCAGAGAGCCGGTCGAGACGGAAAACGACATCGGGTGGCGCATGCGGGCCTTGGCCGGTGCCCGGATTGCAATGCCGGGCGGTTTCGGCCAGAGAGAAGGGCGACATTCAAGGCGGGAGGCGCAGGTGAACTGGCGTGATCGCATAGAGCTGGCCCTCGCGGGGCTGGCGGCGGAACGGCCCGCGCGGCCGATGATCCTTGTCGCGCTGTTCGCGCTGGTGATGTTCCTGCCCGGGTTTTTCACCGTGCCGCCGATCGACCGGGACGAGACCCGCTTTGCCCAGGCCTCGCGCCAGATGGTCGAAAGCGGCGACCTGATCGACATCCGGCTGGGCGAGGGGACGCGGTACAAGAAACCCGTCGGCATCTACTGGCTGCAATCGGCGGCGGTGGCGCTGGTGGGCAAGAGCCACGTCAACGACATCTGGGCCTATCGGCTGCCGTCGCTGGCAATGGCGGTGGCGGCCTGCCTGCTGACCTACCTGATCGCGCTGTCGCTGGCCGGCGCGCAGGCGGCTCTGCTGGCGGCGCTCTTGCTGGCGGTCTGTTTCGTGCTGGGCGGCGAGGCGCGGCTGGCCAAGACCGATGCGACCCTGCTGGCCACGGTGCTTGCGGCGCAACTGGTGCTGGCGCGGCTGCACATGCGCGGGGCGCAGGCGCTGCGCGGCGGCTGGCCCTGGCTGTTCTGGGGCGCGATGGGCGCCTCGATGCTGATCAAGGGGCCGATCGGGCCGATGGTGGTGGGGCTGACGATCCTGGCGCTGATCGCGCTGCGGCGCGGGGTGCGCTGGCTGGCGCCGCTGCGCTGGGGGCCGGGGCTGTTGCTGTTCGTGGTGATCGTGCTGCCCTGGTACGTGGCGATCACGCTGAAATCCGGCGATGCCTTCTGGGCCGAGGCGCTGGGCCGCGACCTGATCGGCAAGATCGGCGAGGGACAGGAAAGCCACGGCGCGCCGCCGGGGGCCTATGCGCTGGCGGTCTGGCTGACCTTCTGGCCGGCCTCGGTGCTGCTGCCCTTCGGGCTGTGGTACGGCTGGAGCGCGCGGCGCGATCCGGGCGTCCTGTTCTGCCTGGCCTGGCTGATCCCCAGCTGGCTGGTGTTCGAGGTCACCGCGACCAAGCTCATCCATTACGTGCTGCCGACCTATCCGGCGCTGGCGGTGCTCTGCGCGGCGGGTTGGCTGGCGCGCCCCGATGGGCCGCTGCGCCGGCCCTACCGGCTGTTCCTCGCGGTGGCGCTGCTGCTGGGGCTGCTGCTGGCGGCGGTGCCGGTGATCTTTTCGCTGCAATACGGCGCCGGGCCGAGCGTCGTATGGGCGCTGGGCGTGGCGCTCACGCTGGCCGGGATCTGGGCGGTCTGGACCCGGATGCGGGCGGGCGACCGGCTGAGCCCGGTTCTGGGCCTCGGCCTGTTGTCGCTGGGCCTCACGATCAGCCTGTTCGGGCACCTGGCGCGGTTCGATCACATCTGGCCGTCGAACGCTCTGGCCGCGCTGCACCGCGAGGCACAGCAGATGTGCGACGATCCTGTGTTTCTCTCGGTCGGCTACGAGGAACCCTCGCTGATGCTGCTGACCACGCAACTGCCGCGTTTTTCCGGGCCGGAGGCGGCGGCGCAGGCGGTGGGGGATGCGGGTTGCGCGCTGGTCTTCGTCGAGGATCGCATGCGCGCCGGTTTCGACATCGCCGCGCAGCGTCCGGGCGAGGTGATCGGCCGGGTCGAGGGCTTCGGCCTGGGCGGCGCCGACGAACTGGGGATCACCGCCTACCTGTTCCGCTAGGCGGGGCTCACTCTGCTTCGGCGGGCCAGCAGGCTCCGTTGCGCAGGTAGAGCGACAGGGTGTTGGGCGCGTAAAGGCCCGGTCCCGGTTTCCAGGTGGCCACCGGCGGCGGGCCGGGGCAGGGCGGCACCTCGCCCAACGTGGCAAAAAGGTAGGCGCCCGCGCGCCCGGCCGGATAGGGGTGCTGCTGGGCGTAGAAATGCGGCGGATGGTCGGGGACCGGCACCGCATAAATCTCTATTCCGCTGCCCTTGGCGGCGAGGAACAGATCTGCCAGCAGGTGGCGGTTGCCCGAGACCACGGCGGAAACACCCTGCCGCCGGGCCTCTTCGAGAATGCGGGCGCTCATCGCGGTTTGCCCGACATAGCGGCGCATCAGCAGCCGCCCGTCGCTGGCCCGGGTCCAGCTGGTGGCCTGGGTCGCGGCATAGGGCAGAAAGGCGCTGACCGAGAGGTTCAGCGCCAGCCCGACCCAGAGCCACATCCGCGCCCGGTGCCACAGCACCGGCACCACCAGCAGCACCACCGCGAGACAGGCGGTGACCGCCCAGTTGGCATAGGCCTTGGACAGCAGCGCCTGCAGCGTCACCAGCGCCAGCGTCGGCGCCGACATCCAGACCAGCCAGCGCGCGCGCCACTCCGGTCGGCCCAGCGCGCGCACGGCGATCAGCAGGTAGGCGCCGAACAGGACCGGCCCCATCACCATGAACTGCGACGCGAGGAACTCAACCGCGCCCTGCGGGTTCAGATGCAGCCCCGGGCGACGGACCCAGTCGACGTTGTCGGCGGTGTGGGTCAGCGTGGTCAGATCGTGTTGCAGGTTCCAGACCAGGTTGGGCGCGATCACCGCCAGAAACACCAGCGCGGCGAGCGCGGCATCGCGCCAGGCGATCCGCGCCGCCGGCAGCAGCGCCGCGCCGACCCCGGCGCCGATCACGAAGTAGATCGCGGCGTATTTGGCCAGCATCCCCAGCCCCAGGCAGAGCCCCAGCGCCAGCGCCCGCGCGCCCGAGGGGCGGCGCACCAGCGTCAGGTACAGCCAGAGCGCCCCGGCAAGGAACGGCATCAGGATGGTGTCGGTCGAGATCAGCAGCGCGCCGACCGCGACCACTGGCATGGTGACATAGATCACGCCCACCATCATCGCGGCGCGCCGGTCGGTCACCTCGCGCGCCGCACCCATCAGGATCAGCGCGGTGGCGGCATGAAACAGCGCCCCGGGCAGCCGCACCCAGAAGGCGCTGACGCTGCCCGACAGCTCGGAAAAGGCGCGCAGCACCCAGCCGATCAGCGGCGGCTTGGAATAATACCCCCAGGCCAGCTCCTGGCCCCATTGCCAGTATTGCGATTCGTCCACGAAAAGCTCGGCGGTCGAGAACGCCAGCATGATCCCGCGATACAGCGTGAGCGCGGCGATGACCGCGATCCCGGTCCGGATCGGATCAGGAGTTTTCGCCTGTGGCGCGTTTTTCTGCATAGATCAGCCAGAGATTGCGGAGGTAGATCACCACGCCCAGCGACTGGCCGAGGATAAAGACCGGGTCCTGCCGGTGGATCGCATAGGCCAGCAGCGTCAGCCCGCCGGTGATCGAGAACCACCAGAACAGTTCGGGGACAACCGAGCGGCGCTGTTTTTCCGAGGCGATCCACTGGATGATGAAGCGCATCGAGAACAGAAGTTGCGCCCCGATCCCGATGATAACCCAGATCAGCTCGGCCCGGGTATCGACCTTGAAGAATTCCAGCGCGGTCTCGATCACCCGGCGGCCTCCCGGTCCGGGCCACCCGCATCGGCCTCGGTGGCGCGCACCGTCTTGGCCCGCCGGATCAGCCAGGCCACGCCGAACAGGTCGTGGATGCCGACCAGCGCGCGTTGCAGGTTGTTGTATTTCGAGGTGCCGCCGCCGCGTTCGCGGTGGGAGACATCGACATGCGCCACCTGCCAGCCGTCGCGGGAAAACAGCGCCGGAAGGTAGCGGTGCATGTGGTTGAAGAACGGCAGCGCGAGAAAGGCATCGCGGCGAAATGCCTTGAGCCCGCAGCCGGTGTCGCGGGTGTTGTCCGACAGCATCCAGGCGCGCAGCCCGTTGGCCAGCTTCGAGGCCAGCCGTTTCGACCATGTATCCTGCCGCCGGACCCGCTGTCCGGCAACCAGGCCGAGGTCGGCGGGGGCATCGGCGGCGAGCAGCGGCGCGACCAGCTTGGGGATCTCCGATGGCGGGTTCTGCATGTCGCCGTCCAGCGTGCAGATCACCTGCCCGCGCGCCGCCTGCACCCCGCTGTGCACCGCCGCCGACTGGCCGCCGGCGCTGGTGTGCTGCAACAGGCGAAGCCAGGGAAATTCCGCCTGCATCTCGCGGATCAGTCGGGCGGTCTCGTCGGAGGAGCCGTCATCGACCAGGATCAGTTCCTTGTCCGGCAACCCGGCGCAGGCGGCGTCGATCTCGCGCACCAAGGGGGCGACGTTTTCCGCCTCGTTATGCATCGGGATCACGATCGAGAGCTGCATGGTCACGGGTCCATCGCGTCGCGTTTCATTAGTCCGGCCCAGTATAACGGCCGGTCCGGGCGATTGCACGGCCCGGCCCGGCGCCGCGCCTCAATACACCTTCGCGGCGATTGTTCAACGGTTATATGCAGGTGCGCCGGCGGGGGCGTTACACCGATGTCCGGTCGCCGCCGACCAGCAGATATAGCGGCCGGCCCGCCATGCGCAAAAACAGCATCGCCAGCGCCAGCCCCGCCAGGCTGGGCAGGTAGAGCAACCACCAGATCTGCGGCCGCTCCACCACCATCGGGGTGGCAAAGCCGCGCAGTGCCTCCAGACCCAGCAGGATGCCGAAGGCGCCCAGCAATTGCGGCCAGAGCCCGAAGCGCGAGAACCCGCCCAGCATCAGCGTGGCATAGCCCACCAGCGGCGTGGCGATGCAGATCAGGATCCAGGCCAGCCGCTCGTGCAGCTCCTCGGCGATCTCGCCGCTGGAATAGCCGCTGCCGCCGATCAGCCGCGCCCGGGCTTCGGGGCGGACCAGATCGGGTGTGGGAACACCACGGATATTGCGGGAAAGTTCGTCGTGCCCTGCGGCCAGCGCACTGATGTCATAGGAGAAATCCTCGAACACCGTTGTCGAAAGCTTGTTGCCCTCCGCGTTGTAGCGCAGCGCCATGCCCTGGATCATGACAAGGTTGATCCGGGCCTCGTCCCGGACCAGGAACGCCCGCGCGCCGGTATAGGAGATCGGGTTGTCCGGGTCGCGCCGGTCCGACAGGAACACGTCGTTCAGGGTGCCGTCGGAATCGATCGTGCCGATGTAAAAGGTCACCCCGTCGGCGGGGTGCATGAAGCTGCCCTCGTTCAGCAGCTGCGCGGTCAGATCGCGCGACACCTCGACCTGGCGCAACTCGAGCTGGCGGATCGAGGCCGGGCGCAGATAGGTGGTCAACACGCTCATCATCAGCGCCGCGGCCAGCCCGAAGTAGAACACCGGGCGACCCAGCCGCGCCGGGCTGGACCCGGTCGCCAGCATCACCGTCATCTCGCTGTCCCGGCTCAGCCGGTTGGTCGTGTAGACCGCTGCGCCAAAGGCGGCCATCGGCATCACCGTGCGAATGAGCGTGGGCAGCGACAGCGCGGTGAACTCCAGAAACACCAGCCCGGACTGGCCGCCGCCGATCAGCTTGTCGAACAGGCTGACCGAGCGGGAAATCCACAGCACGCCCACCAGCACCAGAAGGAAGAACGAGAACAGCACCAGAAGCTGGCGCAATACGTATCCGTCAAATCTCGACATGGCTCTCCCGTGGCGCGCGGCGCGTGCCGGACCATATGGCAGTTGCGCCTGCGTTGAAACCGCAATCTGCCCCGCCGGGCTGGACCCCGGCGGCATTGTGGCACAGGATCGGGGACGGGTCCGGGATCGGGCGACGGGGGGGGCGGAATGGACGGGCAGGACTTCGATTACATCATCGTTGGCGGCGGCAGCGCCGGCTGCGTGCTGGCCAACCGGCTGAGCGAGGACCGCGATGCGCGGGTGCTTTTGCTCGAGGCCGGCGGGCGCGACAATTACCACTGGATTCACATTCCGGTGGGGTATCTGCACTGCATCGGCAACCCGCGCACCGACTGGTGTTTCAAGACCGTGCCCGAACCGGGGCTGAACGGGCGCGCCCTGGGCTATCCACGCGGAAGGGTGCTGGGCGGCTGCTCTTCGATCAACGGCATGCTCTACCTGCGCGGACAGGCGCGCGATTACGACACCTGGCGGCAACTGGGCTGTACCGGCTGGGGCTGGGACGATGTGCTGCCCTATTTTCTGAAGTCCGAGGATCATCACGCCGGGGCCAGCGACGACCACGGCGCCGGCGGCGAATGGCGGGTCGAGAAACAGCGGCTGCGCTGGGACATCCTCGACGACATCGCCGACGCCTTCGAGGCGACCGGCATCCCCCGCCGCGACGATTTCAACACCGGCGACAATTTCGGCGTGAATTATTTCGAGGTGAACCAACGCCGCGGCTGGCGCTGGAACACGGCCCGGGGGTTCCTCTCGCCGGTGCGCGACCGCGACAACCTGACGGTGCGCATCCAGGCGCAATGTGCCCGCGTCACCTTTGACGGGATGCGCGCCACCGGAGTCGAACTGATCGGCGGCGAACGTCTGCGTGCCCGGCGCGAGGTGATCCTCTCGGCCGGGGCCATCGGCTCGCCGCAACTGCTGCAATTGTCCGGCGTGGGGCCGGGCGAGTTGCTGCAAAAGCACGGAATCGAACTGGTGCACGAGGCGCCCGAGGTGGGGCGCAACCTTCAGGATCACCTGCAACTGCGCTGCGCCTACCGGGTGACCGGGGCGAAAACGCTGAACACGCTCTCGGCCTCGCTCTGGGGCAAGGCCCGGATCGGGCTGGAATACGCGCTGTTCCGCTCCGGCCCGATGTCGATGGCGCCAAGTCAGCTGGGCGGCTTTGCCTATTCCTCGCCCGACCTGGAGACGCCGGATCTGGAGTACCACGTCCAGCCCCTGTCGTTGCCCGCCTTCGGCCAGCCGCTCGACGATTTCCCGGCGGTGACCGCCAGCGTCTGCCACCTGCGCCCGGAAAGCCGGGGCCATGTGGCGATCGTGTCGCAGGATCCCTCCGCAGCACCACAGATCGCGCCCAACTACCTCAAGGAAGAGGCCGACCGCCAGGTCGCTGTCCGCGCGATCCGGCTGACCCGGCAGGTGATGCAGGCCGCCCCCTTGACGAAGTATCGCCCGGAGGAGGTGCGCCCGGGCCCGGAGTACCGCAGCGACGCGGAACTGGTGCGCGCGGCGGGCGAGGTGGGCACCACGATCTTTCACCCCGTCGGCACCGTGCGGATGGGGGCGGACCCCGGCGCGGTCGTCGACCCGGAATGCCGGGTCCGGGGGGTCGCGGGGCTGCGCGTGGTGGATGCCTCGGTGATGCCGCGGATCACCTCGGGCAATACCAATTCGCCCACCATCATGATCGCGGAAAAGGCCGCGGACATGATCCGCGGCCGGGTGTGAGCGGGCCTCAGGCCGGGCGCGCGCGCAGCGGGCGGGGCAGCTTGCCGCGCGCCGCCCGCTGGCCCAGCCAGACCGAGGCCAGAACCGTCGCCGCGCCGGCCATCTGCACCGGGCTCAGTGCCTGCCCCAGCAGGACCCAGCCCAGCAGCACGGCGGTCACCGGGCTCATCATGCCCAGCATCGCGACGGCGCCCGGTTCGATCCGCGCGACCCCGCGAAACCAGAGCATGTAGGTCAGCGCGGCGCCGATCAGCCCGAGATAGAGCATCCCGCCGATGTTGCTCGCGCTCGGCGCCGGCAGCGCCGGTTCGCTCAGCAGCGCCACCGGCACCAGCAGCAGCCCGCCGGCGGTCAATTGCCAGGCGGTGAAGGTCAGCGGCGGCACCGGCGGCTGCCACTTGCGGCTGAACACGGTGCCCGCGGCCATCGAGGCGGCGCCGCCGAGGCCCGCCGCAACGCCTAGCGGGTCGAGCGCGGCGCCGGGTCGCAGCAGCAAAAGCGCCACGCCACCCAGCCCGGTAAGTGCTGCCAGAACCGAAAGCGGCCGCACCGGATTGCCGAGCGCTAGCCGCGCCAGACCCAGCACGATCAGCGCCTGCGTCGCCCCCAGCGTGGCCGCGACCCCGCCAGGCAGCCGGTAGGCGGCGACGAAGAGCAGAACCCAGAAGATCGCGAAGTTGAATGCCCCCAGCAGCAGCACCCGGCCCAGCCAGTCGCGCGGCGGCAGCTGGCGCACCAGCAGCAGCAAAAGCAGCCCGGCGGGCAGGGCGCGCAGCACCGCCAGCGTCACCGGGTAGCCCTGCGGCAGAAACTCGGTGGTGACGTAATAGGTGCTGCCCCAGATCGCAGGGGCCAGCGCGGTGAGGAAAAGGTCGGTGGAGCGGGACATGACAGCCTCCGGTGCAAGGGGAATGCGCGGGGCGGATCGGCCCGCCCCGCAGGGCCGTGCCTAGGCGGCTTCGGTTTCGGGCCGCGCGTCGGCGGCGGCCAGACGCGCCGCGATCTGCGCCACGTGGCGGCCCTGGAACCGGGCGCCGTCCAACTCGGTTTCGCTGGGCTGGCGCGTTCCGTCGCCGCCCGCGATGGTTCCCGCGCCATAGGGCGAGCCGCCCACGATCTCGTCCATCCGGGTCTGCCCGGCAAAGGTATAGGGCAGGCCGGTCACCAGCATGCCGAAATGCATCAGCGGCAATTGGGTGGACAGGACGGCGGCCTCGTGCCCGCCATGCTGCGACCCGGTCGAGGTGAAGGCGGCGCCGACCTTGCCCACCAGCGCGTTCTGCGCCCAGAGCCCGCCGGCCATGTCGAGAAACTGCTTCATCTGCGCCGCCATGTTGCCGAAACGGGTCGGCGTGCCGAGGATGATGGCGTCATAGTCGGGCAGATCGGCAACCTGCGCCTCGGGCGTGTCATCGTCGATGAAACCGGCCTTGGCGCGGATCTCGGCCGGGACGGTCTCGGGCACGCGGCGGATGTCGACCTGAACGCCGGGCACGCTGCGCGCGCCCTCGGCCTCGGCCTCGGCCCTCTGGCGGCTGTGGCCGGAGCTGGAATAATAG
>NZ_JARGPK010000076.1 GCF_029212575.1 Antarcticimicrobium sp.
CGATGGGCTTCCCGACCTCGATGTTCACCCCGATCTTCGCGCTCAGCCGCACCGTCGGCTGGGTCAGCCAGTGGAAGGAACAGCTGGCCGATCCGGCGCACAAGATTGGCCGTCCGCGCCAGCTCTACCTCGGCGAAACGCCGCGCGACTACGTGGATATCGAGAACCGCTGAACGCGGTCTCTGCGACGGAAAACCAACGCCCCGCGAGATTTCGCGGGGCGTTTTTTGTCAGTGGTCCGCTTTGCCGCCGCCGACTGCCCGCAACAGCGGCGCGATGATCCCTGTGCCCACTGGCAGCAGGATCAGCCCCAGCACCAACCCCAGCACCCCGTCCAGCGCGGCGGTCACGGTCCATTCCACCGCCGCCATCGCCTGCGGAAGCGCATGGCCGGCCGTTACGGCGACATGGTGGATTGCCTCCTCGGGGACATGCCAGCCCATCTCGCCCAGCCCGTGCACGATGATCGAGCCGCCGACCCATAGCATCGCCGCCGTGCCCACCGTGGTCAGAAGTTTCATGAACCCGGGCATGCCACGCACCAACCCGCGCCCCAGCGCGCGGGTCAGCCCCAGCCGCCCGGTCCCGGCCATGTGCAGCCCGACGTCGTCGGCCTTCACGATCAGCGCCACCGCGCCATAGACCACCACCGTGATCCCCACCGCGACCACAGCCAGGGTCGCCGCCTCAATCGCCAGCCCGGCTTTCGGGATTTCCGAGAGCGCGATGGTCATGATCTCGGCCGAGAGGATGAAATCGGTCTTGATCGCGCCCGCCGCCTTCTGTTCTTCAAGGTGGGCGGGATCGTCGGGGATCTCGTCAACGCTTACCGGGTGGGCGGCATGGGGCCGGATCACATGCGCGATCTTCTCGGCCCCCTCGAAACACAGGTAGGCCCCACCCAGCATCAGCAGCGGCGCGATCAACCAGGGCGCGAAGCTCGACAGCAGCAGGGCAGCGGGCAGCAGGAACACCAGCTTGTTGCGCAGCGATCCTTTGGTGATGCGCCAGATGATCGGCAACTCGCGGTTGGCCTCGAACCCATGCACATACTTCGGCGTCACCGCCGCGTCGTCGATCACGGCGCCCGCCGCCTTGGCACCCGCCTTGCCGGCATAGGCCGCCACGTCATCGACCGAGGCCGCCGCCACCTTGGCCAGCCCGGCCACATCGTCCAGCAATGCAAGTAGCCCGCTCATCAACACCCCCGGTTTTCGTTCCGCCCCACCCTAGCCCAAGGGCCCCGGCGGACAAGCCCAAACCCCGACCGGGCAAGACGACCCGCCCGCGACACCGGGAAAAGGTGAGTTCCGCTTCGACGTTTGCGCAAACACCTGGAGAGGCGTTGTTTTCCCCTTTTTGCCCCCCTCGCCTGCGGCTATAGCACCGTCGGGTATTTAAGTGGAGTTTGTCATGACCATCAAAGTCGGGATCAACGGATTCGGCCGCATCGGCCGTTGTACGCTGGCGCATATCGCCGCCTCCGGGCGCGACGATATCGAGGTGATCAAGGTGAACGCCACCGGCCCGCTCGAGACCGCGGCGCATCTGATCAAGTACGACAGCGTGCATGGCCGGTTCCCGGGCGAGGTCACCATCGGCGACGGCACTCTGAACCTGGGCCGCGGCGACATGCAGATGTTCTCGACCTATGACATGGGCGAGCTGGACTGGGACGGCTGCGACGTTGTGCTGGAATGCACCGGCAAGTTCAACGACGGCGAAAAGGCCAAGGCCCACCTGGAGCGCGGCGCCAAGAAGGTGCTGCTCTCTGCCCCCGGCAAGAACGTCGACAAGACCATCGTGTTTGGCGTCAACGACGACACGCTGACCGCGAACGACACGATGGTGTCGAACGGGTCCTGCACCACCAACTGCCTGGCGCCGCTGGCCAAGGTTCTGGACGAAGGCGTGGGCATCGAACACGGCATCATGACGACGATCCACGCCTACACCGGCGACCAGCCTACGCTGGACCGCCGGCACAAGGATCTCTATCGCGCCCGCGCCGCCGCCATGTCGATCATCCCCACCTCCACCGGCGCCGCCAAGGCCCTGGGCGAGGTTCTGCCGAACCTCAAGGGCAGGCTCGACGGCTCCGCCCTGCGGGTGCCGGTGCCGAATGTCTCGGCGGTCGATCTGACCTTCCTCGCCGGCCGCGATGTGACCGCCGAGGAGATCAATGCCATTGCGCAGGCCGCCGCCAATGGCCCGATGAAGGGCGTGCTGGGCTATGAGCCGGCGCCGCTGGTTTCGACCGATTTCAACCACAGTTCGGAAAGCTCGATCTTCGCGCCCGATCAGACCCGCGTGGTCGGGGGCCGCATGGTCCGGGTGCTGAGCTGGTACGACAACGAATGGGGCTTCTCGGTGCGCATGGCCGACGTGGCCGTCGCAATGGGTCAGCGGGGCTGAGCGCGGACCGCACCCGCCCAGGCCCTTGTCTCAAAGCACCCGGTCGGGCATACCTGACCGGGTGTTCTTGTCTTTGACGGATCGTCCATGACCGACAGACTTGCCTTGGCCTTGGGTCTGATGATCCTGTCCGCCCTCGTCATCGATCTCGCCCTGTTCGGGAGCGGGCACATGATCTTTCTCGCCAAGAAGCTGTTCGAACTGACCGAGTGGATGGCGTTCTGGCGCTAGGCAGGGGGCTGTCTGGCCCCTGCCCCGCCAGTCACGGCTCTAGGCGACGCCAAGCCGCTCCTTCAGCGCGTCGTTCACCAGCGGGGTGACGAACTTCGATACGTCCCCGCCCAGCCGGGCGATCTCCTTGACCAGCTTGCTGGCAATCGCCTGGCGCCGCGCATCGGCCATGAGGAACACGGTTTCGACGCTGGAATCCAACGACCTGTTCATACCGACCATCTGGAATTCATACTCGAAATCCGCCACCGCGCGCAGGCCCCGGATAATGATCTGGGCGCCAACATCATGGGCGCAGTCGATCAGCAGGTTCTCGAACGGATGCGCGACGATCTCGGTGCCGGTTCGCTTCGACAACTCGGCACATTCCGCCTCGATCATCGCCACGCGCTCTTCCAGCGAAAACAGCGGGCCCTTGTCGCGGTTGATGGCGACCCCTATCACCAGCTTGTCGACCAGCGCCGCCGCCCGGCTGATGATGTCGATATGACCCAGGGTGATCGGGTCGAATGTTCCCGGATAGAGCGCTACGCGCATGGCATCCTCCTGCCTGTTTGCTCCTTCGGGGCAAGCAACACGACGGGGAAAGGATTTGCAAGTCCGCGCAACCGATCGGGCAAGAAAATTACCCGGTTCAATGCCCCATGATCATGCCTTCGAGCGCATCCTTCTCCATCGCAAGCTCGGTCAACTGTGCCTTGACCAGGTCGCCGATGGTCACGATGCCCGCCAGTTTGCCCTCTTCGACCACGGGCACGTGGCGGAACCGCCCCTCGGTCATCTGCGTCAGCACGTCTTTCACGCTCGACTGGCTGGTGCAGGTGACCAGGTCGCGCGTCATGTAATGCTCAACGCTCTTTTCCAGGCAGCCGCTGCCGACGCGGGCCAGTTCGCGCACGATATCGCGCTCCGACAGAATGCCCTGCGCCTCGAAGCCGTCCTCGGACACAACAAGCGAACCGATCCGCTTTTCCGCCAGGATCTTGGCCGCCTCCGATACCTTTGCGTCGGGGCGGATGGTCACGACCCCTGCGGTTGCTTTGGACTTGAGAATCGATTGAACCAGCATTCTGTGGACCTCCGCAATTTTCTGTCGTTCCATAAAGCGTTGCCGCAATAACCGTTCAAGTCAAGTCAGGCTTTCGAGCCGCGCCACCTCGGCCCGGACCCCATCGCAAAGCGCCTCGGCAAAGCGGGTCAGGCGCGCGCTGCGTTGTGCCCCGTGATACCGCACCAAGTAAAAGCTGCGGGTCAGGCTGACCTGATCGGTGAGAACCTTGCGCAGGGTGTCATGCGAAGGAAGGCAGAAATCATGCGCCACCCCGACCCCGGTGCCCTGCGCCAGCAGCCGCAGTTGAACCGAGACCGAGTTCGAGGCCAGCGGCACCCGCTGAATCCCCAGCGCACCGAGATAGTCCAACTCCTCGTCGAAGATCATCTCGGGGACATAGCCCACCATCCGGACCCGCTGAAGGTCCTGCAGGCTCTCAAGCGCCGGGGCCTCGCGCAGGAACGCCAGCGAGGCCACCAGATGCAGGTGGTAATCGGTGATCTTCTGAACCAGCAGCCGCCCGGCCGAGGGCGGGCTGACGGTGATCGCCATGTCCGCCTCGCGACGCGACAGGTTCACCACCCGGGGCAGCGCGACGATCTGGATGTCGAGGTCCGGGTTCTCGTCCCCGATCCGGGCGCAGATCTGCGGCAGCAGGTAATTGGCGCAGCCGTCGGGCGCGCCGATCCGGATCTGCCCCGACAGCCGGTCGCTCGGCCCGGTCAGCGCCTCGCCCGCCGCGCGCATCGCGACCTCAGCCGCCTCGCCATGGATCAAAAGACGCTCGCCTGCCGCGCTCAGCGCGTAGCCCTGGGGCGATTTCACGAAGACCGCCGCCCCCAGCGCCTGTTCCAGCCGCGCGATACGCCGGCCCACCGTGGCCGGGTCGAGCTTGAGCACCCGCCCCGCGCCGGACAGGCTTTCTTCCCGCGCGACAGCGAGGAACACCTTCATGTCATCCCAATGCGGTTCCATCCCACTCCTGCGAAAATGCAAAGCGTTTTTGAAATCTTGCCCCTGTTCAAGGGATTTGCGCAAGCCTATCCTGCCGCCGAATGACTGGAGGAGTATTCCGATGCAGGAACTGACCCACTATATCAACGGCAGCCACGTAAAGGGGCAGTCTGGCCGCTTTGCCGATATCTACAACCCCGCCACCGGCGAGGTTCAGGCCAAGGTGCCGCTGGCCAGCGTCGCGGAAATGGCGATGGCCGTCGACGTCGCCGCCGATGCGCAACCGGGCTGGGCCGCGGTCAACCCGCAGCGCCGCGCCCGCGTGCTGATGAAATTCGTCGATCTGCTGAACCGCGACATGGACAAACTGGCCGAGGCCCTGAGCCGCGAGCATGGCAAGACCTTTCCCGACGCCAAGGGCGACGTGCAGCGCGGGCTGGAAGTGGTGGAATACTGCATCGGCGCGCCGCAGCTGCTGAAGGGTGAATTCACCGATGGCGCCGGCCCCGGCATCGACATCTATTCCATGCGTCAGGCGCTGGGTGTGAGCGCCGGGATCACCCCGTTCAACTTCCCCGCCATGATCCCGATGTGGATGTTCGCCCCGGCAATCGCCTGCGGCAACGCCTTCATTCTGAAACCGTCCGAGCGCGATCCCTCGGTTCCGCTGATGCTGGCCGAACTGTTCGAAGAGGCCGGGCTGCCCAAGGGCATCCTGCAGGTCGTCAACGGCGACAAGGAAGCGGTGGACGCCATCCTCGACCACCCGACCATCCAGTCGATCGGCTTTGTCGGCTCGACCCCGATCGCGGAATACATCTATGGCCGCGGCTGTTCCAACGGCAAGCGGGTGCAGTGCTTTGGCGGCGCCAAGAACCACATGATCGTGATGCCCGACGCCGACATGGACCAGGCCGCCGACGCGCTGGTCGGTGCCGGTTACGGTGCGGCGGGCGAACGCTGCATGGCGATCTCGGTTGCGGTGCCGGTCGGCGACGAGACCGCAGACAAGCTGATCGAAAAGCTGGTGCCGCGCATCGAAAAGCTGAAGGTCGGCCCCTACACCGCCGGCGATGACGTCGACTACGGCCCTGTCGTGACCTCTGCCGCCAAGGAAAAGATCCTCGGGCTGGTGCAATCGGGTGTCGATCAGGGCGCCGAACTGGTGGTCGATGGTCGCGGGTTCTCGCTGCAGGGGTACGAGGACGGCTTCTTCGTCGGTCCGCACCTGTTCGACAAGGTGACCCCGGACATGGACATCTACAAGCAGGAGATCTTCGGTCCGGTGCTCTCCACCGTGCGCGCCCAGAGCTATGACGAGGCGCTGAAACTGGCGATGGATCACGAGATGGGCAACGGCACCGCGATCTTTACCCGCGACGGCGACACCGCGCGCGATTTCGCCAGCCGGGTCAATGTCGGCATGATCGGCATCAACGTGCCGATCCCGGTGCCGCTGGCCTATCACACCTTCGGTGGCTGGAAGAAATCGGCCTTTGGCGATCTGAACCAGCACGGGCCGGACGCGTTCAAATTCTACACGCGGACCAAGACCGTCACCTCTCGCTGGCCTTCGGGCCTCAAAGAGGGCGGCGAATTCCACTTCAAGGCGATGGACTAACCATCCGGTACGAAAAAGAAAGCCCCGGCCAATCGGCCGGGGCTTTTGCGTTTGCGTCAGACCAGCGCGCTGACCGTCACCACGCCAGCGTCTGCATCCCGTCGCGGAACAGCCAGCTTTCCACCACCGGCCAGGTTCCCATCTCGACACCGTCGATATAATCCGCCTTGGTCAGCCCGGCCGCCTTTGAGCAGGCGCCGCACATGATCACGGTTCCACCGTCGGCCATGAAGGCGGTCAGCATGTCCTGAATCGAGGTCCCGCTCTGCGCCATCAGACCGTGAACATGGCTCGCGCGCTTCTTGTCGGCCAGATAGACCGCCCGGACGTTCAGCCAGATCGCGGTGTCGTGGCCGTTCTTCAGCGATTTCTGATGCGCGAACAGGATCGCCTTGGCCGCCGCCCATGTGTCGTCGGTGGTCAGGTTGACGAACAGGCCGCGCTTGGTGCCCTCATCGGCGCGGGCCATGTCGGTGCCGACCGCGGTGAAAAGGGCAATCGTAAAGGCGAGAACCAGGGATAAGGTCTTTAGATTCATTGCATTCTCCTTTGGGCAATTGGCGCGACCCTAGGCCGCAAATCCGGCAAGGAAATTGACCTGAATCAAACCTTCCAGCACTGGAATGTTTCAATCCCGCCTCAATGCCCCCGTGATGCCCGCATCACGGGCGGCATAGTTGCCGAATTCCGCCAGGATTGACTTAAGACAAAGCGCGCGGATTGACCTCCTGGCTGCACCGTGTTTTCAACGGTGAAACAGTCGCCAACGGCCAAAGCCCCGAGGAGAAAACATGTCGGTATCCTTTCGCATCTTCCCTGACCGCGGACTGGTTGTTGTCCGCTACGCCGGGGTCCTGCGGCTGGACGACACCAAGAAGGCATTTGCCGAATACGCGCGACACCCCGATTGCCACCCCGGGCAGAAACAGCTGGTCGATCTTTCCGGCGTAACCGGATACGAGGCGGACTTCGTCAAGATGATGGAAGTGCAGGCGCAGAAGGCCGACGTCTTCGGCAACGAGGGCGCCGAGACGTTGATGGTCTATGTCGCACCACACAAACTGGCCAAGGATCTGGCCCGTCTTATCCTGCGGTCGTGGGAACCCTTTGATTCGGTGGTCGCCCTCGTTCAGGACGACGAGGCGCTGGCGCTGGAGCTTCTGGGACAGCCCGAGCATGAACTTGACGAGCTCTGGACCATCGCCAAAGACGCCTGACCGCAAGCACCGGGCTATTCGGCTGAAAACATGGCGCTTTCCCACGCTTTCTCTAACAATCGCGTGAGGCGGGCGCGTCGGGCCGGGTGACCACTGGATTTGCCCGTTCGACTTACGTATTCAACAGTCAGATTTTCTCTTCAGAGGTCCGAGCACATGACCGAAACCCATCTCACCCGCCGCAGCGCGCTGCTTGGCGCCGTGGCAGCCCTGGCCACCCCTACCCTGCTTCGGGCGCAATCCACCGATGCTTTTCCGCAGGAGGAACAGCCGATCAGCGATCAGTTCCCGGTGCGGCGCAACATCTCGTCGTTCAGCCAGCAACACTGGCAGGACCATTTCGACGAACTGGGCAAGGGCTGCCTGCTGGCAGACATTTCCAGCCGCGCGGTGCACTACTGGGGGCCGGACGGCGACACCTATCGCCTGTTCCCCTCCTCGGTGCCGCTGAGCGAGGAACTGACCAAGCGCGGCTATACCAGGGTGGTGCGCAAGGCCGAGAATCCGCGCTGGACTCCGACCGCTTCGATGCGCGAACGCGATCCTTCGCTGCCCGCTTTCCTTCCGGGCGGACCAGGCAACCCGCTGGGCACCCGGGCGATGTACCTGGACTGGCCGGCCTACCTTGTTCACGGCACCCACGACACCCGCAAGATCGGGCGCCAAAGCTCGTCGGGGTGCATCGGGCTCTACAACCAGCACGTCGAGGAACTTTACCCGCTGGTGCAGATCGGCACGCAGGTGCGGCTGCTCTGAATCGGGGAGTTTCGGCCCTGTTTCGTACAAGACGGGCGGTCCGGTCGGGCCGCCCTTATCTTTTACGCATCCAGAAGCTCTGTGCCCGGCCCCGCGCCAGGAACGGCAGCGCCGCCACCGCGTCAGGGCGGTCGCGCTGCAGCAGGTAGCCGGGCCAGAGGATCTCGTATCCGCCGCCCTGCATGAGTGCGTGCAGCATATATTGCTCGCCCCAGGACGGGCAGTCGTGGAAGAACCGCGCCGGGTATTCGAAGGGCAGGAACACGTCGTGGACGTGGATCACCACGCCCGGCGCCAGGTGCGGTATGATCCGGCAGAACAGCTGCGCGACATCGTTGCTCATCCGCAACTGGTGGCTGGAATCGATGAACAGGATGTCGCCCGCCTCAAGCGTGGCGAAGATCGCCGGATCGACGGTTTCGAGTGCGGCCTGTTCGAAACGATCCACCACCTCGGCGATATCGGCGCGCGGCCAGGGGTCGATGGCTGTCAGGGTGGTGTCCAGTCCGCCGTCCATGATCGCCTGCCGGGTCACGCGGGTGGAATTGCCGCAGCCCACCTCGATCACCCGCCGGGGGGCGAAACGGCGCACCATCAGATAGAGCGCCTCGGCGTCCGGGGTCTCGAAATAGCCGTTACCCGGAACATAGCCGCTGGCGCTGCCGGCGGGATCGGCAAGCCGGGCGAGTTCGCCGGCATGGGTGCGGTAGCCCTCGACAAGCGGGGCGATGTCAAACCCCTCCATCCCCGGCGACAGCGCGTAGGTCGGCCGCTCCAGCCCGCCGGCGGCCTCGAAGGCCTCCAGCCGCGCGCGCTCCTGCGCCTGTTCGCCCAGGCTGCGCGCCAGCCGCCGCCGTTGCGCCGGGTCGAGACCGGCAATCATCGTGTCGAGGTCCGGCAAGGGGGGCTTGGGCATGGCGCGCGCTCCGTCTGGCTGCGGCGGTCTGCATACCGCCCTGCCCTGCGTCGGCGCAACCGCCGATCGCCGCAGCCGGGGCGTTTTCGCTTGGCATTGGCTCTGTGCCGCGTTTGACTGGCCCGAACGCCCCTGTCCGGAGACCGCAAATGCAAAGCGACTTCACCCTCGGGATCGAAGAGGAATACCTGCTGGTCGACCGCGACTCGCTGCGGTTGGCCGAGGCGCCCGAGGCGCTGATGGAGGCCTGCAAGGGCGACCTGGGCGACCAGGTCAGCCCGGAGTTCCTGCAATGCCAGATCGAGGTGGGCACCCGGGTCTGCGCCAGTATCGCCGAGGCCCGCGAGGATCTGAAGCGGCTGCGCGCAGTGGTGTCGAAACGGGCCGCCGAACACGGGCTGACCCCGATCGCGGTGAGTTGCCACCCCTCTGCCGACTGGAAGGATCAGCATCATACCCGCAAGCAACGCTATGACAGCCTGCAGAACGATCTGGGCGGGGTGGCCCGGCGCATGCTGATCTGCGGCATGCATGTGCATGTGGGCATCGAGGACCCGTCGCTGCGTACCGACCTGATGCCGCAGATGTGCTATTTCCTGCCGCACCTGCTGGCGCTCTCTACCTCCTCGCCGTTCTGGCAGGGCGAGGATAGCGGGCTGGCCTCATACCGGCTGACGGTGTTCGACAACCTGCCGCGCACCGGGTTGCCGCCGGCGTTTTCGAGCTGGGCCGAGTACGAGCGGACCACCGGCGCGCTGATCGAGCTGGGGGTGATCGAGGATACCAGCAAGATCTGGTGGGACCTGCGCCCCTCGCATGCCTTTCCGACGCTGGAGACGCGGATCATGGATGTCTCGCCCCGGCTGGAACACGCGCTGTCGCTGGCGGCGCTGATACAGGCGATCACCCGCATGCTGATGCGGCTGCGCGAACGCAACCTGCGCTGGCGCGAATACGACCGTTTCCTGATCGCCGAGAACCGCTGGCGCGCGCAACGCTACGGCGTGGGAGAGGGGCTGATCGATTTCGGAGAGCGGCGGATCAAGCCGATGGTGCAACTGACCGACGAGCTGACCGGGCTGCTGGCCGAGGATGCCGAGGCCCTGGGCACGTTGCAGGAAATCGCCGCGCTGCGCCCGCTGGCAGAGCACGGCACCAGCGCCACCCGCCAGCGCCGGGTCTGGGCCGAGGCCACGGCAAAGGGAGAGGACCCCGGCCGCGCCGTCGTGGGCCACCTGATCGAAGAGTTTCACGCGGACCTGTAAGGGGGGCCTTGCGGGTTAGCCTGGCTGCGGCCTCGGGAGGGACGCGGATTGAACCAGAAACGCAAGACCGGTTTGCAGCAATGCAGCTTGATCGGGCCGCCCTGCAGGGATAGAATTTAACAAATGTTCAATTAACCGGGTATGAGGGGAGGCGTGCCATGGATTTTGCACTCACCGAAGAACAGACGGCGATCTTCGACATGGCTTTTGCCTTCGGGCAGGAGCAGATCGCACCGCATGCCCGTGACTGGGAGGCGCAGGGCACCATCCCCAAGGCGCTTTGGCCGCAGGTCGGCGAGCTGGGATTTGGCGGGCTCTACGTTTCGGAAGAGGGTGGCGGCGCCGGTCTGGGCCGGCTTGACGCGACGCTGGTGTTCGAGGCGCTGAGCATGGCCTGCCCCTCGGTCGCGGCGTTTTTGTCGATCCACAACATGTGCGCCAAGATGATCGACAGCTTTGCCGATGACGCGCTCAAGGCGCGGGTCATGCCGGACGTGATCGGGTTGAACACGGTGCTGAGCTATTGCCTGACCGAGCCAGGCTCGGGCTCGGACGCCGCAGCGCTGAAGACGCGGGCGGAAAAGAGCAACGCGGGCTACGCCCTGAACGGCTCCAAGGCGTTTATCTCCGGCGGTGGCTATTCCGATGCCTATGTCTGCATGGTGCGCACCGGCGCCGAGGGCCCCAGAGGCATCTCGACCGTCTATGTGGAGGACGGCACGCCGGGGCTGAGTTTCGGCGCGCTGGAGGAGAAGATGGGCTGGCGCAGCCAACCCACAGCGCAGGTGCAGTTCGACGATTGCAAGATCCCCGCCGGCAACCTGATCGGCGCCGAGGGCGACGGGTTCAAATACGCGATGATGGGGCTTGACGGCGGACGGCTGAACATCTCGGCCTGTAGCCTCGGGGCGGCGCAGACCGCGCTGAACATGACGCTGCAATACATGGGCGAGCGCAAGGCGTTCGGCAAAAGCATCGACCAGTTCCAGGCGCTGCAATTCCGGCTGGCCGACATGGAGATCGAGTTGCAGGCGGCGCGGACATTCCTGCGGCAGGCGGCGTGGAAGCTGGACCAGGGCGCGCCGGACGCGACCAAGTTCTGCGCCATGGCCAAGAAATTCGTGACCGAGGCGGGATCGAAGGTGGTCGACCAGTGCCTGCAACTGCACGGCGGCTATGGCTACCTGGCCGATTACGGCATCGAGAAGCTGGTCCGCGATCTGCGGGTGCACCAGATTCTTGAGGGCACCAACGAGATCATGCGGATGATCGTCGCCCGCACCTTGCTGGCCGAACGCTGAGGGGGGTGGGCATGGCCGATATCGACATCCGGGTTACCGGGCGCGCCGGGCGCATCACTTTTACCCGGCCGCAGGCGCTCAACGCGTTGAGCTATGACATGTGCATGGCCGTCGATGCGGCGATGCGGCTCTGGCACGACGACGACGATGTGGCGCTGGTGGTGATCGACGCCGAGGGCGACAAGGCGTTTTGCGCCGGCGGCGACATTGCCGAGCTTTACGATACCGGCACCAGGGGCGATTTCGAATACGGCCGCCGGTTCTGGCGCGACGAGTATCGGCTCAACGCCTATATCGCCGAATACCCCAAGCCTGTGGTCAGCTTCATGCAGGGGTTTACCATGGGCGGCGGTGTCGGCATCGGCTGCCATGGCTCGCACCGGGTGGTGGACGACAGTTCGCGCATCGCCATGCCGGAATGCGGCATCGGGCTGGTGCCGGATGTGGGCGGCAGTTACCTGCTGGCCCGCGCGCCGGGGCATCTGGGCGAATACCTCGGCCTGACGGCGGGGCGCATGGCGGCAGGCGATGCGATCCTGGCCGGGTTTGCCGATCATTTCATCCCGCGCGATCAATGGGCCGGTCTGATCGAGATGCTGGAGGCCAGCGGCGACGCGGCCCATGTGGCGGCGCATGCCCTGCCCGCCCCGCCCTCGGCCCTGGGCGAGATGCAGGGCGATATCGACCGGCGTTTCGGCGGTGGTACTTTGGCGGCGATCATTGGCTCGCTGGCGGGCGAGGACAGCGATTTCGCGCAAAAGGCACGCGCCGCGCTGGAGCGCAATTCGCCGCTGTCGATGGCCTGCACGGTCGAGATGCTGCGCCGGCTGCGCGCCGGGGACGGCACCATCCGGCAGGCGCTGGACCGCGAGTACCGCTTTACCTGGCGGGCGATGGAAGAGGGCGATTTCCTCGAAGGAATCCGCGCGCAGATCATCGACAAGGACCGCAATCCGAAATGGCGCCACGCCGGGGCGGAGATGCCCGGGGCGGACGTGACGCGCATGCTCGCGCCGCTGGGAGCCAACGCGCTGACATTCGAAGGGGAGGACAGACAGATGAAGATCGGGTTTATCGGGCTGGGCAACATGGGGGCGCCGATGGCGGCGAACCTGGCCAAGGCCGGGCATGAGGTGACAGGCTTCGACATGGCGGATGTCGCCGTCGAGGGGGTGACGATGGCCGGATCGGCCGGTGAGGCCGCCAAGGGCGCCGAGGTGGTGATCACCATGCTGCCGAACGGGCAGATCCTGCGCGCGGTCGCGGCAGAGATCATCCCGGCGATGGACAAGGGCGCGACCTTTGTCGATTGCTCGACCGTCGATGTCGACAGTGCCCGCGCGGTGGCGGCTGAGGCCGAGGCGGCGGGACTGCTGGCGGTCGATGCGCCGGTCTCCGGCGGGGTCGGCGGCGCCACCGGCGGGACACTGACCTTCATGGCCGGCGGCTCCGACGCGGGATTTGCCAAGGCCAAGCCGCTGTTCGACATCATGGGACAAAAGGCGGTACATTGCGGCGGCGCGGGCGCCGGCCAGTCGGCCAAGATCTGCAACAACATGATCCTCGGCGCCACCATGATCGCCACCTGCGAGGCCTTTGCGCTGGCCGACAAGCTGGGGCTGGACCGGCAGAAGATGTTCGACGTGGTTTCGACCTCTTCCGGTTACAGCTGGACGATGAATGCCTATTGCCCGGCCCCCGGCGTCGGCCCGCAAAGCCCGGCGGACAACGGGTACAAGCCCGGCTTCGCCGCCGAACTGATGCTGAAGGACCTGCGGCTGAGCCAGCAAGCCGCCGAGAGCGTGGACGCCGACACCCCGATGGGGGCGCTGGCGCAGGCGCTTTATGCGCAGTTCGTCGAGCAGGAGGACGGCAAGGGCATGGACTTTTCCGCCATGCTGCCCCGGTTCGAGAAACGCCACCGCGACTGACCGTGTTGCGGGGCGGTGACCCCACAGCATCCGCCGGAGCGGTTTTTTTCGCTCCGGCAGCCCCCTCTTCACCGGATCTTCAGACCGCTGCGGTCCAATCGCCGGGGTATCCGTAACTGGTGAGCGAGGATCGCAAATGTTCAACAGAAATCTTGGAAATATCGACCGGATCGGTCGCATCCTGTTGGGGGCGGCGATGCTGATCGCCTATAGCCTTTTCGCACCGGCGCCATTCGCCTGGCTGTTTCTGCTGGGGTTGTTGCCTATGGCCTCGGGGCTTCTGGGCACCTGCCCGATTTATTCACAGCTGAATTACAGCACCAGCGAAATGGACTGACCGCGCCTAATCGGCGGTCAAACCAGCCACGGCATCGGCAGCGGCGCAGGTGATGCGCGCGCCCTCGTCGATGGCGTGACCGGCGCGGTAGAACTCCAGCGTCGACATGTCGGTCAGGTCGGCGGCCAGCGGCAGGTCGGCGGGATCGGCGGCCTCGCGGCTTTTTCGCAGGAACTCCGTGAGCACGTCGATTGAGGCCGAAACCACGTCGAAATAGGTCGGATCGACCGGGCCGGCGTCCCGCTCGGGCAGCAGCTTGCGCAGCGGGTCGGGCAGTTTGTCCAGCAGTTCCGGCGCCTGCAGGGCCGACCAGAGGCGGCCCTCGCTCGGCTCCCACAGGGGGCCGCCGCCCTTGTCGTTTGGATTGACCGAGAGAATGCGCCGCGCCCCCAGCGCCCGCGCGGCCGAGACCGGCACCGGGTTGATCAGCCCGCCGTCGAGCAGCCAGCGCCCGTCGATCCGGTGCGGCCGCAGGATTGCCGGCAGCGAGATCGAGGCGCGCACCGCATCGGCCAGCGATCCCTCGCGCAGCCAGACCTCGCGCCCGGTCTGCATGTCGGTGGCCACCGCGATGAAGGGAAACTCCAACTCCTCGATGGTCTCGGGCAGGCCCAGATCGCGCAGCATCTCCATGATCGCGGCGCCGCGCATCATCCCGCTGCGGTCAAGCCGCAGGTCGATCATGCCCATGAAACTGGTGCTGCTCAGGCTGCGCGCCCAGTCCTCCAGCGCGTCGAGCCTGCCTGCCGCCCAGGCCGCGCCCACCAGCGCGCCCATCGAGCATCCGGCCACCATCGCGGGCTGCACCTCCTGACGCTCCAACTCGCGCAACACGCCGATGTGACACCAGCCGCGCGCGCCGCCCGACCCCAGCGCCAGTCCGAGCGGTCGCACGCTCACTCCGCCGCCACGCGGGCGCCATCGAGCAGGGGCTTGAGATAGCGCCCGGTATGGCTGCGCGGGTTGTCCGCGACCTGCTCCGGGGTGCCGGTCGCCACGATCTCGCCGCCGCCGTCGCCGCCCTCCGGGCCGATGTCGATGATGTGGTCGGCGGTCTTGATGACGTCGAGATTATGCTCGATCACCACCACCGAATTGCCCTGCTCCACCAGTTCGTGCAGCACCTCAAGCAGCTTTTTCACATCCTCGAAATGCAGCCCCGTGGTCGGCTCGTCGAGGATATAGAGAGTGCGTCCGGTGGCGCGTTTCGACAGTTCCTTTGACAGTTTCACCCGCTGCGCCTCGCCGCCCGAAAGGGTCGTCGCCTGCTGGCCCACCTTGATGTAATCGAGGCCGACCCGGTGCAACGCCTCCATCTTGTCGCGGATGCTCGGCACCGCCTTGAAGAAGTCGCGCGCCTCCTCGACCGTCATGTCGAGCACGTCGGCGATGCTCTTGCCCTTGAAGGTCACCTCCAGCGTCTCGCGGTTATACCGCTTGCCCTTGCAGGTCTCGCAGGTGACGTAGACATCGGGAAGAAAGTGCATCTCGATCTTGATCACCCCGTCGCCCTGGCAGGCCTCGCAGCGGCCGCCCTTGACGTTGAAGCTGAAACGCCCCGGCTTGTAACCGCGCGCCTTGGCCTCGGGGAGCCCTGCGAACCAGTCGCGGATCGGGGTGAAGGCGCCGGTATAGGTGGCCGGGTTCGATCGCGGGGTGCGGCCGATCGGGCGCTGGTCGATGTCGATCACCTTGTCCAGATGCTCCAACCCCTTGATCGTTTCGCAGGGGGCCGGCGTCTGGCGCGCCCCGTTCAGGCGCATGCTGGCGGTCTTGAACAGTGTTTCGATGGTCAGCGTCGACTTGCCGCCGCCCGAGACGCCGGTAACGCAGACGAATTGCCCCAGCGGGAAATCGGCGGTGAGTTTCTTCAGGTTGTTGCCGGTGGCCTTGACCACGGTGACCGCCTTGCCCTTGCCCTTGCGCCGGTCCACCGGAATCGCGATCTCGCGCGCGCCGGAGAGGTATTGCCCGGTGACCGAGGCCGGATCGGCGGCGATCTGTTGCGGCGTGCCGTGGCTGACCACCCGCCCGCCATGCACCCCGGCGCCGGGACCGATGTCGAACACGTAATCGGCCTGCCGGATCATGTCCTCGTCATGTTCGACCACGATCACCGTGTTGCCCTGGTCGCGCAGGTTCTTGAGCGTGCCGATCAGCCGGTCGTTGTCGCGCTGATGCAGCCCGATCGAGGGCTCGTCCAGCACGTAAAGCACCCCGGTAAGGCCCGAGCCGATCTGGCTGGCCAGCCGGATCCGCTGGCTTTCGCCGCCCGAAAGCGTGCCGGCGTTGCGGCTGAGCGTGAGGTATTCCAGCCCGACGTTGTTGAGAAATCCCAGCCGCTCGCGGATCTCCTTGAGGATGGCGCGGGCGATCTCGTTCTTCTGGGCGGTGAGGGCGCCGGGCACGGTGCCGATCCAGTCGAAGGCCTGCTTGATCGACATCTCCACCACCTGGCCCGCGTGCAGCCCGGCGATCTGGACTGCCAGCGCCTCCGGGCGCAGCCGGTAGCCGCCGCAGGCATGGCAGGGGCGGTTGTTCTGATAGCGTTCGAATTCCTCGCGGATCCAGTTCGAATCGGTTTCGCGATAGCGGCGTTCCATGTTGGGGATCACCCCTTCGAACACGCGGGAAACCTGATAGACGCGGCCGCCCTCGTCATAGCGGAACGGAATCTCCTCGTCGCCCGAGCCATAGAGGAACACCTGCTGCACATGTTTCGGCAGGTCCTTCCAGCGGGCGTTCTTGTCGAATTCGTAATGCTTGGCGATGGCCTCGATGGTCTGCAGGAAATAGGGCGATTTGCCCTTGCGCCAGGGCGCCAGCGCACCGTCGTAAATCTTCAGCGTGGCATCGGGCACCACCAGGCGTTCGTCAAAGAATAGCTCCACCCCCAGCCCGTCACACTCCGGGCAGGCGCCGAAGGGCGCGTTGAAGGAAAACAGGCGCGGCTCGATCTCGGGGATGGTGAAGCCCGAGACCGGGCAGGCGAAATTCTCGGAGAACGTCAGGCGCTCGGGGTCGCCCTCCTTGGGGGAGGTCTCCAGCACGGCGATGCCGTCGGCCAGGTCGAGCGCGGTGCGCAGGCTGTCGGCGAGCCGGGTTTCCAGCCCCTCGCGCACCACGATGCGGTCGACCACCACGTCGATGTCGTGGCGGAACTTCTTGTCGAGCACCGGCGGCTCATCAAGCTCGTAGAACGCGCCGTTCACCTTGACCCGCTGGAAGCCCTGCTTGCGCAGCTCAAGAAACTCCTTGCGGTACTCGCCCTTGCGGTCGCGCACGATGGGGGCCAGCAGATAGGCGCGCGTGCCCTCCTCCATCGCCATGATGCGGTCGACCATGTCCTGCACCTGCTGCGCTTCGATCGGCAGGCCGGTGGCGGGGGAATAGGGCGTGCCGGCGCGGGCGAAGAGCAGCCGCAGGTAATCGTAGATCTCGGTCACCGTGCCGACGGTGGAGCGTGGGTTCTTGCTGGTTGTCTTCTGCTCGATGGAAATCGCCGGGCTGAGACCGCTGATATGATCCACGTCCGGCTTTTCCATCATGTCGAGGAACTGGCGCGCATAGGCCGACAGGCTCTCGACATAGCGCCGCTGCCCCTCGGCATAGATGGTGTCGAAGGCCAGCGACGACTTTCCCGATCCCGACAGGCCGGTGATCACCACCAGTTCGTCGCGCGGAATGTCCACGTCGATGCTCTTCAGATTGTGCTCGCGCGCGCCGCGCACCTCGATCTTTTTCAGCTCAGCCATTTTGCCCCCGCATCGCGTGCCTAAGAAATAGGTGAGCCGAGGCGAGTCTCCAACCGAAAACTGTGAACAAAGTGTGAACAGTGTCGATTTCGCCGGTTTCAATATTTGTATTCACGTTAGTGAATGTTATATTGGCGTGACCCTGCCGCACAGGCAGGCAGGTAGGACAGAGAGGCAGCAGAATGTTCATGTTTCGACAGGCCCGCGGCAGCGGCCTTTCCCCGCAGGCGGCGGTTACCGGCGCGCAGGACGGCAGCGTGATCGTGATCGACGTGCGGGATCATGGCGAACTGGCGATGTCGGGCAAGGCCAAGGGTGCGCTTCATATGCCGCTGATGCGGCTGCGCGACATGGCCGACCCGAGCCATCCCGAGTTCTGCAAAGAGCTGAGGCAAGAGGCGACGATCGCCATCTACTGCGCCTCTGGCGCGCGGTCGCACGGGGCGGCGATGATGCTCAAGCAGCTGGGCTATGCGGACGTGCACAACATCGGCGGGCTGGGCCACTGGGTGCGGGCCGGCGGCGCGGTCGAGCCGGTCTGATCCGGCCTCAGGTCTTGCGCGCCATCGCCCAGGCGCAGATCGGCATCTCGGGGTCGTTGTCGAGGCTGTCGCGCGCGGGGTCGTATTTCGGTGGCCAGCTCTCTTCCATGTTGCGCAGGGCGGCGTTGCGGTTGCCCCATTGCTCGGCGCGGATCTGATCCGCGTCGAAGCCACATTCGATCAGCAGGTTCGTCAGCCCCCGCGCCGACCAGCGCGAGCAATCCATCGGTGCCGCGTGGAATGGGATGAAGAACGGCACCGCGATCCAGAAATGCCCGCCGGGCCGCAGCATCGCACGCACGTTCTGCGTGGCGCGATAGGGGCGGTCCAGATGTTCCCAGACCTGGTTGGCCAGGATCAGGTCGAATTGCCGCACCGCGCCCGCCTTATCGGCAAAGGGATCGGCGCAGATGTCGTACCTGGGGTAATTGAACTGCCGGTAGGTGCGAAAGCCGAACATCCGCCCCCATCTGCCGGAGATTTCGGCCACGTCCAGATCGGTTCCCAGAGCGCGGATCATGCCCCGGCTGGCCCGCCCCATGGCGATGCGATTGAGACTTTTCAAACCCTGCCCCCTGTTTTCAGGGAAGGTAAGCACATTGCGCGCGCCCCGTCACCGGGGCGCGTCGGCTGTCGGCCCTCTCCCGGAAGCCCCGCTCAGAAATGGATCGCCCGCCCGTAGGCGTCGAGCACGGATTCATGCATCATCTCGGAGAGCGTGGGATGCGGGAAGACGGTGTGCATCAGGTCCTCCTCGGTGGTTTCCAGCGTCCGGCCTACCACGTAACCCTGGATCAGCTCGGTCACCTCGGCGCCGACCATATGGGCGCCCAGAAGCTCGCCGGTTGCCGCGTCGAACACGGTCTTGACCATGCCCTCGGGTTCCCCCAGCGCGATCGCCTTGCCGTTGCCGATAAAGGGGAATCGGCCGACCTTGACGTCATAGCCCAGCTCTTTCGCCTTGGCCTCGGAATAGCCGACCGATGCCACTTGCGGCTGACAATAGGTGCATCCGGCGATGCTTTCGGGCTTGACCGGGTGCGGGTGCTGGCCGGCGATCAGTTCGGCCACCATCACCCCCTCGTGGCTGGCCTTGTGCGCCAGCCAGGGCGCGCCGGCGATATCACCAATGGCAAAAAGCCCGTCGATGCCGGTGCGGCAGAATTCATCGGTCACCACGTGGCTGCGATCCAGCTTGACGCCGAGCGCCTCGAGCCCCAGCCCCTCGACATTGCCGACGATGCCCACGGCCGAGATCACGGTGTCGAACGCCATCTTCTCCAGCTTGCCGCCGGTCTCGATATGGGCGGTGACCGTACCCTTGCCCCGATCAAGCTGCTTGACCATGGATTTCTCCATGATGGTCATGCCCTGCTTGACGAATTGCTTCTTGGCGAAGGCCGAAATCTCGGCGTCCTCGACCGGCAGCACCCGGTCCATCACCTCGACCACGGTGGTCTCGGCGCCCAGCGTTTTGAAGAAGCTGGCAAACTCGATCCCGATGGCGCCGGAGCCGATGACCAGCAGCTTTTTCGGCATCCGCGGCGGGTTGAGCGCATGTTTATAGGTCCAGACCAGGTCGCCGTCGGCCTCCAGCCCCGGCAATTCGCGCGCCCGCGCGCCTGTGGCCAAAATGATGTTCTTGGCCGTCAGCTCCTCGGTGCCCTTGTCGGTCTTGACACTGACCTTGCCCTTGGCGGGCAGCGTCGCCGCGCCCATCACCACGGTGACCTTATTCTTTTTCAGCAGGTGTCCGACCCCGCTGGAGAGCTGTTTCGCCACCCCGCGCGAGCGTTTCACCACCGCGTCCAGATCATAGCCGATCTTGTCGGCGGAAAGGCCGAAATCCTTGGCCCGCTCCATCAGGTGGAACACCTCGGCCGAACGCAGGAGCGCCTTGGTCGGGATGCAGCCCCAGTTCAGGCAGATACCGCCCAGATGCTCGCGCTCCACCACGGCAACCTTGAGGCCCAGTTGGGCGGCGCGGATCGCGGCCACATAGCCGCCCGGTCCGGCGCCGATAACGATCAGGTCAAAAGAATTCGCAGCCATGACATCCCCCGGCGCCACTGTTGAAAAACTAGTTTAGTATTAAACTAAATTCCATGGCACTTCAATGGGCGCAAAACGGCTATTCCGTCGCAGGGGCGGCTGCTGCGGATAACTGCTTGCTGATAAAGGAAAAGAATTCCCAATCCGGCCCTCAGGACGCGGCCTGCAGGGCCCGCACGGTCACACCATAGCCACCGGCCGTGACATAGTCGGACTCGGGGCCCGTCGCCGACCGCGACAGTGCCTGATTGCGGAAGGGAAAGCGGCCAAAGGTGCGGATCACCTCGCGGTGCGCGCGGGCGTGCAGCAGATTCGAGGCCCCGCTTTGCGGCATCCGCTGGCACAGCAGACGCACACAGCGGTCCTGGTCGCAAAGGTTTTCCGAGTGCATCAGAGGCATGTAGAAGAACTGCCGCGCCGGTTCGTCGATCTTCATGTCCCAGCTCCGGTCGATGGCCGATTTCGCCGCCGCCAGCGCGATGCGGTCGCTGGAAAACGCCCTGGCCTCGCCGCGGAACATGTTGCGCGGGAACTGGTCGGTCAGGATGATATAGGCCAGCGCGCCGCTGGCATAGGTCAGCCACATCGAAAACCGGCCGTCCTGCACCCCCTCCCAGGTGGACAAGAACCGCGCGCGGATCTCGGCGTCCAGCGCGTCGTCCTGCGCGTACCATTTGTCCGGACCTGCCTCATCCAGCCAGAATTTCAGTATCTCCTCCGGGCCAACCATCGGACAAACTCCAATTTTGTCGTCACAATTCCATTCTTCAGTCTAAAACCGCTTTCACACAACAGTTACAGTAACAATTTGCAACACCGGCAATAATCCGTGCGCACTCAGGCCGCGTCGCTCTCGTTCTGTGCCTCCTGATCGGTCTCGATGGCGTATTCCTGTGCAAACTCCACCGCCACCGGCGTGGCGGTCGGGTACATCGGCGCGACGGTGCCGGCCTCTTCCATCGGCATCGCCGGGCGCTGCGTGGTGCGATAGATGCCGTAGATCGACAGCGCGAACAGCAGCGCGGCCATGAACAGGAAAAAGCCCGACGGGCCGAACACCCCCTGCCCCATCACCCAGCCGGTGATCAGCGGCCCGGCGATGGCGCCCAGACCGTTGATGAAGACCAGCCCGCCCGAGGCGGCGGCCATGTCGTCGGGTTCCAGGTAATCATTGGTATAGGCGATCAGCAGGGAATAAAGCGGGTTGGTCATCCCGCCGACCAAGAAGGCAGCGATCAGCAGCAGCACATATTGCCCGCCGAACACCATGCCCAGAAGCGCGCCGCAACCACCGCCGGCCGCCACCATCAGGATCAGTGCGCGCCGGTCCATCCGGTCGGAGATCCAGCCAAGCGGGTACTGCAGGACCACCGCGCCGACATAGAAGGTGGCGATGAAGCCCGAAATCTGCGGCACGCTCAGCCCGATCTTGGCGCCGTAGACCGCGCTCATCCCGAACTGAGCGGAAAACACGCCGCCCATCAGGAACATGCCGACACAGCCCAGCGGCGAGGTGTCCATCAGCCGTCTCAGGCTCATCGGCTTGGTGGTCTCGAAGGCCGGCGTCGGGCTGATTGACAGCAGGATCGGCGCGAAGGAAACCGAGATCAGAACCGAGGCCAGCACGAAGGTGTCATAGCCCGCCGGATCGCCCAGCAGCATCATCCCCTGGGCGGTGACGATGCCGGCCATCTGCACGATCATGTAAAGCGACAGCGCCTTGCCCCGGTTCTCGTTGTCGGAGGCGTTGTTGAGCCAGCTCTCGGCGGTGACATAGACGCCGGAAAAGCAGAACCCGATTACCACCCGACCCAACGCCCAGGCGATCGGATCGGCAAAGGTGGGATAAAGGATCATCACCGCCGAGATGAACGAGGCCAACGCCGCGAACACCCGCACATGTCCGACCCTGCGGATCATCTCGGGCGCCAGTTTCGAGCCGCCGAGAAAGCCCAGGAAATAGGCCGACATGACGATCGACATCTGAAAGGTCGAGAATCCCTCGATCTCGCCGCGCACGCCCAGCAGCGTGCCCTGCAGCCCGTTGCCGACCATCAGCAACCCCATGCCCAGCAGCAGCGCCCAGGCACTCGACAGGACTTGTTTCATCGAGGGTCTCCCTGTTGCGAGCGTGGCCTTTTCCCCAGCTACGGGGGCCACCTGTCTGCGTCGGCCCTGTCCGCGACAAAGGCGATGTCGCTTTCAGGCGGCGCCGCCCCCGAAGGCGCGGGTTTCACCCAGCCGTACCCTGCCGGCGCGGCGTCCGGCAACCCTTGGCCGCCGGATCAGTCCCGGTCGGGGATCAGCAGCGAGGCATCTCCGTAGGAAAAGAATCGGTAACCTTCGCGCACCGCGTGATCGTAGATGCGGCGAATGCGATCCTGCCCCATCAGCGCGGAGACCAACATCAGCAGGGTCGATTTCGGCAGGTGGAAATTGGTCATCAGCGCATCGGTCACACGAAAGCCGAAGCCGGGATAGATGAAGATGTCGGTCTCCCCCTCCCAGGCGGCGATCTGCCCGCCCCGCGCGGCGGTCTCGATCAGGCGCAGCGCGGTGGTGCCGACCGGGATCACCCGCCCGCCGGAGGCGCGGGTGGCGGCGATCTCGGCCGCCGCCCCGGCGCTGACCTGCCCCCATTCGGCGTGCATCCGGTGCGTGGTCACATCCTCGACCTTGACCGGCAGGAAGGTGCCGGCGCCGACGTGGAGCGTGACATGGGTAAACGCCACGCCGCGCGCGCGCAGCGCCGCAAGCAGGGCATCGTCGAAATGAAGCGAGGCGGTCGGCGCGGCGACGGCGCCGGAGCGTTTGGCCCAGACCGTCTGGTAATCGGTCTTGTCGCGGTCGTCCGCCGGACGCCGCGCCGCGATATAGGGCGGCAGCGGCATCGCCCCGGCCTCGGCCAGGGCGGCATCGAAATCCTCGCCCGCGAGGTTGAAGCGCAAATGCCCCTGCCCCTCGGCCACATCTTGCAGCGTGGCGCTGAGATCATCTGAAAAGACGATCTCTTCGCCCGGGCGGATCTTCTTCAGGGGTTTCAGCAGCGCCGCCCAGCTGCCGTCGGCGCGCGGCTGCAACAGCGTGACCTCGATCCGGGCGCGGGTTTCCCCCTCCGGGCCGGGGCGGGGACGCTGCCCGCTCAGGCGGGCTGGAATCACGCGGGTGTCGTTCAGCACCAGCCGGTCGCCCGGGTGCAGCCAGTCGGGCAGGTCGCGCACATGGGCATCGGTGAGGACATCCCCCCGCGCCACCAGCAGCCGCGCCGCGCTGCGCGGGCTGGCCGGGCGCGTGGCGATCAGCCGATCGGGCAGGTCGAAATCGAAATCGCTCAGTTTCATGCGGTCGCGCTATAAGACGGTGCGGGCGAATAGACCAGCCGTCATCGGCCCTCCGCCCCTGCTCCGACCTGGTCGGGGCCGCTGCGGCGTGGCTGGTCGTCCGCCTCGGGCTCCTCGCCGGGCATCGCCGGCGCGGCGCCGCGAAAGATCTCGCGGAACATCCCCGGCGCCAGCCCCGACAGCGGGTTGACCTGCACGGCGGGCTTCTGCGCCGCCCCTTTCAGGGAATAGGAAAACCCGATGACCCCCTCGCCCTTGCGGGTCAGCACGCTGCCCACCGCGTTGAGCAGGTAGACCGGGGAAATCACCCCGCGCATGTTCAGCACACCGCGCGTCAGGTCATAGACCCCGTCCATCGACAATCCGATCGACGGGCCGGTGGCGCTGCTCTCGTGCAGAATCAGCCGGTCGGGTTCAAGCCGGAACCGCGCCTCGACCTCGGAAAACTGGATGCCCTGGCCGGACATCTCGTCGATCAGCCCCACCACGCTGACCGCGTTCAGCAGCGCGGCGATCGCCGGGGCATCCTTGACCCGGGTGTTGGTCACCCGAAGGGTGCCGTCGAACTTTCCCGGCCCCTCGGCGGGCAGCAGCGCCATTTCAAAGGCACCGCCGTGGCCCTGGTTGAGAATGCCCGCCGCGCGGAACAACCCGCCGCCGTCATCGGCCTGAACGAAGATCGCGCTGCCCCCGCCGCGGGGTTCGACCCGTCCGCGCACCGGCGCCTGCCCGTTCAGCACGCCGGTAAAGTTCCCGCGCAGCCCGTCATAGGTGGTGAAATCGCCGCTGAAATCGCTCAGCGACAGGCCCTCGGAAATCTGCAGCCGGTCGAGCCGCACCTGCAGCGCACCGCCCCCCCCGCCACCGCCCAGCGGCGCGCGGCGCAGGTCGAGAATGCCGGTCAGGATCCGCACGTCGGGGGCCGCGGCGCCGCGCCCGATCAGTTCGATCCCGGCCTCGAGCCAGCCACCCAGCCGCACCGAGCTGAGCAGCGCGCGGTCAAGACCGCCCTGTTGCCGGCTGACGACGCTTCCGGTCGCGGTCAGCCCCGCCGCATCGACCGCCAGATGCTCGATCCGGGTCACGTCGCCCAACGTCCCGGACAGGTCGAACATGCCGGCCTGTGCCTCGGGCTTGCGCCAGCCCAGCGTCGGGATCGACAGCCCGACCCCCTGAAGATCCGATGTCAGGTGCAGCGCCGGCGGTTCCCCCTTTGCGATGTCCAGCGTGAAGGCGCCGGTGCCCTGACCGCTGACGCTGCCCTCGGGCAGGCCGATGGCAAAAGTGTCTATCAGGGTCTGCGACAGTTCCACCTGGCCGCGCAGCCGACTGCCGTCGGCGGCCTTGGCGCCGATCGGCTGGCGCCAGTTCACCGCCACCGGCAGATCGCCGATGCGCGCGGTGCCCTCGATCTCGACCGCGCTCTGGTCTGCCTCCAGCCGCAGCGCGGCGGCGGACAACCGCTGGCCCGGCACCAGAACCGCGCTTTCCACCCCCGTCAACCCGCCGGTGAGGTGAAAGTCGATCTCCTCGAACGGCACCTTCTTTTTCAACGGCAGCGACAGGGTGCCATCCAGCCTGGCCACGCCTTGCGCCAGATCGACCGGCAAGCTCGTCTCCTTCAGCACCCGCAACGGTGGCCCGGCCAGCAGCGACATCACCGCCGTGATCGGCCCCTCGGCGCGCAGCCGGATCATTCCCGGCGCCGGTTTGAGGGTGATATCGGGGATAATGAAGGAGGTGCCCGCCACCTCCAGCGCGCCGCCCTGATCGGCGGTCACGCTGGCGCGTGCCGCGGTGGCCACCAGCCGCCCCCGGTCCAGCGTGACGTCGCCCGACGCCCCGGTCGCCGGCGGCAGGAATCGGTTGAACCGGATGCTGGCCTGCTCAAAGGAAAAATTGGCAAAGATGTCGGGCTTTTCGCCCTCCTCCAGCCGCAGCGCCAGGTCGATGTCGCTCAGGGTTCCGGCCTGCAGGTTCTGTTCGACCCAAGCCCGCGGTTTTTCGGCCAGCGTGGCGGGCCAGAGCTCCAGCAGCCGCGCCCGGCTGAGCCGCCCCCGCCCCACATCGAGCGCCAGACGCCAGCCGCCGTCGCCGGCGCCGAGGGTTCCCGACAGGTCGAACCCGCCGCCGTCGTCCTGCAGATGCATCTGCCCCAACTCCAGGCGGAACGGCGCCAGTTCCATACGGAAGTCGGCGGTGGCGCCCTTCAGCTTCATCGGCTCGGGATAAAGCCCGGCCGGATTCAGCGTGATCTGGCTGAAGGTGAACTGCCCGACCAGATCGGTCAGCGCGCCGCCTTCGATCCCGCCGAGATAGGCGCGCCCCTCGCCGCGCCCCGACCCCCAGGTACTGTCCACCGCCATCTCGTCGAAGATCAGGGTCTGCGCCGCCGGGTCGTAGGTGAAATAGCTTCGCGCGCCGCTGAACGGGATCGGGCGGGTCGCCTCGGTGGGCTGCAGCGCGCCGGCACCGATCTGCAACGTGGCCGACAGCGGGCCGAACCCGCCCGATGCATCGACGCTGCCGCGCAACGCGCCCGAGATCGGCGCGCGCAGCACCTCGAGCCAGCTCAGCGCCACGCTCTGCGCCGCGATGTCGGGCGCGGCGATGTCCTGCACCGAGGCGCCGAATTCGGCCGCGGTGCTGCCGATCCGGCTGGCATAGTTCAACTCGACAGAGCTGGCGTAGTCCCGACCGCTGAGAACGGCGAACCCCGCGCCGACGCGCAAATCGTCCCCGGTCCGGTTCAGCCGGACCTGACCGCCGTCGAGCGTCCAGGCCTTGCCGCTGCGGCGATCCTCGTAGCGCAGGGTCACCGCATCGACATCCAGCGCGATCAGCGCGGCGAGTTGGGGGCGCTGCAGCAGACGCTCGGCATCGTCCAGAAGCTGCGGCAGCCCCGCGGCCTCGCCCACCGGCGCGGCGGTCTCGCCCAGCATCAGCGACACGGCGCCGTCGCGGTCGCGGCGCAGGGTGGCAAACAGCCCGCTCAGCGCGATCCGCTTCGGCTGCACCTCGCCCCGCAACAGCGGACGCAGGGCCAGGCTCGCCTCGGCATCCGACAACCGGGCCAGGATACGCCCGTCGGCATCCGACAGAACCACGTCTTGCAGGTGCAGCCGTGGGCGCAGCCCCTCGCGGATCACCAGGTCGATATCGCCAAAGCCGATCTGGAGCCCGTCGAGCCCCTGCTCGATACGCGCCTCGGCGCGGGCGCGCAGCCACTCCGGCGGGCTGAGAGGCTTGTTGACAAGGACCACCAGCGCCACCGCGGTCAGGATCGCCGCGAACATGGTGACACGCATGCCCCAGACTCCGGCGCGGCGCAGGGCCCAGCCGGTGCGGCCGCCGCGGCGCTTGACCTCAGCCTGTGTCACGGTCATGGCTCCGGCGGCGACGGCAGGCACAGCTTTCCGGTTGCCTGCGACGCACTATTATGGAACCCATCTGTTCAGTCATGTCAGCGGAGTCACCCGATGCCCGATACGTCCGATACCGCCCCCGATTTCACCCTGCCCCGCGATGGCGGCGGCCAGGTCAGCCTGTCAGAGTTGCGCGGCAGTGCCGTTGTTCTGTTTTTCTATCCACGCGATGATACCCCGGGCTGCACCAAGGAATCCATCGGCTTTTCGGCGGCTCTGCAGGCTTTCGCCGATGCCGGTGCGCAGGTGTTCGGAATTTCCCGCGATACCGTGGCCAAGCACGACAAGTTCGTCTCCAAGCACGGGCTGACGGTGCCGCTGCTGTCGGACGGGGACGGGGCGGTCTGCGAGGCCTATGGGGTCTGGGTCGAAAAGACCATGTACGGCAAGACATCGATGGGGATCGAACGCGCGACCTTCGTGATCGACGCCGAAGGCCGGATCGCGCGGAGCTGGCGCAAGGTAAAGGTGCCCGGCCACGTCGAGGAGGTGCTGGAGGCGGTCAGGGCGCTCTAGCCCCTGCCGCGCGATCCGTACATTTTTCATGCCGAAACGTACAATTTGCCGATGATCGCCCACCTGACCCTTGCCGAACGGGCCGAAGAGGTTCTGCGCACCGCGGGCGGGCGCGAAAAGACCGCGCTGTCGCACGCCCATGCGGCGGCCTGGTTCACCTCCCGCGTCGAGGGGGCCGAGCCGATGCAAACCGGCACCGCCAATCCACCTCCACACCCGGCGCGGCCAGTGGAGCCCGAGCTGCTCTCGCCGCGCGAGGTGCCCAAACGCAAGCCCGGATCGCCGGCGGGGCGCATCGCGCTGCTCCATGCGGTGGCGCATATCGAGCTGAACGCGGTTGACCTGCATTGGGACATCATCGCGCGCTTTGGCCATGTGCAGATGCCGATGGGGTTCTACGACGACTGGGTCAAGGCGGCGGACGAGGAGAGCAAGCATTTCAACCTGGTCTGCGATTGCCTGGAAGAGTTGGGCAGCCACTACGGCGCCCTGCCCGCCCATGCCGGCATGTGGCGCGCCGCCGAGGATACCGCCGGGGATCTGATCGGCCGCCTTGCCGTGGTGCCGATGGTGCTGGAGGCGCGCGGGCTGGACGTGACGCCGGGCATGATCGGGATCTTTCGCAAGGCCGGGGTCGATCATGCGGTCGCGGCGCTGGAGACCATCTATGCCGAAGAGGTCGGCCATGTCGCCTATGGCTCGAAATGGTTCCATTTCCTGTGCGGGCGCGAGAACGCCGACCCCAAGGAGGTGTTCCATGCCCTGGTGCGCAGATATTTCCACGGTGCGCTGAAGCCGCCCTTCAACGAGGAAAAGCGCGCCGAGGCCGGGCTGCCGCCGGACTTCTACTGGCCGCTGACCGAACAAACGCCGCCGCGCGGGGCGTGAGATGCGGGTAACAAACTGACGAAACTCGGCAATTTTTTGCCAAAACGTCGCTCTCCGGCGCCGAAACGCCGCATGGGTGGTCAACAAACTTGCCCCATTGCCCCTCGGCGGTTATGCAATCGCCCAATGGACCGGCCGAGCAGGAACACCGGACCCGGGGGATGAGACAAGGACGAAGGCTTGCGTACACGGCTGGCAATCAAGGTTCATGCGGTCCTGGAAAGGTTCTTTCCCGAGCGCCGCGTCTTTCTGAAATCGGACACCGACACCCGGTTCATCCGGTTGAGGTCGAGCACCCAGGCGATCGCCTATTCCGGGGCGATGTTGGTCGTCGCCTGGGCCATCGTCGCCACCGCGATCCTGCTGATGGACAGCATCGGCGCGGGGAATTTCCGCGAGCAGGCGAAGCGCGATCAGAAGATCTACCAGGAGCGGTTGAACGTGATGTCGGCCGAGCGCAACGCACGGGCCGAAGACGCCCTGACGGCACAGGCCCGGTTCAATGCCGCGCTGGACCAGATCTCGGTCATGCAGTCGGAATTGCTTGCCTCGGAAACCCGGCGGCGCGAGCTTGAGACCGGTGTCGAAGTAATCCAGACCACCCTGCGCGAGACGCTGCGCGACCGCGATGCCGCCCGCCGGACGCTGGCCACGCTGGAACAGGACGGCAACGGGACCGGTCGCGCGGCGAGTGATCCGGTGATCCCGGTGCAGATGGACTTCATGACCACCGCCCTGTCCGATGCCGCACGCGAACGCGACCAGGTGGTGGCCGATGCCCGCTCGGCGCTGGAGCAGCGCGACGAGCTGGAGCTGGAAATCAAGCTGATGCGCGAGCGCAACGACCAGATCTTCCGCCAGCTGGAAGAGGCGATGGCGATCTCGGTCGAACCGCTGAACAAGATGTTCCGCGCCGCCGGCATGCCGCCAGAACGAATCATCGAGCAAGTGCGCAGCGGCTACAGTGGCCAGGGCGGGCCGCTGACCCCGATTTCCTTCTCGACCCGTGGCGAGGAACCCACCCCGGACGAGCTGCGCGCCAACACGCTGCTGCACCAGATGGACCAGCTGAACCTCTACCGCATCGCGGCGCAAAAGGCGCCCTTTGCCAAACCCGTGCATGTTTCGGTGCGCTATACCAGCCCGTTCGGCTATCGCCGAGACCCCAAGACCGGCGGGCGACGGATGCACAACGGGTCCGATTTCGCCGGGCCGCAGGGCACCGATATCTTTGCCACCGCAGATGGCGTGGTGACGCATGCAGGCTGGCAATCGGGCTATGGCCGACTGGTCATCATCAAGCACGCGTTCGGAATCGAGACACGATATGCCCATACCTCGCGCATCCTCGTGAAGAAGGGCCAAAGGGTCTCGCGCGGGGATCACATTGCTGATATGGGTAGCACCGGACGGTCCACCGGCACCCATCTGCACTACGAGGTACGGGTGAACGGAAGACCGGTGAACCCCATGAATTACATCAAGGCTGCGAGAAATGTTTTCTAAGAGCAAAATCAACGAGCCCGGCGCAAAGACGCCGGATACCGCCGCCCCGTCCGCCCAGCCGTCGGCCACCGCTGCCCCGTCGCCGAGCGACTACAAGTCGAGCGCGCCCAAGGCCAAGCCGCCGGCATCGGTGCTGTCCTCGGACCTGCACATCACCGGCAACCTCAAGACCAGCGGCGATATCCAGGTCGAGGGCACCGTCGAGGGCGACATCCGCGCCCATCTGCTGACGGTTGGCGAGACCGCCACCATCAAGGGTGAGGTTTCCGCCGACGACGTCGTGGTCAACGGCCGCATCGTTGGCCGGGTTCGCGGGCTTAAGGTGCGCCTGACCTCCACCGCGCGGGTCGAGGGCGACATCATCCACAAGACCATCGCGATCGAGAGCGGCGCGCATTTCGAAGGTTCGGTGCAGCGTCAGGACGACCCGCTGAACCCCGGTCGCGCGACCCCCAAGGGCGGTCAGCAGCCCGCTGCGGCGGCAGCGCAGCCCAAGGCGGCGGATGCCGGCGACAAGTAAGCCGCCCGTCTTTCGCAGGACAGAAGTGGCGTCGCAGTTGCCTGCGGCGCCTTTTCTTTTGACCCTGCCCGCTTGCGGGCGATCCGGCGGGACCGCGACAGCAACGCGCCCGCCGGGGACATCCGGCGGGCGCGTCAGCCATTATCAGGCGGCATACGGATCAGGGCGCGGCCCTAGTCGC
>NZ_JARGPK010000053.1 GCF_029212575.1 Antarcticimicrobium sp.
TCCAGCGCCTGTTTTTCCAGCTCCTTGGCGACTTGCAGGACCGGGTTGTCCTCGATCCCAAGCAAATCCAGAACCTCGTCGGCGGACTGTTTCATCACCGTCGCGCGCGGATCGAAGTTCTTGTAGACCCGGTGGCCAAAGCCCATCAGGCGGAACGGATCGTTCTTGTCCTTGGCGCGGGCGATGAACTCGGGGATGCGCTCGACACTGCCGATCTCCTTGAGCATCTCCAGGCAAGCCTGGTTTGCGCCGCCATGCGCGGGGCCCCAAAGACAGGCGATACCGGCGGCGATACAGGCAAAGGGGTTGGCGCCCGAAGACGAGGCCAGCCGCACGGTCGAGGTCGAGGCGTTCTGCTCGTGATCCGCGTGCAGGGTAAAGATGCGGTCCATCGCGCGGCTCAGGATCGGGTTCACCTGGTATTCCTCGGCCGGCACGGCAAAGCACATGCGCAGGAAGTTCGAGGCGAAGTCGAGATCGTTGCGCGGATAAACGAAGGGTTGACCGGTGTGGTACTTGAAGGCCCAGGCCGCGATCGTCGGCATCTTGGCGATCAGGCGGATCGAGGCGACCTCGCGCTGCCAGGGATCGTTGATGTCGGTGGAATCGTGGTAAAACGCCGACATTGCACCAACCACACCGACCATGATCGCCATCGGGTGCGCGTCCCGACGGAACCCGCGGAAGAAATACTGCATCTGTTCGTGCAGCATGGTGTGGCGGGTCACGCGGGTCTCGAAATCCTCAAGCTCGGTGGCGGTCGGCAGATTGCCGTAGAGCAGCAGGTAGCACACCTCGAGATAGTGCGATTTGCCGGCCAGTTGGTCGATCGGGTAACCGCGATGCAGCAGAATGCCCTCGTCGCCGTCGATGAAGGTGATGGTGCTGTCGCAGCTGGCGGTCGAAGTATAGCCTGGGTCGTAGGTAAAGACACCTGCCTCGGCGTAGAGTTTGCGCACATCCAGCACATCGGGGCCCGTTGTCGGCGAAAGAATGGGCAGGTCGACGGTTTTGCCATCCAGTTGTAGCGTGGCGGTCTTGTATTTTTTTTCAGTCATTTATTAGTCCCTTCCTCTATCTGGCACGGGACGCGAAAGCGCCGGTCTCCGCACGGGCGGACCGTGCGGCGGGCGCCGGTCCGAATTCTCTCGCCGCGGTCTCGTCCGGTCAGTTCGACCCGACGCGTCCGGCAGCATCCTCGAGGCGGGCCAGGGTTTCCTCCCGGCCCAGCACAAGCATCATGTCGAACACCGAAGGGGTCACCATGCGCCCGGCAAGCGCGGCCCTGAGCGGACCGGCCATCTTGCCAAACTTGGTGCCCCTTGCTTCGGCGAAAGCGTCCAGAGTCGCCTCTAGCTCATCTCGCGTCCAGCTAGCATTTTGCAACTGCGGCGTCAATTCAGACAGTATACCATCGGATACTGTAGCCAAGGCCTTTGCCGCCTTCTGGTCCGGCTCGACAGGGCGGGACGCCAGGGCAAATTGCGCCTTTTCAAGGAGTTCCGGAAATGTCCGCGCGCGATCTTTGAGGCAGTACATGGCCCGTTCCAGCGCGTCCGCTTGCGAAATCGTCATCGCGGCGTGATCGGCCGCGACCAGATAGGCCTCGATTTCGCGCCGCAACGCGGCGTCATCGCTAACGGCGATATGCTGGCCACAGAGATTCTCCAGTTTCTTCAGGTCGAACCGGGCCGGGCTTTTTCCGATGCCGTCGAGGTCGAACCACGCCTTGGCCTGTTCATCGGTAAAGAATTCGTCGTCGCCGTGGCTCCAGCCCAGCCGCGCGAGGTAATTGCGCATGCCCGCCGCCGGATAGCCCATTGCCTGATATTCCTGGGCTCCAAGTGCGCCGTGACGTTTCGACAGCTTCTTGCCGTCCGGACCGTGGATCAGCGGGATATGCGCCCAGACCGGCACCGGCCAGCCCATCGCCTGGTAGATCGTCATCTGGCGGGCGGCGTTGTTGAGATGGTCGTCGCCACGGATCACATGGGTCACGCCCATGTCGTGATCATCCACCACCACCGCCAGCATGTAGACCGGGCTGCCGTCGCTGCGCAGCAGCACCATGTCGTCGAGCTGGTCGTTGCGAATCGTCACCTCGCCCTGGACCCGGTCGTGGATCACCGTGGTGCCCTCCTGCGGCGCCTTGATGCGGATGACATGGGGCGCCTCCGGGTGGGTTGCGGGATCGGCATCGCGCCACGGGCTGCGGAACAGGGTGCTCTTGCCCTCGGCGCGAGCGGCGTCGCGAAAGGCGGCGATCTCCTCCTGCGTCGAGAAGCATTTGTATGCCTTGCCCTCGGCCAGCAGCTGCTGCGCCACCTCGGCATGGCGGTCGGCACGGGCGAACTGGCTGATCGGCTCGCCATCCCAATCCAGACCAAGCCAGCTCAGCCCCTGCAGGATCGCGGCGGTTGCCTCGGGGGTGGAGCGCTCGCGGTCGGTGTCCTCGATCCGGAGCAGGAACTTGCCACCGCGGCCGCGCGCGTAGAGCCAGTTGAACAGGGCCGTACGCGCGCCCCCGATGTGCAGAAAGCCGGTGGGCGAGGGGGCGAAACGGGTGACGACCTGATCGGACATGCGGGCGCTTTACCTTTTGGTAACCATGGGAGGGATAGCGTTTTGCAGCCTGTCTAGCGGGCCGCGCAGCGGGGGGCAAGCATGGGCAATCTGGCACGGGCCGCGGCGGCGCTGGATCGTCAGCGCGGGCACCTGTTTCCCTGGGTGCCGGTCTTGTTCGGGATCGGAATCGGCCTCTATTTCGCCTGGCCGGGAGAGCCCGATCGGTGGGTTTACCTCACCGCGGCCCTGGTCGGGGTTGCGGGGGGGGGCTTCGCGCTCTGGCGTCCCGGCGGCCTCGCGGCACTGGGCTGGGCCGCTGCGTTGGTGGCCGGCGGGCTTACCGCGGCCTCGACGCGCGCGCATCTGGTCGCCGCGCCGGTTCTGCCGTCCCGCTACTACGGGCCGGTCGAGGGCCGGGTCGTGGCGCTGGACCGTTCGGCCTCCGACGCGCTGCGGCTGACGCTCGACCGGGTTCGCCTGTCCGGGGTTGCGCCGGGGGAGGTTCCGGCCCGGCTGCGGATCTCCCTGCACGGGGCGGCGGAGGACCGCAGCCTGCGGCCCGGCGCGCGCATCATGGCCACCGCGCACCTGGCCCCGCCGAGCGGACCGGCCGAGCCCGGCGGGTTCGATTTCCGCCGTCACGCCTGGTTCCAGCGGCTGGGCGCCGTGGGTTACACCCGGTTGCCGGTTCTGGTCGCGGCGCCGCCCAGCCGCGCGCTGCGCCTGTTCCGCCTGCGCATGGCCGCTTCGGTGCGGCTGCGCGCGGCGCTGCCGGGGGATGTCGGCGGCTTCGCGGCGGCGGTGACCACCGGCGACCGCAGCGGCGTGGGGCAGGCGACGCTCGAGGCGCTGCGCGCCAGCAACCTGGCGCATCTTCTGGCGATCTCCGGGCTGCACATGGGGCTGCTGGCCGGGTTCGTCTTTGGTGCGGTGCGGCTGGCGCTGGCAGCGCTGCCGGTTCTGGCGCTGCGCTGGCCGGTGCGCAAGATCGCTGCCGGGGCGGCGATGCTCGCGGCAGCGGGATATCTCGCGCTCTCTGGGGGGAACGTGGCGACCGAGCGCGCCTTTGTCATGACATCGGTGGTTCTGGGCGCGGTGCTGGCCGACCGGCGCGCGTTTTCCCTGCGCGCGGTGGCGCTGGCGGCGTTGATCGTGCTCTTGCTTCGGCCGGAGTCGTTGCTGGGTCCCGGATTCCAGATGTCGTTCGCCGCCACCACGGCGCTGATCGCGGTGTTCGGGGCGTTGCGCGACCACGAGATCGGCCTCGGACCGCGCTGGCTGTCGCCGGTGGCCGGTGTCGCGGTCTCTTCGCTGGTGGCGGGGCTGGCCACGGCACCGGTGGCGGCGGCGCATTTCAACGCGCTGGCGCATTTCGGCCTGCCGGCCAACCTGCTCGCGGTGCCGGTGATGGGGTTGGTGGTGATCCCGGCGGCGGTGATCGCCGCGCTGCTGGCCCCCTTCGGGCTGGAGGCGGCAGGGCTCGAAGTCATGGGGTTGGGCCTGCGCTGGATTCTCGGCGTTGCGCATTGGGCCGCCGGTCTGCCGGGCGCGCGTGGCTACCTGCCCAGCCCGGGGCCGATGGTGCTGCCACTTTTTGCGCTGGGAATGCTGGTCGTGATCCTTTGGCAGGGGCGGGCGCGGCTGGCCGGGATCGTTCCCGCCCTCGCTGCCTTCGTGATCTGGTCGGCGGCGGAGCGGCCGGTCGTGCTGGTGGCCGATACCGGAACGCTTGTGGGGGTTATGACACCGCAGGGGCGCGCTCTGAGCAAGCCGCACGGGGCCGGATTCGTCGCCGGGATCTGGCTGGAGAACGACGGCGACAGCGCCACCCAGACCGAGGCGGCGGCGCGATGGCCCGGACGCGATGGCCTGCTGCGGGTGATCGCGGCGGGCCCGCGCCAGATCGTCCATGCGACCGGCAAGCGGGCCGCCCTGGGGCTGACCGGCTGCAGCAAGGATCAGGTGGTGGTTTCCCCGGTTCCTCTGGCGCTGGATGGTCCGTGCCTGGTGCTCGACCCGCCACGGCTGCGCGCGACCGGCGCCGTGGCATTCGGCGCTGACGGAGGTTTGCGCGTGGCGCGCGATCCCGCGCGTCTGCGGCTCTGGTCCGGCCCTGACAGGTAAGCCCCGATCAGTAGGTGCGGATCAGCCCGACCAGGCGCCCCTGTACCTTGACCTTGTCATCGGAAAAGACACGGGTTTCATAGGCCGGGTTTGCGGCCTCCAGCGCGA
>NZ_JARGPK010000069.1 GCF_029212575.1 Antarcticimicrobium sp.
CCTTGGTGTCGTCGCAGAGCGTGGCGCCGGGCGAAGAACACTTGCCGCCCTTGAGGCAGATGGTGTCCTTGGGGCAGGTGTTGCCGCTGGCGCATACCTTGTGGCCCTCGGGCGCGCAGCCGCCGCCGGGGATACACTCGCGGCTGGGCGGGCAGATCTTGCCGTCATCGCATTGCTCGGCGCCCGGGTCCGAACAGCGCCCGCCCTTGAGGCAGAATGTCCCCTTGGGGCAGGAGGTGCCGCCCTCGCAAAGCTTGTGACCCGCAGGCGAGCATTTCTTGCCCGGCAGGCAGATGGTGTCGGGCGGGCAGATCACGCCGCTGTTGCATTTCACCGCGCCGGGGGCGGAACATTTCCCGCCGGCCAGGCAATAGCTGCGCGGTGGGCAGCTTTTGCCATAGCCGCAATCGACGCGGTCCTTCTGGACGCAGCCGCCGCCCTTGGAGCATTTCTGTGACGGGTTGCAGATGTCTCCGCTGCTACATTTGGTCGATCCCGGGGCCGAGCATTTGCGGTTTCCAAGGCAAAAGGTGCCGACCTTGCAGTAGACACCATTGCCGCAATCGTCGGTGCCGACGGGCACGCAGCCGCGCCCGCGCGAACAGGTATAGCCGGGGTTGCAGATGCTGCCGCTGGCGCATTTCACCGCGCCGATCTGCGAACAGCCGCCACCGCTCAGGCAATAGGCCCCCGGCTTGCAGTAGGATCCGCCGCCGCAGTCCAGGATGTTGTTCGGAACGCAGCCGCCGCCCGAGGCGCATTTGTTGCCGGGGTTGCAGATCGATCCGTCGCGGCACTTGATGGCGCCAACGGCGGAACAGCGGTTGCCGGTCAGGCAATAGGCTCCGGGGTTGCACCAGCGGCCGCGGCCGCAATCGACCTTGCCGCGCGGAATGCAGCCGCCGCCGCGCGAACAGAGGGACCCCGGAGCGCAGCTGTTGCCGCGCCCGCAATAGCTGTAGCCGGGGCGGATGCACCATTGCCCGTCGCGGGCACAGCCCCAGCCGTTCGGGCAGCAATAGGTGCCGCCGCCGCAATAGCCCTGGCCCGGCGGGCAGTCGAATTGATAGCCGCCGTCCGAGACCTGAAGCAGACGCGCCTTGCCGGTGCCGCCCGGCATCGGCGGCAACAGGGCGGCCGGGTCGGTCGCGGCCAGCTCTGCGGGCGCGGCGTTTTGGACCGGGTCGAAGCTTGGAATGACCTCGCTCTCGACGGCCCTTGCGGCGGCGAGGCGGGACAGGCGTTGCCGGATCGGGCCCGCCTCTGGCGTCGGGGCGAGGGTATCCGGCGCGGCGCGCGTGGTCTCGGACTGGTCGAGGGCGATGCTGCCGGCGAGATCGAAGAGCTTCTGCAGAATCGGTCCGGGCGGCTCCGCCCGCAGAGGTGTGGCCAGTACAAGGGTCAGACATACAAGGGACGCAAGGGGAAACAAGGTCGCGAAAAATGCGGCCCATAGGCTCCGCCGCGAAGTCTGCATTGTCTGTCCCCCCGTATTCGTTTCTGGCCATGTTTGGTGTTAATCGTGTACGGCACAAGGATTTTTCCCCGCGCCTGGGAAAAATCACCTGGCGTATTGCGCTTTTTCGGCATCGGTTTCGGCGCTAGGGTCTGCGCCATGGAATCGCAGATCGACTATCATACCGCCCGCGCCCTGCTGGAATGGCAGGTGGAACTGGGCGTGACCGATGCCATCGGGGACGCGCCGGTGAACCGCTATGACCTGCCGGACAAGCTGCGCCCGGCGGCCCGTCAGGTCGTCGAGCCCGTTGCCGAGGCCCCGGCTGGGCCGGTCGCAGCCCGGCAGGCCGATCCGGTCGCCGTCGCGCGTGCCGCGGCCTCGGCGGCGCAGACGCTGGAGGCGCTGCGCGATGCGATGGCGGCGTTCGAGCATTGCGAGTTGAAAAAGGGCGCGCGCAACCTCGTCTTTTCCGACGGCATCCCGGGCGCGCCGGTGATGATCATCGGCGAGGCGCCGGGCCGCGACGAGGACCGCGAGGGGCGCCCCTTTGTCGGGCGCGCCGGACAGTTGCTCGACCGGATGCTTTCGGCGGTCGGGATGGCGCGGCAAGACAACGTCTATATCACCAACGTGCTGCCCTGGCGCCCGCCGCAGAACCGCGAGCCGCACCCGGACGAGATCGCCATGCTGAAACCGTTCCTCGATCGCCACGTGGCGCTGGCCGATCCCAGGGTGATCGTGCTGATGGGCAACATCAGTTGCGAGGCGATGCTGGGCAGACGCGGCATCACCCGTCTGCGCGGCAACTGGCATCAGGCGCTGGACAAGCCGGTGCTGCCGATGTTCCATCCCGCCTATCTGCTGCGACAGCCGGCGGCCAAGCGTCAGGCCTGGGCCGATCTGCTGGAGTTGCAGGCCAAGCTGAGAGAGGATGGATAGAGGGCGGATGAAGATACTGGCATTTTCCGATCTGCACATGGCCCGGCGGGCGGCCAGCAGGCTCGTCAAGGCGAGCGTGGGGGCCGATCTGGTGGTCGGGGCGGGGGATTTCTGCAATGCGCGCCAGGGACTCGATCAGGCGATGGAGATGCTCTCGGGCATCACTGCGCCGATGGTGCTGGTGCCGGGCAACGCCGAAAGCGCCGATGAGTTGCGGGCCGCCGCCCTGCCCAATGCCACCGTTCTGCACGGAGAAGGCGCCGAGGTCGAAGGCCTCAGGTTCTTCGGCATCGGCGGCGGGGTGCCGCCGACGCCCTTTGGCGCATGGTCCTGGGATCTGAGCGAAGAGGCCGCCGAGGCGCTGCTGGCGCCCTGCGCAGCCGCCGACATCCTGATAACCCATTCGCCACCCAGGGGCGTTGCCGACCGCACCTCGCAGGGGGTGTCGGTGGGATCGGAGGCGATTCGCGCCGCCATCGCGCGCATCGCGCCGCCCTTGGTGCTGTGCGGTCATATCCACGATTGCTGGGGCGAGCGCGGTCATATCGGTGGCTCCGAGGTGGTCAACCTCGGCCCCGAGGGCGCCTGGTTCGAGATCGGCGCATGATCGACCCGCTCACCCTGATGACGTTCATTCCCGCCGCGCTGGCGCTGAACCTCACGCCGGGGGCCGACATGATGTTCTGCCTCGGCCAGGGGCTGCGCTCGGGGCGCGGTCCTGCGGTGGCGGCCAGCGCCGGGATCGCGGCCGGCGGCATGGTGCATGTCTCGCTGGCCGGGCTGGGGCTGGGCGCGGCGGTGGCGGCGCTGCCCTGGATGTTCGACCTGATCCGCTGGATCGGGGTGGCCTATCTGCTCTGGCTCGCCTGGGGCGCCTGGCGCAGCGGCCCGGCCCGCGATCGCGCGCCGGCGGTGTCCGCCGCGCGCGCCTTTCGCGCCGGCTTCGTGGTCAACCTGACCAATCCCAAGGTGATCCTCTTCGTGCTCGCCTTCATCCCTCAGTTCGTCGCGCCGCAGGCCGGTCCGATGCTGATCCAGTTCCTGATCTTCGGCGCGGTGTTGTCGCTGGGCGGCTTCGTGGTCAACGCGCTGGTGGGCCTCTTTGCCGGGCAGGCGGGGCAGCGGCTTTTCGCCTCGCCGCGCGTCTCGCTCTGGCTCGGGCGGCTCTCGGGCGGCATATTCGCAGCGCTGGCCCTGCGCCTTGCCATTTTTGAGAGGACGTAACCGCCATGTCGCGCATCGACGACACCAAGGATTTCATCCCGGTCCGCATCGCGGTGCTGACCGTCTCGGACAGCCGCTCGCTGGACGAGGACCGCTCCGGACAGGTGCTGGCCGACCGCATCACCGGGGCGGGCCATTCCCTGGCCGACCGCAAGCTCTTGCCCGACGAGCGCGACGAGATCGCAGCCCAGCTTCGGGCCTGGGTCGCGGACCCGGACATCGACGTGGTGATCTCGACCGGCGGCACCGGGCTGACCGGGCGGGACGTGACGGTCGAGGCGCACCGCGATGTCTATGAAAAAGAGATCGAGGCCTTTGGCACCGTCTTCACCATCGTCTCGATGAAAAAGATCGGCACCAGCGCGGTGCAGTCGCGCGCCACCGGCGGGGTCGCGGGCGGCACCTATCTGTTCGCGCTGCCAGGCAGCCCCGGCGCCTGCAAGGACGGCTGGGACGAGATCCTGTCGCTGCAACTCGATTACCGGCACAAGCCCTGCAACTTCGTCGAGATTTTTCCGCGCCTGACCGAAAACCAGCGCCGGAAGTAACTTTCTGCGGCGTATAACATCCCGGATACCCTGCGCATCTTGGCATTTTATGCGCTGCGGTTAGTTTGTATCACGGCGTCCTGCTGCGGGCCTGGGAGATTTGACGATGCGGTTCTTAAGGCAAAGCCTGACCGGGCTGTTTCTGGCATCGCTGATGCTGGCGCTGCTGGTCTACGCCGGTCAGCTGGTGTTCGGCGCGGTGCAAAGCCGCATGGCCGACGATCCCCGGCCGGTCCAGGTGCGCGAACGGGTGTTCGCGGTCAACGTGCGGACCGCCCGGATGGAAACCGTGATTCCGGTCCTGCCCGCCTTCGGGCAGGTGCTCAGCCGCCGCACGCTGGAACTGCGCGCCGCTACCGGCGGGCGGGTGATCTGGCTGGCCGAGGGATTCGAGGATGGCGGCAGCGTCACCGCCGGGGACGAACTGGTGCACATCGACCCGGCCGACGCGCAATCGGCGCTGGACCGGGCGCATAGCGACCTGCTCGATGCCGAGGCCGAACAACGCGACGCCGCCCGCGCGCTGACCTTGGCGCGCGACGAGCTTTCGGCGGCCCGCGACCAGGAGGATCTGCGCGATCGCGCGTTCCAGCGGCAGAAGGACCTGCAGGAGCGCGGCGTCGGAACCGCCGCGACGGTGGAAACCGCCGAGCTGGCGCTTGCCGCCGCGCGGCAGGCGGTGCTGGCCCGACGCCTGGCCGTGGCCCAGGCCGAGGCGCGGGTGGACCAGGCCGCGACCCGGCTGGCGCGGACCCGCATCGCGCTGGCGGATGCCGAACGCGCTCTGGACGACACAACGGTCGCCGCCGCCTTTGACGGCACGCTGTCCAACGTGACCCTGGTCGAGGGGCGGCTGGTTTCGCCCAACGAGAAGCTGGCCGAACTGATCGACCCAGACGCGCTGGAGGTCGCCTTTCGCGTCTCCACCGCACAATATGCCCGGTTGCTCGACGCCCGTGGCAATCTGATCAAGGCCCCGGTCATCGCCACGCTGGACGTCAGCGGCGCGGCGCTGACCGCACGGGGGCGGATCAGCCGCGACAGCGCCGCGGCGGGCGATGGGCAGACCGGGCGCATGATCTATGCCGGGCTGGACGATGCGCCGGGGTTCAAACCCGGCGATTTCGTCACCGTGTCGGTCGAGGAGCCGCCGGTCGAGCGGGTCGCGCGCCTGCCGGCCTCGGCGCTGGACGCCTCGGGCACGGTGCTGGTGCTGGACGCCGAAGACCGGCTCGAGGCGCTTCCGGTCGAGCTGGTGCGCCGCCAGGGCGACGAGGTGCTTTTGCGCGGTGCGGGCCTTGCCGGGCGCGAGGTGGTGATCGGGCGCACGCCGCTTCTGGGGGCGGGCATCCGGGTCCGGCCGTTGCGCGAAGAGGCACGGGACGCGCCGCCGGAGGCCTCCTTGCTGGAGTTGAGCGCCGAACGCCGGGCCCGGCTGGTTGCCTTTGTCGAAGGCAACAACCGGATGCCGGAGGAGATGAAGGCCCGGGTGCTGGCCCAGCTTGGCGGCGACAAGGTGCCGGCCCAACTGGTCGAGCGGATCGAATCCCGGATGGGGGGCTAGGCCGTGGTGCGAAATCTCCCCGGGCCGGCGGGCGGGCTGCTCAGCTATTTCACCCGCCACCGCACGGCCGCGAACCTTCTGCTGGTGGTCCTGCTGGTGCTGGGCGCGGCGGCGATCCCCAACATGCGGGCACAGTTCTTTCCCGATGTGATCGTCGACAGCGTCAGCGTCAGCGTCGAATGGGAGGGGGCCGGCCCCGAGGATGTCGACAGCGCGATCGTCCAGGTGCTGGAGCCGTCGCTGCTCGCCGTGGACGGGGTAGAAAGCACCGCCTCGGTCTCGCGCGAAGGGGTGGCGAGCATTACGATCGAGTTCGAACCGGGCTGGGACATGTCGCGCGCCGCCGACGACGTGCAATCGGCGGTCGATGCGATCACCACCCTGCCCGACGAGGCCGAGGACCCGAGTGTGCGCCGGGGCGTCTGGCGCGACCGCGTCACCGACGTGGTGATCACCGGCCCGGTCGGCTCCGGGCAGCTTGGCCTGTTCGCCGACGAACTGGTCACGCGGCTGTTCGCCGCCGGCGTGACCCGGACCACCATTCGCGGCGTCGCCGCGCCCGAAACCGTGCTCGAGGTGCCCTCGCGCGCGCTGATCGAACACGACATCACCATGGCCGAGATCGCCGTCGCCGTCGCCGCCGAGGTCGATACGGATCCGGCCGGCGATGTGACCGGGGCCAATGCCCGGGTGCGTACCGGGACCGAGAAACGCAAGCCAGACGACATCGCCGGGATCGTCCTGCGCTCCAACCCGGACGGCTCGAAGCTGACCATCGGCGACGTGGCCGCGATCCGGGTCGAGGGGGCGAACCGCAAGCGCAGCTATTTCGTCGGCGACGACCCGGCCATGTCGATCCGGATCGACCGGTCGGACCGGGGCGATGCGATCAAGATCCAGCGCCAGGTCGAGGAGGTGGCGGCCCAGATGCAGCTGAGCCTGCCGCAGGGGGTGGCGATCGAGCTGATCCGCACCCGCGCCGAGGCCATTTCGGGGCGTCTGAACATTCTGATCGACAACGGCCTGATGGGGCTGGCGCTGGTGGTCGCGTTGCTGTTTTTGTTCCTGAACGCGCGGATTGCCTTCTGGGTGGCGGCCGGCATCCCGGCCTCGATGTTCGCCGCCATCGCGCTGATGTACGCCTTTGGCCTGACCTTCAACATGATCAGCCTGTTCGGCCTGATTATCACCCTCGGGATCGTGGTGGATGATGCCATCGTGGTCGGCGAACACGCCGATTTCCGGGCGCGACGGCTGGGCGAGCATCCGGTCGCGGCGGCCGAGACCGCGGCGCGGAGGATGGCGATGCCGGTTCTGGCCGCGACGCTGACCACGGTGATCGCGTTTTTCGGCCTCACGGCCATCGGCGGCCGGTTTGGGGATCTGATCAAGGACGTTCCCTTTACCGTGATTGTCGTGCTGCTGGCCTCGCTGGTGGAATGTTTCCTGATCCTGCCCAACCACATGTCCCACGCCATCGCCCATTCGGCCAAGCAGCATTGGTACGACCTGCCCAACCGGGTGGTGAACCGGGGCTTTCGCTGGGTGCGCGACCACCTGTTCCGCCGGGTGATGATCTGGGTGGTGCGGGGGCGTTATGTGGTTCTGGCCGGGGTGATCGCGGTGCTGGCAAGCCAGGTGGCACTCTTCATCCGGGGCGATGTGCAGTGGCGGTTCTTCAACGCGCCCGAGCGCGGCTCGGTCACCGGCAACTTCGCCATGGTCGAAGGGGCGACCCGCGCCGACACGCTGGAGATGATGCGCGAGATGCAGCGCGCCACCGAGGAACTGGGCAAGCAGTACCAGGAGCGTCACGGCCGCAACCCGCTGGATTACGTCATGGCCGAGGTCGGCGGCAACGCCGGGCGCGGGCTGGCCGGGGTGGAGACCAAGGACACCGACCTGCTGGGCGGCATTTCGATCGAGCTGATCGACGCCGACCTGCGCCCCTATTCGAGCTTTGCCTTCGTCGCCGAGCTACAGGATGCGGTGCGGCGGCATCCGATGGTCGAGACGGTCAGCTTTCGCGGCTGGCGGTCCGGCCCCGGCGGCGACGCGCTGGACGTACAATTTTACGGCGCGAATGTACAAACCCTGAAGGCGGCCAGCCAGGACCTGCAGGCGGCGCTGCTGCGTTACCCGGAGGTCTCGGCGGTCGAGGACAACCTCGCCTATGACAAGGAGGAGGTGATCCTCGACCTCACCGCGCAGGGCCAGGCGCTGGGATTTACCATCGATACCCTGGGGCGGGTGTTGCGCAACCGGCTGAACGGGATCGAGGCGGCGACCTATCCCGAGGGACCGCGCAGCGCGGCGATCCGGGTCGAACTGCCCGAGGGGGAGCTGACCGCCGATTTCCTCGAACGCACCCAGTTGCGTACCCCGAGCGGCATCTACGTGCCCCTGGCCGACATCGTCAGCGTCGAGCAGCGCACCGGGTTTTCCTCCGTGCGGCGCGAGAACGGTCTGCGCGTGATCAGCGTGACCGGCGACATCTCCGAGGACGACCCGGCCCGCGCCAGCGAGATCCAGGAGACGCTCAAGGAAGAAATCCTGCCGAGGATTGCCAGCGAGCGTCAGGTGGAATGGACCTTGTCGGGCCTGAGCGAGCAGGAAAACGAATTCCTGTCGGACGCGCGCACCGGCCTGATCCTGTGCCTGACCGGCATCTACCTGGTGCTGGCCTGGGTGTTTGCCAGCTGGACCCGGCCGCTGGTGGTGATGGCGGTGATCCCCTTCGGCCTGATCGGCACGATCTGGGGGCATTACATCTGGGAGGTGCCGCTGAGCATGTTCACGGTGGTGGGCCTTTTGGGCATGACCGGGATCATCATCAACGATTCAATCGTGCTGGTGACGACCATCGACGAATATGCCGAGGAGCGCGGGCTGATCCCCTCGATCATCGATGCCGCGGCCGACCGTTTGCGCCCGGTGCTGCTGACCACCCTGACCACGGTGCTGGGGCTGGCGCCGCTGCTTTACGAGCAGTCGCAGCAGGCGCAGTTCCTCAAGCCCACGGTGATCACGCTGGTCTACGGGCTGGGCTTCGGCGTGGCGATCGTGCTGCTGGTGGTCCCGGCGCTGGTGGCGATGCAGCAGGACGTGTCGCGCCCGCTGACCGCGCTGCGCCGGTCGCTGCACAATCCCAACCGGGCGTTGCGGGGCGCGGTGATCGCGACGGCGGCGCTGCTTCTGGCCTGGTTCGGGGCAACGCTGGGCTGGGCACTGATGCAGGGCGCGATGCCGCCCGTGCTGCTGGGCGCGCTGCCGGTTCTGGCCGGTCTCGACGCGATGCGCGCGGCGCTGGCCGCCTTCGTCGCGGGGGCAGCGGCGATCGTGCTGGCGGTCTACCTGATCTCGGCGTTGGTCTATGCCCGCGCTGTGCGGCGGGCGTCCCGCGCCGCCTAGCGCGGCAGGGTCAGGGTGCGGCGGCGCAGCAAGGCCAACTCCATCACCTGGGCCACCTGTGCGCTCATCGGCAGCGCACCGGCCCGGACCTGTTCAACCGCAAACCAGGCCGCATCCTGCGCGTCGTCGTTTGCCTGCGGGGTGCCGACAGGATCGGCGCAGAGCACGGCGGCCAGAAGGTAATGCACCGTAACCCGGCCTGCTGCATCTCGGCGGATCACGTCGACGTTGGTCAGGTAGTCCACCGGGGTCGCCCGCAGCCCGGTTTCCTCGAACAACTCGCGCCGGGCGGCCTCCAGCGCGGTTTCGCCGGGCTCCACGTGGCCGCCGGGAAACCCCCAAAGCCCCCTGTCGGGGGATTTGCCGCGTTGGGCCAGGAGAACCCGGTCGTCCTCGACCAGCACCGCGATGGCGCCAAGGCGGGGCGTAACCGTCATTCCGCTCAGCCGGCGCCGCAGCCGCGGATGTCGACCGTATGCGCCGCGCCCAGAACGGTGATGCGGAGCGCCGAGCGGGTCAGCGCGAAGGCGCCGCCGGTCTCGCTCGACAACTCGCTGACGGCGATCAGAGTCCCTCCGTTACGTCGTGTTTCGGTCGCTGCGGCCCAGATGCCGGGTGTGCCCGGCTCGATCACGGCGATTTCCGTGCCGCCTGCCGATGGCATCCTGATCCGGGCCTCGACGCGCAGACCGTCGGCGCTGGGCGTAAGCCGGCAGGTGGCGGATGTCACCCCGGCTTCGGCGGCGGAATAGGGCCGCTGCGCCAGCGCGGCGGCGATGGCGGGGTCGCGCCCAGCCCGCGGGTCAAGCTCGCGGTCGAATTCCAGCGTACCGGGGATGCAGACATCGCTGCACAAGCCGAACTCGATCCGCCCGCGCAACCGCACCGGCGTGCCGTCAGCGGCGGGGGTCACCTCCACCGGCAGCACGAGCTGGTGCTTGTAGCCGATGGTGCGCAGACCGTTGGCGTCGAACACCTCCGGCGCCGGCCAGGTGATCGCCACGTCGCGCAGGTTGCGCGACCCGCGCCAGTCGAAACTGGGCGGAATCCCGGTCTCGCCCGGGGCGCGCCAATAGGTCTTCCACCCGTCGGCAAGGGTCAGGCGCAGCGCCGCCAGATGGGTTCCCCTGGTGGTCGGCCCGCCGTCCAGCACCTCGATTCGCACGAGGTTGTCGAGATCGTTTCCCGCCTTGACGGGCAGGGCAAGGGCGAGACTGGCAACAAGGAACGAGGCGAATTTCAACATGCATCCTAAATGGCGGCTCCGGCGGCGCTTGCCAAGTCACGAGCGCGTCAATGCGCCCGAATGCGCCGCTTTGCCGCCCCGGCCTTGCACCCGGGCCGAACGGGGGTCATGTTGAAATCGAATGACCGCCAAACCGGAGCGCAGTGCCATGGACCTGACCGGGAAACTTCTGATCGCGATGCCCGAAATGGGGGATCCGAGGTTCGAACATTCGGTGGTGTTCCTGTGCAGTTACGGTGACGACGGGGCGATGGGGCTGATCGTGAACAAGCCGGCCGGGGATGTGCGCCTGTCCGATCTTCTGGCGCAGCTTGATATCAAGCCCGACACGCCCGAGCGCGGAAACATGCGGGTGCATTTCGGCGGTCCGGTCGAGACCGCGCGCGGCTTTGTCCTGCATTCGGACGGCTACGACGCGAACCTGCATTCGATGAAGGTCTCGGAGGGCTTCAGCATGACGGCGACGCTCGACATCCTCGAGGATATCGCGACCGGGCAGGGGCCGGAGCGCGCGCAGCTGATGTTGGGCTATGCCGGCTGGGGGCCGGGGCAGCTCGAATCGGAAATCGCGATGAACGGATGGCTGACCACCGATGCCGATGCCGATCTCGTCTTTGGGCTGCCCGACGATGCCAAATGGGAGGCGGCGCTGAAAACGCTGGGAGTCGATTCGCTGACGCTCTCGGCCACTGCGGGGCGGGCTTGAGGCCCGGTTAGTCGCGCGGCGCCGCCGCGCGCCGTAGCCGGTCGTTGATCGCCGCGCCCAGCCCGTGATCGGGGATCGGGGCCACCGCGATGGGTCTGGCCCGCGCATCGAGCGCGTGCAGATGGCCAAAGAGGTTGGCCGCCGCCTCCTCCAGATCGCCCGCGGGGGACAGGTTCAGATCGCAGTCCATCGGGCCGAACCCGAGGAACACCTCGCCCGGGCGCGGGGCCTCGGCATTCAGGCGTACCCGTTCGGCGGGGGCGTAGTGCGAGGCGAGTTGCCCCGGCGCGCTGACGGTGCCGCCTGCGTCGTGCCGGATCAGGGCGTGGCCGAGCACCGCCTCGATTTCCTCCACCGCCACGCCGCCGGGACGCAGGAGCGTGGGCGCGCCGTCGAGCCCGACGATGGTGGATTCCAGTCCCACCGCGCAGGGCCCATCATCGACCACCGCCGCGATGCGGCCCGAAAGACCGGCCAGCACATGCTCCGCCGTGGTCGGGCTGATCCGGCCCGAAGGATTGGCCGAGGGCGCCGCCACCGGGCCGCCGAATTCCCGCAGCAGCGCCCGCGCCGTGGGGTGGGCGGGCACCCGAACCGCGAGCGTGTCGAGCCCGGCGGTGACCAGATCGGATATCCCGTGACCGGGGCGCAGCGGCAGCACCAGCGTCAGCGGGCCGGGCCAGAAGGCATCGGCCAGCCTCTGCGCGCAATCGGTCCAGGCGACATGGCGCTGCGCGGCCCCGGTGTCGGCAAGATGCACGATCAGCGGGTTGAAGCTGGGCCGCCCCTTGGCGGCATAGATCGCCGCCACCGCCCGGCCGTTGCGCGCATCGGCCCCGAGCCCGTATACAGTTTCGGTCGGAAAGGCGACGAGCTGCCCCGCCGCGAGAAGCCCTGCCGCCCGGGCCAGGTCCGGCGCGCTGGCGCCAAGGTGCAGGGTTTCGATGGGAGGCATGGCTATGACGCGGCGTTTTGGTTGCTTGTGAGGCGGGTCTGGGTAGGTATCTGTCGGATATTGACCCATAGACGTGCCGCAGGTGGAAGCCAAGCCCGCCCGGCGGCGCCCCGCAGACAAGAGGACATCCATGCCCTACCGTGCCCCCGTTTCCGAGTATGAGTTTCTCTTCCGCCACGTGGTGGGTTACGATCAGGTGTCCGAGACCGCGCGGTTCTCCGAGGCCGATGGCGATACGGTGAGCGCGATCCTGACCGAGGCCGGCAAGATGTGCGAAGAGGTGATGGCGCCGATGCAGCGCGACGGCGACCTGCACCCGGCGCGGCTGGAAAACGGCGTTCTGCGCACCCCGCCCGGTTTCGGCGACGGCTGGAAGGCGATCGCCGAGGGCGGCTGGATCGGCATGAGCGCGCCCGAGGATCACGGCGGCATGGGGTTGCCGATGGCGCTGACCACCTCGGTGAACGAGATGATGAGCGCGGCCTGCCTGTCGCTGCAACTGGCCCCGCTGATGAGCCAGGGCCAGATCGAGGCGCTGGAACATCACGCCTCGGACGCGCTCAAGGCGCTCTACCTGCCCAAGCTGATCAGCGGCGAATGGTCGGGCACCATGAACCTGACCGAACCGCAGGCGGGCTCGGACGTGGGCGCGCTGAGCTCCAAGGTCGAGCCGAACGGTGACGGCACCTATGCGGTCACCGGGCAGAAGATCTACATCTCCTGGGGCGACAACGATTTCGCCGACAACGTCTGTCACCTGGTGCTGGCGCGGCTTCCCGACGGGGTGTCGGGCACCAAGGGGATCAGCCTGTTCCTGGTGCCGAAATACATCCCTGACGACAACGGCAACCCGGGCAAGGCCAATTCGTTGAAGGTGGTCAGCCTCGAACACAAAATGGGGCTGCACGGCTCGCCGACCTGCGTGATGCAGTATGACGGCGCAACCGGCTGGCTGGTCGGCGAGGAACATGGCGGCATGGCGGCGATGTTCACCATGATGAACAACGCGCGCCTTGGCGTCGGCGGCCAGGGTGTCGGCGTCGCCGAGGGCGCCTATCAACACGCGCTGGCCTATGCGCTGGAGCGCAAGCAGGGCCGCACACCGTCGGGCACGATCGTCGATCACGCCGACGTGCGCCGCATGCTGCTGGAGATGAAGGCCGATCTGTTCGCCGCCCGCGCGATCCTGCTGGCCTGTGCCGTGGCGATCGACATGCAGACCGCGACGGGTGAGGGGGACTGGGCGGCGCGTGCCGCGCTGCTGACGCCCATCGCCAAGGCCTTCGGCACCGACACCGGCATCCGCGTGGCCGAGACCGGCGTGCAGGTGCATGGCGGCATGGGTTTCATCGAGGAAACCGGCGCGGCGCAGTATTATCGCGACGTGCGCGTCACCGCGATCTACGAGGGCACCAACGGCATTCAGGCGATGGACCTCGTTGCGCGCAAGATGATGGACGGCGGCGAGACCGCCTGCCGGCTGCTGGAAGAGATCCAGAAGCAGGCCGAGCGCGCCCGTTGTATCCTGCCCGATCTGGCCGAGCCGGTCTGGCAGGCCGCCGAAACCCTGCGCGAGGCCACCGAATGGCTGGTATCGCAGGGTGACATGAACGACCGGTTCGCCGGCGCGGTTCCCTACCTGCGCGCCTTCGCGCGGGTGCTGGGCGGGCATTACCATCTGGCCGCCGCCATGGCCGACAAGGACGGGCCGCGCGCCGCGCTGGCGCGGTTCTACATCGACCGGTTGCTGCCCGAACACGCATCGCTTCTGACCCATGCGCAGGCGGGGGCCGCGGGGCTCTATGCGCTGGGCATCGACGATCTGGCGGGGGCCTGAGCGATGGATGGTGGCCCGACCCTGACCCTGCGCTACCCCTGGGACACCCCGCCGGAACCGGGCGAGGCTGTCGAGATCGCCGAGGGCGTGCTTTGGCTGCGCCTGCCGCTGCCGATGAAGCTTGATCACGTCAATATCTATGCGTTGGACGATGGGGACGGCTGGACGGTGATCGACACCGGCTTTGACACCGGAAAGTCCCGCGCGATCTGGGAAACCCTGCTGGCCGGGCCCTTGGCGGGCAAGCCGGTGTCACGCGTTGTCGTCACCCATCACCACCCCGACCACATCGGGCTGGCCGGCTGGTTCCAGACCGAGCACGGGGCCGAACTGGTCACCACCCGCACCGCCTGGCTCTTTGCGCGAATGCTGACGCTGGACGTGCAGAGCACGATGCCCGAGGAAACCCGCGCCTATTACCAGGGCGCCGGGATGGACCCGGAGATCCTGGCCGAACGGCTGACCGAGCGTCCGTTCAACTTTTCCGATGTGGTGGCGCCGATGCCGCAGGGCTTCACCCGCATCAAGCAGGGCGACGTGATCCGCATGGGCGGGCGCGACTGGGACGTTCACATGGGCAACGGCCACGCCCCCGAGCACGCGACGTTCTGGAGCCGCGACGACAACCTGGTGATCAGCGGCGACCAGATCCTGTCCTCGATCAGCCCGAACATCGGCGTCTACGCCACCGAGCCGCAGGCCGATCCGCTGGCCGACTGGCTGGAGGCCTGCGAACGGCTGAGTCTTCTTGCCCGGCACGATCAACTGGCGCTGTGCGGACACAAGCTGCCGTTTGTCGGGCTGCCGCTGCGAATGCGCCAGTTGATCGACAATCATCACGGAGGGCTGCGCCGTCTGCTGGAGCACCTCGATACGCCGAAGCCCGCCTCGGCCTGTTTCGCGCCGCTGTTCAAGCGCACCATCGGCAAGGGCGAATACGGGCTCGCGCTGGTCGAGGCGGTGGCCCACGTCAACCACCTCTACCACACCGATGAGGTGACCCGAACCCGGGGCGAGGACGGCGCCTGGCTGTATCAACGCAGGGAGTGAGCGGGATGGACGGCAAGATCAGTACTGCGGCCGAGGCCGGAGAAGACGCTGCCATCCCCCGCGTGCACGAGGTGCACGCCGACCCCAAGAACGAACCCTGTCTCGACGGGCTGCGGGCGGGGGCCAAGAAACCCGCCTCCGGCAAGAGCCCGGCGCGCTGGGCCTATGAGCGGATCATCCTCTACATCCGCAACTTCGAGGAACAGCTCGACAACGCGCATGAGATTGCGATGGGCTTCACCGGCGGTGATGCCGGCGTGCTGCGGATCGAGGGGATCGGGTATTTCGACCCCGATATCGTGACCTTCTACGGTAGCGATTCGACCGGCGCGCGCACCCAGTTGATCCAGCATGTGAGCCAGCTCAACGTGATGCTGCGCGCGCTGCCCAAGCCGAAACCGGACAGCCCGCCGACGCGGATCGGATTTCGCCTGGCGGCCGATCTCGACGAGGAGTGACCGGGCGTGCCGCGCTATTGCAGAAATGCCGCGGCAAGACGGATTTCCCCGAATTGACCGGGTGACAGCCTGTCTTGAATTCAGTATCCAGTTGGAAACATGACCGCATTCTAACAGGACTGGAACCAATGGCTGAACACAAGCATGGCGAGATGGACATCTCGGTGCAGACCGGCACTTTCAACGGCTTCGTCAAATTCGTCACCTGGACGGTGGCGTTGCTGATCGTACTGGCGCTGTTCCTTCTGATCTTCGCCTCCTGACCCGACTGATCCCACGCCCGAACGGGGACCTGCCCATGACGCGCTTGCTTTGCCTTTGTGCAGCCCTTCTGCTTGTCGCGGGATGTGCCGAGAAACAGGTCAATGACGATCGCGAAACCATCGCGGCGGTCTCCTATCGGGACCCCGGGCCATCGACCCTGACGCTCTACACGATGGTCAACAACCGCACCGGCAGCGGCGGGCACTCGTCGCTGATGATCAACGCCTCGGAGCGGGTGATCTTCGATCCGGCCGGGTCGTTCAAATCCCCGGTTGTGCCCGAATGGAACGATGTGCTGTTCGGCATTACCCCGGGGGTGGAACTGGCCTATCGCGGGTCGCATGCGCGCAGCACCTTTCACGTCGTGGTCCAGACCGCCGAGGTCACCCCCGAACAAGCCGAGCTCGCCTATCGGCTGGCGCTCAAGAGCGGCCCGGTTCCCGGGGTCTATTGCGCCAATGCCACCTCGACCCTGCTGAAGGCGATCCCCGGCTTTGAAAGCGTCGATGTCACGTTCTATCCCATCCGGCTCTCGCAACAATTCGGGAGCCTGCCCGGGGTGACGACCAAGCGGTACTTCGAGAATGACAGCCCCGACCTCGAAGAGGGGATCGCCCGAAACAATGCGCGCCTGGTGGAGGCGCAGCTGAAAACCGAACCCTCAGAGTAGGTAGAGCAGCCCGTAAAGCGTGGCGGCCCCGGCAAAGATCGCGGCCAGCACGTTCTTCGTGGCCAGCCCGACCCCGACCGTGACCAGTGCCGCCAGCAGGCGCGGAAGATCCAGCGCGCCACCCGTGGCCTTGGGCCAGACCACCAGCGGGGTGACCAGCGCCGGAAGGATCGCCACGGCGGTATAGCGCAGGTGCCGCAGCAGCCAGTCGGGCATCGGCCGGTCCCCCACCAGCCCGATGAAGACGAAGCGCAGGGCGAAACTGCCCACAGCAAGGCCGGCGATCACGGTCCACAGGGTGACGGGGTCGAACCCCGCTTGCTCCGGGGTCATGTCCACAATCCCTTCTTGCGCAGGACCAGTTCCATGCGGGCGCCCGCGATCATGCCGGCCAGTCCGGCGACCATCAGCCCGAGGTTATAGGGCAGCCCGGCTGCCAGAAGCGCCACTGTGATCGACACCAGCGCCGCGACCACATGCGCCGAGGTGCGCAGCATCGGAGTGACCATGGCGAGAAAGGCGATCGGCAGCGCGAAATCCAGCGCCCAGCTTTCCGGAATGCGGGCGCCCAACAGCGCGCCGATCAGCGTGAAGCTGTACCAGGCCGTCGCCACCGGGGTGACCGTGCCGAGGAAATACCCCATGCGCTGGGGGATCGTCAGATCCGGTTCGGTCTCGAACCGGACGATCGAACAGGCATAGGACTGGTCCACGGTGAGATAGGCGGCAAAGGCCCGCTGCCACATCGGCGCGCCGCCCAGGAACGGGGTCAGCGACGCCGAGTACATCGCCAACCGCAGGTTCACCGCCAGCGCCGAGGCCAGCACGATGAAGGTGGGCGCGTTTTCCTGCATCAGCTGCAACGCGGTCAGTTGCGCGGCCCCGGCGAAAACGGTTGCGGTCAGCACCAGCGTCTCGGTCAGCTTGAGCCCCGCCTCGGTCGCCAGCACCCCGAACAGCATGCCGAACGGCCCCGCGACCAACATGAAAGGCGCCCCGTCGCGGAAGCCCTTCCAGTAGTAGGAATTGGTGGTGGAGAAAGCCATGGCTTGTCCTTAACCTGTGCAGGGTGTGCACTATACGCGAAGCGCAGGGGGTGCAATTGGCCTGGGCCTACAACATTGTGAGGCGCCGGAAGTTCAGCCTCCGGAGGCAGGGAGCGACCGCGCCGCGCAATACCGGGTCAGCG
>NZ_JARGPK010000071.1 GCF_029212575.1 Antarcticimicrobium sp.
ATAAACTCCGGGGGTCCGGGGGCAGAGCCCCCGAAGCGCCCGCTTCACTCCACGATCCCGGCCGTCTCCACCACCGCGTGAAACAGCACGTTGGCCCCGGCGGCGGCCCAGTCGCGGCTGATCTCCTCGGCCTCGTTGTGGCTCAGCCCGTCGACACAGGGGCACATCACCATCGCGGTGGGCGCCACCCGGTTGATCCAGCAGGCGTCATGACCGGCCCCCGAGATCAGATCGCGGTGCGAATAGCCCAGCCGCGCGGCGGCGCTGCGCACCGCCTGCACGCAATCGGGATCGAAGGCCACAGGGTCAAAGCCGCCGACCTTCTCCAGTTCGACCCCCAGCCCCATCTCGTCGCAGATCTCTTTCGCCGCAACCTTCAGGCGCTCTTCCATGTCCAGGATCACGGCCGGTTCCGGGCTGCGGAAATCCACCGTGAACACCACCTTGCCCGGGATCACGTTGCGCGAGTTGGGATAGACGTCGATATGACCCGCCGCCCCCACCGCATTGGGCGCGTGGGACCAGGCGATCTCATCGACCTTTTCCAGAATCCGCGCCATGCCCAGACCGGCGTTCTTGCGCATCGGCATCGGGGTCGAACCGGTATGGGAATCCTTGCCGGTTACCGTCACCTGGGTCCAGCTCAGCCCCTGGCCGTGGGTGACGACGCCGATCTCCTTGCCCTCGGCCTCCAGGATAGGGCCCTGTTCGATATGCAACTCGAAAAAGGCCTTCATCTTGCGCGCGCCAACCTCTTCCTCGCCCTTCCAGCCGATCCGCGCCAGTTCGTCGCCGAAGGTCTTGCCCTCGGCGTCTTCCCGCTCATAGGCCCAGTCCTGGGTGTGCATGCCGGCGAACACGCCCGAGGCCAGCATCGCCGGGGCGTACCGCGTACCCTCTTCGTTGGTCCAGTTGGTGACCACGATGGGATGTCTGGTCTTGATGTTCATGTCGTTGAGGCTGCGGATGATCTCCAGCCCGCCCAGCACGCCCAGGACACCGTCGTACTTGCCGCCGGTCGGCTGGGTATCAAGGTGGCTGCCCACATAGACCGGCAGCGCCTCGGGGTCTGAGCCCTCGCGACGCGCGAACATATTGCCCATCTGGTCAAGGCCCATGGTGCAGCCCGCCGCCTCGCACCATTTTTGGAACAGCGCGCGCCCCTCGGCATCTTCGTCGGTCAGGGTCTGGCGGTTGTTGCCACCGGCCACACCCGGGCCGATCTTGGCCATTTCCATCAGGCTGTCCCACAGTCGGTCGCCGTCGATTTTGAGGTTTTGCGCCGGAGCTGTCATGGCTCTCACTTTCCCAGTCTTTTTTGTCTTCATGTTTGATTTGACCAAAAGGTCAAACTCACGCTATCACGGACGTCGCGCCAGTCAAGAAATTGACGAGACTTGGCGCGCAATTGCCGCCCATAATTTGGGCGTGGACGAAAAAACAGGCAGCCGAAAACAGCGGAGATTGCGCCCGATGACGGAGGCCCGCGCCCCGACCCGAATCCAGCAGAAAAACCGGGCCGCCATCCTTGATGCCGCGCTCGAGGTGTTCTCTTCCCAGGGGTTTCGCGGCGCCACGGTGGACGAGATCGCCGCCGCCGCCGGGCTGAGCAAACCCAACCTGCTGTATTATTTCCCGTCGAAAGAGGCGATCCATGCCGCCCTGCTGGAACAGCTTCTCGACACCTGGCTCGATCCGCTGCGCGCGCTTGACCCGGCGGGCGACCCGCTGGAGGAAATCCTCGACTACATGCGCCGCAAGCTTCAGATGGCCCGCGACCTGCCGCGCGAAAGCCGGCTGTTCGCCAACGAGATCGTGCAGGGCGCGCCGCGCATCCATGCCGTGCTGTCGAGTGACCTCAAGGCGCTGGTCGATGAAAAGGCTTCGGTGATCGCGGCCTGGTCCGATGCTGGCCGGATCGCGCGGGTGCATCCCTATCACCTGATCTTCTCGATCTGGTCGTTGACCCAGCATTACGCCGATTTCGACGTGCAGGTGCGTGCGGTTCTGGGCGACGAAGATCCGTTCGCCGCCGCGCCGGAATTCATGGAAACGCTTTACCGTCGGCTGCTCAGCCCGGCCTGAGGCTCAGCCGCGCGCCGCCTCGTCCTCGCCCACGGCCAGCACCGCGGTTTCGGGGGTGGCGGCGCGGCCGGTGGGTGTCGCCACGAAACTGGTCTTTTCCTCTTCCGTCAGCGGCGCGCGTTTGCGGATACGCAGGAGGGTGAACAGCACGATCAGCCCGTGCGCCCCCGCCGATGTCAGAAACAGCCCGGCCTCGCTCAACGCCGACATGCCGAATCCCGCCACCACCGGCCCGATGATCGAACCGAGCCCGAACACCATCAGCAGCCCGCCGCTGACCTGGATGAAGGTGCCCTCGGGCGCGTGGTCGTTGGCATGGGCGATGATGATCGGATACATCGAGTAGATCATCGCCCCGAACAGCGCCGCCAGACTGAGGTTGATCGCCCGGTCCTCGGGGCGCAGCAGGATGAAGGCCAGGTCGGTCGCCAGCCCCAGGACCGCCACCGCCACCAGCACCAGCCGCCGGTCGACCCGGTCCGACAGAATGCCGATCGGCACCTGCGCCAGCGCACCGGCCAGTACCGGCAGGCTTGCAAACAACGCGACCGAGGTCAGGACCAGCCCGACCCGGTCGGCATAGACCGCCGAAAGCGTGCCGAAGGCGCCGTTGGAAATGCCGACGCAGAACACCGCGAAGACCGCCACCGGCGAATTGCGCCACAGCACCCGCAGATCCAGCTTCGCGCTGGCCAGCGGCCGCGGCGTGATGGTCGAGGACATCGCCGTCGGCACCAGCGCCAGGCAGTAGAAGATCGCCGGCAGCACGAAGAACAGGAACCCGCGGGTATCGCCCAGTGTCAGCACCATCTGCCCGGCGGTCGAGGCGGTAAGGTTCACCATCGTGTAGATCCCGAAGATCTTGCCGCGCGAGGCGGGATCGGCCCGTTCGCTCAGCCAGCTTTCCACGATCATCGCCGCGCCGGCGAAACAGAACCCGGAGATCGCGCGCAGCGGAATCCAGGCCCAGGGCGTCAGGAATATCAGCGACAACAGCACCGCCACTGCAGCAAAGGCCGCCGTCACACTGAACGCACGGATATGGCCGACCTTGCCCACCAGCCGCGCCATCCAGACACAGCCCAGGACATAGCCCACCGCCCAGCCGGACCCGAGCAGACCCAGCGCCGAGGCGCCAAAGCCCTCCTGCGTGCCGCGAATCGGCAGGATCAGCGCGTTCATGCCGCCAGCGAACAGCAAGAGCGCCGAGCCGAGCAGAAGTGCGCTGATGGGAAGAATCTGTCGGACCATGCCAGTTCGGGTTTTGCCGCGTCGGGTTCCAGCCTGCATTGCCCTGCCGCCGGTTGCAAATGCAAAGGGCGCGCGGACCCTTCTCCGCGCGCCCCGTCCTTGCCGTGTCAGGCCGGTCTATTCGGCCGCCTGCGCCGCCGGGTTGTTGGGGTGGGTGGTCCAGTTGGCGTAACCCGCCTCGACCACCTTGCCGGTGCGCGGGTCCACCGCGCCCGGCGCCATCGGCACCATCGAGATGCACTCCTCGACCGGGCAGACATCGACGCAGAGGTTGCAGGCCACGCATTCGGCGTCGTTGACCTCGAACACCCGGCCCTCCTTCATCCAGATCGCCTGGTGGCTGGTGTCCTCGCAGGCGGCATAGCAGCGGCCGCACTTGATGCAGGCGTCCTGGTCGATCTTGGCCTTGGCGACGTAGTTCAGGTTCAGGTACTGCCAGTCGGTGACGTTGGGCACCGCCTGCCCGATGAAATCCGAGGTCGCGGCATAGCCTTTCTCGTCCATCCACTGGCTCAAGCCCGAGATCATCTCCTGCACCACCTTGAAGCCATAGGTCATGGCGGCGGTACAAACCTGCACGTTGCCCGCCCCCATCACCATGAACTCGGCCGCATCGCGCCAGGTGGTCACCCCACCGATGGCGCTGATCGGCTTGCCGGCGGTTGCCGGATCGCGGGCGATCTCGGCCACCATGTTCAGCGCGATGGGCTTCACCGCCGGGCCGCAATAGCCACCATGGGTGCCCTTGCCGTCGATCGTGGGCTGCGGTGCCAGGGCGTCCAGATCGACCGAGGTGATCGAGTTGATGGTGTTGATCAGCGACACCGCGTCGGCATTGCCGGCAAAGGCCGCCCGCGCCGGGTTGCGGATGTCGGTGATGTTCGGCGTCAGCTTCACGATCACCGGCTTGGAATAGTACTGTTTGCACCATTCGGTGACCATCTGGATATACTCGGGCACCTGCCCCACGGCCGAACCCATGCCGCGCTCGGCCATGCCGTGCGGGCAGCCGAAGTTCAACTCGATCCCGTCGGCGCCGGTCGCCTCGACCATCGGCAGGATCGCCTTCCAGCTCTCCTCGTCGCAGGGCACCATCAGCGAGACGATCAGCGCGCGGTCCGGGTAATCCTGCTTGACGCGGGTAATCTCTTCAAGGTTGGTCTGCAGCGGCCGGTCGGTGATCAGCTCGATATTGTTGAGCCCCAGCAGCCGTCGGTCGGCGCCATAGATCGCGCCGTAGCGCGGCCCGTTCACGTTGACCACCGGCGGTCCTTCGGAGCCCAGCGTCTTCCACACCACGCCGCCCCAGCCGGCCTCAAAGGCGCGGCGCACGTTGTATTCCTTGTCGGTCGGCGGCGCCGAGGCCAGCCAGAACGGATTGGGGCTCTTGATGCCCAGGAATTCTGTCGTCAAATCAGCCATTTCATCGGTCTCCCGCTGGTGAACTCAGGTTTTCTCTTATCAGTCTTGCCCGATGCGAGAAGACCTCGCTCCGGGTCAGGTGCAGGGCGGAACGGCCCGCCCTTTCGATCAGCGCGCTGAGCCGCGCGCGGTCGCCATCCAGTGCGGTCAGGGCCGCGACCAGCCCGTCCACGTCGCCGCGTTCGACCAGGAGGCCCGCGTCCTGTTCTTCGACCAGCTTGCGGGCATAGGTATCGGCGAAGCCGACCAGCGGCGTCGCGGAAAACAGCGCCTCGATCAGGTTGCGCGGCGATTCGTCGGTCATGTGGCAGAACAGCAGGACCTGGGCGCGGCGCAGGATCTCCTTCACCTCGTCGCGGTCGGACACGAACCCGTGGAAGACCAGCCGGTCTCCGATGCCCCGCGCCCGCGCCAGATCCTTCATCTCGTCCAGCATCGGCCCGTCGCCGGCCCATTCGGCGGTAAAATCCACCCCAGCCTCGGACAGGCGCGCCAGCGCCTCGACCCACAGCAGAGGTCCCTTCATGCGATCGGCCCGGCCGACATAGCCCAGGGCCAGCGGCCCCTGCTCTGCCTCTGCCAGCTTGCGCGCCAGCCGGTCCACGGGAATCCGGTCCGACGCCTCCAGATGAATGTCCTCGACCCGCACCGGCCGGCGCGTCATCCCCCTGAAGCGGTCAAAGACCGTCTGCCCGTGCAGCAAGGCCATATCGGCATGCGCCAGGACCTGTGCCTCACGCCGCGCGGTGACACGGGATTTGATCCAGGCCTTGAGCCGCTCTTTCAGACTGCCGTCATGCGCTCCGGCCAGAACCTGGCTCTCCACCCGGTCGAACCAGATGCCGTGCGGGATGGCCTCGGCCTGCGCCAGCCGGGCCCCGAACACGCCCCAATCGCCCAGCCAGCCGCCGATGGCAAACAGCCGGTAGTCGGCTCGGCGCAGCGCGTCGCGCATCCGCCGGGCCACCTCGGCCCGGGTCCGCAGATAGGTCGGCAGGTGATAGCCGTCCGGCAATTCCATCAGCTCGAACTCCGCCCCCGTGATTCCCGCCTCCGCCGCATCCACCCAGCCCGCGGGCGGCGCGCCGGGCTTGCAGATCGACGCCGCGATGAGCCGGTCAAAGTCCGCTTGCCAGGCCTTCAGCCCGCTGACGGTCTGCGCCTCGACGAAAAGGCGACCCGCCTCGCGGTAGAACGGCGCTCCGAGCGTCAGAAACAGGGTGTCCAATGTGTCGTCTCCGAAATCGGGGGCATGCGGACAGCGGGCGCGGCCCAGGCTGTCCACAGCCTATCACGATGTCAGCGCCGCATGGATATCCATCGCCGCGTCGCGCCCCTCGGCCACCGCCGTCACGGTCAGATCGTCGCCGCCGCTGGCGCAGTCGCCGCCGGCCCAGACGCCCGCCACGCTGGTGCGCCCGGCCCCGGTCACCGCGATCTTGCCGCCCTCCAGCGCCACGCCGTCGGGCGCCCCGTCGAGGGTCTGGCCAATCGCCTTGAACAGCTGGTCGGCCGCCAGCGTCAGCCGTTCGCCGGTGCCCCTGACCCTGCCCTCCTCGACCGTGGTGTATTCCAGTTCGACCCCGGTCACCGCACCGTCGCCGAGGATCGCCACCGGCATCACGTTGAACATCAGCTTGACGCCCCTGGAGGCGGCCAGATCCTGTTCGAACCGGCTCGCCGGCATCGCGTCGCGGCTGCGGCGATAGGCGATGGTCACGTTTTCCGCGCCGAGAAGCTTCGATTGCACCGCGGCATCCACCGCCGTCATGCCGCCGCCGATCACCACCACGTTGCGCCCGACCGGCAGCGCGGCCAGGTCATCGGCCTGGCGCAGCTCCTCGATGAAATCGACCGCGTCGCGCACGCCGGGCAGATCCTCGCCCGATGCGCGCAACGCGTTGACGCCGCCCAGACCGATGGAAAGGAACACCGCGTCATGATCGGCCTTGAGCCCGTCCAGCGTCACCCCGTCGCCCAGCGCCTTGCCGGTCTCGAGGGTGATGCCGCCGATCTTCAGCAGCCAGTCGGCCTCGCGCGCGGCGAAATCATTGGTGCTCTTGTAGGCGGCGATGCCAAACTCGTTCAGCCCGCCGGGTTTTTTCCGGGCCTCGCAGACGGTGACGTCATGGCCCAGCATGGCAAGACGGTGCGCACAGGACAGGCCCGCGGGGCCAGCGCCGACAACTGCCACACGCTTGCCTGTCGGCTCGGCGCGGGTAAAGGGATGTTCGCCCTTGGCCATCAGAGCATCGGTGGCATAGCGTTGCAGCCGCCCGATCTCCACCGGCTTGCCCTCGGCGGTCTCGCGCACGCAGACCTCTTCGCACAGCGTCTCGGTCGGACAGACCCGCGCGCACATCCCGCCCAGGATGTTCTGGCCCAGGATCGTGCGCGCCGCGCTTTCGGGATGGCCGGCCTGGATCTCGCGGATGAACTGGGGAATGTCGATGTCGGTCGGACAGGCCGTCATGCACGGCGCGTCGTAACAGAAGTAACAGCGGTCCGCCGCCACCGCCGCCTCATGCGGGGCATAGGCGGGATGCAGATCACTGAAATTGTCGGCGATATCCGCAGCCGGCAGGCGCGCCGCCACGATCCCGGATGCCTGATGGCCGTTTGCCATTGGGTGTCTCCCTGATGTCCTGATCTTGTTTTCATCAGAGTGCCACATCCATATTTTTTATCAATTGGTAAAATTTCCCAAACGGTAAAAAAATGACTCCGCCGCCGCCCTGCCCGTTTTTCGGGCAGGTCAGGCGCGCCGCCGCAGCCTGCGCGACGGGATCAGGGCATCAATACGCTGCTGCGGGTGAACTGCGCGTGATCGGTGCTCAGATCGTCGAAGGTGACCTCGACATCGACGTAGGCGATGGAATTGGGCGGATACATTCGCAACGGGTTTCCGTCGTCCTCGAGAACCGCGTTGGGCGTTGCATACTCCTCGTGGCAAGGCGGCAGCGGCCAGACCTCCAGCGGCCCACCGTTGACGCCGACGCGCATCTGCACCAGTCCGCAACGCCAGGACCAGATCTGCGTCACGTAGAGGTAATCCACCCCCTCGTAGAGCCGCACCGCGATCCAGTTGGCCTTGGTCGCCGCGAAGATCGGCTTGACCTCGGTGGCAGTGGTGAACTTGCCGCTGGGCACCTGCGGCTCGGCCACCAGTCCTGGACCGGAGGGCGCAAGGAAGGTCGGCGGGGCCTCGGCCTGGGCGGCGGGCTGCGGCGTGAGGAAGACCGGCGCCGCCTCGGCCTGCGCGGTGTCCGTCCCTGCCCCGGGCGACAGGAACGCGGGCGGTGCCTCACCCGAAGTCGCCTCCTCGGTTGCTGTGGCCGCGGGCGAGAGGAACGTTGGCGGCGCCTCGGTCACCTCTTGTTCGACCGCCTCGACCGGCGCAGTGACCGCCGACGGGGGCACAGCGGCCATCTCCTCGCCCTCGGCGGACTGCACCGCAACCGCGAACATCACCAGAAACAACTCAAGCATTGCCACTCTCCCAAACCTCTTGATCCAAAATCTCGATGGCGGGCTTTTGGGAACGTCCCACGCCCCCTATAGTGCCCGCATCAGGCAGTCGCCGCGACAAACCCTGCGGCAGGAAAACTATGGCAAACAAATCGGCCCCGCGCCAAGCATTCAATATCGTCATCGTCGGTCAATCCGGCCGCCTGCAATACGAGGCGCTGCTTTTCGCCGCCTCGCTGCGCGCAATGTCCCCCGGGTTCGAGGGCCGGCTTTTCGTCGCCGTGCCGCAACCGGGCCCCCTGTGGGAGGACAACCCGGCGATCCGCAGCGCCGAGGTTCTCGATGCGCTCGACCGGCTGGGCGCCGAGATCCTGCCCTTCGAGTCCCATGTCTTCGGCCAGTCCTACCCGCAGGGCAACAAGATCGAGTGTCTCTCCGCCCTGCCCGAGGGGGAGCCCTTTGTCTTTTTCGACAGTGACACGCTGATCACCGGCGACCTCGCCCGCGTGCCGTTCGACTTTGATCGCCCCGGCGCCTCGCTCCGGCGCGAGGGGACATGGCCCGAACCCACCCTCTACGGCCCCGGCTACGGCGCGATCTGGAAATCGCTCTACGACCGCTTCGGGCTCGATTACGAGCGCAGCCTCGACCCCGGCCAGCCCGACGAATACTGGAAGAAATACCTCTATTTCAACGCCGGCTACTTCTTCCACCGCTGCCCGCGCGCATTCGGCGCACGCTTTCTCGACTATGCCCGCAGCATCCGCGATGACCCGCCGGTGGAACTGGCGGGCCAACCCCTCGACCCCTGGCTCGACCAGATCGCGCTGCCACTGGTGATCCATTCCTTTGGCGGTGGCCGCGATGCGCTGCCGCCGGGGCTGCTGGACGGCGACATAACCTGCCATTACCGCCTGTTCCCGCTGCTCTATGCCCGCGAAAGCGACCATGCGATCGAGGTGCTGGAACAGGTCGCCGCCCCCAACAAGCTCAAGAAGGTGCTCAAGGGGTACGAGCCGATCAAACGGCTGGTCTATCAGGGGCGCGGGGCCAAGGTGCGCGCGCTGTTCGACCGCGATCACCTGCCGCGCAGGGAACAGGCGATCCGCAACCGGATCAAGGCCAACGGATTCTGGATGCGGTGAGCCGCCTGTCGTCCTCCGGATCGGACCCGGGATGACAGCCACGCGACGGCCCAGGCATAGATCCAATGAAAAAGGGCCGCCCCCGGCGGGGCGGCCCGTTCTTGCGCTCGGCAGACCCCGCTCAGGCGACGGGCTTGTCCAGCAGGGTATAGGAGGTGATCACCTCGTCCTTGACCTGCGCGCGCATGATCTTTCCGGCGTCGTCGCGCTTGCTCTTGGCGCCGACGGCACGTTTGATCAGGCGGCCCAACTGCTGGTTCATCGCCACGCGGGTCCGGTTGGCCTGCTTCGGATTGTCCCCGGCCTCGGTCACCGCGGTGCCGTACATCTTGGCGAACCCGGCATCGGCATGGGCGCGCTTGAGCACGTTCAGGATGAAGTGCTCGTCAAAGCCGCCCTCGGCCTTCATATCCTGCGCCAACTTGACCACGTGGTTGACCACGCCACGGCGGGCCGTCAACTGTGCAGCCAGCGGATCGCCTTCGGGCGCTCTGTCGATGATGTGGGATTCGGCCAGTTTCTGCATGAAATGGCCCATGTCCATGCCCTCGGCCCGGGCCTGTGCGGCCAGCACCTTGCGCACCTCGGTCTGCAGGGTCACGGTGATCTTGTTGGCCTGCTCGATCCGCTCCATCCGCTCCTTGCGGCGGGCGCCTTTTTCGGCGGCGGCCGGTTCGGCCGAGGGTTTCGCCGGATTCCCAGCCCGTTTTTTTCCGACCGCATTTTTCCCGACTTTCCCGGCGCCCTTGCGGGCCGGTTTGTTCGAAACGACGTCTAGTTGAGTTGGCATGATTTGTCCCTTTTTATACATACTGCCTATGTATGTGATTCACTGCGGGAGATCAACATGTTTCCGCAGTATGTTTAACGATATCTGAATGCTCCCCCGGCGCCCGACGCTGTTGCCACACCCCGGCCGATGTCCTATCGCTTGCTGCGACATTTTTTCCACCAGGAGGACGCCCGACATGACCGATGCGCCGCAATACGGCTTCGACACGCTGCAGATCCACGCCGGGGCCCGGCCCGACCCGGCCACCGGTGCACGGCAGACGCCGATCTACCAGACGACCGCCTATGTGTTCCGCGATGCCGAACACGCCGCGGCGCTCTTCAACCTGCAGGAGGTCGGCTATATCTATTCGCGCCTGACCAACCCCACCGTCGCGGTGCTGCAGGAACGCATGGCCACGCTCGAAGGCGGCGTCGGCGCGGTCTGCTGCTCGTCCGGGCACGCGGCCCAGATCATGGCGCTGTTCCCGCTGATGGCGCCAGGGCGGAACGTTGTCGCCTCCACCCGGCTCTACGGCGGAACGCTGACCCAGTTCAGCCAAACCATCAAACGCTTCGGCTGGTCCGCCAAATTCGTCGATTTCGACGATCTCGACGCGGTCAGGGCCGCGGTCGATGAGGACACCCGCGCCATCTTCGGCGAGTCCATCGCCAACCCGGGCGGCTATGTCACCGACATCCCGGCACTGGCCGAAATCACCGATGCCGCCGGCATTCCGCTGATCATCGACAACACTTCGGCCACCCCCTATCTCTGCCGCCCGATCGACCAGGGCGCCACGCTGGTGGTGCATTCGATGACAAAATACCTCACCGGCAACGGCACCGTGACCGGTGGCGCGATCGTCGATTCGGGCACCTTCGACTGGTCGGCCTCCGACAAGTTCCCCTCGCTCAGCCAGCCCGAGCCCGCCTATCACGGGCTGAAATTCCACGAAACCTTCGGACCGCTGGCCTTCACCTTCCACGGAATCGCCGTCGGGCTGCGCGACCTGGGCATGACGCTGAACCCGCAGGCGGCGCATTACACGCTGATGGGGATCGAGACCCTGAGCCTGCGCATGCAGCGCCACTGCGAGAACGCGCAAAAGGTCGCCGAATGGCTCGAGGCCGATCCGCGCATCGACGCGGTGACCTATGCCGGGCTGGCCTCCTCGCCCTATCACGACCGGGCCGAGCGGCTCTATCCCAAGGGCACCGGCGGGCTGTTCACCGTGGCGCTCAAGGGCGGCTACGACGCCTGCATCAGGTTCGTCGACAGCCTGGAGCTGTTCAGCCATGTCGCCAACCTGGGCGATACCCGCTCACTGGTGATCCACTCCGCCTCGACCACCCACCGGCAGCTGACGCCGGAGCAGCAGGAGGCCGCCGGCGCCGGACCGAGCGTGGTGCGGATCTCGATCGGGACAGAGGACGCCGACGACCTGATCCGCGATCTCGACCAGGCGCTGGCCAAGGCGGGCGCGTAACCCTGTCACAGGCGTGGCCCCCCCC
>NZ_JARGPK010000092.1 GCF_029212575.1 Antarcticimicrobium sp.
GAGGATGTACAGGTCAACACCGACAACGAGACCCTGCGCCGCAACCGCCTGAACCTGCTGCACCAGATCTGCGCGATCTGCGGCCAGGTGGCGGATCTCACCCGCATCGCCGGCTAGCGGGCGTCACCCCAAGAAAACACCTGCCCTCCCCGCGCAAGCGGGGACCTTTCGCCTGCGGCACCACGACGGCGCGATCCCCGACTGCGCGGGGGGGGGACAGGCGCGCGCGTCGCCGCGTCCGCGCCCTTGCCGGCCCGCCCATCCCCCTTGCGCGCGGCGCGCGCGGGCCTATGCTGCGCACATAGCGATAGGTGCCGCAGTGCAGAATGATCCCCATACCACCCTGGTGACCCCCGATGCCCCGATCGCCATCGGGGCGCATGGCGGGCGCGCCAAATGCCTTCAACGTCTGGTCCGTCTCGATCTGCCGGTGCCGCGCACCGTCGCGCTCTCTTTTCTGGCGGTCAAACGCATCGCGGCGGGCGAGATGCCCGACATCGCCGCCGTCGACGATCAGTTCCCCGCCGGCGCGCTGCTCTGCGTGCGCCCCTCGTCCGAGGATCCCGACTGGGGCGGGCCGGGCGCGGTGCTCAACATCGGCATGAACGACGCCCAGTACGAAAAGCTTTCCCAATCCCTCGGGCCCAAGGCCGCCGCGGCGCTCTATTCCCGCTTCGTCCAGGGCTATGCCACCCATGTGGCCCGCCTCGATCCCGACCTGTTCGACAGCGACCCGACCGAGGGGCCCAAGGGCCTGCAACGCATGCTGCGCGCCTACGCGGACGAGGCCGACGAACCCTTTCCGCAATCGCGCACCGATCAGCTCAGCGGCGTGCTGCGCTCGATGGCCCGCGCCTGGGAGGGGACCTCGGCCCGCCTGCTGCGCCAGGCCAAGGGCGCGCCGGCCGATGCAGGTCTCGGCCTCGTGGTGCAGGAGATGATCCCGGGGCTGGGGCAGGGCGAATGCGGCTCCGGCGTGCTGCAACTGGCCGACCCGATCACCGGCCTGCCGCAGATCACCGGCCGCTATCTCAGCCAGAGCCAGGGTCGCGACGCGCTCGGCGCCGGTGTCGCGGCGCTCTACCTGGAAAAGGATGCGCGCGGGCCCTCGCTCGAGGAACTGGCGCCCGAGGCCTTCGAGGCGCTCAAGCGCGACGCGGCGCTGATGCGGCGCAAGCTGCGCGAAGAGATGCAGGTCGAATTCGTGATCCAGGACGGCGCGGTCCACATCCTTGACGGCGTGCGGATCCAGCGCAGCCCGCGCGCCGGTTTGCGCATCGCCGTCCGGTTGGCCGAGGATGGCATCATTCCCCGGCAAGAGGCGGTGATGCGCGTCGATCCGCATTCGATGACCGAACTGCTGCACCGACAGGTCGCCCCCGATGCCCGGCGTGACGTGCTGGCAACCGGCATCGGCGCCAGCCCCGGCGCCGCGACCGGGCGCATCGTGTTCTCCGCCAACGCCGCCCAGGCCAGCGCCGCGCGGCGCGAAGCCTGCATCCTGGTGCGCCGCGAAACCGCCCCCGAGGACGTGCGCGGCATGCATGCCGCCGCCGGTGTGCTGACCGAAAAGGGCGGCATGAGCAGCCACGCCGCGGTGATCGGGCGGGGCCTCGGCCTGCCCTGTATCGTCGGCGCCTCCGAACTGATCTTCAACACCCGCGACAAGATGCTGAAGGCGCCCGATGGCCGAATTCTGCGCGAGGGCGATATCGTCACCATCGACGGCGGCACCGGCCAGCTGCTCGCCGGGGAACCGGCGATGCTCGAGGCCGCGCTCGACGACGCCTTCCAGACCCTGATGGGCTGGGCGGATGCCGCGCGCGACATCGGCATCCGCGCCAATGCCGACACCCCCGCCGACGCCCAGACCGCGCGCAACTTCGATGCCCAGGGCATCGGGCTGTGCCGGACCGAGCACATGTTCTTCGAACCCGGCCGCCTGACGGTGATGCGCGAGATGATCTTCGCCGACACCAGCTCCGGGCGCGCCGCCGTGCTCGCCCGGCTGCTGCCGATGCAGCGCGAGGATTTCATCCAGCTGTTCCGCATCATGGAGGGCAGCCCGGTCTGCATCCGCCTGTTCGACCCGCCGCTGCACGAGTTTTTGCCCGCCACCCGGTCGGGCCAGCGCGAACTGGCCGAGGCGCTGGACCTGCCGGTCTCCGATGTCACCCGCCGGATCGAGGCGATGGCCGAATACAACCCGATGCTGGGCCTGCGCGGCGTGCGCCTCGGCGTCACCGTGCCCGAGATCTACGAAATGCAGGCCCGCGCCATCTTCGAGGCCACGCTCGAGGCCAGCCGCTCGGGCGATCCGGTGGTGCCCGAGATCATGATCCCGCTGGTTTCGGCCAAGCGCGAGGTGGAGCTGATCAAGGCGCGGGTCGATGCGGTCGCCGCCGCGGTCCGATCCGAACGGCGCCGCGACTTCGCCTATCGGCTCGGCGTCATGGTGGAAACCCCGCGCGCTGCCCTGCGCGCGGCCGAGATCGCGCCGCATGTCTCCTTTCTCAGCTTCGGCACCAACGACCTGACGCAGATGACCTACGGCCTCTCGCGCGACGACGCCGGGCGCTTCATGTCCGACTACGTGCGCAAGGGGGTCTTTCCCGAGGATCCGTTCCACGTGCTCGACACCGAGGGGGTGGGCGAGCTTCTGAAACTCGGCGCCGAGCGGGGCCGCGCCGCCAATCCGGACTTGACGGTGTCGATCTGCGGCGAACACGGCGGCAACCCCGAATCAATTGCGTTCTGCCGCGAGGCGGGCTTCGACTATGTCTCCTGTTCGCCGTTCCGCGTGCCGGTGGCGCGGCTGGCGGCGGCCCAGCTTGCCATTGCCGAAGCGATCGGCGCGGAGGGTGACGAAACCCCTTGATCCTCAGGCGGTTGCACCGCGCCGGCCAGGGTCCGCGAGGCCGCCGATCCGTTCACGATCTGCCCGATTTCCGGGCGGAACTGGACTTTTCACGACATCCGGGCTAATTGGCCCTCTGCGCCGGCCTGGGGGGGGCCTGCTCGAACGCCCGTGTTGTGAGGTTCCTATGAGACGACTCCTGACCGTTGCCGCCGTGGTTTCCACGGTGCTCGCGCCTTTGGCCGCATCGGCCGATACCGGCCTCAAGGGCCTCTTCCAGCGTGAGCAATCCAGCCTGAACACGGTGCCCGGGACCCGTCTGCAATCCATGCTGACCGGCACCCGCCCGAAAAAGAGCAAGGCCAAGCCGCTTCCCTTGTCCTTCTCCCGCGCCTGGGTCGATGCCCAGCCCGAACCGGAGGGCGGCGACAACTGGAAATGCCTGTCCGAGGCGCTCTATTTCGAGGCCCGCGGCGAAACCGTAAAGGGCCAGTTCGCCGTCGCCGAGGTGATCATGAACCGGGTCAAGAGCGCCCGCTTCCCCGACAGCCTCTGCGGCGTGATCCGCCAGGGCACCGGCAAGCGCTATCAGTGTCAGTTCACCTATACCTGCGACGGTCACGCCGAGGTGATCGCCGAACCCCAAGCCTTCGAGCGCGTCTCCAAGGTCGCCCGCGCGGTGATGGACGGGGTTGCCGGCGACCTGACCGGCGGCGCCACCCATTATCACACCTCCGCTGTAAAGCCGCGCTGGGCCCGCGTCTACAAGCAGACCGCCCGGATCGGCGTGCACATCTTCTACCGCCACAACTACCGCACGGCGTCGAGCGAGTAGGCGCCCGCGCCGCTTTCCGTCGCTGGCACGGCGCATCCGGGCCTGTTACAAGGGCGCCCGCAGCCTAAACCTCGGGCTGACGACCGACCCGACCAAAGGCCCAAGCCCATGAGCACCGAAATCCGCCTCGCCTTCGCGCATCCCTCCGAACGCGCCGCAGCCACCGCACCGCGCGGCCCGCTCGACCGGATCTCGGTGCGCGATCACGTGGTCGAGGTCGAGATCGGCGCCTTTCAGGCCGAACGCGGCACCACTCAGCGGGTCTGTTTCAATGTTGTGGTCGAGGTCGAGCCGCTGACCGGCCCGATCAACGACGATGTCGACCGCATCCTGTCCTACGACCGGGTGACCGAGGCGATCGCGCATGAACTGGCGGACGAGCGTCTGAACCTGCTCGAAACCCTGGCCGAACGCATCGCCGAGCGCATTCTGCTGGAACCGCAGGCGATCCGCGCCTTTGTCCGGGTCGAGAAGCTTGATCGCGGTCCCGGCGCGCTGGGGGTCGAGATCGTCCGCGCCCGTACCCAGATGGCGCATGGCCCCCTGGTCGAGGACGATCGCCCGCATCCGCGCCTGGTCTACCTCTCCAACGCCGCCATCGCCTCGCCCAACCTCCCGGGCTGGCTCGACCAGCTCGAACGGGGCGACCGGCCGCTGGTGCTCTGCGTCGGCGCGCCCGGTCTGCCCGCCCCGCGCACCGGTCACCGCATGACCCAGCGCCGCATCGACCTCCTGGCCATCGAACAGAACGCCTGGGTGCTGGCGGCCCGCGATGCCCGCTGCGTCGTGGTCGCAACCCGGACCGAGCTCGACTGGGCGATGAAACACGGCCAGATCAGCGTATGGGCGCCGTCCAAGATCGTGCTCGACGCGGTCGATGGCCCGGCGACCCAGCCCGGTGACGCGGTGGCGCTGGCGGCATGGTTCGCCGCCACCTTCGCCGCGGAGGAGATGCTGGCGATCGGTGTCGATGCGCCCACCGATCCCGGCCTGCCGCTGCGCAGCGTCCCGGTGGAGCAGGCAACCCTGTGACCTTCTACTACCGCCCCTTGGTCCAGCACGGGTCCGCCCGCCCCGGTGACGCGCTGCCGCTGGCCGGCGGTCCGCTCTGGTTCACCCATGTGGAGGCGCTGGCGCGCGGCCACGCGCCGCAGGTGATCCCCGCCGATGACCTGCCCGATCACGACCTGGCCCCGCTGACCGCGCCGCGCGCGCCCCTGGCCGGGATGGCAATGGACCGCCCCAATATCATGGGCATTCTCAACATCACGCCCGACAGCTTCTCCGACGGCGGCAAGCACCACGATGCCGGGGCGGCGCTGGCCGGCGCCCGCGCGATGATCGCCGCGGGCGCCGACATCCTCGACATCGGCGGCGAATCCACCCGCCCCGGCGCGTTGGAGGTTCCGGTGGACGAGGAGATCGCCCGCACTGCCCCGGTGATCGCGGCGATCCGGGCCGAAAGCGCGATCGCAATCTCCATCGATACCCGCAAATCCGCCGTCGCCGCCGCCGCGCTCGACGCCGGGGCGACCCTGGTCAACGATGTCGCCGGCTTCACCTACGACGCGGCCCTCGCCCCGCTCTGCGCCGAACACTCGGTACCGGTCTGCGTCATGCATGCCCAGGGCGACCCCGCAACCATGCAGGACGATCCGCACTACGGCGACGTGCTGCTCGACGTCTACGATTTCCTCGCAACCCGCATCGCGACGCTCGTGGCGCAGGGGATTCCGCGCGCCCGCATCCTCGCAGATCCCGGCATCGGCTTTGGCAAGACGCGCGACCACAACCTCGCGCTGCTGCGCGGCCTCGCGCTGTTTCACGGGCTGGGCTGCCCGATCCTGCTCGGGGCCTCGCGCAAGCGGTTCATCGGCACCAGCGGCGGGGACCCGCGCGCCGCGCCCCGCGCCCCCGGCTCGATTGCCGTGGGGCTTGCGGCGCTGGCGCAGGGGGTGCAACTTCTGCGCGTGCACGACGTGCGCGACACCATGCAGGCCGTAAGGCTGTGGCAGGCCGCGCGGGACAACTGAGCGACAAGGGAACCCGGCAATGCGCAAACTGTT
>NZ_JARGPK010000019.1 GCF_029212575.1 Antarcticimicrobium sp.
TTCTGGAACACCATGCCGACCTTGGCGCGCAGCTGTACCGGGTCGACCTTGGGGTCATAGATATCCTCGCCGTCCAGCAGGATGTCACCCTGAACCCGGCAGATGTCGATGGTGTCGTTCATTCGGTTCAGGCAGCGCAGGAAGGTGGACTTGCCGCAGCCGGACGGACCGATAAAGGCGGTCACGGTCTTGTCCTCGATATCGACATCCACATCCTTGATGGCATGGGTGTCGCCGTAAAAAACCTGCACGTTGCGTGCCGAAATCTTGATGTCGGTCTGCTCCAAGGCACTCTCCGTTCTGGCTGTATCGTACATATTGGGTGTCCTCAGGTTCTTACCATTTTTTCTCGAACTTCTGGCGCAGGTAAATCGCGACGGCATTCATCGCCACCAGGAAGCCGAGCAGGATCAGGATCGCCGCCGAGGTCCGCGAAACGAAACCGCGTTCCGGGCTGTCCGCCCAGATGAAGATCTGGGTCGGCAGGGCGGTTGCGCTGTCAAACGGGCTCGACGGGGCCGAGGTGATAAAGGCGTTCATCCCGATCAGCAGCAGCGGCGCGGTTTCCCCCAGGGCCTGCGCCAGGCCGATGATGGTCCCGGTCAGCACGCCGGGCATCGCCAGCGGCAGGACGTGCTGGAACACCACCTGCTGTTTCGAGGCGCCGAGGCCAAGCGCGGCCTCGCGGATCGAGGGGGGCACCGATTTCAGCGCCGCGCGGGTGGCGATGATGATCGTCGGCATGGTCATCAGCGCCAGTGTCAGCCCGCCGACGAAGGGCGCCGAGCGCGGCAGCCCGAACCACCCGATGAAGACCGCCAGCGCCAGCAGACCGAACACGACAGAGGGCACGGCGGCGAGGTTGTTGATGTTCACCTCGATGAAATCGCTCAGCTTGTTCTTCGGCGCGAACTCTTCGAGATAGATCGCCGCGCCGATCCCCAGCGGGAACGAGATCAAAAAGCAGGTCAGCAGCGCCCAGAACGACCCGGCCAACGCCCCCTTGAGGCCCGCAAGTTCCGGAAACCGGGAGTCCGCATTGGTGAACAACGCCCAGTTCAGGGGCTTTGAAATCGCCCCCTGCGCCTTGAGCGCGTCGAAGAACGCGATCTCGTTGTCCTTCACCCGGCGGTTCTGTTCCGGCGTGTTCCGGTCGATCAGATTCTTGTTCAACTGGTCATAGGGGTCGGAGACCGGCACCCGCATCGAGATGGTCTTGCCGATCAGCGCGGGATCGGCCACCACCATGTCGCGCAGCTTGAACTGGGCGCCGTTGGACAGGATCCGCTCGACCGACTTTCTGACCGCGCGTTGGCTCATGTCGGCTTCGGGGAGCATCCGGCCCAGCGAGGCGCCGAGCGCATCGTCGAAACCGCCGCGCGGCAGCCGCTCTTCGGGGATCTCTTCGGGATCGACGAAAACCTCCAGCGTCACATGGGTCTGGGTAAAGGCCTGCCAGCCGGAGGAGACCAGCGATCCCACCAGAATGGCCAGCATCAGAAAGGCCACGCCGATGGCCCCGAGGCCGATCCATTTCAGCCGGGCCTCCTTTCGATGGCGGCGCTTGAGCGAGGCCGCGACAAGCTCGGTGCTGCTCTTCGGGGTCGGGGCGCCCGGGGCGCTTGTGATATCGGACATCTCTGAGGCCTCAATCATAGGCTTCGCGGTACTTGCGCACGATGCGCAGCGCGAAGACGTTGATCATAAGGGTGACAAGAAACAGCATCATCCCGAGCGCGAAGGCGGCCAGCGTCTTCGGGTTGTCGAACGACGTGTCTCCGATCAGGAGCGTGACGATCTGCACCGTGACTGTGGTCACGCTGTCGAGCGGATTGATGGTCATCTTCGCGATCAGGCCGGCGGCCATGACCACGATCATCGTCTCGCCGATGGCGCGGCTGACGGCCAGCAGCACACCGCCGACGATGCCGGGGATCGCGGCGGGAAACAGCACCGTCGTCATCATCTCGGCGCGGGTCGCGCCCAGCCCCAGCGCGGCGTCCCGCAGCGCACCCGGCACCGCCGAAAGCGCGTCGTCGGCAAAGGAAGAGATGAACGGAACCAGCATGATGCCCATGACGCCGCCGGCGGCGAGCGCGGTATTGGGCGCCACGTCCACACCGAGCGACTGCCCGAAAGAGCGGATCGCCGGGGCGACGACCAGAATGGCGAAAAAGCCGTAGACGACCGTGGGCACGCCGGCGAGGATTTCCAGAACCGGCTTGATCGTGGCCCGCAGTTTGCGGGGCGCGAATTCGTTGAGGTAGATCGCCGAGAACAACCCGACCGGCACCGCCACCAGCAGCGCCACCACCGTGATGACGATCGTGCCCAGGATCACCGGGATCCAGCCGAAGGCACCCTCGGCGGCGATCTGATCCTCGCGCAGCGGGATCTGCGGTTCCCAGTTCAGCCCGAAAAGGAACTCGGTCAGCGGGACGCGGTCGAGAAACCGCACCGTCTCAAAGGACAGCGACACAATGATACCGATGGTGGTGAAAATGGCGACCGTCGAACAGAAGATCATCAGCCCCGAAACGATGTGCTCGACCCCCTGACGCGCGCGGAACTCGGCCGAAACCCGCGACCGCGCGAAAACGAGGATGGCCAGGGCGACAATCGCCACAACCGCAATCATCCACCAGTCGGCCTGGGCCCGGAGCGCGCTGTATCTCTCTGCGGCGGCGAGTTTCCAGTCCTCCGGCGTGCCGAAGATCTGGCCGCGCGAGATTGACTTGATCTCGGCCAGAACAAGCTGCACCGCGCCGGTCCCCTGCCCGTCAAGCATGCCATCGGGCAGACCGGACATCACCATGCGGTCGATGACCGACCCTTCCAGAACCAGCCACAACAGGATGATCGTCAGGACCGGGACCAGCACCATCAGGGCCGAGTACAGCCCGTGGTAGGACGTCATCGAATGCAGGCGGGCCCCATTGTCCCGGATCGTCCGGGCGGCCATGCGGTTGAGCACATACCCGGCCAGCGTTGCCAGGATCAGCAGGAGAAAGGGGATGGCTGTCATGTTCGGGCGCTTTCCAGAAATAGATCCCCGGGCCGAAACCGCGGCCCGGGGTGGAGGTCTTCGCTACAGCTTATTTGGGCGCTGCCATCGACGCGCCGTTCAGGACCGCGTCCTGAAGATCGGCGCGGCGGTCCTCCGACAGGGCCACCAGGCCACGCTCGGACAGGTAGCCACCGGCTTCCAGCGCGTCATCCGACATGTATTCCTCGATGAAGGCGTCGAGGTTCGGGATCACGCCGCGGTGCGCGTTCTTGACGTAGAAGAACAGCGGGCGCGACACCGGATAGGACTTGTCGGCGATGGTGTCGGTCGAGGGCTCGACGCCATTGATCTTGACGCCTTTCAGCTTGTCCAAGTTCTCGTACAGGAACGAGTAGCCGAAGATGCCGACAGCATTGGTGTCAGCTTCGAGACGCTGAACGATCAGGTTGTCGTTCTCGCCGGCTTCGACAAAGGGGCCGTCCTGACGCATGCGCGAGCAGTTTTCCTTGACCCATTTCTTATCCTTGTTCAGGCCCTGCTCCTGAACCCAGGCGTTGTGCTTGCAGCCCTCGTGCATCGCCAGTTCGACAAAGGCGTCGCGGGTGCCCGAGGTCGGCGGCGGGCCGTAGGCCAGGATCTCGGTGGCGGGCAGGCTGGCGTCGATGTCCGACCACTTCATGTAGGGGTTGGCGACCATCTTGCCATCGACCGGCACTTCGGCGCCAAGCGCCAGGAACACCTGCTCCAGCGACAGGTCCCAGTCAGCGTCGTTGCTGCGCGAGACGGCGATCGACAGGCCGTCAAAGCCGATCATCGCTTCGGAAATGTCGGTCACGCCGTTTTCTTGGCACAGATTGTATTCCGATTTCTTCATGGCGCGCGATGCGCCGGTGATGTCGGGATGACCTTCGCCGATGCCACCGCAGAAAATCTTCATGCCGCCGCCGGTGCCGGTCGATTCGACGATCGGGGACGGGGCGCCGGTGTTGTTGGCGAACTGTTCGGCGACCGCTTGCGTGTAGGGGAAAACGGTGGACGAGCCGACGATCCGGATTTCATCGCGGGCAGCGGCGGCCGTGGCCGAAACGGCGCCAAGGGCCAGGGCGGAAACCGTCAGTTTGACAAAGGACATGTTTGTCTCCTTGGAATATGTAAAAGCGACCACCCTCATGGTGATCTTGCGCCCCTCCTAGTGAGCCTGCGTGAGGCTTTTGTGACAGCTGTGTAACAGTTACATGACAGCGGAACGGAAAAACGCGGTTAACCGCCGAAAAAGCCCTGTCCGCACAGTGGGTTTCCCTTGTCTAGGTTTCTCCGACAAATCCAGGGCGCGGACTATTTTGGTAAAATGACCGTGAAAACAGCGCCTTGCCCCAGTTCGCTTTCCACCCGCAACCGGCCGCGATGGCGATTGATGATGTGTTTCACGATCGCCAGCCCCAGCCCGGTTCCCCCCAGTTCGCGCGACCGGTGACTGTCGGCGCGATAGAATCTCTCGGTCAGCCGCGGCAGATGCACCGGGGCGATTCCCGGCCCCTTGTCGATCACCTGCACCCGGGCGCCGGGGCCGCGCACCGCCGGGTCGCGCTCGGAGGCCGAGACCACGACGTCGACGCGTCCACCCGACCCGCCGTATTTGATCGCGTTCTCGATCAGGTTGGTAAAGACCTGCCGCAACTGGTCGGCGTCGCCGGTCACCATCACCGGCTCCTCGGGCGCGGTAAGGTCGAGTTGGACGCTGGCGCCATCGGCCAGCGGACGCAGCGAATTGAGCGTCTCGCGCAGCATCCCGGTCAGGTCCAGCTGTTCCTTGGGCCGGACCCGTTCCTCGCTTTCCACACGGTTGAGCGACAACAGGTCGCCCACCAGCCGGTTCATCCGCCCGGCCTCGCCCTCCATGATCTTCAGAAACCGGTCGCGCGCCGCCGCATCCTCGCGCGCCGGGCCGCGCAGGGTCTCGATGAACCCCATCAGCGCGGTCAGCGGTGTGCGCAACTCGTGGCTGACATTGGCGACGAAATCGCGCCGCATCTGCACCGCCTGCTCCAGATGGGTGACATCCTGGAAACTGACCAGAACCGCCCCGCCCTGCACCGCGCCGATGCCGTTCACATAGCGGCAGATCACCTCGTACGAGATGTCCTGCGCCCCGTCGCTGGACTGCATCCGCGCCTGGTGCGGGCGCTTGTCGCGCAACCCCGCCTCGATGGCGTCCATCACGGTGGGCTGGCGCAGGATGGTGGCGAAATGGCGCCCGGTGATCTGCTGGCCAAGCAGGGTCAGCGCCTCGGGATTGGCCGCGATGATACGTTCGGTCTGATCCACCATCAGCGCCGGCAGCGGTACCGCCGCAAGGAACTCTGCGTTCACGTCGCCCTGCACTGCCGTCATCCCCGCTGCCTTCGCGCCCTTTTCCAGGTCTTCACCCTGCTCCATTCATGTAACTAGGATACGGCAGTTGCTGCCGTCACAGCCTCGGAAAAGACCTGAAGCAGCGCATCTGGCTCTTCCAGCCCGACCGAGACCCGGAAGAACCCCTCCGTCAGCCCCTGCGCAGCGCGCTCCTGCGCGGTCATTCCCCGGTGCGACGAGGACGCCGGATGAGACAGCGTGGTGCCCACGTCTCCCAGCGTCGGGGCAAAGCTCAGCCCCTCGGCGCCGCGCGCAAACGCATTTGCCGCCGCCCGTCCGCCCTCCAGCTCGAAACTGACCATGTTGCAGCCCTGCCCCCCCAGCAGGACCGCGGCTCGGTCATGATCCGGGTGATCGTGCCGCAGCGGATAGATCACGCGTTTGACCCCCGGCAACCCGGCCAGGTGATCGGCCAGCGCCACCGCCGTCGCCTGCGCCCGGTCAAAGCGCAGATCGAAGGTCAGCATCCCGCGCTCGGCCAGCCAGCAATCGAACGGGCTGGGCGTGAGGCCCGTGGTCACCGCAAAGACGCGCATTTTCTCGGTCAGTTCGGGATCGCGCGCCACCGCATAGCCCAGCATCACGTCGGAATGGCCCGACAGCAGCTTGGTCACCGAATGGATCACGATATCGGCGCCGTGATCGAACGGGCGGATCGATTTCGGCGTGGTAAAGGTGTTGTCCACCGCCAGCAGCACGCCGCGCGCCTTGCACAGCGTCGCCAGCCCGTCCAGATCGGCCACCCGCAGCGTCGGGTTCGACACCACCTCGACCAGCACCATCCGCGTCTCGGGCCGGATCGCCGCCGCGACGGCCGCCACGTCACCGGGATCGGCGAGCGTGGTGGTGATGCCCATGCGCGGCAGGTCCTCCTTCATCAGCCTCAGCGACCGACCATAGAGCTGGTTGCCGCCGATCGCGTGATCGCCCGCGTTCAGCAGCCCCATCAGAACGGCGGTAACCGCCGCCATGCCCGAGCCGGTCACCACACCGCCCTCGGCCCCCTCCATCGCGTCCAGCCGCCTGGCCACCACATCGGCGTTGGGATGCCCCTCGCGCGAATAGGTATAACCGTGCACGCGGCCCTCGTATTGCGCATCCAGCTCATCGGGACTTTCGCTGGCATAGACAACCGAGGGGCTCAGCGGCGTGACGACTGGCCGGCTCACGCTCTCGGGAAGCGGATCGGGGCGGACCAGCGAGCCTTTGGAGTTCTTCATTTTTTCACGGCCTTCATCTCGTCGCGGAACTTGCGCATGTTGTCCTGGTAATGCAGCGCGCCCTTGCGCATGCGTTGGGCGTGATCTTCGCTGATCTCGCGCACCACCTTGCCCGGCGATCCCATCACCAGCGAATTGTCGGGAATCTCCTTGTTCTCGGTCACCAGCGCACCGGCCCCGATCAGACAGTTCCTGCCGATCTTCGCGCCGTTCAGCACGGTGGCGCCCATCCCGACCAGCGTTCCGTCGCCGATCTCGCAGCCGTGCAGCATCACCTTGTGGCCGATGGTGCAATCCTTGCCGATGGTCAGCGGATAGCCCGGGTCCACATGCATGACGCAATCCTCCTGCACGTTGGAGCCTTCACCGATGCGGATCTCCTCGTGATCGGCGCGGATGGTGGAGCCGAACCAGACCGAGGATCCGGCCTCCATCACCACCTTGCCGATCAGGTTGGCATCGGGGGCGACCCAGGTGTCGTCGTGGATCTGCGGGGCGTCCCCGCCCAGGGCGTAAATGGTCATGAAAGCTCCTCGAATTCGGCCTGCAATGTGCGCACATGCGCTAGAAGGTTCGGTTGCTGGGTACGACGCAGGCGGGTCGCCGAAATGATGGTCCGCAACCGTTTTTCAGTGGCATTCAGATCGTCGTTGATCAGCACGAAATCGTAATAGCCCCAGTGACTGATTTCCGCCCAGCTCTTCTCCATCCGGGCGCCGATGGTCTCTTCGCTGTCGGTGCCCCGTTCGATCAGACGGCGGCGCAGTTCCGGGATCGAGGGCGGCAGCAGGAAGATCGACAGCGCGTGCTGGGCCAGATCCGAATTGCGGATCTGCACCTCGCCCTGCCAGTCCACGTCAAAAAGCACGTCCTGCCCGGAATTGATCGCTTCCTGCACAGGGGTCTTGGGCGAGCCGTAGTAGTTGCCGAACACATGCGCGTGCTCCAGCATCTCGCCCTCGTTCACCTTGCGCTTGAAGCTGTCCTCGGTCAGGAAATAGTAATCCTCGCCATCCACCTCGCCCGGGCGCGGCTTGCGGGTGGTGGCCGAGACCGAAAACCGGATCGACGGGTCCCAGTCGCGCAGCCGCTTGGCCAGCGTCGATTTCCCTGCCCCCGAGGGCGAGGACAGGATGATCAGCAGCCCGCGTCGCTGTGCCGTGACCTGTGCCATGTCATGTTCCCTTTCAAATCACTCGACGTTCTGGACCTGCTCGCGCATCTGGTCGATCACCGCCTTGAGCTCCAGCCCCACCTTGGTCAGTTCCGCGTTCTGCGACTTGGAACATAGGGTATTGGCCTCGCGGTTGAACTCCTGCATCAGGAAATCCAGCTTGCGGCCCACCGCGCCGCCGGCGTCCAGCAATTCGCCTGCCGCGCCGACATGGGCGCGCAGCCGGTCCAATTCCTCGGTGACATCGGCCTTGACCGCCATCATCGCCAGTTCCTGCGCCACCCGGTCGGGATCAGCACCCTCGGCATTGTCCAGAATGCGCCGCAGGTTGCCGCGCAGGGTCTCGGCCACGGCGGGTTTGCGCGCCTCGGCCAGCACCGCGGCCCGTTCGACCAGCCCGCTCACCTGCACAAGCTGGCCGCGCAACAGCTGCTCCAGCGCCCTGCCCTCGGCCCGGCGCATGGCGAGAAAATCCTCGATCAGGGGTTTGAGCTCGGCCCGCAGCTGCGCGGTCAGCGCGGCGGTGTCCTCGTCGCCGGCGGCGGCCTCCATCATGCCGCGCAGGCCCAGCAGATCGCTGGCCTTGGACGGCGCCAGCGTCACGCCCCGCGCCATCGCCTCTTCCTCGATCCGCGCCAGCGCGTCGAGTGCTGCGGCCAGCACATCTTCGTTCACCGCCGCTCCCGCCGCCGCGTCGCTGCGCATCAGCCGCAGCGACAGGGTGACGTTTCCGCGCGCAACCGCCTTGGCCAGATCCCCGCGCAGCGCCGCCTCCAGCCCCTCCAGCCAGTCCGGCACCCGCAGCCGCAGATCCAGCCCCTTGGCATTAACGCTGCGCAGCTCCCAGCCCCAGGAATAGTCGCCACGCTCGCCCTTGGCCGAGGCAAATCCCGTCATCGATCTGATCATGCGCCGCGTCCCCCGAGTCCGCATTCGTTCGGTTTTCACGGCAAGTAATGGCAATGCGGCAGGCAGGGCAAGCCCTACGGCAGAGGTCGGCGGGTCGGGGTGATTAACCACCTATTAAGGAAAAGCTCCAAAATTGAGCGGAATTGTGGCAAGTTAACGGCGAAGTAACCACGCTGGCCGCTTGGTCGGCGAATCTGGAAACGCCCCGTGGCGGGTAGTGACGGCGAGTGGAGAGGACGGCAAAGATGCGGCGGACAGGTCTTCCCCCGACCGGGGATCACGGCGACGACAAGATCGTCGTTCTCGATCGCTTCCGCAGCGGCCGCAGCCTGTCGCCGCTGCGCCAGGCCGAGGCCTATTGGCTGGCGCTCGGTGACCCCGACGGCGACACCGGCACGGTGCCGCTTCGCAGCCAGATCGACCCGCGCGCGATCAGCAACATCCTCGGCCACTGCTTCATCCTGCAACGCATCGGACGGCGCACCGCCCGTTTCCGCCTGGCTGGTGAGCATCTCAACCATCTGGCCGGAATGGACCTGCGCGGCACCCCCTTCACCGCGCTGTTCGGCTACGATTTCCGGGCCGATGCCGGGGCGATCCTGCAACGGGTGTTTTCCGGCCCCTCCATTGCCGAATTGCGGCTGGACCGGCCTGCGTCGGCTGAGGGTCCGCTGATCGAGGGGCGGATGCTGCTGCTGCCGCTGGCCACCGAGGCGGGCGACGTGGCCCGCGCGCTGGGTGTGATGGTGGCCGACACCGACAGGGTGCATCCGCCGGTGCGGTTCGACATTTCCAACAAGCTGCTGCGGCCGGTGGCGCGCGGCGCCGCCGTGTCAGCCCCGGCCCTGCCGGCAGAGCCCGACCGCCAGGACGAACCGGGAATTGTCGAACCGGGATTTGCCGAACCCGGACCGGCCCCTCTCACCCAACCGCCCTATCTGCGGCTGGTGAAATAGCCCGGCCCTGGTTTCTGCCCCGACTCCGGCCTGACCTTCTCTGGCCTGACCTTCCGGATCAGCCGACGGCGCGGGCGACCCGTTCGCTCCGCAATGCGCTCAGCTCCTCGGCCACCAGAAAGGCCAGTTCGAGCGACTGGCTGGCGTTCAGCCGCGGATCGCAGGCAGTGTGATAGCGGTCCGACAGGTTCGCCTCGCTCACCGCGCGCACGCCGCCGGTGCATTCGGTCACGTCCTGGCCGGTCATCTCGAAATGCACCCCGCCGGGCACCGTGCCCTCCGCCGCATGCACGGCAAAGAATTCGCGCACCTCGCGCAGCACCGAATCAAAGGGCCGCGTCTTGTAGCCGGTCGAGGATTTGATCGTGTTGCCGTGCATCGGGTCGCAGACCCAGGTCACGTTGGCGCCCTCTTCGCGCACGGTCTTGATCAGGCGCGGCAGATGCTCGCCCACGCCGCCGGCGCCGAACCGCGCGATCAGCGTCAGCCGCCCGGCCTCATTGTCGGGGTTCAGCTTGTCCATCAACTGCTTGAGGTCTTCGGCGGTCATCGTCGGACCGCATTTCAGCCCGATCGGGTTCAGCACCCCGCGGCAGAACTCCACATGCGCGCCGTCCGGCTGGCGCGTGCGATCGCCGATCCAGATCAGGTGGCCGGAGCCCGCCAGCCATTTGCCGGAGGTCGAGTCGAGCCGCGTCAGCGCCTCCTCGTACTCCAGCAGCAGCGCCTCGTGGCTGGTGTAGAAATCCACGGTCTGCAGCGTGTGCGCGGTGTCGTTCTTGACCCCTGCGGCCTTCATGAAGTCCAGCGTATCGGTGATTCGGCTGGCCATCTCGCGATAGCGCTCGGATTTCTCGCCCTCGGTAAAGCTCAGCGTCCAGCTATGCACCTGGTTCACGTCGGCATAGCCGCCGGTGGAAAAGGCGCGCAGCAGGTTCAGCGTGGCGGCGGCCTGGGTATAGGCCTGCAACATCCGCGCCGGATCGGGAATCCGCGCCTCCGGCGTAAACGCCAGGTCATTGACGATGTCGCCGCGATAGCTGGGCAGTTCGACCCCCTCGACCACCTCGGTCGGCGCGCTGCGCGGCTTGGCGAACTGGCCGGCCATGCGGCCCACCTTGATCACCGGCACCTTGGCGCCATAGGTCAGCACCATCGCCATCTGCAGCATCACCTTGAAAGTGTCGCGGATCGCATCGGCGCTGAATTGCTCGAAGCTCTCGGCGCAATCGCCGCCCTGCAGCAGGAACGCCTCGCCGCGCGATGCCGCCCCCAATTGCTGTTTCAGGCGACGCGACTCGCCGGCAAAAACCAGCGGCGGATATTTCGCAAGCTGGGCCTCGACCGCGCCCAGGGCCGCGGCGTCGGTGTAATCGGGCATCTGCACGCGCGGCTTGGCGCGCCAGTCCGATCTGGTCCACTCGGTCATTGCTTTTTCTCCGCTTGGCGTATCAGGGGGACGTTATACAAAAGGCAGGGACCAGAGGCCATATCCCTTTTGCGGCACTTGACGCCGCAAATAACGTCTGAGCAAGCTGTGGATCACCTCCGCCCCGGCTGGGGATTCGACGCGCAAACGGTTCGGGAACGCCACTATGACAGAGCAACGCGACGTTGTCGGCCAGGATCGCCAGGCGGGACGGCCGCGCCGTTTCGTCTTTGTGCTGCTGGACAATTTCACCCTGTTGTCCTTTGCCTCGGCGCTGGAAAGCCTGCGGATCGCCAACCGGATGGCGGGCACCCAGATCTATGACTGGCGCCTGATCGGCGAGGGCGGCGAGGAGAGCACCTGTTCGGCCGGCACCACCTTCAAGCTCGACGGCGATCTCGGCGAGTTGCAGCGCGACGACACCGTGCTGGTCTGCGGCGGCATCGAGGTGCAGAAATCCACCACCAAGAAGGTGCTGTCCTGGCTGCGGCGCGAGGCCCGCAAGGGGCTGGTGATGGGCGGACTATGCACCGCCGGATACACGCTGGCCAAGGCCGGGCTGCTCGACGGCAAGAAGGCGACGATCCACTGGGAGAACGCCGACAGTTTCACCGAGGAATTCGACGAGGTGCACCTGACCAAGTCGGTCTTCGTGATCGACGGCAACCGGATCACCACCGCCGGCGGCACCTCGTCGATCGACCTGATGCTGAAACTGATCGCCAACGACCTGGGCGAGGACCTGGCCAACGCCGTCGCCGACCAGTTGATCTATTCCTCGATCCGCACCGATCAGGACACCCAGCGCCTGTCGGTGCCGACCCGGATCGGCGTGCGCCACCCCAAGCTGAGCCAGGTGATCCAGATGATGGAATCCAATATCGAGGAACCGATCAGCCCCTCGATCCTGGCGCGCGACGTGGGCATGTCGACCCGCCAGCTCGAGCGGCTGTTCCGGCGCTACCTCAACCGCTCGCCGAAACGCTATTACATGGAACTCAGGCTGCAAAAGGCGCGCAACCTGCTGATGCAGACCGACATGAGCGTGATCAACGTGGCGCTGGCCTGCGGCTTTGCCTCGCCGTCGCATTTCTCGAAATGCTACCGGGCGCATTACAACACCACGCCCTACCGCGAACGCGGGGCGCAGGCGGCGCGTCTGTCGATCTGACATCGGCGCCCGGGCCGATCGTACGAAACACCCCCGAAACTCCCCGATTTGAAATCGCCTGACACCGGTGCGTCAGCGTGCGGGCGTCAGCCGATAGATCGCCCCCTGCCCCTCGGAAACCACCCAGATCGACCCGTCCGGAGCCTCGGCCACATCGCGCACCCGGTCCGTCGCCTTCCCCGAAATCCGCTCGACCTCGCGCAGCGGATTGCCCTCCAGCCGGCTGATCATGTCGAACTTGAGTGATCCGACGAAGAAATCGCCGCGCCACTCGGGCCAGAGCCGCCCGGAATAGATCATCACATCGGAGGGCGCGATCGAGGGATCCCAGAAAAACATCGGCTGTTCCATCCCGGGTTTCGCGCTGCCCTCGCCGATTTTCTCGCCCGAGTAGTGCCGCCCATAGGCGATCACCGGCCAGCCGTAGTTGGCGCCGCGCCGGATCCGGTTCACCTCGTCCCCGCCGCGCGCGCCGTGCTCGACCACCCAGAGCCGGCCCTGGCCATCCACCACCGCGCCCTGCGGATTGCGGTGGCCATAGGACCAGATCTCCGATTGCACGCCGGCCGCGCCGACAAAGGGGTTGTCACCCGGCACCGTGCCGTCGCGGTTGATCCGCAGGACGCTGCCGTTGTGATTGCCCCGGTCCTGCGCCGAGGGCCGGTCGCCGCGCTCGCCCAGGGTGACGAAGAGCGTGTCGTCCGCCGCCTCGACGATGCGGGAGCCGAAATGCCGTCCGCCACGGCTGCCCGGTGCGGCGGTGAAGATCGTGCGGACGTCGCGCAGCGCCCCGCCCCCGACATCCAGCCGCCCGACCGCAACCGCCGTGCCCGCCCCGCCGCCCGGCTCGGAGCGTGAAAAACTCAGGAAGACCGCGCGGCTGGTGGCAAAATCGCGCGGCACCATAACGTCGAGCAGCCCGCCCTGCCCGACCGCCGCGACCCTCGGCACGCCGCTGACCCGGCGCGCGGTCCCGTTCCGCACATGCAGCAACGCGCCGCCGCGCTCGGTTACCAGGTAGCCGCCTCCGGGCAGAAAGGCGATCGCCCAGGGCGCATCGAGGCCGGAAAGCACAAGCTCCGCCCGGACCGGCCCGGTGGAGGTTTCAAGCGTTTCGGCCTGCGCGCCGGCGCCGGTGAGCAGGCAGATCAGGACGTAGAACAGCAGGCGCATGGTCATTCCCCTTTGGCCCCCGACATCAAGGGTCATAGGGAAACTTAAGGCGGCCGCCGGCCGGGGAAACCCGCGTTCGCGGGAAAACAGGCCGGGTGACAATCCTTTAACGTTAGCGCTTTTCTTTTTGCCGCAGATTGCTAGGCTCGCTTCAGAACACATTGTTCCAACTTGGGAGTATAGACATGAAAAAACTGCTCATGGCCACTGCGGCCACCGCCCTGATGGCGGGGTCAGCCTTCGCGGCAAGCCACAGCAAGGAAGTCAAGATCGGCGTGATCCTGGGCTTCACCGGCCCGCTGGAATCGATCACGCCGGACATGGCGGCGGGCGCCGAGCTGGCGATGACCGAGGTAAACGAAGCCGGCACGCTGCTGGACGGCATGATGGTGACGCCGGTACGTGCCGACTCGACCTGTATCGACGCCGCCGCCGCCTCGGCCGCTGCCGAGCGCCTGATCACCTCAGACGGTGTCAAGGGCATCATGGGCGCAGACTGCTCGGGCGTGACCGGCGCAATCCTGTCGAACGTCGCGGTGCCTAACGGCATGGTGATGATCTCGCCCTCGGCAACCTCGCCGGCGCTGAGCCACCAGAACAACGAGGACAACGGTCTGTTCTTCCGCACCGCGCCGTCCGATGCGCGTCAGGGCGTGGTGATGACCGAGATCCTGATGGAAGAGGGCGTCAAGGAAGTGGCCGTCTCCTACGTCAACAACGACTATGGCAAGGGGTTGGCCGATAGCTTTCAGGCGGCTTTTGAGGCCGCTGGCGGCACCGTGACCCTCAGCGCCGCGCATGAAGACCAGAAAGCCGACTATTCGGCCGAGGTTGGCGCGCTGGCATCGGCAGGCGGCGAACGTCTGGTTGTGGCCGGCTATGTAGATGGCGGCGGCTCGGGCATCGTGCGCGCAGCCCTCGACACCGGCGCCTTCGATACCTTCCAGTTCGTCGACGGCATGGTCTCGGACACCCTGACCGCCAAGTTCAAGGGCGAGATCGACGGTTCCATGGGCCAGGTGCCGGGCACCGACAGCCCGGGTGCCGCGAACTTTGAAAAGATGGCCGGCGATGCCTTCAACCCCACCGGCCCCTTTGCCAAGGAAAGCTATGACGCCGCCGCGCTGATCATGCTGGCGATGCAGGCCGCCGGATCGACCGATCCGCAGGTCTACAAGGACAAGGTGATGGATGTGGCCAACGCGCCGGGTGAGCAGATCTTCCCGGGTGAGCTGGCCAAGGCGATCGAAATCCTGGCCGGTGGCGGCGACATCGACTATGTCGGCGCGACCGCGGTGGAACTGATCGGCCCGGGCGAAAGCGCCGGCAACTACCGTCAGATCACCTACAAGGACGGTGAGGAAGTCACCGTCAAGTTCCGTTGATCGACCGATTGGACATCTGACCAAGATCAGCCCGGGTGCTCTTGCATCCGGGCTGTTCCAATGACAAATGCCGCAGCCAGAAAAAAATGCGGCCAGGGGGTTACATGATCGTCGTCGAAGACGTCCATAAACATTTCGGCGGGTTCCATGCGGTCGACGGGGCATCGCTGGAAATCGCGGAGGGGTCCATCACCGGGCTGATTGGCCCGAACGGGGCCGGAAAGACCACGCTGTTCAACGTCATTGCCGGTGTGCTGCCGCCGACCTCGGGTCGGGTCACCATGGCGGGCGAGGACATCACCGGCCTGCCGCCGCATGACCTGTTTCACAAGGGGCTGTTGCGGACCTTCCAGATCGCGCATGAGTTCTCCTCGATGAGCTGCCGCGAGAACCTGATGGTGGTTCCGGGTGCGCAATCGGGCGAGACCCTGTGGAACACGTGGTTCGGCCGCAAGCGCATCGCCGAAGAAGAGCGCGCGCTGGCCGCCCGGGCGGACGAGGTGCTGGAGTTCCTGACCATCGAACATCTGGCCGACCACAAGGCGGGCCAGGTCTCGGGCGGGCAGAAAAAGTTGCTGGAACTGGGCCGCACCATGATGGTGGACGCGCGCATCGTCTTTCTCGACGAGGTCGGCGCCGGGGTGAACCGCACCCTGCTGAACACCATCGGCGACGCCATCATCCGGCTGAACAAGGAACGCGGCTATACCTTCGTGGTAATCGAACACGACATGGATTTCATCGAACGCCTCTGCGACCCGGTGATCTGCATGGCCGAGGGCAAGGTGCTGGCCGAGGGGACGCTGGCCGAGATCAAGGCCAACGAACATGTGATCGAGGCCTATCTCGGCACCGGTCTCAAGAACAAGGAAAAGGTCAGCGCCTGAAACGCGGGTCGTACCGGGCAAAATAGGCCGAAAAGAGAACGTGACAGATCGTTCCGATGGGGAAGCAAATGACAGCACACCAAAACCGCAGGGAACGCGGATGAGCAGCGGGAATTACGACGACCGCGGCAACAAGGACGCCAGCATCACCAACCCGAAGGGGCGTGGAGAGCTGAGCGCGCGTCCCGGCACCGGCCAGGTAATGGAGACCGCAAGCGCCTTTCTGATCGGCGACAGCATGACCGGCGGATACGGCAAGGGCCCCGATATCCTGCACGATTGCACCATCGCCGTGAACCCGGGCGAGATCGCGGTGATCGTTGGCCCCAACGGCGCCGGCAAGTCGACCGCGATGAAGGCGGTGTTCGGCATGCTCGACCTGCGCCAGGGATCGGTGCGGCTGGACGGAGAGGATATCACCGCCCTTTCGCCGCAGGACCGGGTGGTCAGGGGCATGGGCTTCGTGCCGCAGACCAACAATATCTTCACCTCGCTGACGGTCGAAGAAAACCTCGAGATGGGGGCCTTTATCCGCCGCGACGATTTCCGCGAGACGATGGCGCAAATCTACGACCTGTTCCCGATCCTGAAGGACAAGCGCAACCAGGCCGCAGGCGAGCTTTCGGGCGGGCAGCGCCAGCAGGTCGCCGTGGGCCGGGCGCTGATGACCCAGCCCAAGGTGCTGATGCTCGACGAACCCACCGCCGGCGTCAGCCCGATCGTGATGGACGAGCTTTTCGACCGCATCATCGAGGTCAGCCGCACCGGTATCCCGATCCTGATGGTCGAGCAGAACGCGCGGCAGGCGCTAGAGATCGCCGACAAGGGGTATGTTCTGGTGCAGGGGAGCAATGCCTATGCCGGAACCGGCAAGGAACTGCTGGCCGATCCCGAAGTGCGCAAATCCTTCCTGGGGGGCTGAGACATGGATTTCCTGAACGCCATCGTGGCGCTGTCCAACTTCGTCCTGGTCCCGGCCATCGCCTATGGCTCGCAACTCGCGCTCGGGGCGCTGGGGGTCACGCTGATCTACGGCATCCTGCGGTTCTCCAACTTCGCCCATGGCGATACCATGGCGTTTGGCACAATGGTGGTGGTCCTGGTCACCTGGTGGTTCCAGTCGATGGGGATCAGTTTCGGACCGCTGCCCACCGCGCTTCTTGCCCTGCCGTTGGGAATCCTGGGCTGCATGGCGCTTTTGCTGGTCACCGACCGGGTGGTCTATCGTTTCTATCGTGCGCAAAAGGCCAAGCCGGTGATCCTGGTGATCGTGTCGATGGGGGTGATGTTCATCCTCAACGGGCTGGTCCGCTTCATCATCGGCCCCGATGAACAGAGGTTCGCCGACGGCGAACGCTTCATCATCTCGGCCCGCGATTTCAAGGAGATGACCGGGCTGCGCGAGGGGCTCGCGATCAAGAGCACGCAGGGCATTACCGTGATCGTCGCGGTGATCGCGGTGGCGCTTTTGTTCTGGTTCCTGAACCGCACCCGCACCGGCAAGTCGATGCGCGCCTATTCCGACAACGAGGATCTGGCGCTGCTCTCGGGGATCAATCCCGAGCGCGTGGTGATGTACACCTGGTTGATCGTGGCGGCCTTGGCCACCGTGGCGGGCACGCTTTACGGGCTCGACAAGTCGTTCAAGCCCTTCGTCTACTTCCAACTGCTGCTGCCGATCTTCGCCTCGGCCATCGTCGGCGGGTTGGGCAGCCCGCTGGGCGCCATCGCCGGAGGTTTCGTCATCGCCTTTTCCGAGGTGACCATCACCTACGCGTGGAAAAAGGTGCTGGGCTACCTGATGCCCGAGGGGCTTGAACCCGACGGGCTGGTCCAGCTTCTGAGCACCGACTACAAGTTCGCGGTCAGCTTCGTCATCCTGTTGATCGTACTGCTGTTCCGGCCCACGGGCCTCTTCAGGGGGAAATCGGTATGAGCGCCGCCGTGAAAAACACCGTGCTGTTCGCCCTCGTCGGCGGGCTGATCCTGCTGACCGGGTTCATGCAAAGCTGGAACTCGGCGTTGTTGATCCTGAACATGGGGCTGATCTCGGCGATCATGGCGATCGGGGTAAACCTGCAATGGGGCTTTGCCGGGCTGTTCAACGTCGGCGTCATGGGCTTCGTGGCGCTTGGCGGTCTGGCGGTCGTGCTGGTCTCGGCCGATCCGGTGGGCGAGGCCTGGGCCGCGGGCGGCACGCGCGTCCTGCTGGGGCTGTTGCTGGGCGCGGCGACCGTGGTGGCCGCAGTTCTGGTCAACACGAGGATGCCCAGGGGCCGCGCCCGGGCGATCGCGACGCTGGCGATCCTGATCGGCGGCTTCTTTGTCTATCGCGGGGTGTTCGATCCCGGCGTGGAAGCGGTGGAAAAGGTCAACCCGGCCGGCACCGGCTTTCTCGGCGGGTTGGGGTTGCCGGTGCTGCTGGCCTGGCCTGCGGGCGGGCTGCTGGCCGCCGGTGCCGCCTGGCTGATCGGCAAGACGGCGCTGGGGCTGCGGTCGGACTACCTGGCCATTGCCACCCTGGGCATTGCCGAGATCATCATCGCGGTGATGAAGAACGAGGACTGGCTGGCGCGCGGGGTCAAGAACGTGGTCGGCCTGTCCCGCCCGGTCCCTTACGAGATCGACCTGCAGAACGATCCCGGCTTCGTCGACTCCGCGATCGGTCTCGGTTTCGACCCGGTCACCGCCTCGACACTCTACGTCAAGGTTGGCTATTCGGCGCTGTTCCTGGTGGTTCTCGTCATCCTGCTGTGGATGGCGCAAATGGCGCTGAAATCCCCCTGGGGCCGGATGATGCGCGCCATCCGCGATAGCGAGGTCGCGGCGGAGGCGATGGGCAAGGACGTGACCCGCAGGCATCTTCAGGTCTTTGTTCTGGGCTCGGCGATCTGCGGCATCGCGGGGGCGATGATGACCACGCTTGACGGTCAGCTGACGCCGGGCACCTACCAGCCTTTGCGCTTTACCTTTCTGATCTGGGTGATGGTCATCGTCGGCGGGTCCGGCAACAACTTCGGCGCGGTGCTGGGCGGGTTCCTGATCTGGCTGCTCTGGGTACAAGTCGAACCGATCGGGCAGTTCCTGATGGACGTCATCACCTCGGGCATGGCCGAAGACAGCGCCCTGCGCAGCCATCTTCTGGGCAGCGCCGCGCATATGCGCCTGCTCACCATGGGGCTGCTGCTGCTGCTGGTGTTGCGGTTCAGTCCAAGGGGGCTGATCCCGGAAAAGTGACCCGCGCGGCGGTGCGGCCTGGTCCGGCCGCCCCGCGATGCGTCCGGCGGGCATCGCCGCACCGGAAAGACGCGGCCCGGCCGGTCAGCGCCCCCGGAACAGCCCGCCGAGGATGCCGCGCACGATGCGGCGGCCGGTGGTGCCCTTCAGCTCCTTGATCACCGCCTCGGAGAGGGCCGAGCCGAAACTGTCCTTCTGCCGGCGTTGCGGCTGTGCGGTGGACCGGCCCACCCGACTGCCGGAAAAGCGGCGGGCGGTGTTGAACTCCCGCGCGACCGGGTCCGGCGCCGCCTCGGCCTGCGCTTCGGCCTCGGCGGCCTCTCCTGCGGCGGCCTCGGCCCGCTGGGCGAGGATCTCATAGGCCGAGCGGCGGTCCAGCGCGGCGTCGTATTTCCCGGACAGATCCGAGGTTGCCTGGACCGAGGCCCGTTCGGCGGCCGTGATCGGGCCGAGCTGCGACGACGGCGGGCGGATCAGCGTCCGCTCGACGATCCCCGGTGCGCCCTTTGCCTCGAGCATCGAGGTGACAGCCTCGCCGACGCCGACCTCGCGGATCGCCGCCTCGGTGTCGAAGCGCGGATTCTCGCGGTAAGTCTCGGCGGCCAGGCGCAGGTTCTTGCGGTCGCGCGCGGTGAAGGCGCGCAGCGCGTGCTGCACCCGGTTGCCGAGCTGGCCGAGGATATCCTCGGGGATGTCCGCCGGGTGCTGGGTGACGAAATAGACGCCGACCCCCTTGGACCGGATCAGGCGGGCCACCTGCTCGACCTTGTCGACCAGCGCCTTGGGTGAGTCGTCGAACAGCAGATGCGCCTCGTCGAAAAAGAACACCAGCTTGGGTTTGTCCGGGTCGCCCACCTCGGGCAGTTCCTCGAACAATTCGCTGAGCAGCCAGAGCAGGCAGGTGGCATAAAGGCCGGGCGCCGCCATCAGCTTGTCGGCGGCGAGGATATTGATCCTTCCCTGCCCCAGGTCATCGGTGCGCATCAGGTCCGACAGCTCCAGCGCCGGTTCACCGAACAGCTTGTCCGCGCCCTGGTTCTCGATCACCAGCAGGCGGCGCTGGATCGCCCCGACCGAGGCGATGGAGACGTTGCCATAGCGCAGCGACAGCGTGGCGCGATTCTCACCGATCCAGGTCAGCAGCGCCTGCAGATCCTTGAGATCCAGCAGCGGCAGCCCCTCTTCGTCGGACAGCCGGAAGGCGATGTTGAGAATGCCCTCCTGCGCGTCGGTCAGTTCCAGCAGCCGCGCCAGCAGCAGCGGCCCCATCTCGGCCACGGTGGTGCGCAGCGGGTGGCCCTGGTCGCCGAAGATGTCCCAGAAGGTGACCGGGAAGGCGCCATAGGTGTAATCGCCGAAGCCGATCTTCTCCGCGCGCGACTGGAACGCCTGGTGCAGCTTGAATCCGGGTGACCCGGATTTCGCCAGCCCCGACAGATCGCCCTTCACGTCCGATAGGACCACCGGCACCCCGGCGGCCGAGAATCCCTCGGCCAGGATTTGCAGCGTAACGGTCTTGCCGGTGCCCGTGGCCCCGGCGATCAGACCGTGCCGATTGGCATATTTCAGCGCCAGCCCCTGCCGGGAGGCATATTCGACCCCGCCGCCGCCCAGAAAGATCTTGCCGTCCAGATCGCTCATCATCCGATGCCTCGCCCCGCGTCGGCAATCGCCGACCATAGAATATTAACGCCTTACCCGAATACTGTGTTCCGGCCTGCGCGGCAACGCGGCGCAGGGCGATCTTTCCTCCCTGTTGGACTGGCCGCGCCCGAAGGGGCGCGGTCCTTTTTCCGCGGGTGACCAAAATAGGGGCAGACGCCAACCTGATCCGGGCCTTTGGGCAGGGAAGTTGCCTTTGCTGTTGACCGGGCTGCGCCCCTTTCGTAACGTCACGTTATAAAACTAAGTCGGCCGGTCCGACGGGGAGAAAACGCATTGCGGAAAAGGGGGCTGTTTCAGCCCCCTTTTTTGCGGGCGACAATCGGAACATTTCCGCGCGTTGCGGTCAAAGGCCGCTGACACTTGTCCGGCTCCGTGTTAAAGCGGCCGCAACCAGCCACCATGGATAATGGGATTACAAATGTTCAAGACCCTGACCTCTCTCTCCGTGATCGCACTGACGGCCCTGGTCGTCCCCGCGACGGCGCAGGACACCGACAGTGAAAAGCCCGCCTCCGACCAGTTGCTGGACCTGGGGCAGCCGGCCGATGCGAACCCGCAACTCGGATCGCGGTATTCCAAGGAAAAGGTCGGCGATTGGGATCTGGCCTGCATCAAGACCGAGGGCGAATCCGACCCCTGCTCGCTGCTGCAGATTCTGAACGACGACAAGGGCAACCCGATGGCCGAATTCTCGCTGTTCCGGATCGAGGGCCAGGGCCAGGCGGTCGCCGGTGCAACCATCATCGTTCCGCTTGAGACCCTGTTGCCGGCACAGTTGACCCTTTCGGTCGATAACGCCCCGGGCAAGCGCTATAGCTATTCCTTCTGCAACCCCTACGGCTGTGTCGCGCAGATCGGTCTGACCGAGGAAGATATCGCCGCCTTCAAGCGCGGCAAGACAGCGACGTTGTCGCTGGTGCCGGCGCCGGCCCCGGATCAACTGGTGACGCTGAACCTGTCACTGAGCGGGTTCACCGCCGGTTTCGACAAGGTGGATGTGGTCAGCGACAAGTAATCCGGACCGAACCGCCAAGGATGCCGCCGGGCCCGTGCCCGGCGGTTTGCGTTTCAGACCCGCCGCAGCGCCAGCACGGCGTTGAGCCCGCCGAAGGCAAAGGCGTTCGACAAGGCGACCTCGACCCGGGCCTCGCGCGCGTCGTTCGGCACCACGTCGAGCGCGCATTCCGGGTCCGGTTCCTCGTAACCGATGGTGGGGGCGATCACCCCGTCGCGCAGCGCCATGATGCAGGCCAGCAGTTCGACCGCGCCGGTGCCGCCGATCAGGTGGCCGTGCATCGACTTGGTCGAGGAAATCATCAGGTCGTCCGCATGCGGCCCGAACACGTCGGCCACCGCCGCGCATTCGGTCTTGTCGTTGGCCAAGGTGCCGGTGCCATGGGCGTTGATATAGCCGACCTCGTCAGGGCTGATGCGGGCATCGGCCAGCGCGCCGGCCATCGCCCGCGCCGCGCCCTGTTTCGATGGCATCACGATGTCGGAGGCATCCGAGGTCATGGCAAAACCCACCACCTCGCACAGGATCTCGGCGCCGCGTTTGCGGGCGTGCTCGTATTCCTCGAAAACGAAAACCCCGGCGCCCTCGCCCTGGACCATGCCGTTTCGGTTGGCGCTGAACGGGCGGCAGGCGTCCTTGGACATCACCCGCAACCCCTCCCAGGCCTTGACCCCGCCGAAACACAGCATCGATTCCGATCCGCCGGTGATCATTGCAGGCGCGGCGCCGGACCGCACCAGTTGGAACGCCAGCGACATGGCATGGTTCGACGAGGCACAGGCGGTCGAGACGGTAAAGCTCGGCCCCTTGAGATTGTATTTCATCGACACGTGGCTGGCTGCCGCATTGTTCATCAGCTTTGGCACGACAAAGGGATGCACCCGGTTCTTGCCATCCTCGTAGACCGAGCGATAGTTATCGTCCCAGGTCGAAACGCCGCCCCCGGCGGTGCCCAGAACCACGCCCGCGCGCGCGGAAAGATCGCCGTGAAACTCCATCCCCGCCTGGGTGATCGCCTCTTCGGCCGCGGCCAGGGTGAACTGGGTGAACCGATCGTAAAGCGTCATCTGCTGGCGGTTGAAACGGCCTTCGGTCTCGAACCCGCGCACCTGGCCGCCGATCTGGATCGCCAGCCGCTCCACATCGCGGAATTCCAGCGGGCCGATGCCGCAGCGCCCCTCGCGCATGGCCTCCAGAGTTTCGGGGACCGACTGGCCCAGGGCGTTGATGGTGCCGGCCCCGGTGATGACAACGCGTTTCATGTGGTCAGGCCTGCTCTGGTTGCATCAGGATTTTTCGGCAACCAGCTTTTCGATCCCGGTGATGATCGCGCCGACATTGGTGATGTCGAAGTCGCTTTGCGTGGGTTCGTTGGCATTGAAGGGGATCGTGATGTCGAACTCCTCTTCGATGGCAAAGATGCTTTCGACCAGGCCCAGACTATCGATGCCCAGGCTCTCGAGCGTGCTGTCCGCCGTCACGTCGGAGGGCTCCAGCACGGCCTGCTCGGCGATGATGGCGATGACCTTGTCGCGAATGCTCATTGGCGCTCTCTGATCTGATGTTCCTGAGGTGATTTACTCGCTCGAACCAAATTTGGAAACAGCCTTTTTCAAGGCCGCGACATCCCGCATGAGGCGCGGCAGGCGGCGCTGCGCCTTGTAGATCTCGGTCTGGGCATCCATCTTGACGCCCGGATACCCCATAATAACGCGCCCGGCCGGCACGTTGGACAGGATCTTGGTGCCGCCGGCGGCGATCACCCCGTCGCCGATGAAGATGTTGTCGACCACGCCGGTCTGGCCACCGAGGACAACGTTGTTGCCGATCTCGACCGAGCCGGAAATACCGGTCTGTCCGGCGAAAAGGCAATCGCGCCCGGTGCGCACATTGTGACCGACGTGCACGAGGTTATCCAGCTTGCAGCCGTCGCCGATCTCGGTGGGACGTATGGTGCCGGAATCGATCGTGGCATTCGCCCCCACCTCGACATCGTCGCCGATGCGCACAGACCCCAGAGAATGGATGCGCAGCCAGCTCTGCGCCTTGGCGTCGCCCTGATCGCCCATGGTCTTGCGCACGTTCTCGGCGCCCGACACCTCCGGCGTGACGAAGGAGAACCCGTCCGAGCCGATCCGCGCGCCCGGCTGGGCAATGAACCTTGCGCCGATCTTCACCCTTGCGCCGATGCTGACCATCTCGCGCAGGACGGCGTTTTCCCCCAGTTCGACATCGGTGCCGACGTAGCAATGCGGCCCGATCACCGAACCTGCACCGATCTTTGCCCCGGCGCCGATGATGGCCAGCGGCCCGACACTGACGCCGATGCCGATCTCTGCGCCTGGGTCGATCACCGCCGTGGGATGGATGCCGGTGCCAAAGCCCTGCCCCGGATCCATCATCCCGGTCAGCCCCGACATCGCCATGCGCGGGCGCGGCGCAAGGATCGCGGCCGCCAACCCCATCGCCTGCCAGTCGGCCCCGTCCCACAGCATCGCCGCGCGGGCCCGCCCCTTGCCCATGTCCTCGGCGTATTTCGGCGCCATCGCGAGGGCGAGGTCATCGGGGCCCGCGGTGCCCGGTTCAGCGGCGCGGCGGATCGTCAATGACAGCTCGCCCCGGGCCTCAAGACCCAGGGCGTGCGCGATTTCTTCGATGGTGTAGCTCATTGTGGGTCCTGCCAAACGGTTTGGACCCAGTGCTTACCCCTGAACCGATCCCAGGGCCACCCCCGCCTGCTGCAGCGCGCTCCAGATCTTGGCGTCCCGGCCATAGACATCGCGGCGAAACTCGGCCCGGCCGCGGTCGCTGGTGAACGCGGTGCGGTAGATGATATGCACCGGCACGTGCTGCTCCAGTTCGACCTTGGTTTCACGCCCGGTCTTCAGGATCGAATGGAACAGACCGCGCGGATCGTCCGATTGCGCTGCCAGCAGCGCATAGGCGAAATCGAACGGATCGGCCAGGCGGATGCAGCCATGCGAAAAGGCCCGCACCTCGCGCTTGAACAGGTGCTTTTGCGGCGTGTCGTGCAGGTAGATGTTGTAGCGGTTGGGGAACATGAACTTCACCAGGCCCAGCGCGTTGCGGGTCCCCGGCGGCTGACGCATGTCGAAGGGGAACGACTGCGAGCTGTATTGAGAGAAATCGGCATTGGCCCGGTTCACCCGGCGCCCGCGGCTGTCGGTGATGATCAGATGGCCGGCGGCCCCGGGGTTGTTGCGTAGTGCCGGCAGGTATTCCTTGACGATGATCGAGCGTGGCACATGCCAGCTCGGGTTGATGATCATGTGCTCCATCTCGTCCGAGAACTCGGGGCTGCGCCGGTCATGCACGTTCATGCCCACCACCGAGCGGGTCTTGAACGTCACCCGCCCGTGGTCGATGATCTTGGCGGTAAAATCGGTCTGGTTCACCAGGATGTGGCGGTCGCCGCGCTCGTGGTTCAGCCAGCGTTCGCGTTCCATCGCCACCACGATCGACTTCAGCCGCTCCGCCGCGGGCTTGTTGATCTCGCTCAGGGTGCCGTCGCCGGCCACGCCGTCGGCCTCCAGACCATGAGCAAGCTGGAACCGGCGCACCGCCTCTTCCATCGCCCGATCAAAGGTGCGCGTGGCGCTGCGGTCCAGGTATCCCATCGCCACCAGCCGGTTGCGCAGCGCGATCACCGCGGCGCCCTGGTCGCCCGGCTCGATCTTGCCACCCGGCACGGTGGGTCCCCAACCACCCCGTGCGATCAGCCGCTCGTAGCGCAGCTTCTCCTTCATCAGCGCGCGGTACTCGGCCGTCACCGGCGGCAGCGCGCGCAGATAGGCCAGTGGCGCGGTTTCGGAAAACTCGGTCAGGTACCCCTTGCGGTCGTGCAGCGGCACCTCGCGTTTGATGTCGTCGTCAATCTTCGAGGGCGTCAGCAGCCCGGTCTGCACATCCTTGGCATAGGTCACGAAGGCCCGGCTCAGCGCGACCTCGACCCGGGCCAGATCGCGGGTTGTACGCACCGCGGCCATCTGCGCCTTCAGTTGCGCGACCCCGTAGCGCGCCTCTGGCAGCCCGTGCACGGAGGCTCCGGACAGCACGTCCAGCAACGCCGCCCGCTGGGCGCGGGCCGGTTCGCCCTCGGCGGTCCAGAGCGGTTGATAGTCACGCTCCCGATAAAAGGCGGCAACGGCATCGTCGGCCGAGGCAGCCTCGGCCACGGATTGCTTGAACGCGGTGACCTGGGCCCGCGCTGGAGAGGCCAGCGAAAGCCCAAGTACGCAGGCTGCCGCCAGCAGCGGGACATGGAGTGAAAACCGGATGGTCGATATCATTTTGGGCATTCCTGAGCAGCTCGGAAAAATCTCTGATTAATCAGTGTATTTTGAGTGTTTTCGCGCCGATGTGCAATGTCCATTCACAATTCCTTCAGGTGCCGTTCCCGTCCGGCGGTGAGGTTTCGATGCATCGTTTGCCGGATTTCGCGGCGGCGAAGCGACGATACCACGGGACAAACAAAGGATTTGCGCAGAATTTTGCCGAAAATTCCCCCTATGACAGCCTTGAAACAATCCGTGCTTGGCAGGCGATTCGTCCTGTGGCATGCAGTTGGCATCTGGGGATGGACGAAAATCGCGCGTGTAACATCACGCATAGGCAGGACGACAAGCGTACGGGACAACGCAAACCAATGGCAGATACGAACGGATCGGGTCTAACCCGGCGCTCTCTCTTGGGCGCTTTCGCGGCAACCGCTCTGGCAGCGGCTCCCACATATTCGAACGCAGCGGGCTTTCTTCGCGGAGGCGGCGACATTCGCCGGCTGCGGATGTATTCCGGCCGCACTGGCGAACGGATCGACATGATCTACTGGATCGACGGCGACTACATCAAGGACGCGGTCAAGGAGATCCATTACTTCATGCGCGACTGGCGCACCGATCAGATCAAGTCGATCGATCTGCGCACGCTGGACATCATGGCGGCCTCGCACAACCTTCTCGACGTGCATGAGCCCTACATGCTGCTGTCGGGCTATCGCAGCCCGCAGACCAACGCCATGCTGCGCAGCCGGTCGCGCGGGGTGGCCAAGAACTCGCTGCATATGAAGGGACAGGCGGCCGATCTGCGACTGGCCTCGCGCAGCGTGAACCAGATGGCCCAGGCGGCGCTGGCCTGCCACGCCGGCGGCGTGGGCCGCTACTCGCGCTCGAACTTCGTACATATGGATTGCGGCGTGGTCCGCAGCTGGGGCGGCTGATCGCGCCGCGCGCGCCCAGCGGCCATTCAGATCCGGTCCCGGTCCGGCCCCCGCCTCTTCGCGGGGGCTTTTTCTTGTCCGTGAAGGGGGTGAGGAAGCGGCCCTTTACGAGGCTGCCCGCGACGTCGTAGAGAGGCAGCCAGCCACCCGCCGGAAGACACCACCAGCAGACAGGACGCCGCCCATGACCGCGATCCGCACCCTGACGACCCGCCTGTGTTTGCTGGCCTGCGCCGCGCCGGCCGCCGCGCAGGAGGGGGCGATCGGAGCCACCGCCCCGCTGTTCGGCGCATCGGACACCTCCTCCTATCCCGCTCCGGCGGTCTCGGCGTCGCCGCTGCCGCGTTTCCTGGCCGATGGCGGGCCGGTGATCTGGGCGATTGCCGCGCTCTCGGTGATCACCCTGGCGATCATCCTGTGGAAGACCTGGCAGCTCGCCCGCGCCGGCGCCTGGCGCAAGGGACGCGCGCGCGACGCGGTGGCGGCCTTTGAACGCGGCGACAGCGCCGCCGCCGCGACGATCCTGACCCGGCGCGGCGGGCCGCGCTGCACCGTGGTGCGCGCCGCCATCGACGCCCGCGCGGGCAAGCCCGACGCGCTGGCGCGCGAGGACACGCTGCGGGTGGCGCGCAACGAACTGGCCGAGGCCGCGACCGGCCTGCGCGCGCTCGAACTGATCGCCACGATCGCGCCGCTGCTGGGTCTGCTCGGCACCGTTCTGGGCATGATCGCGGCGTTCCAGGCGTTGCAGGAAAGCGGCGCGCGCGCCGATCCCTCGCAGCTTGCCGGCGGCATCTGGGAGGCGCTTCTGACCACCGCCGCCGGCATGGCTGTCGCGATCCCGGCCTCGGCGGCGTTGACCTGGTTCGAGGCGGTGATCGACCGCATGCGCCGCGATATCGAGGACGCGGTGACGCGGATCTTCGTGGCGCCCGCGCCCGAGGCCATCGGCGCGGCCCGGGCCGCCGAATAGCCATGCAGGGCCTCGCGCCGATCCGCCGCCGCCGGCGCCCCAGCCTGACACCGATGATCGACGTGGTGTTCCTGCTGCTGGTCTTCTTCATGCTGGCCTCGCGCTTCGGCGTCGAACAGGTGATGCCGCTGCCCCTGGGTGGCGGTGCCGCCGCCTATTCCGGCCCCCCCCGCCTTGTCGATATCGGCCCCGATGGTCTCTGGCTGAACGGGCGTGTCACCGCGCCAGAGGCTCTGGTCATGGCCCTGGCGCCGATGGTGGAGGCGCCCTCGGACACCATCGTCCTGCGCGCCCGGGACGGCGCCGCCCTGCAAGAGGTCGTTTCCGTCGCCGACCGGCTGCGCGCGGCGGGCTATACCACCCTCGTCCTGGTGGAGTAGCCGCATGCAGATCCCCACCCCCCGCCAAAGACCGCGCGGCGAATCCGTGGTGCCGATGATCAACGTCGTTTTCCTGCTGCTGGTCTTCTTCCTGATGACCTCGCAGATCGCGCCGCCCGACCCGGTCGAGATCACGCCGCCGCAGGCGGCGCAGGGCGCGCCGGTGGATCACGGCACGCGGCTGTTCCTCGGCCTGGACGAGGTCGCACGGATGAACGGGTTGAGTGGCGATGCCGCGCTGAGGGCGCTGGCGGCGCGCGATGCCGGGGCCGGTCCGGTCATCCTCGCCGCCGACGCGCGGGTGCCGGCGGCGACGGTGGCCCGGCTGATGCGGCGGATGGCGACCCTGGGCATCGCCCGGATCGAGCTTTCGGTGCTGCCGGAATGAGCGGATTGGCGGAAAAGGCGCTGTTCGGCGCGCTGGCGGCCGGGTTGCATGTTCTCGCCTTCGCATCGGTGCCCGGCGGCGGCGCGGAGTCCCGCGGCGCGGAGGGCGAACAACTCGTCACCCTGCAGGGGGCGACACCGCGGCTTTCGGCAATGGTCTCGGACTGGAGCGCGCCGCCGGAGGTCGCCCGCGACCCGCAAGTCGCGGCGCTGGTGCCGCCCCCGGACCGCGCGCCGGCAATGGACCCGCCGCAGGTCGACCGCGTTAACCGGCCTGCCGTGCCTGTTGCGCGCCCGAACATGCCCCGCGTGGCGGTCGCCCCGAGTTCCGTACCGCAGACCTTGCCGCGCCCGGCCCTGCCTGAGGCGCCGGCGCTGCTGCCCGCTCCGTCACCTGGCGGCGCGTCGGCATCGGCGCAAGTGGCCCCTGCCCCGCCTGCCGTCCCGCGACCGACCGCGACCGGCAAACCCGATGCACCGGCCGCCCCTTCCCCCCCGGACCTGGCCCGGGTGACCGAACCCGCCGCTGCGCCCGCCCCGGCTAAACCCAAGGCCCGGCCGCAGCGGCAGGCCCGGGAAAGCTCGGCGGCGGCCCCGGCGCAACGGGCATCGGGCAGTGGCGGCGCGGCGCAGGCGGGAATCGGCGGGCGTGCAGAGACCGCGACCCTGAGAGCGGGCCAGCGCCGCAGCCTGATGGCATCCTGGGGCGCCGGGATTCGCACCCGGATCGAGCGCCGGAAACAACAGCCGCGCGGGTTGCACGGTGGCGGCCGCGTGGTGCTGGATCTTCAGGTCGGCCGAACCGGCGAGTTGCGCGCCGTGGCCGTGCGCCAAAGCTCGGGCAATGCGGATCTCGACGCGGCGGCGCTGCGGGCGGTGCGCCGCGCCGGCCGCTTTCCGGCCGCACCCGAGGGGCTGACCGATCCGGTCTATCGGTTCTCGCTTCCGATCCGTTTCAATCGCTGACCGGGGGGGCATCGGAGCGCAGGCTGCTCAGCAGATCCGGTTCAAGATCCAGGTGCCTCTGGGCAATCTCCAGCAGCGAGTCCTCCAGTTGCGGCGGCCCCAGGTCCAGATCCCGCGACAGCACATCGAGGATGGTCCGAAGCGCGTCGATGCGGGCGAATTTCTTCTGGTTCGCCGGGATCACCGTCCAGGGCGCATGGCTGGTCGAGGTCTTTTCGAACATCTCGTTGGTCGCCGCCGCGTGATCCTCCCAATGGGCACGGTTGCGGAAATCTTCATAGGACAGCTTCCAGCGTTTCATCGGATTGCGCAGCCGTTCCTCGAACCGCTTGGCCTGCTCTTTCGGAGAGATATGAAAGAACAGCTTGACCAGGCGTACCCCGTCGTCGGTCATCATCCGCTCGAAGGTGTTGATCTCGTCGTAGGCCGCGCGCCAGCGATGCTCCGGGGTCAGCTGCTCGACCCGCTCGACCAGAACCCTGCCATACCACGAGCGATCAAAAACCGAGAGCCCGCCATCGGGCGGCAGACGTTCCATGAACCGCAGCAGGTAATGGCGCTCGCGGTAATAGTTGCGCGGCGCACCGATCGGCCAGACCTTGAAACCGCGCGGGTCGAACGCCTGCGACAGGCGCCGGATCGTGCCGCCCTTACCGGCCGCGTCCCAGCCTTCGAACACGATCACCGCCTTGCGCCCGGACAAAAGATAGGCCTGTTGCATCTGGGTCAGTTTGAGCTGCAGATCGGCCAGTTCGGAGGCATAGGCCTCCGGTTCGATCCGACAGGACAGATCGACGTCGTCAAGATGCGGCGGTCGCTGTTTGGTCATGTTTGGGCCGCCTCCTGCGGCAATCCGGCCCGGGCCAGTGCGCTGTCATAGGCCAGCGCCCCGGCACCGGCCAGCCGTAGAACATGCCAGGCCAGCACCAGGTTGCTGGACAGCACCGGCATCCCGATCTCGCGCTCCAAAGCGCCGATCACCGGCAGGGTATCGAGGTTGGTGCAGGACAGGAACAGCCCGTCGATTTCGCCTTTGGCGACCAGCGCCCGCGCCGCCCGCGCGATCGAGTCCGGCGTGATCCGCGCCACGCGGGATTCCTCGGCCTCGGCGAAACTGCCGAAGAGCGGCGTCTCTATTCCCTTGTCCGCAAGGACCGATCGCAGCCGGTCCGACACCGCTGCCACATAGGGCGACAGCAGCGCCAGACGCCGCAGCCCGAGGGCCGCGCAGGCCGCGACCAGCGCGCTCACCGGATCGGTCACACGGGCCGCCTGCGCGCCTTCGCGCAGCCGTTCGGCCACGCGGGCAGGGCCGATCTGCGCCGCGCCCGAGGTGCAGCCATAGCCGATCACGTCAAAGCCGACCGCCTCGGGGAACAGCCCCGCCGCGCGCGGCAGCTCCGCCTCCATCTGCGCCAGCGTCTGCGGCGTCACGTCCAGCCCGCTGGGCACCCGGCTCACCATCAGGTCGACCGACGCGGGCATCAGACGGCGCAGATCCGCCTCGATCCGCTCATCGGCCTGAAGCACGACAAGCCCCAGCACCGGATGCGTGCGCGGTTCGGTTTCAAAGGAAAACACCTGCATCGCCTAACCCTCCAGCAAAAGGATATCCCGCGCGGCGGGGGTGGACAGGAATGTGCAGCCCTCCTCGCGGATCACGATGTTCTCCTCGTGCACCATGACCCTCTCCGGGCCCAGTTCGATCCCCGGTTCCAGCGTGAGGACCATTCCCGCCTCCAGCACCGTGGGATCGTCGGGGATCAGCGACAGCCCCTCGGTCAGCTGCATCCCCAGCCCGTGGCCCAGCCGCCCCGATCCCGGTGTTCCACGCCGGGCCAGCGCGTCGTGCAGGACCTGGAACAGCCCGGCAGCGGTCTGGCCCGGGCGGGCCGCCGTGGCGGCCTCCTGCGTGGCATCGATCAGCGCCCCATGTGCCGCCTGCACCTGCGGCGATGGCGTACCGACCGAGAAGTTCCGGTCGAAATCGCAGAAATACCCATCGCGCATCACCCCGGTATCGAGCATCAGCACATCGCCCCTGCGCAGCGGATAGGGACCGGCGGGCGAGATCACGTCGGCATAGCCGCCCGGCCCGGACGCGCCGGCAAGGTAGGGCACCCAATCGGCGCCCTCTTCGAGGCACAGACATTGAAACCAACGGAACACCTCGTCCAGCGGCACACCGGCCCGGGCGATTTCCGGCACCCGGGCAAAAGCGCGGTCGGCTACGGCACAGGCGGCGCGGATCCTGTCGATCTCGGCCTCGGACTTGACCATGCGCAGCCCGCGCGGGATGCCGCCGTCGTCGGTAAACCCCACCCCGGCGCGCGCGCGCAGCCGCCGCCAATCGGCCAGCGGCATACGCAACTGGCTTTCCAGCCCCATCGGCAGCCCGACATGCCCGCCATGCCCGGCAACCTCGGTCAGGGTTTCGGCCAGCAGGCTCACCCCATCGTCGGCGGGGCACGGCGCCGGCCAGGTCCGGATATCGGTGATCCAGGTCCGCGCCATCAGGGCGGCGCCGATCGCCGGGATCACCGCCACCGGATCGCCCTCCCGGGGCACGATCAGGAACCAGGGCCGCGTCGGGCTTTCCCAGAACCGGGTCAGGAACCCGCTGAAATAGCGCAGATCGGCCTCGGTCGTCAGCAGCAGCGCGGCCAGCCCCCGGTCTGCCATCCGGCTCTGCGCGCGCGCGACCCTTGCGCGGTATTCCGAGGCCGGAAATCCGCGCGGCGGCGCGCTCATCCCTCCGGCCCCTCGCTGAGGATGATCAGCGCGCAGACGGTCGCGTCCAGCCCCAGGGCCTTCGCATCCGCCGCCGCGATCAGCCCCGAAAGACCGGCCGCCCCCGAGGGCGTGGTCGCAAACCCTGCATCCGCGGCGATCTCGGCCCCGCGATGCCCCTCCTCCTCGCTGATGGTCAGGAAGACATCGGCATCCCGCGCCAGCCCGCGCAGCGCGATCCAAGAAGGTTCCTTGCAATCGAGCCGCCCCATGTCCGAAACCGGCCCCTCGGTCACCACCGGGCGAGCTGCGGCGATCGAGGCCGCGAGCGCCGGGGCGGCCTCTGGCTCCACCACAGCGATCAGTGGCGCATCGCCCCAACGTGCCCGCATCAGTGCCGCCGCCGCCCCGGCCAGCCCGCCGACCCCGGCCTGCAGGAACACATGGCTGGGCACCTGCGGCATCTCGCGGATGACCTCGTCAATCAGCACGAGGTATCCCTCCATCAACCGGTGCGGCCGCGCCATGTAGCCGGGCCATGAGCTGTCCGACAGCAATTGCCAGCTCTTGGTCCGGGCCGCCGCAGCGGCGGCCTCCATGCTGGCCTCGTAACTGGTGCCCTCGCGGACCACTTCGGCCCCCTCGGCGCGCAGTCTTTCGGCAAAGCTCTCGGGCACGGTCTCGGCGATGTAGACCACCGCGCGTGCGCCAAAGGCCCGGGCCCCGGCGGCGACCGACAGCCCGTGATTGCCGGCGCTGGCGGTGACATAGGTGACGCCGGAGACATCCCCCTCGGCGGCATCGCAGGCGATCACATAGGCCGCCCCTAGCGCCTTGAAACTGCCCAGCCCCATGCGGTTTCGTTCATCCTTGAGCCAGAGCGACCCAAGGCCCAGGCGTTGCGCCAGCGCGTCGGATCGGACCAGGGGCGTCACCGCATGGCGCGGGCACCTCTGCACCAGGGCGCGCGGCCGGTCGGCATCGGTGCTGGGCAGCGGAAAGTCGCCAAGCTCGGCCATGGCATCGGCATCGCCGCGAAGGGGGTTGGGCTGGATGTCCATGACCGACAGCCCACCCGAAAGCCCCCCTTGCGGTCAAGCATTATCGTCAGGGAGCGGATCAACGGTGAGATCTATCGGACTTGGTCAAGGCCCGGCATCTCGTTCAAAACATGAAAATATATATGCAAGATGTTGATCTAAAATTACAAAAACGTACTTTTAAAGTCTTGCATAAAAAGCCGGGCGCGAGGCCCGGCTTTCCCGATCCGGCGCCGCTTCAGGCGCGGCGGCGGCGTCCCCCAGCGCGTCCGCGGCGGCCACCCGCGGCCTCTTCGCCCGGTGCGGCGGGCGGCTTGTTGAACCGGATCCACGCGCCGCCGTGCGGGTCGTTGTTGGTCAGCAGGTTGGCGGCGCGAATGGCCGTCATTTCCGAGCCGGGGCGGAACAGGGTGCTGCCCAGACCGAAGAGCTGGCAAAATGCCTCGTCGTCCATCCCCTCTGGCAGAACGATCCCTGCGGCCTCCACCTCGGCGCGCTTTTCGGCGATCTTGCTCGCCGCCACTGGCAGCGCGCAGGGGTTCATGATCGCGCTGGTCATCCCCGCGCCCATCGCCATCGGCAGGAACGCGTTGTTGATCCCGTGCCGGTTGGGCAGCCCGAAGGAGACGTTGGAGGCGCCGCAGGTGGTGTTCACGCCCAGTTCCTCGCGCAGCCGCCGAACCAGCGCAAAGACTTGCTGACCGGCGGTCGCCATGGCGCCGATCGGCATCACCAGCGGATCGACCACGATGTCATGCGCCGGAATGCCGAAATCGGCAGCACGCTCGACGATCTTCTTGGCCACCGCGAAACGCACGTCGGGATCTTCGGAGATCCCGGTGTCGTCGTTGGAGATCGCCACCACCGGCACGTTGTATTTCTTGACCAGCGGCAGGACCAGCTCCATCCGCTCCTCTTCGCCGGTGACGGAGTTGAGCAGCGGCCGGCCCTCGGCGGTCGCCAGCCCGGCCTCCAGCGCGCCGGGCACCGAGCTGTCGATGCACAGCGGAATGTCGACCAGCGCCTGCACCATCTGGACGATCTTGGTCATCAGCGGCGGCTCGGTCTCGTTCGGGTTGGGGTTGGAGTTGTAGACCACCCCGGCGTTGATATCGAGGATGTTGGCCCCGGCGGCGACCTGCGCCACCGCGTCCCGCTCCACGGTCGAGAAATCGCCCGCCTCCAGCTCCGCCGCCAGCTTCTTGCGGCCGGTGGGGTTGATGCGTTCACCGATGACGCAAAAGGGCTCGTCAAAGCCGATGACGGCGGTCTTGGTTTTGCTTTCGACTACGGTGCGCGTCATGAAACGGCCTTTCAGATCTGGTTTGCGGGAACGGCGGAGGCGCCGCCATGGTCTTTTGCCCAGGTGGCGTTGCCCTTGATACCGCCAAGCGGGAAGAAATGCACGTTGGTGATGTTGAAATCCGGATTGGCGGCCTTGTGGGCGGCCAGTTCTGCCAGCACCTCGGTGGGTTCATAGGGCAGCAGCAGCTTGGTCACATCCATCGCCCGTTTCTGCAGCACCTTGAGCGACGGGCCGACACCGCAGGCGATCGCGAACTTGATCAGCGTCTGCAGCTTGGCTGGTCCGGCGATCCCGATATGGATCGGCAGGTCGATGCCCGCCGCCTTCAGCCCGTCGGCCCAGGCGATTATCGGCTTGGCGTCGAACGCGAACTGGGTGGCCAGCGCCATCTGCGCATCGCTGCGCTCGCTGAATTTCTGTTTCCATTGAAGCGCTTCCAGGACATTCCTGTCACCGCCATCGGGGTCGATATCGCGGTTGCCCTCCGGATGGCCGGCGACATGCAGCCGTTTGAAGCCCGCCTTGTCAAAGAGGCCGGTTTCCATCAGTTGCATGGAGTTTTCGAAATCGCCCTGTGGCGACGAGACTCCGCCGGCCAGCAACAGCGCCTGATCGACTCCGGCCTCGCCCTGATACATGGCGATCCAGTTCTCCAGCGTCACCTTGTCCTTGATGATCCGGGCCGGGAAATGCGGCATCACCGCGAACCCGTCGCGCGCCAGCCGGGCGGCAGTGCGCACCATGTCCTCTACGGCCGTGCCGTCGATATGGGCGATATAGACGCGGGTGCCCTCGGGCAGCAGGTCGCGGAAATCATCGACCTTCTCGGCGGTGCGCGGCATCACCTCGATCGAGTAATTCTCCAGCAGCGCCTCGACCTGGCGGTTCACCGGCGCCGGGGCGGTCGCGTCGCGTCTTTTGAAGTTCAACAATGCCATTGCGGCCTCCCAGAGTGAAGCAGGGCTCATGCCCAGCCGTCGTTGGCGATCAGGGCCTTGATGCGGTCCTGATCGTATTCCGTTTCGAGACGCGCCGCCTCGGCCTCGGCCACCTCGGCCGGGTCGCCCTCGACGGGATAGGGGGCCGCCTTGCGCCATTCGGCAAGGTAGGCGTCGGTTCCCGCCGCGCCGGTCTTCATGGCGGCACGGTCGATGGCCTGTTCGAACCGCTCGGCCAGCGGGCGCTTGGCGCCGCGGCGCCCCTTGCCCACGATGACCTGGGCCGGGATGTCGCGCCAGTAAACAACAGTGACGTCCGGCATGGTTCTGATTCCCCGTCTTCTCTTCGCTCTCTCTACGGCAGGAGTGCCGCGCGCCGTCGCCGGTTTTCGACGAAAACGACGCCTTACGCGACCAATGCCTAGGCAATCGGGCCGGCGCTGGCCAGTCCGCAGGCCCCCCATTCTTCTCATCTTCAATATGAGCGGGATGATCCCTTGCGCGGCGCAAGGCAAAGACATAGCTTGAACATAACTCGAACTCGGAGGGCGTGTTGTCATGGCGCCCAAGCGTCCCAAAGGTGCGGGCGCGTTCCCGATACCGGTCGAAAGCCCTGCGCCGTCCCGGCCCGATCCAGATGCGCTTTATGCGGCGCTGGATCTGGGTACCAACAGTTGCCGCATGCTCATTGCCCAGCCAAAGGGCAGCGGGTTCCATGTGGTGGACAGCTTCTCGAAATCCGTGCAACTCGGCTCCGGGCTGGAGCGGACCGGGCGGTTGTCGCGCGCCTCGATGGGGCGCACAATCCAGGCGCTGCGGATCTGCCAGCAGAAGCTCAAGCGCAACAAGGTTCGTCACATGCGGCTGGTCGCGACCGAGGCCTGCCGCCGCGCCGCCAATGCGCGCGAATTCATCCGCCAGGTCAAGCGCGAGACCGGGCTGACGCTGGAAATCATCCAGCCCGAGGAGGAGGCGCGGCTGGCGGTGATTTCCTGCGCGCCGCTGGTCTCGACCAAGACCGACCAGTTGCTGGTGGTCGATATCGGCGGCGGCTCGACCGAGCTGGTTTGGATCGACATTTCCTCGGTGCCGCGCCGCGACCGGCCGCGCGCGATCATGCGGCTGCACGCCGGGTTCCATCCGCCCGAGAGCCCGTTTCCCGCCGCCAAGGTGGTGGACTGGATCTCGGTGCCGCTGGGCGTGGCGACGCTGCGCGACCAGTTCTATGACGTCGAGGACGATTCCGCGCGCTTTGCCCTGATGAGCTGGTTTTTTGAGGAAAACCTCGCTGAATTCGCCCCCTATCAGGACGAACAGGCGCGCCAGGGGTTCCAGATCGTTGGCACCTCGGGCACCGTGACCACGGTCGCGGCCAGCCATCTGGGGCTGAAACGCTATGACCGGACCAAGGTGGACGGGTTGCGCATGACCAGCGATCAGATCGACAAGGTGATCCGTGGCTATCTCGATCTCGGGCCCGTCGGCCGCCGTCGCGATCCGCGCATCGGTGAGGACCGGCAGGCGCTGATCATGTCGGGTGCCGCGATTCTCCAGGCGTTGTTGCGCTGCTGGCCGACCGACCGGCTGTCGGTGGCGGACCGGGGATTGCGCGAGGGGTTGCTCTACGCCCAGATGAGCGCCGATGGCGTGCTGGAGGATGGCCCGTTCTGACCCGGGCGGGCGGCGCAGTGTACGAAACCGGGCCGAAACCGTTCGATCAGGGGGAGCCGTCATGATCATCGCCATCGTCAAGATCCCGCTGCCCGGCCCGAAACGGCCCGGCGCCGAGGTCATCCGCCAATCGCTGGAATCGACCAGGATCTTCCACGAGGTCAAGGGGTTGCGGCGCAAGTATTACCTGAACGGCGAGGCGGGCGGCGGCGGCATCTACGAATTCGCCAGCCGCGCCGACGCCGAGGCCTGGTTCAACGCCGGTTGGGCCGACTGGATGGAGGGCCGTTTTGGCGTGCGCCCGACGCTGGAACTGTACGAAAATCCGGTCGTTCTGGACAATGTGGCGGGAGAGGCACGCGTCAACGGCGCCCCGGTCCCGCCGCCATGGGGCGAGGGGGCCTCCTAGCCGCCCTTGCCCGACCCGGCGAGACCCGGTATCGGACCCCGATTGCGAGGAACAGGATCATGGCCAAGAAACCCACCGGGCGAAACACATCGGGACGCGGACAGCGGGACCTGACGGTCAAGGTGAAAACCGCGCGCGGGCGCACGCTGTCCTCGACCCGTTGGCTGCAGCGGCAGCTCAACGATCCCTACGTCAAGCGCGCCCAGGCCGAGGGCTTTCGTGGGCGTGCCGCCTTCAAGATCCTGGAGCTTGATGAAAAGTACCGCTTTCTCGTGCCCGGCGCGCGGGTGGTCGATCTGGGCTGCGCCCCCGGCGGCTGGATCCAGGTCGCGGTGCCGCGCATCAATGCCCTGGGCGAGAAATCGGGCAAGGCGGTGGGCCGGATCGTCGGCATCGACCTGCAGGAGGTCGAACCGATCGCCGGGGCCGAGATCCACCAGCTCGATTTCATGGCCGATGACGCCGACGAGCAGGTCAAGGAATGGCTCGGCGGCAAGGCCGACGTGGTGATGTCGGACATGGCGGCCTCCAGTTCCGGTCACAAGCAGACCGACCACCTGCGCATCATCGCGCTGTGCGAGGCGGCGGCCTATTTCGCCTTTGACGTGCTGGAAGAGGGTGGCACCTTTGTCGCCAAGGTGCTTGCCGGCGGCGCCGAGGGCGACCTGCAGAAGCTGCTGAAGCAGAAATTCGCCAAGGTGGCGAATGTGAAACCGCCGGCGTCCCGTTCGGACAGTTCCGAAAAATTCGTGGTCGCCACCGGCTTTCGCAGCTGATCAGTTGTGCCGTGTCACCTGCGGTGGCGCGGTCCAGGAGCGCGCGGCAATCGCCATGAATTGATGGGGGTCTGCCAGCGGCCGTTTCGTCCGCCGCTCCAGGCGCAGCGCGGTATATTCGGCGCGCGCCTGCTGGTGGATCAGCGCGAACAGGCGGGTGTGGCGGCTGGTGGTGTCTTCGGCGGTCATGGCGTGCTCCGGTGCAATCACCGGGCCAACCTGCCCCGCAATCGGGCCGCCAATGGGGCCGGAACAAGACATTGTCCGGGAATTCACCGGGCGACCGGCGCGCCCTTTTGCCTGGCGTCGATCAGCGCGCCGTTGAATTCGGCCCCCAGGATCAGGATCGCGGCATTGAGGTAAAGAAAGATCAGCGCCGACATCGCCCCGGCAAGGCCCGCGTAGGTGGCCGAATAGGCGGCAAAACGCGCAATATAGACCGAGAATCCCCAGCCCGCCAGCGCCCCGAGCGCCAGCGTCAGCACGATCCCCGGCAGGATCTGGCCCAGCCCGTGGCGCCGCCCGGGCAACAGCACATGAACCGCAACTACCCCCAGGACCGGCGCCGCGGCGACGAAGATCCAGCTCACCCCGACACCGGTGAACCAGGATGTCACCTCGCCCGGCACCGCGTCGCGCAGCATGTTCGAATAAATCGGCCAGACCACGTCGACCGCGATCCCGGCCAGCGCCAGTACTGCGCCCGCGATGACCAGCCCCAGGCACAGCAGCCGACGTTGCCAATAGGGGCGCGGATCGGTGTCGTGATAGGCCCGCGCCATCGCCACCCGGACCGCATCCACCCCGTTGGACGCGAAATAGAGCGCCAACACCCCGCCCAGCGTCATCAGCCGCGAATCGGAGGCGGCCAACACCGCGCGCAGCTCGCGCTCGATCGGGGCGGCGACCTGGTGCGGCCAGGACCCCAGCAGCAGCGTGTACAGGTCGTCCACCGGCACGTCGCGCGACAGGAACCCGGCCAGCGCTACCACAAAGAGGACGAAGGGAAACAGCGCCATCATCAGCGACATCGCCACATGGCTGCTCATCACCCAGCCGCCCTTGTCGCCGAATCGTCCCAGCGCGCGGAGGAACGCGCGCAGGCCGAGCGCCAGGGGGTTTTGTCTCTCGCGTGTCATGGCGCCATCCTAACCTTGGCCGGTGCCCCGTTCCAGTGCGTGCCAATCTGCGCGATTGCTTTTGACCGGTATCGGCGGCACCCTTTCGCAGACCGATGCGCCGGGGGCCCCGGCACGGACCAAGGAGACCAGGAATGAGCGATTTCGACGATTTCACCGCCAAGCTGAAACAGACCCGGGACGAGTTGAAGCTGCAGATGCACCTGGCCAGCAAGGAGGCCGAGGAGGAATGGGAGGATCTGGTCAAGGATTGGGACAAATTCGTCCACAAGACCCAGCTCGACAAATCCGCGGAAGAGGTGGGCGAGGCCGCCAAGGACCTGGGGATGCGGATCAAGACGGCCTTCGACCGGCTGCGAAAATCCTGATCCCGGCCCCGCATGCGGGATGATCGGCACAGCCGCCCGGCGGCACGGCCCGACAGGCGGGCGCCGGCCTGATGTGGGTTGTTCTCGGCAGTCTCGGGATCGCGGCGCTTTATGCCGCCTCGGTCCTTTTTGCCTTTCGCGCCGCCGCCACCGCGCGGACGCCGCAGGGGGCGGTCGGCTGGGTGGTGTTCCTGCTCGCCCTGCCCTTTGTCGCGGTGCCAGCCTACTTGTTTCTCGGGCATCACCGGCTGCACGGCTATCTGGTCTCGCGGCGCGAGGCGCGGCAGGCGGTCGAGGCAATCCGGGATTTTGCGGCCAGCAACGCGCCGGACCCCGCCCGGACGCGGGTCAACCTTGCCCCGTTCGAGCATTGCGCCAACATGCCGGCAGTCCGGGGCAACGGGGCCGAGTTGCTGATCGATGGTGCGGCGGCCTTTGACACCATGTTCGCCGCCATCGACGCGGCGCAAGACTATGTGCTGGTGCAGTTCTACATCATCCGCAACGATCGCCTCGGGCGCGCCTTTCAGGACCGGCTGATCGCGGCGGCGGCGCGCGGAGTGCGGGTGCGGGTGATGACCGACGCGCTGGGAAGTTTCGGCCTGCCCGGGCGCTATTTCGCCCGGCTGCGCGCCGCCGGAGTCGAGGTCGCGCGACCCAAGCGGCCGCGCGCGCCCGCCTTCCGGTTCCAGGTCAATTACCGCAACCACCGCAAGAGCCTGATCGTGGATGGCGAAACCGGCTTTACCGGCGGGCTGAACGTGGGCGACGAATACCTCGGGCGCAGCAAGGCCTATGGGCGCTGGCGCGACACCCATCTGCGGCTGCGCGGGCCGGTGGTGTCGCAGTTGCAGCTGATCTTTCTCGAGGACTGGCACTGGATCACCGGCGCTGCGCCGCTGGCGGATCTCAACTGGACCGCGCCGCGCGATCCGGCGGATGCCACGGCGCTGATCGTCGCCACCGGCCCGGGCGACGAGACCGAGACCGGAAGCCTGATGTTCTTTTCCGCCATCGCCGCGGCGCGGCAGCGGGTCTGGATCGCCTCGCCCTATTTCGTGCCGGACATGGATATCATCACCGCGCTGCGCCACGCCGCGCTGCGCGGGGTCGATGTGCGCCTGCTGGTGCCGGACAGGACCGATCACTGGATGCCCTGGCTGGCGGCCTGGGCCTATTTCGACGCGATGACCGAGGCCGGGGTGCGGGTGTTCCGCTATACCGGCGGGTTCATGCACCAGAAGGCGTTCGTGGTGGACGACACCCTGGCGGCGGTGGGCACCACGAACCTCGACAACCGGTCGTTCCGGCTGAATTTCGAGGCGATGGCGCTGTTCTTCGATGCCGGTTTCGCCGGGCGCGTCGATGCCATGCTGCGCGCGGATTTCGGCAGTGCCTATGAGCTGAAGGAGGGGATCGCGCAGCAATCGCCGCTGATCCGCTATGGCGCGCCGGTGGCGCGTCTCTTCTCGCCCTTGCTTTGAGGTGTGCCGTTCAGGTAATTGTTTCAATGCATTAAAATGGCAGAGTTCAAGTTGTGCTTAATCCTGCGCTGCGCTCATGCATTGGTCGAAGTATTGCTGGTAAAGCGCCGCCCGTTTTTCATTGCGCTCGGCTTTGAGGCGTTCCCGGGCGGCGGCCCCGGCAAAGGGCGGTGCGGCGGGCGCGGCCGGGCCGCTGCTGCGCGACACCCCCAGCGCGACCGATCCGCCCAACCGAACCGTGACATTGCCCACCTCGGCCGTCAGGCCGCCCGGACTGAACCCGCTGAGACGCTCGGCCCGGGCGCGGCAGGTATCCTCCGGCGCATCGGCGCGGGCCGGTGCGATCAGGAGCAGTCCGAGCACGGCGGCAAGGGGCAAGCGATGACGCATCATGCCGACCAGATCACCCGGTTGCATGCCACACGTCAATCCGCGCGTCGGGCAGCACGCGGCATTCCGCCCAAGGGGGTGGACAGCGCGCCCGCGAAGCCCAATTGATGGCGCACCCGCGCAAGACGAGGCCGCCGATGCTGCTGACCATCGAGGACGTGAAAAAGACCTATCCCGGCGCGCGCCCGGTGTTGCAGGGGGTATCGCTGACGCTGGACGCGGGCCAGACGCTGGCGCTGACCGGGGAAAGCGGCAGCGGCAAGAGCACGCTGTTGCACCTGGCCGGGGCGCTGGACAGTTTCGACGCGGGCGAGATCCGGCTCGCGGGCACCGCGCTGTCGGGCCTCGACGACACAGGGCGCGCGGCGTTGCGGCGCGACCGGGTGGCGCTGGTGTTCCAGCAGTTCAACCTGATCCCCTCACTGACCGTCGGGCAGAACCTGGGGTTTCATGCCCGGCTGGCGGGGCGCCAGGATCCCGTCTGGATCGAGGAGTTGACCGAACGGCTCGGGCTGGCGGAACTGGTCGCGCGCTATCCCGAGCAGCTTTCCGGCGGCCAGCAACAGCGGGTGGCCATCGGCCGGGCGCTGGCGGCGCGCCCGGCCCTGCTGCTGGCGGATGAGCCCACCGGCAACCTCGACGAGACCGCCAGCACCGCGGTGATGGAGCTGATGCTGGATCTGGTGCGCGCCAGCGGCACGGCGCTGTTTCTCGTCACCCATTCCGACCGCATCGCCGCGCGGCTGGATGCCCGCGCGCATCTGAGCGGCGGGTGCATCGCATGATCGGGGCGGCGCTGCAGGCGTTGGCCTCGCATTGGCGGCGGCATCCGCTGCAATTGGCGACGCTGCTGGCCGGGTTGGCACTGGCCACGGCCCTGTGGTCGGCGGTGCAGGCGATCAATGCCGAGGCGCGCGCCAGCTATGCCCGCGCGACCGCCCAGATCGGCAGCGGCGCGCTGGATGTGCTGGAGGCCCCCGGCGGGCCGATCCCGCTGCCGCGTTACGTGGCGCTGCGCCGCGCCGGATGGCAGCTGTCGCCGGTGCTGGAGGGGCGCGCGCGACTGGGGGATCTGCGGGTCACGGTGCTGGGCCTCGATCCCGTGACCCATCCGCCCCTGCCCGCCTTTACCGCCGCGATGAAGCGCGATGCCGCGATGTTGGGGCGGATGCTGGCGCAGGGCGGCATGCTCATCGCCCCGCCGGACCTTGCCGCGATCCTGACCGATGTGCCGGGCCTGCCCAAGGTGCAGGTCAGTGACAGCGTCCCGCCCGGCATGGTGATGACCGACATCGGGGTTGCCGAACGGCTGCTGGCCCGGCCCGGCCAGATCGACCGGCTGCTGATCCTGCCGGACCAGCCGCCCGGGCTGACGCCGCTGGCCGACCTTGCCCCCGATCTGCAACGCCGGGTCTCGCGCGCCGGCACCGATACCGCGCGGCTGACCGACAGTTTTCACCTGAACCTTACCGCCTTCGGGCTGCTGTCCTTTGCCGTCGGGCTGTTCATCGTGCATGGCACGGTCGGCCTCGCCTTTGAACAACGGCGCGGCATGGTGCGCACCCTGCGCGCGCTCGGGCTGCCCCTGCGGCTGCTGACCGCGCTGATGCTGGGAGAACTGCTGGTGCTGGCGCTGATCGGCGGCGGGCTGGGGCTGGTGCTGGGCTACCTCGTGGCCGCCGCGCTGCTGCCTGACGTGGCCGCCACCCTGCGCGGGCTTTACGGCGCGCCGGTGGCTGGCGGGCTGTCGCTGCGCCCGTCCTGGGTGCTGGGCGGGCTGGTGATGGCCCTTGCCGGAACCGGGGTGGCCAGTGCCCAGGCGCTGTGGCGGATGGTGCATATGCCGCTGCTGTCTGCGCCGGGATTGCAGGCCTGGGCCCAGCGTGCCGCGCGGGGCGAGCGGCGCATGGCGCTGGCGGGTCTGGGCCTGATCGGCGCCGGGGGCGTGGCGCTGGTTCTGGTGCCGGGGCTGGTCGGTGGCTTTGCCCTGATCGCCGGGCTGATGCTGGGGGCGGCGCTGCTGCTGCCGCCGGCGCTGGCGCTGGTGCTGCACCTCGGACGGCGGCTGGCACGGGGGCCGGTGGGCGACTGGCTCTGGGCCGATACGCGGGCGCAGCTTCCCGGCATCGGGCTGGCGCTGATGGCGCTGCTGCTGGCGCTGGCGGCCAACGTGGGCGTCGGCACCATGGTCTCCAGCTTTCGCCTCACCTTCACCGGCTGGCTCGATCAGCGGCTGGTGTCCGAGTTGTACCTGACCGCCCGCGACGATGCGCAGGGGGAGGAGATCGCCCGCTGGCTGGCCCCGCGCAGCGACGCGGTGTTGCCGATCCGCTCGGGCGAGTTCACGGTGCAAAGCGTCCCGGTCACCGTCTACGGCGTGGTCGATCACCCCACCTACAGCAAGAACTGGCCGCTGCTGGAGCAGACCCCGAACGCCTGGGACCGGGTCAACGCGGGTGCTGCGGCCTTCATCAACGAGCAGCTTGCCCGCCGCGCCGCCCTGTGGTCTGGCGACCGGGTGCAACTGGCCCCAGGCTGGACCCTGCCGATCGCCGGGGTCTATTCCGATTACGGCAACCCCACCGGGCAGGCCATCGTGGCGCTGCCCGCGCTCTTGTCCCATGCCAGCGCGGTGCCCAACCGCCGCTTTGGCGTGCGCCTTTCCCCCGAGGCGATGCCAGGGCTGATGCGAGACCTGCGCGCGGCCTTCGACCTGCCCGCCTCGGCCCTGATCGACCAGGCCGGGCTCAAGGCGCAATCGCTGGCCGTGTTCGACAAGACCTTCGTTGTGACCGGGGCGCTGAACCTGCTGACGCTGGGCGTGGCGGGGTTCGCGATCCTCACCAGCCTGCTGACCCTGTGGTCGCTGCGGCTGCCGCAACTGGCGCCGGTCTGGGCGCTGGGGCTGACACGCGGCACGCTGGCGCGGCTGGAGCTGGGGCGCAGCCTGCTTCTGGCGGCACTCACCGCGCTGCTGGCGCTGCCGCTGGGGCTGGCGCTGGCCTGGGTGCTGCTGGCGGTGATCAACGTTCAGGCCTTTGGCTGGCGGTTGCCGATGTACCTGTTCCCCGCCGACTGGCTGCGTCTCTTTGGCCTGGCATTGCTGGCCGCCGGGCTGGCCGCCGCGCTTCCGGCGCGCCGCCTTTATCGCCTGCCGCCCTCGGAGCTGCTCAAGGTGTTTGCCAATGCGCGCTAGACTGGCCCTCCTGTTGCTCCTGCTGGCCGCCCTGCCCGCCTACGGCCAGGGCTACGCCGGGCTGGGCAGCACCGCGGCCGAGGGGTTTGCGGTGCCGGATCCGGAAACCCGCCTGAACTTTCCCCGCGATCACGGCGCCCATCCCGAATTCCGGATCGAGTGGTGGTATGTCACCGCCAATCTCACCGGGCCGGACGGCACCGACTACGGCGTGCAATGGACCCTGTTCCGCTCGGCCCTCGCGCCCGGAGAGGCGGCGGGATGGGCCAGCCCGCAGATCTGGATGGGCCATGCCGCCGCCACCACGCCAAGGCATCACTATTTCGCCGAGCGGCTGGCGCGCGGCGGTATCGGTCAGGCCGGGGTGAGTGCCACCCCGTTCGCGGCCTGGATCGACGACTGGCAGATGGCGGGCACGGATTTCGACAGCCTGAGTCTCACCGCGCGGGGGGCGGAGTTCGCCTATGACCTGGATCTCATCGCCGAGGGGCCGTTGGTGCTGCACGGCGCGGGCGGCTTTTCGGTGAAATCCGCCGACGGGCAGGCCAGCCATTATTACTCGCAACCGCATTACCGCATCAAAGGCACGCTCACCCTGCCCTCCGGCCCGGTCGAGGTGACCGGCCAGGGCTGGCTCGACCGCGAATGGTCGTCGCAACCGCTGGCCGCCGATCAGAACGGCTGGGACTGGTTCTCGCTCAGCTTCGACAGCGGCGCGCGGCTGATGGGATTCCGGTTGCGCGGGGCGCGGGGCGATTTCACCTCCGGCACCTGGATCGACGCCGAGGGGCACGCAACGGCGCTTGCCCCCGGTGCGTTCCGGGCCGAACCGCTGGACAAGACCGAGGTGGCTGGCCGCAGCCTGCCGGTGCGCTGGCGCGTCACCCTGCCCGACCGCGGCGTCGATGTGGAGGTCGCGGCCCTCAACCCGCAAAGCTGGATGGGTACGCGTTTCGCCTATTGGGAGGGGCCGGTGCGGGTCTCGGGCAGTCACGCGGGGCGCGGCTATCTCGAAATGACCGGCTACGAGTAAGCCCGCCTCAGCGCGGGAAGGCGACCCCGTCCATCAGCTTGCGCGCGGTCCGCAGGATGCCGGCGCTTTCGACCTGTCCCGCCGGGTCCAGCGTGGCAACAACGGTCATCTCTCCGGTCGGATGCTCCACCGCCATGTTGCGCTGGTCGCCCTCTCCCGTCACGGCCAGGGCATGGGCCGGGGTGCCCTCGATCAGGCAGGCGGTGGCGACGCTGACCGCGCCCAGAACCCCGATCGCCTTGTGGCAGCGGTGCGGAATGAAGGTGCGGGTGGAAATCGCGCCGCCATCGCGCGCAGCACTTACCATCGTCATCTTGGGCACCGATTTGTCGGAAACATCGCCCAGGTTCATCAGCGGCCCGCAGGCCAGCCGGATCGCCTCCAGTCGCGCCCGCAGATCCGCATTCGCCTCCAGCGCCTCGGGGTTTTCCTCGCCGGTAATCCCCATATCGGCGGCCCGCAGCACCACGCAGGGCATGCCGTTGTCGATCATCGTCACCTCGACCCCCGCGACCATATCCACCGCGTTGCCGGTGGGCAGCAGTGCGCCGCAGCTTGATCCGGCGGTATCGCGGAACACGATCGGCACCGGGGCCGAGGCACCCGGCACCCCGTCGATCCGCGCCACGCCCGCATAGGTGACCGCGCCGCCGGGCGTCTGCACCCGCGCCTCGGCCACCTGCCCGGTGTTCTCCATATAGATGGTCACCGGCGTCTCGCCGTCCTGCGCCGCGACCAGACCGCGCTCGATGGCGAAGGGGCCGACACCGGCGAGGATGTTGCCACAGTTCTGCGCATCGCTCACAACGGCGCGGTCGACGAAGACCTGCAAAAAGAGGTAATCGACATTGACGCCGGGCCGGTCGGAGCGCTTCACCACCGCCACCTTGGAGGTCAGCGGATCGCCGCCGCCCATGCCGTCGATCTGGCGCGGATCGGGGCTGCCCATGATCGACAAGAGCGCGGCATCGCGCGCCGCCACCTCCTGCGGCAGGTCGTCGGCCAGGAAATAGCCGCCTTTGGAGGTGCCCCCCCGCATCCACATGCAGCCTATCCCGTCAGTCATCTCTACGCCCCTGCTTCTTCTCGTCGAAAATACTCCGGGGGAATCGCGGCTTGCCGCGATGGGGGCAGCGCCCCCGCGCGCCCCGCCTCCTCCTCAGACGTATTTTAGCCCCTTCTCGGCCAGCCGCTCGCGCATCTTGTAGATGTCGAGGCCAAGCTCCCCTGCCTCGAACCGGGCGCGCTTCTCGGCCTCGTTCGCCTCGCGCGCACGGGCCTTTTCCAGCACCGTTTCGGACTCGTCGCGGCGCACCACGCAGACCCCGTCGTCATCGGCGACGATGATGTCGCCCGGGTTGACCAACTCACCGGCGCAGACCACCGACACGTTGACCGAGCCCAGTGTCTCCTTGATGGTGCCCTGCGCGAACACCGCCTTGGACCAGACCGGAAAGCCCATCTCGGTCAGGTCGCGCACGTCACGCACACCGGCGTCGATCACCAGCCCACGACAGCCGCGATGCTGCGCCGAGGTTGCCAGTAGATCACCGAAATAGCCCGCCTCCGAGGGCGAGGTCGGCGCCAGCACCAGCATGTCGCCGTCGCGGATCTGTTCGATGGCGACATGGATCATCCAGTTGTCGCAGGGCGGCGCCGAGATCGTCACCGCGCTGGCCGCCAGCCGCGCGCCGGAATAGATCGGCCGCATGTAGCTGGCCAGCAGCCCCTTGCGCCCTTGCGCCTCGTGCACGGTCGCCACGCCGCATTCGCCCAGCCCCGCGATCACCGCCGGGTCGGCGCGCGCGATGTCCTGCACCACCACGCCCTGTGTTCCCACCGGATAGCTCATGCCAATTCGTCCACGGTCTGGGGAAAGATCATCTCGAAGCCTTCGGCATATTCCGCCTTGCGCCCGCCGGCCATGCCGCCGGAGTTGCGGCGGAAATGGTTGCCACGGTTCTCGGCCACATTGGTGTAGAAGTTCCACAGGTGCTCCTGCCCCTGCATGCATTCGATGGCGGCGCGCTTCTTGTCCCAGACCGGGGTGATGTCGAGGAAGACGTTCGGCTTCCAGCCCATCTGCTCGGTCTGGTGCGGCTCGAACAGATAGAGCTGCGGCGCGCCCAGAACCTTCTGCCCCGGATTGTGGCCCCAGGCCTGCGCGATCATCCGGCACTCCAGCGCGAATTGCGTCGTGTTCATGTGGTCAGTGTTATAGGGGTCCCAGCGCGAATGGCTCATCATCCACTTGGGCTGCACCTCGCGGATGATGTCGACCATCTGCTCCTGCGCGTCGCGGTCCAGCCGCAGCGGGTAGTCGCCCAGGTCGAGAAAGCGAATGTCATTGACGCCAAGCGCGGCGGCGGCGTTGGCGGCCTCTTCTCGGCGCGCCTCCTTGACCCGCTCCAGCGTCATGCCCTCCTGCTTCCACAGCTTGGCGCTTTCGCCGCGTTCGCCGAAGGACAGGCAGGCCACGGTGACCTCGTATCCCAATTGCTGGTGCAGGGCGATCGCGCCGCCGCAGCGCCAGACGAAATCGGCGGCATGGGCGCTGATCACCAGCGCGGTTTTCTTGTCGGACATGGGGTTCCCTCCCGGCGGCATTCATTTTCGGTTCTGGTTACGGCGGCTCGCGTGCCTTGGCTATTTCGTTTCACATGTCCCGTGATAAGATTTGGCTATAGGAGGCGAAAACACCGGCGTCCCGGCAAAGCCCGAAGGGGCACGGGGGGTGCGAGCCATGCGTCAGACGCAGCCCTGCCTTTCGGCGGAGAAGTCATGGTTTTTCGTGCAATGGCAGAATGTTAAGTCAAACTGGTGATCGCGGACCGCCTGCGGACCGCGACCCTTCTTTCCGGGCCCCTTTGCGGGCGGCAACACAGGAGAGCGCACATGTCCCGCATCGGATTCATCGGCACCGGCCATATCGCCGCCCCCATGGCGCGGTTTCTCGCCCGCACCGGGCACGACATCATCGTCTCCGAGCGCAACGCCGAGGTCGCCGCCGCCCTGGCCGAGACCTGCGGCGCGACCGTGGCGCCCAACCAGGCGGTGCTGGACCGGGCCGAGGTGGTGTTCCTCTGCCTGCGCCCGCAGATCGCCAAGGCGGTTCTCTCCGGGCTGACCTTTCAGTCCGGCCAGCGTATCGTCTCGGTCATGGCGGGCATTTCTCTGGCCGATCTGGGCCGTCTCTGCGCCCCGGCCCGCGACATCACCCTGACCATTCCGCTGGGCTTTCTCGAACAGGGGGGCTGCCCCCTGCCCGCCTGTCCCGATGGCGATCTGCTGGAGCGGCTGTTCGCGCCGGAAAACCCGGTGATTGCGGTGCCGGACGAACATGCCTTTACCCTGCATTTCGCGATCTGCGCGATGGTGCCGGGGCTGCTCGACCTGATCGCGACCGGGGCCGACTGGCTGGCGGCAGAGACCGGCGACCCGGAGATGGCGGAATTTTATACCTCGCAACTGGTCTCGGGCTTTCTCGCCACGATCGGGCGCGCGCCCGGAACCCTGGCGCAGGAGCGGGACGCGCTGGCGACCGAGGGGTCGATCAGCCTGCGGATGACCCGGGCGCTGCAATCGGGCGGCGCGCATGACGCGCTGCGCGCGGCGCTGGACGGGATCGGCGCGGATCTGACCGGGGGCTAGCGTCCCGCCAGGCCACGGGCCATGTTGCACAGCATCTCGAACATGATCGACACGCCGAGATAGGCGGTGGCGCCGGAGGCGTCGAAGGGCGGCGAGACCTCGACAAGGTCGGCGCCGACGATATCGACCCCGGTCAGCAACCGCGCCACCAGCAGCGCCTGGTATGAATTCGGCCCGCCCACCTCCGGCGTGCCGGTGCCGGGGGCAAAGGCCGGATCGACGAAATCGATGTCGTAGGAGACATAGGTCGCCCCATCGCCGGCAATCTCGCGCGCCTCTGCCATCACGTCTTCGGGGGTGCGGGCGTGAAATTCCTCGATCGGGATCACCCGGATGCCTACGGCCTCGGCGAAATCGCGGTCCTCGTTGTCGTAAGCGGTGCCGCGAATGCCGATCTGCACCACCCGTTTCGGGTCCAGCAGCCCCTCCTCGACCGCGCGGCGGAACGGGGTGCCGTGGGTGTATTGGGTGCCGTCGAAATAGTCCTTGTAAAGGTCGGTGTGGCTGTCGAAATGGATCATGCCCAGCGGCGCGTCCCTGGCCAGGGCCCGCAGCACCGGCAGGGTCGAGAGGTGATCGCCCCCGGCGGAGAGCGGCACGATCCCGGCCCTGCGCAGATCGTCATAAAAAGCGGTGATGCGCTCCATGCTGTCGGCGATATCCGCCGGGTTCGGGCCGACGTCGCCCAGATCGGCGCAATTGACCAGCTCGAACGGGCGCACCCCGGTGGCGCCGTTCTGCGCCCGGATCATCGTCGAGGCGTCGCGCATCTGGCGCGGACCGTGGCGCGGGCCGGGGCGGTTGGTGGTGCCGCTGTCCCAGGGGATACCGACCAGGCCGATCTGCACCTCGGCCCGGCGCGGATCCCCGGGCGCCACATGCGGCAGCCGCATGAAGGTGGGGATGCCGGCAAAGCGCGGCAGGTCGAAGCCGGAAACAGGGTGGAAAAACGGGTCGTTCATGGGTACTCCTTCGGCAAAGGCTGCGCGGGATCACTATCGGTGGGGCGGTTGCCGCATGCAATGGCGCGGTGCCGGTTTGACCTGCGTCATGGCGAAGGCCGCCGCGTCGGGCGAGCCTCGGGGGCGGGAGGAGACCGCTGATGCAGATCGAACCAAACCGGGCCGCGGCCCCATGGGCGGGCGCGCGCGACATGCTGGACCGCCCCGGCGGGCGGCTCAACATCGGTTACGAGGCCTCGGACCGCCATGTGATCCACGGCCATGGCGCGCAGACCGCGCTGCGCTGGCTGGGCAAGGACGGCAGCCGCCGGGATATCAGCTATGCGGATCTGTCGCGGCTTTCGTCGCGTTTCGCCAATGTTTTGCGTGCGCATGGGCTGCAGCAAGGCGACCGGCTGTTTGCCCTGATGGGCCGCGACCCGGCGCTCTATGCCGCGGCGCTCGGCACGCTGAAAGCCGGGCTGATCTTCACCCCGCTGTTCTCCGCTTTCGGGCCGGAACCGATCCGCACCCGGATGGAGATCGGCGATTGCACCGTGCTGCTGACCACCGAAGCGATCTACCGGCGCAAGATCGCCCCGTGGCGCGACCAGATCGCGTCGCTGAAACTGGTGCTGATCGTCGGCGACGAGGCGCCCGAGGGCTGTGTCGCCCTCGGCCCCGCGCTGGAAGGCGCCTCAAACGAGTGCGAGGTCGCGCAGACCGACGAGGACACCCCGGCGCTGATCCATTTCACCTCCGGCACCACCGGGCGGCCCAAGGGCGCGGTGCATGTGCATGGCGCCGCGATTTACCACGCCTATTCCGGGCAGGCGGCGCTGGGGCTGAGCCCCGGCACGATCTACTGGTGCACCGCCGATCCCGGCTGGGTCACCGGCACCTCCTACGGCATCATCGCGCCCCTGGTGAACCGGGTGACGATGATCGTTGACGAGGCGGAGTTCGAGCTGGAGCGCTGGTACGGAACGGTCGAGCGGGAAAGGGTCGCGGTCTGGTATTCCGCCCCCACCGCGATCCGGATGATGATGCGGGCGGGTGCCGAGGCCGCGAAACCCTACGATTTTTCCGCGCTGCGCTTTCTCGCCAGCGTCGGAGAGCCGCTGAACCCCGAGGCGGTGATCTGGTCGGAACGGATCTTTGGCCAGCCGTTCCATGACAACTGGTGGCAGACCGAAACCGGGGGCATCATGATCGCCAACACGCCGGGGATGCCAGTGAAACCCGGCTCGATGGGCAAGCCGCTGCCGGGGATCGAGGCCGGGATCGTCAGCCAGGGGGATGGCCCGCTGCGCGAACTGGGGCCGGGAGAGATCGGTGAGTTGGCGCTGCGTCCCGGCTGGCCGTCGATGATGCGCGCCTACCTGCATGAGCAGGCCCGCTATGACAAATGTTTCCGCGACGGCTGGTATCTGTCGGGCGATCTGGCGACACGCGACGCTGACGGTTTTTACTGGTTCGTCGGGCGTGCCGATGACCTGATCAAGTCCTCCGGCCACCTGATCGGCCCGTTCGAGGTGGAAAGTGCGTTGATCGAACATCCCGCGGTCGCCGAGGCCGGGGTGATCGGACTGCCGGACGAGACCGCGGGCGAGGTCGTTCAGGCCTATGTGACGCTCAATCCCGGTCATGAACCCTCCGAGGCGCTGGAGCGCGAATTGCGCGGCCATGCGCGCAAGCGGCTCGGCGCGGCGGTGGCTCCGCGCGCCATCCTGTTCCGCCACACCCTGCCCAAGACCCGCTCGGGCAAGATCATGCGCCGCCTGCTGAAAGCGCGCGAACTGGGCCTCCCCGAGGGCGATATTTCCACTTTGGAGAGCGACGAGACATGACCGCATCGGACAAACCCCGCCTCGACCGCGCCCATGTGACCGGGCTGCTGGCCCAGATGCTCCGCATCCGCATGTTCGAGGACAAATGCGCCGAGCTTTACACCCGCGAGAAGATCCGCGGGTTCCTGCATCTTTACGACGGCGAAGAGGCCATCGCGGCGGGGATCATCCCGCTGCTGGGGGACGCCGACCGCATCGTCGCCACCTACCGCGAACACGGGCACGCATTGGTGCGCGGGGTGCCGATGCCGGGGATCATGGCCGAGATGTACGGCAAGGCCGAGGGCTGCTCTGGCGGGCGCGGCGGCTCGATGCACCTGTTCGACGCGGCGCGCAACTTTTTCGGCGGCAATGCCATCGTTGGCGGTGGTCTACCGCTGGCCGGGGGGCTGGCGCTGGCCGACCGGATGCGCGGCGAGGATCATGTCACCGCCTGTTTCTTCGGCGAGGGCGCGGTGGCCGAGGGCGAGTTTCACGAGACCATGAACCTTGCCCGGCTGTGGCGCCTGCCGGTGCTTTTTGTTTGCGAGAACAACGGCTACGCCATGGGCACCGCGCTGGACCGCTCGGAATCGCAGACCGACATCCGCGCCAAGGCCGCCGCCTACGGGATCGAGGCGCAGACCGTGGACGGGATGGACGTGATCGCGGTCGAGGTCGCGGCGAAACAGGCGCTGGCGCGGATTCGCGAGACTGGCGAGCCCGCGTTTCTGGAATGCCGCACCTACCGGTTCCGGGCGCATTCGATGTTCGACGCCCAGCTTTACCGCAACAAGCAGGAGGTCGAGGAATGGCGCGCGCGCGGCCCGATCCTGCGGTTCCGCGACTGGCTTCTCGACAACGGGTTGTTGCACGCGGACGAGATCGCCGGGATCGAGGCGCGGATCGAGGCCGAGATCGCCGCGGCGGTGGCGTTCGCCGAGGCCGGCACATGGGAGCCGGTCGAGGATCTGACGAACCATGTTCTGGGCGCCGCCCCGCCCGCCCCGGCCCGGGTCGAGCCCTCTGGCGAGATGATCGAAACCACCTATCGAGAGGCCGTGCGCGCGGCGCTGCGCGAGGCGATGCAAGCCGACGACCGGGTGTTCCTTATGGGCGAGGACGTCGGCGCCTATGGCGGCTGCTACGCGGTGTCGATGGGGCTGATGGAGGAGTTCGGCCCCGACCGCATCCGCGATACGCCGCTGTCGGAGTCCGGCTACACGGGCCTCGGCATCGGTGCAGCGGCGGTGGGGATGCGGCCCATCGTCGAGTTGATGACGGTCAACTTCTCGCTGCTGGCGCTGGACCAAATCCTCAACACCGCCGCCACCTTGCGGCACATGTCCGGCGGCCAGTTCGGGGTGCCGCTGGTGATCCGCATGGCCACCGGCGCGGGCAAGCAGCTTGCGGCGCAGCATTCGCATTCGCTCGAGGGGTGGTACGCGCATATCCCCGGTCTCAAGGTGCTGGCCCCGGCGACGCTGGAGGATGCGCGCGGGATGCTCGCCACCGCGCTGGACGATCCCGACCCGGTGCTGATCTTCGAGAACGTGATGTTGTACAATATGTCCGGCGAACTGGACAAAACGGCGGGGGCCGTCGACATCGCCAAGGCGGCGATCCGCCGCCCCGGCTCCGACATCAGCCTGATCACCTATGGCGGTTCGCTCCTCAAGACGCTGGAGGCGGCCGAGGCGCTCGCGGGAGATGGGATCAGCGCCGAGGTGATCGACCTGCGCAGCCTGCGGCCGCTCGACGATGAAACCATCATGGCCTCGCTGGCGAAAACCCGCCGCGCGGTGGTGGTGGACGAGGGCTGGCGCAGCGGGTCGCTGTCGGCGGAGATTTCGGCGCGGATCATGGAACAGGCGTTCTGGTCGCTGGATGCGCCGGTGGGGCGGGTTTGTTCGGCAGAGGTGCCGATCCCCTATCCGCATCACCTGGAACAGGCCGCGATCCCGCAGGTTGACGCCATCGTGGCGACCGCCAAAGCCGCGATGGGGCGCTGACATGGCAGTGTTCCGGATGCCGTCGCTGGGCTCGGACATGACCTCGGCCAAGTTGTCCGAATGGCTGGTGCAACCGGGCGACCGGGTCACCCGCGGCGACGTGGTGGCGGTGGTCGAGACCCAGAAGGGTGCGATCGAGATCGAGGTGTTCGAGACCGGGACTGTTACCGAGCTGACCGCGACACCCGGCGCCGAGTTGCCGGTGGGGGCGCCGCTGGCGGTGATCGCGGCAGAGGGTGAGGAGACGGGCGAAAAGACGGGCGGGGAAACGGGGGCCGAAGCGCCCGACGCGCCCCCGGTCGCGGATCGGCCTGTCGTGGATGTTCAGACGCTGCCACAACCGCAGACCGGGGGCATCGCGGCCTCTCCCGCCGCGCGGGTCCGGGCGCATGACCTCGGCGTCGACCTGGCCAGGCTCCGGGGTAGCGGACCGGGGGGCGCCATCGTGCTGGCCGATGTGGAGGGAGCCACCTCCGCCCCGTCGCCCGCGCCGGAGCAGCCGAGCCGCTCCGGGCTCGACTTCGACGAGATGCGCAGGGCCATCGCCGGCGCGATGAGCCGCGCCAACCGCGAGATCCCGCATTTCTACCTGTCGCAGACCATCGACCTCACGCCCGCCTCCGAATTCCTCACCGCCCACAACGCCGACAAACCGCCCGCCGAGCGGCTGCTGATCGGCGCGTTGTTCTTGCGTGCGGCGGTGGGTGCGGCACGGGCGGTGCCGCAGCTCAACGGCTGGTATGAGGAGGGCTTTCGCGCCGCCGAGACGGTGAACATCGGCGTTGCGGTGGCCCTGCGCGGCGGCGGGCTGGTGGCGCCCGCCCTGATCGGGGCCGAGGCGATGGACCTGGCGCAGACCATGGCCGGGATGCGCGACCTGGTGACCCGCGCCCGCGCCGGGCGGCTGCGCAATTCCGAGATGACGCAAGGCACACTTACGGTTTCCGCGCTGGGCGAAATCGGGGCGGAGGCGATGGCGGGGGTCATTTTTCCGCCACAGGTGGCGCTTCTGGGCATTGGCGCACCGCAGACCCGGCCATGGGTGGTTGACGGAACGGTAATCCCGAGGCAGGTGGTAACGGTCACGCTGGCGGCGGATCACCGGGTTGCCGATGGCCGCCTCGCCGCGAAATTTTTATCTGAGTTTGAAACGCTTGTTTATTGCCCGGAGCGATTATGACCCCTGAAGAGATCCGCAACGCCTACCTCGAAGAGCTTGTGACCGTCGCCCCGGACATTGACCCGCTGACGGTTCGGGATTCCGATCACCTGCAGGACGATCTGGAGCTTGATTCGATGGACGTGCTGAATTTCGTGACCGCGCTGCATGACCGGCTGGGCGTGAACATCCCCGAGGCGGACTATCCCCATATCGCCACCCCGGCCCTCGCGGTCGACTACCTGGCGCGGATGATCGCGCTGAAAAAAGGCTAGGCCGCCGCCAGCCCCATCGCGGCGGCGATCAGGCCCGAGGTGAGCAAAACGCTGCGCGACAGCGCCGCCTCGTCGAAGTCGAAGTGCGGCGTGTGATGGGCATCGGCCAGATCGGCGCCAAGAACGAAGATACCCCCGGTGCCGCCCCGAGCGGCCGCCCGTCGTGCCAACGTGGTGGCATCCTCGCTGGCGCCGAAGAAGAGGTCTGGCAGCGCGGTCTCGAAGGCGCCGGAACGGGCGTTCACTGCCGCGCCCCAGCGGGCGACTTCCGCAGGGTTGCTCCAGGCCTCGGCCCCGCCCATCGGGGTGATCTCGACCTCCAGCCCGTGACCGATGGCGGCGCCCTCGATCATCGCCCGGCAGCGCCGGTCGAGGGCGGCAAGGTCGTCGCTGTCTCCTGCGCGCATCTCGAACTCGAACTCGGCCCGCTCCGGCACGATGTTCACCGCCGTTCCCGCGCTCAGAAGGCCGACGTTGACGCGGATGCCCGGCTGGCTGGACTGGGCCAGCGCGTGCAGCCCCTGCACTGCCTGCGCCGCGCCCAACAGCGCGTTGCGCCCGCCCTCGGGGGTCTTGCCCGCATGGGCCGCCCGCCCGGTCAGCGTGACGAGATGGCGCGCGTTGGCGAGAAACCCGTGCACCGCAAAGGCGGCGGAGCCGGACGGCACGCCAAGGCCGAGGTGAATGGCGACGAACAGATCGACATCGTCCATCCAGCCCGCCTCGGCCACCGCGCGGCCGCCGCGCCCGCCCTCCTCGGCCGGTTGGAACAGCAGTTTCAGCCGACCGCGCCCGGAGGCCAGAAAGGGGCGCAGCAGGCGGGCGGTGCCGAGGCCGATGGCGCTGTGGCCGTCATGGCCGCAGGCATGCATCACGCCCGGCGTGGCCGAGGCATAGCCGCCTGCGGAGGGGGCATGGTTGCCGCCGGCCTCATGGATCGGCAGCGCGTCGATATCGACCCGCAGGCAGACCGTCGGCCCCGGCCGCCCGGTGTCGAACAGCGCGATGCAGCCGGTATCGCCCTCGCCCGGGATCGGATTGGCGCTGAGGCCAGCGCGCTCCGCTTCGCCCAGGAAATCCGGGCCGGAAATCACCTCGTAGCCTTCGGCGGTCAGATCGTCGACGATCCGCGCGGTGGTCTCGATCTCCTGCCAGCCCAGTTCGGGGGTGCGGTGGAAGTGCCGGCGCCGCTCCACCAGCCAGGGCTGCAGCGCCTGCGCCCCCTCCTGCAGCCGGGTCAGGAGGGACGGATCGAGGTCGGGGGAGAGCGGCAGATCTGTCATGCCGCAAACCTAGACACGCCCGACGCCGCACGGCAAGCGTAACCCGCTTGGCGGAAACACGCGCAAGCCGCCGCGGTTTGGCGAAAAGCCGCGCAGGGCTTACCCCCGGGGCTTGAGCGGGCGGGCCCGGCGGGCCAGAACGGACAGACTTAAAAAACCTCCAAACCGAGCAGGACCTGCCACCATGTTGTTTCGAACGACCTTGTTTCGCACAGTCGCCCCGGTTCTGGGTGCCGCGCTGATCGCCCTTGCCCCCGCCGGGCCGGTTTCCGCCTCGACCAGTTGCGATGCCCCCCTCACCCGGGATATCCCGCACCGGGCGGCGCGCGCGCCCTCGGGAAGCGCGGTGATGCAGGAGTTGATGAACACCGGCGGCGGCGCCCGCGACGCGGCGATCGTGACCCAGGTGCTGTCGGGCAACCTGCCTGCCTTCCTGCGCACGCTGAAGCCGGTGACCCTGTCGGGCAAGCTGGCCGACGGGCAACAGGTGCGGGTGACGATCTGCGTGACGCCCGATTACCTTTCCGTCGGAGATGACCGCGATTACGTGCGGGTGCCGATGGGCCTTGCCGCCGCTGCCCGCGTTGCGAGCGAGCTTGGGTTCCTGCTGCCGACGCCGCGCATGGTCGATGCGATCTACAGCCAGGCTGCGGTGCATGTCGCCCCCAGCCCGATGACGCCGGGCAGCAAAATGGCCTCGACCGCCTATCTGCTGGAACATGACCGCACGGTGGACCGCCAGCGGTCGCAGGTGAGCCGCGAGGCCGGTGCGCTGACTGCCGGGCAGAAAAAGGACATCGTGCTGACCAACCGGCTGCTGTCAAAGCCCGGGCGGGTGGCGATCTATGGCTGGCACCGGCCCAACGGAAAGCCGATCCAGCCGTTGAGCACGGTGCATGGCGCGGGCTATGCCGATTACAGCCACGGCGTGCGGCTGATCAGCCGCACCGCCTATCTCAACGGCAAGCAGGTGGATCTGAACCAGATCATGCAGGACCGCGCCCTGGCCAGCATCGTCACCGGCGAGGGGCCGATCGGCAATGCGGAGCGGCTTCTGGCCGGGCTGTACTGAGGCCGGCGCGCGCCCTGTCATCCCCGCGCCCGCCGTCATCCCGGCGCAAGCGGGGATCTCACGACACATCCCGCACCGTCACGAGGCCCCCGCTTTCGCGGGGGTGACAACTCCAGCAGGGCTACACGTGGCATGGCGGCGCGGCGGATGGGTTCCGGCCTCGAGGTGACCTGAACGCTCTCACCTGCTTTGGCGCCTATTTGATCGTCTTGCAGCAGCGGAATCCCAGGTGATAATTCTCGTGGCTTCCCGAACTCATCACCCGGCTGCCGTGCCAATAGGGCGCGCGCCAGCGGCACCAGTCGGGATGGGCGCGGTACTTGTCCCAGATGAACCAGCTGCCCTTCATCTCGGTCACGCCGAGCTTTGTGCTGCCGCGGCTTGTCATCTGGTCAGGCGCCATCGGCAGGTTCATGTGCTCGGCGGCGTTGCCGTGCTGGTCATAGACCCCCAGCTTGCTGACGCAGCCGGGAAAGGCGCCGGTAGGATAGGTGTTGGAACCGCAGGAATTGTACCCCCCGCCGCCGCAGGAGGCGCTTTTCTCGCTGTTCTGGGCGCAGACCCCGCGCTGAAACGCCGGACCATAGGCCCAGGCGGCGCTGCCGGCGTATTTGCGGTTGTGGATCGAGCGCATCGCGGCGACCGAGCCGGCGCCAAAGGGGTAATCGGGCGGCTCCAGCGCCCCGGCGCAGGCGCCCTCCCATTCATGCGCGTCACAGAGCCGCTTGCCCACGGCGGCGCAGACCTCGGCGGCCTCCTTCGCCTTTACCCAGACCACCGGATAGGTGCAGGGGATGTTGGGAAACTCGAACTGGTCGATGCAAGCGCGGGCATCGCTGGCGCTCTGGGTTCGCGGATCGTAGAGCGGCGCCATATAGGCGTCGCCGCAGATCCGGGCGTTGCGGGCATTGGCGTAGCCGCCGGAAGGGATCCGGGCGCGGCATTGCTCCGGTGTCATCGGGTGGCGGGTGATCCTGGGGTTGCCCTGCCCCATGAAGCCCGAGCGGGCGAAGATCTCCTGCACCCGGGCCATCTGCGCGGCAGAGAGCCTGTGCACCTGTTTCAGCTGCTGGAACAGCACCGCGTTGGCCTCTTGCAGGGTGGTCTGGGCCCCGGCGGGCGCGGTGAGACCGGCCAGCGCGAGCAGCCCGGCGAAGATCATTGCGCGGATCATTTCAAGGGTCCTTCCGGGTCAGGTAAAACAGGTCGCGGTTGTCGGCGAAGCCGATGAAGCGCGGCAGGATGGCGCCGCCGCTGACCTTTTTCTCGATCAATGCCATGCCGGGCACCAGGTGCTCCACATGCACCTGCCCGCCCTTGCGGGCGTAGACGGCAAGATAAGTGTGCTCCAGCGCGTTCATGTCGAGCAGCATGGCATAGTCGCAGCCATAGGCCTGAAAGGTCCGCGCCATGGCCGAGGGGGTGGCGGTCGAGAAATAGCCGTAGATCAGGTAGCGGGTGCCGCCGGCGCGCGCCATGCAGGCACCTGCGCGCAGGGTGCGTAGCTCGGCCTTGGCCGAGCCCGACCAGTTGCCCGGCCCCCATTTGGTGACCCGGTCGCCGGGTGCGCCCATCCCGGTCTCGGGATCGAATTCGAGGATTGGGACGCCGTTTTGCCGGGCAAAGCGGATCTGCGGCAGCAGCGCGTTGTCGCCCTCTTCCCAGGTCTTCATGTGCAGGCTGCCGTCGGTCAGGGCGTAGAGCGTCGAAAGCCCCGGCCAGAGCTTGCTCAGGATCACGCCCTTTTCGATGAACCCGTAGTGGTGGCCATAGTTGAAGCCAGCCATGTCGCCGTATTTGAAGGCGCCGTGCTGACGTTTGAACCCGGCGGTAAAGGTCGCGACAGCGCGGTGGGCGATCTCGGGGTTGACCATGCCCAGCATCACCAGTGGATCGGCGTTGCGTAGCCCGTCCGGCCCGGGCATCCCGCGCGGGCGGATGTTGCCCGGCGGGCGCGGCGACCAGCCAAGGTCCGGGTGATCGGTGCCGACCGCATAGCCGATGTCGAATTGCGCCATGTCAAATGCGATCATGTAGCCGGTGGCGCGCGCCTCGATCCCGTCGAGCCGGTTCGCCTGCCCCGGCCCCTGCATCACCGCGTCAGCGATGTAGCGCGGCTGGAAGGTGCTGGCGAAGACGCCGGGAACGCCCGCCGCCGGATACCACAGCCCCACCGCCATCCGCTTGGCGTCGCCCCCCTCCAGCGCCATGTCCAGAAGGGTCGAGATCACCGGGCGCTCGCCCAGTTCGAAATTGGTCAACATCGGCGCCGGCCCGGCCCCCGGCCCGTCGGTGGCGCGGCCCACCGCTTCGCCGGTTTCCAGCTGCGAGTCGCGAAAGAAGTTGTCGCGCACGAAGCGCACGATGGTTTCCCCGCCCCAGACGTTGTCGCGCAGAAACTCTGCCGTCGCCTCCAGCGTGGTGCGCGCGCCACTGACCTTGTTGCGCAGGTAAAGCTTGCCGTCGCAGATCGGGGCATAGGCCAGCCCGGTCGCGCGCGCATCGGAGAGCGCCGCGTCGGCCCAGGGGTGGCAGCGCGTCCCGTTCACCACCAGCACCGGCCCCTCGGGCTCCAGCACCACGCGGCGCGCACCCGGATCGGGGTTTTCAAGGTGATAGTTCGCCGGGGCCTTGTCCGGCGCGGTGCGGGTCTGCAGCAGATACCATTCGCCCACGTTGGGGTTGAGGTCGATCAGCGTGATCTCCAGCCCCGTCGCCGCGTCCGTCGCGGTGACCGTGTTTCGGAACGGTTGCAGCTCAAGGATGCTCTTGGCGCGCACCGCGTCATAAGCCTCGCGCTGGGCCAGCAGTGTTTCGGCTGTCTGCGCCTGTGCGCTTGCCGCCACCAGCAGCGGTGCGAGCACCCCGAGTCCCCTTGCGAGCCTGCGCATCGCGCCCTCCCCCTTGCTCATCACAGCACCATCCGCAGCAGTTTCAGCGCGCCCTTTTTCCAGGGCACCCGGTGGCTGACCCCGGCCTGAGTGGAAATCCGGTCGCGGTTGGCGACGTACCAGTCATAGTTGCGAACCAGCGCCTCGGCGTTGGAATGCACCGGCGCGTAGCCCAGCCGGTCGCGGATCTTGTCGATGCTGACGAAACTGTCCTTGGCGGCGGTCTCGTAGATCCACTTGTAGAGCGGCGAGAGGTGCAGCGCCTCAAGCGCGCGCAGGGTGGCAATGGCCGGCCCCGCCGGGAACCCGATGATGCGCTTGCCGTGACCGGCCCGGTCCAGCACCGCCTGGAAACTCTCGCGCAGGCTGCCGTATTCGGCCGCGCCGACGTTGAAGGTGTCGTTCACCGCCGTGGCATCTCCGGTGGCGCAGAGGGAAACCGCCTGGCTCAGATCCTCCACGTCCATCAGCTGATAGATGTTGTCGCCTGACCCCAGCACCGGGAATCCGTGGCCGTCGAAGGCGAAATCGTAAAGCAGCTCAAAGGCGCCCAGACGCTCCGGCCCGACGAAGGATTTCGGCCGCAGGATCGGCAGGCACATGCCGCGGGCCCGGAAATCGGCGCAGAGGTGCTCCGCCTTGACCTTGGATTCCCCGTAGGGGCCGACGCCCTGCATCGGGTCGTCCTCGGTCAGCGGGTGGTGATCGGGGATGCCATAGACGGCGGTGCTGGAGATATGGATGAAACGCGCGATGCCGCGTTCCTCTGCGGCCTCCAAAAGCGACAGCGTGCCGCCGACGTTGGTCGAATGGATCTCGGTCGGATCGGCCAGCGGCAGTGCTGCGGCGCAATGCACCACCACATCGACCCCGTCAAAGGCGCGGTCGTAGAGCCCCAGGTCGCGGATGTCGCCCTGCAACACGTCGATGCGGCCGGCCTCGGGGTAGGAAAACGGCGCGATGTCGTAGCTGCGCACATCCTGGCCGCGCTCCAGCAGGTAGCGGATCAGGTTGATCCCCATGAACCCGGCCCCTCCGGTAATCAGAAACCGTTGCTTTGCCATCGCTTTTCGTCTTTCCTCTCTGGCAGCGCGTTGAATCCTCCGCCCGACGCATCCATCCTGCCCGGCATCGTGGCGCATACGACATGACCTGTGTCAAATGGTCCGGCCGGAAACCACATTAGATAGATATGCTGGCCGCGACCCCGCGCCTTGCCAAGGGAAGACCCCGGACCACGAATGACGATCCTGCAACAAGATCCGATGACCGACCGCACGCCGCTGGTGCTGGACGTGGACGGCACGCTCTTGCGTACCGACATGCTGCACGAGACATTCTGGGCGGCGATGGGGCGCGACAGCCCGGCGGCGTTGCGGGCGCTGGCGCGCGGTTGGCGCGCGCCGAACCTGCTCAAGGCGGATCTCTGCGGAATCGCCGTCCCGAATGTCGCGCTTCTGCCATTGCGGCCCGAGGTCGTCGCGCTGGCAGAGGCGGCCCGGCGGGACGGGCGGCCCGTGCACCTCGCCTCGGGTTCCGATCACAGGCTGGTCGAGGCGGTGGCGCGGCGGCTGGATCTGCCGGGGGAGCATTTCGGCTCGGATCGCAGCCGCAACCTGACCGAGACCACCAAGGCGCAGGTGCTTATTGACCGGTTCGGCTCCGGCGGGTTCGACTATGCCGGCAACTCGGCGGCCGATCTGCCCGCCTGGGGCGCGGCGCGGCGGGCTATCGCGGTGGAACCCGGGCCGGGGCTGCGGCGGCGGCTGGATGCGATGGGAAAGCCGCTCCAGATTCTCGGGGACCGCGCCGGAGCGGGGGCGCTGTGGCGCGAGCTGCGCCCGCAGCAATGGGTCAAGAACCTGCTGCTGTTCCTGCCCCTGCTGGTGGCGCATGAGTTCGGCGCGGCGGCGCTGCTGGCCACGCTGCTGGCCGTGGCGGCGTTCTGCGCCGGGGCCTCGGCGATCTATATTCTCAACGATCTGCTCGATCTCGAGGCGGATCGGCTGCACCCGGAAAAGCGCGACCGCCCGATCGCATCGGGCGCGCTGCCGATCGGTGAGGCCATGGCGGCCAGCGGCGCGCTGGCGCTGCTGGCTCTGATGCTGGCCTGGGGCGCCGGACCGCCGGTTGCGGGGCTGACGCTGCTCTATATGGTCGTGAGCCTGGGCTATTCGCTCTGGCTCAAGAAACGCCGCTGGGTCGATCTGGTCAGCCTCGCGGCCATGTTCCTGCTGCGGGTGCTGACGGGGGCGGCGGCGGCGCAGGTCGCGGTGCCGGGGGTCTTGCTGGGGTTCGTCTTTGCCGTGTTCCTGACGCTGGCCTGCGTCAAGCGGATGACGGCGCTGGCGCGCGCGACCGATGGTGGCCAATTGCCCGGGCGGGGCTATTCGCGGGCCGATTTCAAGCGTCTCGAATGGGTCGCGGCGGCGGGTATCGCGCTGAGCGCCGCGCTGTTCCTGGTCTATGCCTTCAGCGGGCATTCCGCCGCGCTTTACGACTCGCCGCTGTTGCTGGCCGGGGCGGTGTTGCCGCTGGCGGCCTGGCTGTTTCGCATCGTCCGGCTGAGCGAACAGGGGCGTGAACACTACGACCCGGTGCAGTTCGTCACCCATGACCGGACCGGGTTGCTGATCGCCGCGCTGGGGGTCGGGTTGGCGATCCTGGCGGTCTGAGGGGGCGTTCAGTCGCAACGGAACACGAAGCGTTTGTCGAGCTGGTATTTGATCACATATCCCGCCGTCAGCCCCAGAATCGCGCCCGCTTCGCGCATCTGGCGGGTTTCCCAGATGGCCCAGAACAAGCTTTCGGCGCCCCAGAACAGCGCAGTGGTCGCAACCCCGGTCAACGTGTAGAGCGAGAACCGACGCGCCTGGGTGCCGAGGGCCCGGCTCCGGTCGAAGAAGATCCAGCGCTTGTCGAGCAGGTATTTCACCACCAGCCCCACGCCGGTGCCGCAGATCAGCGCCATGATCAGGCCCGCCGCGCCCTCCGGCAGGGTGGCGAACACCGCCCGCTGCGCCCCGAGGTTGCACAGGGTCGCGATGGCCGCGAAAGCCGCGTAGCGTATGATCAGACCCGCTGTTGTCACCTGCCCTGCCCCGCCTGTTTCGGCCCCTTATGCCACGCCCTACCGCCGGAGCGAAGCCGTCGCGTCACTGGTAGGTGCGCGCCCTCAGGTCGGTCTCGTCGATCATCCGGTTGCACAGCTGCAGCAGCGCCGCCTCGGGTGGCGACAGGCTGCGCCGCGGGTTGGTCAGAAGATAGATGTTCACCGCCGGCAGCTTGGAATAGGGCGGCAACTGGCGCAACTGGCCAAGGGTGACGTCGCGCTCGGCCACATGCACCGGCAGCGCGCCGATGCCGATATTGACGATGATCATGCGCCGCACCTCGGGCAGGTTGGCCGACAGCCCCTTGAGCCCCGGCGCCAGCCGCGCCCGGTGCCGCAGCCCCGAGACCGCGTCGAGCGGGCCGCCCTCGATCTCGGTATAGAAGGAGACCGAGGATTCGCCCTCCAGGTCGAAAATCTCGATTTTCGGCTTGCCGAACAACCGGTGGCGCGGCCCGCAGTAGAGGCCGAAGTATTCCCGGAACAGGATTCGCGCCTCGAGCTCGGCAGGGATCTTGTTGAGCAGGCAAATCCCCATGCTGGCGCGGTTCTGCCGCACCTGGCTGACCACGTCGGAACTGTCGGCCACGACCATCGAATAGGTCACCTTGGAATGCTGCGCGTGGAACTCCTCCAGCACCCGGTCGAAATGGGGCGAGACCACATGGCTGGCCAGAACGATGGTGACATGGCCCGAAAGCTCCTCTTCCTCGGCCTCCATGAGTTCGGGCAGTTGTGACACCGCCCCGAAGATCGAGGCGCATTCGGAATAGAGCGTACGCCCCGCCGCCGTCACCGTGAAGCGGTGCGGCCCGCGCTCGACCAGGTGATGGCCGGTCGCCTCCTCCAGACGGCGCAGCGCGCTGCTGATCGTGGGTTGTTTCAAACCGAGGAAATCGGCGGCCTTGGTCACCCCCTGCTGCTCCACGATCACCATGAAGGTGCGCAGCAGGTTCCAGTCGAGGTTCCAGGGAAAGCGCTGTCCGCGGGTGTTTATCATAGTTTTCCGGAATGGTAATGATTTCTAATATCTATTTGCTTTATGCAAGTCGCCTGTGCAAGCTTTTTCGCAGGCAGCGGTCCCTCGCCGGCTCTGGGTTCGGACCCGCGGCCGCTGAACCATCAAAAACAAAATCGGGAGATGAAGATGACCACTCGCAGAACCACGATGAAAGCTGCCTTCGCCGCAGGCGCCCTGCTGATCGCCGGGCTGGGCGCCGCCGCCCCGGCGCTGGCCGAGGAACTGGACGCGATCAAGGAAAAGGGCGTGATCCGCATCGCCATGAGCGGCGCCTACCCGCCGTTCAACTTCGTCAACGAGCAGAACGAGGTCGTCGGCTTCGACCCGGCCATCGGCACCGAGATCGCCAAGCGCATGGGGCTCGAGGTCGAGATCATCACCACCGCCTGGGACGGCATCATCGGCGGGTTGCTGGCCAACAAGTACGACGCCATCGTCGGCTCGATGACGATCACCGAGGAGCGCGACAAGGTGGTCGATTTCGTCGGCCCCTATTACACCACCAAACGCGCCGTGTTCACCAAGCCCGGCAGCGGCATCACCAGCGTGTCGCAACTGGGCGACGTCAAGGTCGGCGTGACCCTGGGCGAGACGCACGAAGAATGGGCCAAGGACCAGGGCTATAAGGTCAGCACCTACAAGGGTCTGCCCGAACTGCTGCTGGAACTGGACAACGGCCGCGTCGACGTGATCGTGAACGACTCGATCGCCGCGATCCTGGCGATGACCGAGAAGGGCCAGGAGTTTGAAATTATCGATGACCTGGAGACCGAGGCATTCGGCGCCGGCATCGCCATCCGCGAAGGCAACCCCATGCTCGCTGCCGAGATGCAGGCCGCGCTGGACGCGATGATGGAAGACGGCACCTATGTCGAGATCGCCATGAAATGGATCGGCGCCGACATCCGCTGAGGCGGGACAGAAAGACCGGGTCCGCCCCGCGAGGCGGACCCCACCAATAACGATAAATCACGGGGGGTCGGATGACGACCGATTACGGGAAGCTCACCTGGGAGGAGGTTCGCGACGCGGACAAGGACCGCGTTGTGATCCTGAACGTCTCGGCCACCGAGGATCACGGCCCCCACATGCCGCTGGACACCGACACCGTGCTGGGCATGGCGGTGGCCAATGGTGTGGCCGAGGCCGCCCCGGACGAGGTTTTCGTGATGCCGCCCGTTCCCTACGGTTTCAACGAGCATCACAAGGATTTCCCGGGCGTGATCTGGATCCAGCCGGAAACCCTGATCGCCTTTGTCACCGACATCACCAAGTCGCTGGCGCATCACGGGTTCCGCCGCATCCTGCTGCTGAACTCGCACGGCTCCAACCATCCGGTGCTGGATCTCGCCGCGCGCAAGACGGTGATCGAGACCGGGATCATCTGCGTCTCGGCCTCCTACTGGAACCTCTGCGCCGACCGGATCAACGAGATCCGCAAATCCGAGACCGGCGGCATCGCCCACGCGGGCGAGTTCGAGGCGGCGATGTACATGCACCTTCAGCCCGAGCATGTGGACCTGTTCAAGGCCGCCACCCAGAACCTGCACGATCCGGATACCCGGTTCTTCAACCTGGATCTGGCCCGGGGCGGCGGCAAGGCGATGCTGATGCGCTGGTGGTCGGAGGCCTCGCCCGACGGGACGATGGGCGATCCGACTGTGGCGACACCTGAAACCGGCGCGGCCTTTCTGCGCGCGGCGATCGAGGAGACCACGGCCCTGGTGCGCGAGATTCGCGCGCTGCCGATCCTCGACCGCACCGATCACCACTGAACACGGGGGAAAACGGCGCATGGACATCGACCTGATGATGAAGGTCTACCCGTTCTTTCTCAAGGCGGCGTGGGTGACCGTTCAACTCTCCGTCCTGACGGCGATCCTTGGCCTGATCTGCGGCTCGCTCGGGGCTGCCGCGCGGCTGTCGCGGCATGCGGTGCTGCGCTGGATCGGGGGCGCCTATGTCAGCTTCATCCGTGGCACACCGGCGCTGATCCAGCTGTTCATCCTCTATTTCGGCGGGCCGCAGGTGGGCATCCAGCTCGATGCTTTCGAGGCCGGGGTGATCGGGCTGGGCGTGAACATCGGCGCCTATATGACCGAGACCATCCGCGGCGCCATCATCTCGATTGACAAGGGCCAGGTCGAGGCCTCGCGCACCCTGGGGATGAGCCGGTTCCAGACCTTCCGCAAGGTGGTTCTGCCGCAGGCGATGCGGCTGATGATCCGACCTCTGGGGGTCAACATCAACGCGCTGATCAAGGGCACCGCGCTGGTTGCCGCGATCTCGGTGGTGGAACTGACCTATACCGCACAGCGCTATATCGGCTCGACCTACAAGCCGTTCGAGATGTTCCTGATGTCGGGGCTTCTCTACATGGTCATCATCTACGTCACCGGCCGCGCCGTCACATGGCTCGACAACAAGGCAAAGATCGTCTGATCCCAACCGGATAGGAGGAGCCCGCATGGGCCTCGATTTCTCAGTCATCCCCGGCTACCTCGACGTGATCGCACTGGGTGCGCTCTGGACCATCGCGATTACGGTGGGCGCTGCCCTGCTCAGTTTCTTCGGCGGCATCGTCTTCGCGGTGATCGCGCTTTACGCCCCGGTGCTGGTGCGGTTGCCGTTCCGGGCCTTTGAGTGGCTGTTCATGGGTACGCCGCTCTTGCTGCAACTGTTCCTGATCTACTTCGGTCTGGTGCAGATCGGCATCGACCTGCCCGCCTTTGTCGCCGGGGTGATCGGGCTGGGGCTGCATTTCGCGGTCTACAATTCCGAGCTGATCCAGACCGCCATCGTCGCCGTCGACAAGGGCCAGATGGAGGCCGCCCGCACCGTGGGGCTGAGCCGGGGACAGGCGCTGCGCAAGGTGGTGGTCCCGCAGGCGGTGCGCGACGTGATCCCGCCGATCGGCAACAACATGATCGCGCTGCTCAAGGATTCGGCGCTGGTCTCGGTGATCGGCGTGACCGAACTGACCCTGTCCGCACAACTGGCCATCGGCCGCACCTATCGCCCGTTCGAGTTCTACGTGCTCGCGGCGCTGTTCTATTACGTCATCAACCTCGGCATGGAGGCCGTGCTTCGGCGCATTGAGCGCCGGGTGCAGGCCGCCCGATGACCGCAAAGGGAGAACAAGGACATGACTGACGAGAAACCCTTTGTGGACATCCGCCATGCGCAGAAAAGCTATGGCACGCTGGAGGTTCTCAAGGACATCAGCCTGACGGTGAACCGGGGCGAGATCGTTGCCATCATCGGCCCCTCGGGATCGGGCAAGTCGACGCTCTTGCGCGCGATCAACGATCTCGATCCGCTGACCGGCGGCGAGGTCTGGCTCGAGGACACCCAGATCAACAAGCAACTGCCGCACCGCCAGTACGAAAAACATATCAACCAGGTGCGCCAGGACATCGGCATGGTGTTCCAGCACTTCAACCTGTTCCCGCACCTGACCGTGCGCGGCAACATCACGCTGGCCCCGAAAATGCTGAAAGGGCTCTCCGAGGCCGAGGCCAACGCGCTGGCCGAGGAGCAACTCGACAAGGTCGGCATGCTGGAGCGGATCGACTACTATCCCTCGCAGCTCTCCGGCGGGCAGAAACAGCGGGTTGCCATCGCCCGCGCGCTGGCGATGAAACCCAAGGTCATGCTGTTCGACGAGGCGACCTCGGCGCTCGACCCCGAACTGGTCGAGGAGGTCAACCTGGTGATGAAAAAGCTCGCCGAGGAACACATGACCATGATCATCGTCACCCACGAGATGGGCTTTGCCGAAAGCGTCTGCGACCGGGTCCTGTTCATGGATCAGGGCGTGGTCGTCGAAGAGGGGCCGCCCAGCGTGATCTTCCGCAACCCGGAAAACGAGCGCACCAAGAATTTCCTCCGCAAACACCTGGCTTCAAACAAAGAATGACGCAAATGTCCCACCTCTTCTACCAGTCGCGCCAGCCGCGCCCCACGCTCGACCGGGGCGAGGGGATCTATTTGTACGATACCACCGGCAAGACCTACATCGACGGCTCCTCCGGCGCGATGGTGTCCAATATCGGCCACTCCAACCCGCGCGTTCTGGCGGCGATGAAGGCGCAGATGGACCGCGCAACGTTCGGCTACCGGCTGCACTTCCAGACCGAGCCGTCCGAGCGGCTGGCGGCCAAGACTGCCGCGCTGATGCCCGAGGGGCTGGACCGGGTGTTCTTTGTCTCCGGCGGCTCCGAGGCGGTGGAAAGCGCGATCAAGATGGCGCGGCAATATGCGATCACGCAAGGCCAGGACAGCCGCTGGAAGGTGATCTCGCGCTATCCCTCCTACCACGGCTCGACGCTGGGGGCGCTGGCGCTGACCGGCTATGATCCGCTGTCGAAACCCTTTGCGCCGATGATGCGCGAGATGCCCAAGATCGCCGCGCCGACCTGCTATCTGGATCACGACAACCTCGACGATGACCAGCGCGGGCTGAAGTATGCCGAGCTGCTGCGCGACAAGATCCTGTCCGAGGGGCCCGACAGCGTGCTCGCCTTCATCATGGAGCCTGTGGGCGGCGCCTCGACCGGGGCGCTGGTCGCGCCCGACAGCTATTACGCGCGCATCCGCGAGATCTGCGACGAGTTCGGCATCCTGCTGATTTATGACGAGGTGATGACCGGCGCCGGGCGCACCGGCAAGTTCATCGCCGCCGAGCATTGGGGCATCAGCCCCGACATCATCGCGCTCTCCAAGGGGTTCGCCGCCGGCTACGCGCCCTTGGGGGCGATGGTGGCGCGCGGCGATATGGTCGAGGCGGTGCTCGATGCCGGCGGATTCCTGCATGGCTATACCTATGCCGGCAACCCGCTGGCCTGCGCCGCCGGTTGCGCCGTGCTGGACGAGATCAGCCAAAACGATCTGGTCGGCAACGCCGCCGCCATGGGCGATCTGCTGAAAGCCCGCCTGACCGGGCTGATGGACCGCTTCCCCTTCATCGGCGACGTGCGTGGGCTGGGGCTGTTGCTGGCCTTTGAGCTGGTCTCCGACCGCGACACGATGGCACCGCTGCCGAAGGAGCTGAACGCCTACACCCGGCTGGTCGATCTGGCCTATGAGCGGGGATTGATCATCTATTCGCGCCGCACAAGGGGCGGGATCGAGGGCGATCATTTCATGGTGGCGCCGCCGCTGATCGTGAGCGAGGCGCAGATCGGCGAGATCATGGAAAAGCTGACCGACAGTATCCTTGTCATGGCCCGCGAAATGTCCCTGCCGGTGACCGGATGACCACCCTGCCCGACAAGTCCGCCGCGATGGAGGATGCCGTCGCCGCGATCCCCGACGGGGCCACGGTGATGCTGGGCGGCTTTGGCGTGCCCGGCACGCCCTTTGCCCTGATCCGCGAGCTGGTGCGGCAGGGGCAGAAGGATCTGACCGTCATCAAGAACGACGCCAACGAACAGGGCATGGGCGTCGATCACCTGCTGGCCAGCGGCCAGGTGCGCAAGCTGATCACCACCCATATCGGGCTGAACCCGCGCGCGGTGGCGATGCTGAACGCCGGCGAGATCGAGGTCGAGTTCTGCGCCCAGGGCATCCTGGCCGAGCGGGTGCGCGCGGGTGGCGCGGGCCTCAGCGGGGTTCTGACCGACATCGGCATCGAGACCGAGTTGGCCAAGGGAAAGCAGGTGGTCGAGGTCGATGGCCGCCCCGCCCTGCTGGAGCGTGCCCTGCGCGCCGACGTGGCCCTGATCCACGCCGACTGCGCCGACCCCTTTGGCAACCTGGCCTATGTCGCCACCGCGCGGAACTTCAATCCGATGATGGCGATGGCCGCCAACCTGGTGATCGCCGAGGCCGAGAAGCTGGTGCCGCTGGGCGGCATCGCGCCTGATCAGGTGCATACCTCCGGCGCCTTCGTCGACCGGGTGGTCGAACTGCAATCCGTTTCCGAGGAGTATGGCGTTGTCCGACGCTAAGGCCCGCATGATCGCCCGCGCTGCGCGGGAAATCGCGCCTGGGATGGTGGTGAACCTCGGGATCGGCCTGCCGACCAAGGTGGTCGATCACCTCGCCGCGGGTTTTCCCGTCTGCCTGCATACCGAGAACGGCATGACCGGGATCGGCCCCAGCCTGCCGCCCGACCGGGCCGACCGCAACCTGATCGACGCCGGCGGCGCCTATGTCTCGCCGGTGCCGGGCAGCGCCTATTTCGACAGCGCGGCGTCTTTCGCGCTGGTGCGCTCCGGGCGGCTGGACCTGACCATGCTGGGCGCCTTCGAGGTCTCGCAGAACGGCGATCTGGCCAACTGGAAGATCCCCGGCAAATTCTCGCCCGGCGCGGGTGGTGCCATCGAACTGGCGCAAAAGGCGCGGCGCGTGGTCGTCCTGACCACCCATACCGACCGCGCCGGTCAGCCCAAGCTCTTGCAGCGTTGCACCCTGCCGCTGACCGCGCGGGGCTGCGTCGCCCGCATCTTTACCGACATGGCGGTAATCGACGTGACGCCCCAAGGTTTTGCCCTGCGCGAGATCGCCGAGGGGCTGGAGCCGGAACAGGTGATCGCCGCCACCGGCGCGCCCCTGTGCCTGCCCGAGGGTGATCTGCCCCGTTTCTGAAGGAACCTCCATGGACACCGACATGCAAACCCGCCTCCTTGCCGCCGTCGACGATCGCTTCGACGACCAGATCGCCTTCCTGTCGGAGTTGACCGCGCACCCCTCGACCCGGGGCAACGAGCAAAGCGCGCAGGATTTCATGGCCGTCGAACTGGCGGAGCGCGGGATGGACGTGGACCGCTGGCAGATCGACGTCGCCGTGATCCGCGACATGCCCGGATTCTCCCCGGTGATCGGCGATTACGAGGACGCGGTGAACGTGGTGGGCACGCACTGGTCTGCCAGCCGCAACGGTCGCTCGCTGATCCTGAACGGGCATATCGACGTGGTGCCCGAGGGCCCGCTGGAGATGTGGGACAGCCCCCCCTTTGCCCCGCGCGTCGAGCAGGGCTGGATGTACGGGCGCGGCGCCGGTGACATGAAGGCGGGGCTGGCCTCGAACCTGTTCGCGCTGGACGCGTTGCGGACCTGCGGATTTGCGCCCGCCGCCGATGTCTTTTTCCAGTCGGTGGTCGAGGAGGAATGCACCGGCAATGGCGCGCTGGCCTGCATGCAACGCGGCTATCGCGCCGAGGCGGCGCTGATCCCCGAACCCTTTGCCGAGCAACTGGTCACCGCGCAGCTTGGCGTGATCTGGTTCCAGGTGCATCTGAAGGGGTTGCCGACCCATGTGGCCTATGCGGGCAGCGGATCGAACGCCATCGAGGCAGCGATCCCGCTGATCGCGGCGCTGCACGAGATGGAAGCGCGCTGGAACGCGCCCGCCTGCCGCCATGCAGATTACACCCATCACGACCACGCGCTGAACCTGAACATCGGCAAGATCGAGGGCGGCGACTGGGCCAGTTCGGTGCCCGCCTGGTGCGTATTCGACGTGCGCATGGGGGTCTTTCCCGGCCAGGACATCGCGGCCGCCAAGGCGGAGATCGAGGATGTCCTGCGCCAGGCCGCCCGCGACAACGCCTTTCTGCGCAACAACACGCCCGAGATCGTCTATCACGGCTTTCACGCCGAGGGATACGCTCTGTCGCAGGACAAGAGCGCGGCAGCCAAGGGCGCCATCGGCGCGCTGGAGGGGGCGCATCGCCGGGTCAGCGGCACCGATCTGGACAAGGCGGCGATCACCGCCACCACCGACGCGCGGTTCTTCGGCCTCTATGCCGACACCCCGGCGCTGGTCTACGGGCCGAGGGCCGAGGCGATCCACGGCTTCAACGAGCGCGTGGACCTGGACAGCATGCGCCGCGTGACCCAGGCCACGGCCCTGTTCATCGCCGACTGGTGCGGGCTGGAACCGGCGGGCTGAGGGGTTACGCCCTCTCCCGCATCCAGGCGTCCAGCGCCGCGATCTGCTCCGCCGTCATCCGCAGCCCCAGCTTGGAGCGGCGCCAGACCACGTCCTCGGCCCGGCGGGCATATTCGCACCGCATCAGCCAGGTCACCTCGCGTTCGGTCAGGCTCGCACCGAAATCCTGCCCGAGGTCGGAGGCCGCGCGCGCATCGCCCAGCATCTGCGCCGCCTCGGTGCCATAGGCCCGGACCAGCCGCCGCGCCCAGCGGGCATCGAGGAACGGGTAAGCCCCGCGAAGTTCCCCGATCAGCCGGTCCACGTCGCCAACCGGAAAATCGCCGCCCGGCAGCGGCACGCCGGCGGTCCAGTCGCCCCGGTCATTGCCCAGCACCGGCGCGATCTTTGCCAGCGCCGCCTCGGCCAGCCTGCGATAGGTGGTGATCTTGCCGCCGAACACGTTCAGCATCGGCGCCCCCGCGCGCTCGTCCAGTTTCAGCACGTAATCCCGCGTCGCCGCCGTGGCCGAGCTTGAGCCGTCGTCATAAAGCGGCCGCACCCCGGAATAGGTCCAGACGATATCCTCGCGTGTGACCGGCGTCTTGAAATACTCCGACGCGAAGGCCAGCAGATAGTCGCGCTCGGCCTCGGTGCAGACAGGGGCCGTGTCGGGACCCGGATGATCGGCGTCGGTGGTGCCGATCAGGGTGAAATTGGTCTCGTATGGAATGGCGAAGATGATCCGCCCGTCCGTGCCCTGGAAGAAATAGCATTTGTCGTGGTCGTAAAGCCGCCGGGTCACGATATGGCTGCCGCGCACCAGGCGCACCCCGGCCTGCTGGGTCAGGTGCACGGTGTCGCAGATCACATCCCCCACCCAGGGTCCAGCCGCGTTGACCAGCATCCGGGCGCGGATGGTGCGGGTCTCGCCGTTTTCCGCCTCCGTGACCGTCACCGACCACAGCCCGTCCTCCGCCTGTGCCGCCGTCACCTTGCTGCGGGTCAGGATCGTCGCGCCGCGCGCCTGCGCGTCGCGGGCGTTCAGCACCACAAGCCGGGAATCCTCGACCCAGCAATCGGAATATTCGAAGGCTTTCAAGAACTTGTCCCTGAGCGGCGCGCCGGCCGGATCGCGGCGCAGATCCACCGTGCGGGTGCCGGGCAGGATGCCCCGCCCGCCAAGGTGATCGTAAAGGAACAACCCAAAACGGATCAGCCAGGCCGGCCGCCGCCCCCGCATCCAGGGCATGAAAAGCGTCAGCAGTTTGGAGGTCGGCGTGCCGCCCTCGAACCGCATATCGCGGTGATAGGGCAGCACGAAGCGCATCGGCCAGCTGATATGCGGCATGGAGCGCAGCAGAACCTCGCGCTCGCGCAGGGCCTCGCGCACCAGCCGCACCTCGAAGAATTCGAGATAGCGCAGCCCGCCGTGGAACAGCTTGGTCGAGGCCGAGGAGGTCGCCTGCGCAAGGTCCCCCTTTTCGGCCAGCACCACCCCGAGCCCGCGACCGGCGGCGTCCCGTGCGATGCCGCAGCCGTTGATCCCGCCGCCGATCACGAAAAGATCGGCGATCTCATTGTCCTGGAATCCAGTGTCCTGGGGTGCTGTCATACCCGTGCTCATCCGGTTGCGTCGCCTCCGCATCTGCCGCCGGGTGTATGGGACTTGAGCGGCGAGTCAACGGGTTTGCCCAACATCCCGGGCCAAGGCGAACATCAGGTTATGAGAAAAACGTTAAAACGGAAAAAAGGACGTTATATCGAATGCATGGGCGAAGCCCAGCCGTCTTCCGCCTCATCCGCCAATTCGACCGGAATGCGAGGCGGCGGGAGTACGCCCCCGCCGTCCCGGTCACAACCGGTAAAGCTCCGTGAACTTGGCCTCCAGATAGGCGATCAGCGGCTCTGCTCCCGGCGCCATGCCGCTGGCGCGTTCGATCACCTCGGCGGGGCGGTACAGCCCGCCATGGCGCTGCACGGTGTCGCGCAACCACGCGGTCGCGCCGCCGGTCTCGCCCCGCGCCAATTGGTCATCGAGGTCCGGCACCGCCGCCCGCAACGCCCGGTGCAGGCAGCCGGCATAGACATTGCCCAGCGAATAGGTCGGGAAATAGCCGAACAGCCCGACCGACCAGTGCACGTCCTGCAGGCACCCGTCCGAGGGCTTGTCGACCGCATAGCCGAAATCGGCCGCGAACCGATCGTTCCAGGCCGCCTCCAGATCCGCCACTTGCAGATCGCCGCTCATCAGTGCCCGCTCAAGGTCAAAGCGCAGCATGATATGCAGGTTGTACTGCACCTCATCGGCCTCGGTGCGGATATAGCCGTCGTGCACCCGGTTCACGCAGCGATAGAACGCCTCGGCATCGGTGATGCCGAAATCGCCGAAGGCCTCGCGCATCTGGCCGTAAAGCCAGCCGGTAAAGGCGCGCGAGCGGCCCAACTGGTTTTCATAGATCCGGCTCTGGCTTTCGTGCACGCCCATCGATACACCGCCGCCCAGCGGCGTCAGCAGATAGGCGTCGTCGATGTTCTGCTCGTAACAGCCGTGCCCGACCTCGTGAATGGTGGAGTAGAAACAGTTGAACGGGTCCAGCTCGTTGGTGCGCGTGGTGATCCGCACGTCATGCCCCGAGCCGGAGCTGAACGGGTGCACCGCCTTGTCGATCCGGCCCCGCGCCATGTCATAACCGAAGGTGACCGCCAGCTTGCGCGCCAGATCCATCTGCGCCCCGGCCGGGAAATGCCCGCTCAGCGGTGTCGGCGCCTCGGCCGCCAGCACCGCCGCGCGCAGTGCCACCAGACGCGGCCGCATGCTGTCGAACATCGCGGCCAGATCGGCGGCTGTCATCTCGGGCTCGTAATCGTCGACCATGGCGTCATAGACATCGCCCTGACCCGCCAGCGCCTGCCCCTCCTCGCGCTTGAGCGTGACGACCTCCTCCAGCACCGGCAGGAAGGCGGCGACATCCTCATCCGCCCGCGCCTGCGCCCATTGGCCCTGTGCCTTGCTGGTGACCTTGGCGATCCGGGCGGCCAGATCGGCGGGCACCTTCATGGTGCGGGCATAGCTCTTGCGAATATGGCGCATCTGCGCCTGCCCCACCGGGTCGAGCGCACCGTCATCGATCCGGTCCAGCCAGTCACCCACGCGCGGGTCGATGCGGCGGGCGTGCAGCACGCCCTCCATCGCCGCCATCTCGTCGCTGCGCTGATCGGCGGCGCCGCGTGGCATCGTGGTTTCCTGATCCCAGCCCAGCCGCCCGGCGACCTGCGCCAGCGCCTCGGTGTCGCGTTGGAACCGCATCAGATTCTCATAGGCACGCATGGCTTATCCTTCCCGGATGGATGTGGCGACCGGATAGCGCGACAGGAACCGCGCCCGCAGGATCAGCACCCAGACCAGCACCGCGACCAGCTGGTGGGTGAGCGCGGCATGCACCGGCGCGGCATAGATCACCGTGACGATGCCCAGCCCCACCTGCACCAGCAGCGCCGCAAAGGCCGCGTTGAAGGCGAACCGCGTTCGGGCATGGGCCGAGCGGCGGCCACGCAGCCAGACCACCACGCCGAAGATCAGCAGCAGATAGCCGCTGACCCGGTGGATGAACTGCACCAGCCCCGGGTTCTCGAAGAAATTACGCCACAGGGGTTCGATCATCAGCGGATCGGGCGGGATCACCTGCCCACCCATCAGCGGCCAGTCGGTATAGGACCGCCCGGCGTCGATCCCGGCCACCAGCGCGCCCAGCAGGATCTGCAGAAAGGCGAAATGCATCCATCCGGTGGCAAGGCTGAACTGCTTGTCCTCGCGCCCGCGCCGCGCCTGCATCAGGTCGCGCTCCTCGCGGCCCAGCTGGAACACGAACCAGGCGATCACACCGAGGATGACGAAGGCCAGCCCGAGGTGGGTGGCCAGCCGGTAGGAGGCGACCGAGGTCATCCCCTCGCCCTGCGTGACGCCCGAGGCGACCATCCACCAGCCGATGGCGCCCTGCAGCCCGCCAAGCGCACCGGGGATCACCAGCTTGCCGGTCCAGCCCGGCGGAATCCGCCGCGCCACCAGGAACCCGAAAAAGCCGATCGCCCAGACCAGCCCGATCAGCCGGCCCAACTGCCTGTGACCCCATTCCCACCAGTAGATCGCCTTGAAGTCCGACAGCTCCATCCACCGGTTCTGGATCCGCCATTGGTCGATCTGCTGGTACTTTTCGAACTCGGCCTGCCAGTCGGCCTCGCTCATCGGCGGCATCGCCCCGGTAACCGGGCGCCATTCGGTGATGCTGAGGCCGCTGTCGGTCAACCGGGTCAGCCCGCCCACCGCGATCATCGCCACCACCAGCACGAACAGCACCATCAGCCAGGCGCGGATGCCCCTGCGCGCGCCGCGCCGACCGCGGTCGATCGCCCCCGGCTGGGCGCTGCGGCCCGCCTGCGCCGTCTCGTCGCCGACCTCTTCGAAGATGGACCGTTTCGTCGCCATTGCCTCGCCCCACGCGTTCCGTCTGTTTGCACTCGCCCCCATGTAGACCGCACGGCGGGACAGGACAATCCATGGCCGCCGACCGGCCCTGACGAAAAAACCTAAAACCGCAAAACTTTGCGACGGAGACCGCCGGGCCCCGCGTTCAAGAAGATATGTTCGAAATTTGAAAGGACCTGATATGCTGCGCCCCCTTCTCGCCCCGATGACCCTTGCGCTGGGATTGGCCTTTGGCCTGTCCTTCGGGCCTTCGGGCGCCGCACAGGCGGACACCCTGCGCTTTGTCAAACCGGGCGTGACCCTGAACGCGCGCTCCGGCCCCGGCACCCAATATGGCGCCAAGACAAAGCTGGCGCCGGGCAGCAAGGTTACGGTGCTGAAACATCAGGGCGATTGGTCGCAGGTGCGCACGCCCGAGGGGCTGCTGCTGTGGGTGTTCGGCAGTTACCTGATCGACCAGGCCACGCAACCGACCGCCCCCGCCCCCCAGGGCGGCCCGAAAAAGGCGCCGCAAGCCGCGCCGCAGCACGCACCGCAACCAAAGGCCCAGCCACAGCCCCAAAAGCCGCCGCAACACCACACCACCCAACCGCAGCCGAAAAAGGCCGGCAGAGCTCAGCAGCCCCCCAAACAGGCGGCCAAGCAGGCCCCCGGCAAGGCGCAGAAACAGGATCAGCCGCAGCAGCGGAAAGACCCGAACCACAAGGAGATCCCCGGCAACTGATCCGGGGGAACTGACGATCTCTCCCGGTTCCGGTCGAGAGATCGCGGCGGAGTCCGGCCAATTCTGCCCCCCCGGCCGGGCTCCGTTCTGTCTTTACCACCTCAAGGAAGACCCAGATGTATCGCAGCTTGTTTCGCCCCATGCTGATCGCCTCGGCACTGTCGCTTGTCGCCGTCACCGCGCAGGCCGATGATGTTCTCTATGTCCAACAGGGCACTTTTCTGAACGCGCGCAACGGTCCGGGCACGCAGTACGCGGCGGATCAGGTTCTTCAACCGGGAACACAGGTTTCGGTGCTCCAGCGGCAGGGCGACTGGACGCAGGTCCGCACACCAGACGGGGCGCAGGCCTGGGTTTTTGGCACCTACCTCGGGGATCGGGCGCCGCAGTCCGGGTCGCAGTCCGGGTCGCAGTCGGGGCCGCAAGCCGAGGCTTCGGCAAACACCAAGGCGCAAGATCAAGGCCAATGGCAGGACCCGCGACCGGAGCAGGGTCATTTCAACGATCAGGGTTCCGATCAGGCGCGCGATCAACCGCCCGGTCAGCGATCCGATCAACGCGCGGACGCACGCGGGCCGGGAAAATCGCGCCAGGGTCCGCAGGGCCAGTCAGGCCAACGCCCGCAGCGGAACCGGTCGCAACAGCACCAGTCCCCGGTGCAGGACCGGCCTCGGCAAGTGGTGTCGCAACAATGGGCGCAGCAGAGCACCCAGCCGCAGTGGACCGCGTCGCAAAGCCAGAGCATCGAACCTTGACCTGCGAACCTTGACCACCGGGGCCGGTGACGCCCAAACGGCGAAAATCGGCCATGCGACACCGATAGCCTTTGCGCAATGCCAGAGTCGGATTTAAAAATGAACGGGTAATGCATACGCAAAAACTGTCCTTCAAGATAAAAACCCTCTTCGCCGTTGTCATTCTGGTGGCCGGGCTGATGGTCACGACCGGTGCCGCACGCGCCGATGCCTATCTCTATGTCGGTGAGGGCATCCACCTGAACGCCCGGATCGGGCCGGGCACCCGCTATCGCATCCATGACGTGCTGGCGCCGGGCACCCGGGTGGTGATCGTGACGCGGATCGGCAATTGGGCAAATGTGCGCACACCCGATGGGCTGATGCTGTGGGTGTATTTTTCCTATCTGAGCACACGGCCACCGCATCGGATCATGCGGCCGGCGCCGCCAATCTTCATCCTGCCAACGCCGCCTCGGCCTCGGGTGGTCCCGCCGCCGCCCCCGCCGCGCCGGTATACGCCCCAACCGCGGGTTCAACCGCAACCACGGGTCCAGCCGCAACCACGGGTCCAGCCGCAGCCACGTCGGCAGCCAAATGTGCAACGCCCGGCGAAACCGAAGGTGCAGCAGCCGGCGAAACCAAAGGTGCAACGTCCGGTGAAACCAAAAGTGCAGCCGAGGGTGCAGCGCCCCACCAAACCGAAGGTCACGAAACCGAAGGTTCAGCATCGGACGCAACCAAAGCAGCCGCCGACGCCGCGGCAGACCCAAAGAAACGACCCCAACGCGGTACGGCGCGACATCCACCGGGGGCGTTAAGCCACGGGCGGCTCAGTCGCCGCGTTCCTTCCAGCGCACCATCTGGCGCATCACCCCGTGCAGCATCTGCACGTCGGCACGGGTCAGCCGCATCCGGCTCCACAGGTTGCGAAGGTTCAGCTTCATGCTCTCCGCCTTCTCCGGCGGGAAAAAGAACCCGGCCTCGCCCAGCCGGTCCTCGTAATGCGCGGCCAGCTTTTCCATCTCGATGCCGCTGGCCCAGTCGGCGCGCGCCATCTCGACGGTCTCATGGGTGATCTCGCTGACCTGTCGGCGCCACTCGTATCCGGTCAGCAGCACGCATTGCGCCAGGTTGAGCGAGGCAAACTCCGGGTTTACCGGCACCGAGATGATCGCGTTGGCCCGCGCCACGTCGTCGTTTTCCAGCCCCGCCCGCTCCGGCCCGAACATCACTGCCACCTTTTCGCCGGCGGCGATCTTCTCGGCGGCCAGAGCCATCGCGCGTTCGGGGCTGTAAACAGGCTTGGTCAGACCGCGCTGTCGCGCCGTGGTGGCAAAGACGAAAGAGCAATCGCCCACCGCCCCGGCGACATCCGCGAACAGCCCGGCCTCGTCCAGCAGCCGCCCCGCGCCGCTCGACATCGCCACCGCCTTGGGGTTGGGCCAGCCGTCGCGCGGCGCGACAAGGCGCATCCGGTCCAGCCCGAAATTCCACATCGCCCGCGCCGCAGCGCCGATATTCTCGCCCATCTGCGGGCGGACAAGCACGAAGGCGGGCTGCGGCGTGTCGCTGGGCATGAGAACTCCTTGTCAAACTCGGCCCCGCTCTAATGCGGCCCGCCGCGCGGGGCAAGCGCCCGGCCCGGCGCGACCTTCGCAAAACCGTTTCCAAGCCCGCGCCAATCGGCTACACCGCCGCGAAAACCCGCGCGAAACCAACCAAGGACCGCCGCCATGGACGCCCCCGAGCAGCCGCAGCTTTACCTGATCACGCCCCCCACTTTTGACCTTGCGGCGTTTCCCGACCGGATGGCCCGTGTGCTCGACGGGGTCGAGATCGCCTGTATCCGCCTGACCCTGGCCAGCCGTGACGAGGATGAGATCGCCCGCGCCGCCGATGCCCTGCGCGAGGTGTCGCATGTCCGTGACATCGCGCTGGTGATCACCGATCACGTGCTGCTGGCGCAACGGCTGGGTCTGGACGGCGTGCACCTGAGCGATGCCGCCCGCTCGGTCCGCGCGACGCGCAAGACGCTGGGGGCGGACGCCATCGTCGGCAGCTTCTGCGGCACCTCGCGCCATGACGGCATGACCGCGGGCGAGGCCGGCGCCGATTACATCAGCTTCGGCCCGGTGGGCGCCACCGCGCTCGGCGACGGGACGATGGCCGAACCCGAACTGTTCGAATGGTGGTCGAACATGATCGAGATTCCGGTGGTGGCCGAGGGCGGGTTGACGCCCGAGACCGTGGCGGCGCTGGCCCCGATGACGGATTTCTTCGGCGTCGGTGACGAGATCTGGGGCGCCGACGATCCGCTCGCCGCGCTGCAGGGGCTGACCGCCGCGATGGGCTGAGCGGTCAGAGGAACACGCGCTCCACGAACCAGTAGCTGCCGATCACCGCGATCACGGCCGAGGCCGGCACCGCGATCCGCGCCCGGTACCAGCTCTTGCGCGCGAACCACAGTCCGACGGTGAGAAAGGCCAGCGCGATCACCGTCAACTGGCCGATCTCGACCCCGATGTTGAATCCCAGCAGGGCCGGCACGAACTGCGCCTCGGGCAGGCCGAACTCACCCAGCACGCTGGCAAAGCCCAGCCCGTGCAGCAGCCCGAAGCCGAAGATCACCAGCGGGCGCCAGCGGCTGAGCCTGCCGCTGACGATATCCTCGACCGCGACATAAACGATTGATGCGGCGATCAACGGCTCGACGATGCTGCCGGGAAGGCTGACCCATCCCAGCGCCCCCAGCGCCAGGGTCACCGTATGCGCCAGCGTAAAGGCGCTGACCTGCCACAGCAGCGGCCGCCATTGGGTCGAGAGAAAGAACAGCCCCAGCACGAACAGGATGTGATCCAGCCCCTTTGGCAGGATGTGGTCGAAGCCCACCGGGACATAGTCGGCAAAGGCCTGCCAGCCGGTCTGGATCGCGCCGCCCTGCAGTGGGATCGGCGGGCTCTGGATGCCGCCGGCAATATAGCCGGTAAAGGGATCCTCGACCCCCTGCTGGCGCAGCACCAGGCCGCCGGAGCCGAAGGGCCAGGCCAGGGTCAGCGTGTCGCTACCCGCCGGCACCCGACCGGTCAGCACCAGGTGCGAGGCGCGCGGCAGTTCCGCATCGCCGACCTCGGGCACGCGCACCGCCTCCACCGCCAGCGGCACCGGCCCGTTTGCCGTGACCCTGATCTGTCCGGCCCAGGTTTCGGCAAAGGCGCGCAGGCGCGGCGCGAACTCCTCCGGCGGCAGCGCACGCAGGCTGTCATAGCGGGCGGATCCAGAAGAGGCGTTGGTATTGATCAGCCCGTCGAGGTTGATGCCGGCGACGAAGGCCTCGGCATTCAGTCTTATGTCGAGGGTCAGAACACCGCCCGTCACCTCCAGGTCGGCGATGGTCGGGGTGACCTCATGCCCGCGCGCCGCACCGGCGGCAAACAGGGCGCAAAGACTTGACAGCAGCAGCGCAGCGATCAGGTTTATCGCGCAGGCTCGGAAAGGATTGTACATTTTGACCCGTGTTTTCCCCATTGTGCTGGCCACAATCTGTCTGATCGCGGGTCCCGCGTCTTCCCATGAGTTTTGGATCGCCCCGGAAAACTATCAAGTGCAGCCCGGCGCGCCGCTGCGGGCCGACCTGCGGATCGGACAGAATTTCGTCGGATCGGCCTATCCCTATTTCTCCGCCCAGACCGCCCGGTTCGAGCTGATCCTCGATGGCCGGGCCGTGCCCTATGCCGGTCGCATGGGCGATCTGCCGGCGCTTTCCACTGTTGCGGGGGCGGAGGGGCTGGTGGTGATCCTGCACCAGTCCACCGCCTCGACCGTACGCTATGCGGAGTGGGAGAAATTCGCCTCCTTCGCCGCGCACAAGGATTTCCCCGACGTCCGCGCCCGACACCTGAATCGCGGCCTGCCGGAGGACGGGTTCAGCGAAATCTATACCCGCTACGCCAAGGCGCTGGTCGGCGTCGGCGCGGCGCGGGGGATGGATGCGCCGACCGGCATGGAGACCGAGTTCGTGGCGCTGGCCAATCCCTATACCGACGATATGTCTGGCGGTTTTCCGGTGCGCGTGTTGTACCGGGGCACACCAAGGGCGCTGGCGCAGGTGGAGGTGTTCGACCGGGCGCCGGACGGCACCGTCACCGTCACCCTGCGGCGCACTGATGCGGCGGGCGGGGCGCTGATTCCGGTCACTGCGGGCCATGTCTACCTGCTCGACGCGGTGGTGTTGCGCCCGGCACCGGAGGAGGAGGCCGCGGTCTGGGAAACCCTTTGGGCAGCCATGACATTTTCCGTGCCGTGACCGGCCCCGGCGCTTGCGCCCTGCGTCAAATGGCGGCACAACCTGTGCATGAACGTGCGCGCCCCTTTCCCGATCCTGTGCATCGGCAGCGTCCTTTGGGACGTGATCGGCCGGGCCTCCGGTGCCATGCGGCAGGGCTCGGACGTGCCGGGACGAATCAGCCGCCTGCCCGGAGGGGTGGCGCTGAACATCGCCATGGCGCTGGCGCGCGAGGGGCTGGTGCCGACACTGCTCAGCGCGGTTGGCCGGGACCCGGAGGGCGACGCGCTGATCGCCGCCTGCGCCCGGCTGGGCCTGATCACCGATCACATCCATCGCCCCGAGGGGTTGCCCACCGACCGTTACATGGCGGTCGAGGCGGCCAACGGGCTGATCGCGGCCATCGCCGACGCCCGCACGCTGGAGGCCGCCGGGGCGGCGATCCTCGCTCCGCTCATGGACGGCACGCTGGGCGACGTGGGCGCGCCCTATGCCGGGATCATCGCGCTGGACGGCAACCTGACCGAAACCCTGCTGGCCGAGATCGCCGAAAGCCCCGCCTTTTCCGCAGCCGATCTGTGCATCGCCCCGGCCTCGCCCGGCAAGGTGCTGCGCATCGCGCGGTTCCTGGGCCATGGACGCAGCACACTTTATGTCAACCTCGAAGAGGCCGGACTGCTGAGCGGCTGCCAGTTCAAGAGTGCCGAAAGCGCCGCTGCGGCGCTGCTGCAACGGGGGGCCGCGCGGGTGCTGGTCACCGACGGCGCCCGCCCGGCCGCCGATGCCCGCCACGATGGCGTGATCACCCTGGCGCCGCCGCAGGTCTGCATGGCCCGCGTGACCGGCGCCGGGGATACCTTCATGGCGGCGCATATCGCCGCCGAGACCCGGGGGCATCCGCGCGAGGCGGCGCTGCGCCGCGCGCTGGCCGCCGCCGCCCGCCACGTTTCAGGGGAGACATTGCAATGATTTACATGACCTTTTCCGCCGAGGCCGCCCGCGCCCGATCCTCCGGGCAGCCGCTGGTGGCGCTGGAAAGCACCATCATCACCCACGGGATGCCCTATCCGCAGAACGTCGCGATGGCGCATCGGGTCGAGGCCGACATCCGCGAGGCCGGCGCGACCCCGGCCACCGTGGCGGTGATCGAGGGACGGCTCCACATCGGGCTGGAAAGCGAGTTGTTGCAGACATTGGGCAAGATGACAGGGGTGGCCAAGCTGTCGCGCGCCGATCTGGCCCCCTGCCTGGCCAGTGGCGGCACCGGCGCCACCACGGTCGCGGCCACCATGATCGCGGCGCATCATGCCGGCATCGCGGTCTTTGCCACGGGGGGCATCGGCGGCGTGCACCGCGGCGCCGAGACCAGTTTTGACATTTCAGCCGACCTGCAGGAACTGGCGCAGACCCCGGTCACCGTGGTCTCGGCCGGGGCGAAGTCGATCCTCGACATCGGCAAGACGCTGGAGATGCTGGAAACCCTCGGCGTGCCGGTGATCGTGCCGGGGCAGGATGTGTTCCCGTCGTTCTGGTCGCGCCGTTCGCTGTTTCCCGCGCCGTTGCGCATGGACGACGCCGAGACCATCGCCCGCGCCCATGCGGCGCGGCGGGCGCTTGGCCTGCCCGGCGGCCAGCTGGTTGCGAATCCTATCCCGCAAGCGGACGAAATCCCGACCGAAGTTCTGGCGCCGATCATCGCCGCCGCGCAGATCGAATGCGACGAGGAGGGTATCACCGGCAAGGCGGTCACGCCGTTCCTGCTGGACCGGGTGTTCAAGGCGACGCGGGGCAAGTCGCTGCGCGCAAATATCGCGCTGGTGCGCAACAACGCGGTGCTGGCGGCGCAGATCGCCCAAGCCTTGCGCAAGGTGTCGACCTGACCGCGAATCCAGCGCTGTTCGCACCGTCTTGTCATTGTAGAGTGGCCGGCGAATCCATATCTCTAGCCTCGGACTGGATGGAACGCCGATGAACACCCCATTTGACGAGGAACCGCACCGCCGAAGGGGCCTTCTGGCCCGGTTGCGGGGGTCATTCCTGACCGGGCTGGTGGTGATCGCCCCGGTCGGGCTGACGATCTGGCTGATCTGGTCCGTGGTGGGCTGGATCGACGGTGTCGTCCTGCCACTGGTGCCGCAAACGATGCGCCCCGAGCAATATATCGGAATCAACCTGCGCGGCGTCGGGGTGATCATCTTTCTGATGTTCACCATCATCGTCGGCTGGGTCGCCAAGGGCATCATCGGCCGGTCGCTGATCGGCTTTGCCGAGGGGCTGGTCGACCGGATGCCGGTGGTGCGCTCGGTCTATTCCGGGATCAAGCAGATCTCGGAAACCGTCTTTGCCCAGACCGAACGCTCGTTCGAAAAGGCCTGCCTGGTGCAATACCCGCGGCGCGGGATCTGGGCGGTCGGGTTCATTTCGACCGTGGCCAAGGGCGAGGTCTCGGAGCGCGCCGAGACCGGCGGCGACCTGATCAGCGTCTTCGTGCCGACGACACCGAACCCGACCTCGGGGTTTTTACTGTTCTTTCCCGCCGAGGACGTGATCGAGCTGGACATGACGGTCGAGGACGCCGCCAAGCTGGTGATCTCCGCCGGGCTGGTGTATCCCAACAGCAAGGATCCCAACCGCCCCGCGACGTGATCCGGATCACACTGAATTGACCTCGATCAAAGTGCCGCCAGGCGAAGTGTCAGAACATGCACGGCAGAAACCAGTTTTCCTAGCCGGGAGTCCTCCCTTGCCAACCCGTGTTCTGACCGCCGTTGCCGTTTCGCTGCTGCTGGGCGCATCCGGCGCCCTTTCGCAGGAGGGGTCCGCCCCGGTCATCTCCGGTGAGGGAAGTACCGCCGATCACTCCAAGTTCAAGATCCTGCAAAAGGAATTCACCTCCGGGCCGGAAGTGACCGAGGCCTGCGTCTCCTGCCACACCGAGGCGGACGACCAGGTGATGCATTCGATCCATTTCACATGGGAATTCGAGCACCCCGGGACCGGCCAGCTTCTGGGCAAGCGCAACGTGATCAACGCATTTTGCGGCAATGTCGCGGGCAACGAGCCGCGCTGCACCTCCTGTCACGCCGGTTATGGCTGGGACGACATGAGCCAGACGCCGCAGCAGGAGGCGGTGACGCCCGATTGCCTCGTCTGCCACGACCGTTCCGGCGAATACACCAAGACCGCCACCGGTGCCGGGATGCCGCCGCTCGATCCGGTGAAACCGGGGACCAAGACCATCACCGGCGCCGAGGCCTGGCCGGTCGATCTCTCGAAGGCGGCGCAAAGCGTCGGCATGCCGGGCCGCGAGAACTGCGGCCAGTGCCACTTCTACGGCGGCGGCGGCGACAATGTGAAGCATGGCGATCTGTCCTCGGTGCTGTTCAACCCGTCGCGCGACGTCGATGTGCACATGTCGCCCGAGGGCGGCAACATGGTCTGCTCCGACTGCCACGTGAGCGATCAGCACAGCTGGGCCGGCTCGCGCTATGACGTCATGGCAGCCGACACCAAGGGGCCTGGCATGCCGCACGAGCGGCGCGATGTCGCCACCTGCCAGAGCTGCCACGGCACCGCGCCGCACCCGGCGACCCTTAAGGGCGTGAAGCTGAACGACCATACCGACAAGCTGGCCTGCCAGACCTGCCACATCCCCGAGTTCGCCCGTGGCGGGGTGGCGACCAAGATGGAATGGGACTGGTCCACCGCCGGAAAGATGGGCGAGGACGGCAAGCCGCTTTCGGTCGAGGATTACACCCAAGGCGACGGCAAGCACCGCCACACCTATCTGGCCACCAAGGGCGATTTCGTCTGGGAAGAGAACGTCGCGCCGATCTATGAATGGTTCAACGGACAGGTGGAATATACCCTGGGCGACGAGACCATCGACCCAAGCAAGGTGGTCGAGGTCAACAGGATCTCCGGCGATCCCGGCGATGGCGGCAGCCGGATCTGGCCGTTCAAGCGGCTGGACGGGCGGCAGGCCTATGATGCCGGGCTGAACCGCCTTGCCTACAGCCATGTCTGGGGGCCGACCACCGACAGCGCCTTCTGGACCAACTTCGACTGGTCCAAGGCGATTGAGGCGGGGATGAAGGCGGCGGGCGCCGAGTATTCCGGCGAGTACGGTTTCGTCGATACCCACATGTCCTGGCCGATCACCCATATGGTCGCCCCGGCGGAAGAGGCGCTCGACTGTGCCGAATGCCACGCCGCCGATGGCCGCATGGCCGGGATCGACGGGGTCTACATGCCCGGGCGCGCGCCGTTCAGCATGGCCGGGGTTCTGGGCCTCGCGCTGGTCGCGGCGACAGCGCTGGCGCTGGGTATCCACGCCCTGGGCCGGATTTTCACCGGCAAGAACGGAGACGCGTCATGACCGAACGGTTCGTCAAGATCTATCCGCGGTTCGAACGGTTCTGGCACTGGACGCAGATGGCACTGATCTTCGTACTGATGTTCACCGGGCTGGCGGTGACCGGGCTGAACGGGTTGATACCCTTTGGCCCCGCTGTCATGCTGCACATCATCGCCGCGCTGGCGTTGATCGTGCTGTGGGTGTTTGCCATCTTCTGGCACATCACCACCGGCACCTGGGTGCATTACGTGCCCACCACCAAGGGGCTGTTCAAGGTCGCCCGGTTCTATGCCTGGGGCATTTTCAAGGGCGAGAAGCACCCCTATCGCAAGGCCTACTGGCGCAAGCACAATCCGCTGCAGGCGCTGACCTACCTGGCGCTGAAGCTGGTGCTGTTCCCGGCGATCTGGGTCACCGGGGTGATCTACCTGACCTACAATTTCTGGGACAGCAGCGTGCCCAACGCAACACTGTGGCTGACCATTGTGGCCAACCTGCACCTGCTGGCGGGGTTTGCCATCGCCGCCTTCGTGCTGGCGCATGTCTACCTGCTGACGGTGGGCGGATCGTTTCGCGCCCACGTCCGGCCGATGGTTACCGGCTTTGACAAGGTGGACCTGACGCCCGAGGAGGAATCCTATCTTGAGCAGGACGAGCCGGTGCGCATCCGCTGAGCCGGCTCAGCCGAACATCTGTTCCAGATCGGTGCTGTGGCGTTGCCCGATATTCGGGGCGTCTCGGTCGAGGAATGTCTGCGCCGCCACGCGCCCGGCCTCTTTCAGACGGGCCAGAACCGACGGGGTCGGCAGCACCATGGTCGCCACCGAAAGCTCCTGCATCAGCGCATCATCGGCGATCATGTGGACAAAGATCCGCGCCACCCTGTCACGGCTCAGCGCGTTCTCGTCCATGACCTGTTGCGCGTAATGGATCGCCCGCAACTCGCGCAGCAGCGATGAGTTAAAGCTGATCTCGTTGATCCGGTTCGCGATTTCCTGCGGTGACCTGGGCACCTCGGGGCGCTCCAACGGGTTGATGTTCACCACCACCACGTCGGGCGGCAGATGCGGCTGGAACAGCGGGAACAGCGCCGGGTTGCCGGTATAGCCGCCATCCCAATAGGCCTCGACCTCGCCGGTTTCGGGATCCTCGATCTCCACCGCCTGGAACAGGTTCGGCAGGCAGGCCGAGGCGAGCACCGCATCGGTGCCGATCTCTTGCCCCGAGAACACCCGGATCTTGCCGGTGCGGACCCGCGTGGCGCAGATGAACAGCTCCGGCGCCGCCTCGGCGCAGACCCGGTCGAAATCCATCGCGCGCACCACCGGTTCCAGCGGATTGACGTAGAACGGGCCATAGGCATAGGGCGAGACCAGCCGCGTCCAGGTATCGGCCAGCGAGATCGGCAGCGCATACTCGAGCCCCCAGGCCATCTGCGCCGGTTCCAGAACCCCGGCCCAGTTGCTCAGCCGCATGTCGCCCACCGCGCCCATCCGGCTCCAGAGCCAGTCGAGGTTCTCGCGCGCGCCCTCGCGCCCGCCTGCGACCATCCCGGCCTTGAGCGCGGCCGCGTTCAGCGCCCCGGCCGAGGTTCCGGTGATCGCCGCGATCTCCAGCGTCTCGTCTTCCAGCAGCCGGTCGAGCACGCCCCAGGTAAAGGCGCCATGCGCGCCCCCACCCTGAAGCGCAAGGTTGATGACCCGTTTTTCGGTCAAAGCGCGGTCCAGCCACCATCGACGCTGATCGTGGTGCCGGTGATCTGGGCGGCGGCGTCCGAGCACAGGAACACGGCGGTGCCGCCCAATTGTTCGACGGTGGCAAATTCCTTGCTCGGCTGGCGTTCCAGCATGACGTTCTTGATCACGTCCTCGCGGCTCATCCCGTATTCTTTCATGGTGTCGGGGATCTGCGCCTCGACCAGCGGGGTCAGCACGTAGCCCGGGCAGATCGCGTTGGCGGTGATCGGTTCGCGCGCGGTTTCCAGCGCCACGGTCTTGGTCATGCCGACGATGCCGTGCTTGGCCGCCACGTAGGCCGCCTTGTAGGGCGAGGCGGTCAGCCCGTGCGCCGAGGCGATGTTGACGATCCGGCCCCATCCGGCCTTGCGCATCATTGGCAGCGCGGCGGCGGTGGTGTGAAACGCCGAGTTGAGGTTGATGGCGATGATCGCATCCCATTTCTCGACCGGGAACTGGTCGATCGGCGCCACATGCTGGATGCCCGCGTTGTTGATCAGGATGTCGCAGGTGCCGGCCTGTTCGATCAGCGCGCGGCAATCGGCGCCCTTCGACATGTCGGCCTTGATATAGCGCGCGGTCACCCCGGTCTCCTCGGCGATCCGTGCGGCCAGCGCGTGATCCTCGTCGCGGTCGGTGAAGGAGTTGAGCACCACATCGGCCCCGGCGCGGGCCAGTTCCCGGGCGACGCCCAGCCCTATCCCCGAGTTCGATCCGGTGACGATGGCGGTTTTTCCGGTCAGTGACATCCTGTTCCCCTTTGCTTGCGTTGCGCGCATCCTGCCATGCTGCACCTGCGGATTAAACGGGAAAGCGGTGCGGGGAAACGGCGATTCGATGCTGTGGAAATGACCCTGTGGTGAGCGCGTGCAGCACGATGTTGCCGGGACGGGGCGCGGCGGGATGTGCCTAAAAAAAACGCCCGCACAAGGCGGGCGTTAAGTTATTGAGGCAGGTTTCATACAGGCAAGAAACCTATCGAGCAGTGAGGTCTTTATAAGCAATTCTCCGCGTTTCTCCAAGCTAAAAGTTTGAAAACACGCGAATCCCCCGTTAGCGTCACCACAAACAACACGGGCAGATCGGGATTGTTTCCAAAGTGCGACCGGGCTTCTTTCCTTTGGCGCGGGCATTCCTGAGCGGAATCGCCCTGATTTTCAGTGTTCAGGCCGCCGCCACCGCGCCGGTGCATGGCATAGCTATGTATGGCGATCCGGCGCTCCCACCTGATTTTGTGTCCCTTCCTTACGTCAACCCGCAGGCGCCCAAAGGCGGGCGCGTGGTGTTCGGCAATACCGGCGGCTTCGACTCGCTCAACCCCTTCGTGCAGAAGGGAACCGCACCCTGGCAGCTGCGATTCTGGGGCTACGAATCGCTGATGGGCCGGTCCTGGGACGAACCCTTCACGCTCTACGGGCTGCTGGCCGAATCGGCCGAGACCGCGCCGGACCGCTCCTGGGTGGAGTTCACCCTGCGCGAGGAGGCCCGGTTCTCCGACGGCAGCCCGGTGACGGTCGAGGATGTGATCTGGTCCTACGAGACGTTGGGGACCATGGGGCATCTGCGCTATCGCGGGTTCTGGGGTCAGGTCGCTGACATCGTACAAACCGGGCCGCGTTCCGTACGATTGAGTTTCACCACCCGTGACCGCGAACTGGCGCTGATCGCCGGCATGCGGCCGATCCTGAAAAAGGCGCAATGGGAGGGCAAGGATTTCGCCGCCTCGGGCCTGGACGAGATCCCCGTCGGCACCGGCCCCTACGTGGTGACCGATTACGAGCCGGGCCGTTTTGTCACCCTCGAACGTGACCCCGATTACTGGGGCGCGGATCTGCCGTTCCGGCGCGGCACCAACAACTTCGACGAGATGCGGATCGAATTCTACGGCGACGGCACCGTTCTGTTTGAGGCCTTCAAGGCCGGTGCGCTTTCGGCGGTGCGCGAGTTCAACGCCGAGAAATGGGACCGCCAGTACGATTTCCCGGCGGTGCAGCGCGGCGATATCGTGAAATCCGAGATCCCGCACCAGCGGCCCTCGGGCATGACCGGGCTGGTGATGAATACCCGGCGCGGCGCCTTTGCCGACTGGCGCGTGCGCGAGGCGATGCTGCTGGCCTTCAACTTCGAATACATCAACGACACCATGACCGGCGGGGCGCAGCCGCGCATCACCTCGTATTTCTCCAACTCCGAGCTTGCCATGCGTCCCGGCCCCGCCTCCGGCAAGGTGCGCGACCTGCTGGCGCCCTTTGCCGACAGCCTGCCGCCCGGCGCGATCGAAGGCTACACCCTGCCCGAGGGGGACGGCACCGCGCGCAACCGCGCCAACCTGCGCCGCGCGATGGCGATGCTGAAGGCGGCCGGCTGGAACGTGCAGGAGGGTGTCCTGCGCAATGTCGGTGGCGCGCCCTTCGCCTTTTCCGTCCTGCTGCGACAGGGCGACGGCGAGATGCAGCGCGTCGTCGATATCTATGCCTCGGCGCTGTCGCGGCTGGGCATCACGCTGCGGGTCGATACGGTAGACGATGCGCAATACGCCGGGCGCATCGCGGAGTACGATTTCGACATGACCACCTTTCGCCGCGACCTGTCGCTGTCGCCGGGCAACGAACAACGCCTTTACTGGGGCAGCGCGGGGGTGGACCAGCCCGGCACACGCAACCTGATGGGCATGGCCTCACCCGCCGCCGACGCGCTGATCGACACCCTGCTAAAGGCCGAGGGGCGCGAGGATTTCGTCGCCGCTGTCCACGCCCTCGATCGGGTGCTGACCGCCGGGCGCTACGTGATCCCGATCTGGCAGTACGACGTCGGACGGATCGCCCATATCCGGGAAATGAAGTACCCCGGCCGCCTGCCGGCCTATGGCGACCGGATGGACTTCATGCCGGATGTCTGGTGGTACGAGGAGTGAGTGGGGAGATCGCGCCAGGCCCGGGATGACAGCCGCGGGGCACCGGTCGGGGGCCGCCGGGTCACACCGCCGCTTCAGGTCAGCGAGGTCACCCAGAGGATCGTCGCATCCTCTTCGCTGACCGAGATCACGTTGTGGCCCATGGCGGCGTCGTAATAGGCGCTGTCGCCCCGGCGCATCTCGATCGGCTCATAGAATTCCGTGTAGAGCTTGATCACCCCGGTCAGCACGTAGAGAAACTCTTCGCCATCGTGGCGCACCCAACCGTCGAACTCCTCCATGCTGCGGGCGCGCACCCGGGCGCGATAGGGCAGCATGGATTTCTTGGTCAGGCTTTCGGCCAGCAACTCGTGCTCATAGGTGGCGGTGGCATAATCGGCGCCTTCGCCCGAGCGGGTCATCGCCATGCGCCCGTTCACCTGCTCGCGCTGCGGCGGGGTGAACAGTTGCGGCACCGAGATCTCCAGCCCGACGGCAAGCTTTTTCAGCGCCTCGTAGGTTGGCGACATCTGCCCGTTCTCGATCTTCGACAGCGTCGAGCGCGCCAGCCCAGCCTGGCCGGCCGCCTGTTCAAGCGTCCAGTTGCGGGCCTTGCGCAGCTCGCGCACGCGGGCGCCCAGATCCAGCGGTTCGGCCTCGATTTCCGGGCCGCCGCTGCGGGCGATGCGGATGATGGCTTTGGGGTCGCGCGCGGTCATTCCGCCTCTATAGGCGTGCCTCGGGCGGCTTGCAACGGGCACGGGGCCGGGCTAGCCAGTTGCCATGTTGTCCATATTCTACCAAGGCCCGCCGCCACCCTGCCCCGCCCCGTTCAACCTGGCCGCCTTCGTGTTGCGCCGGACGCGGGAAACGCCCGACAAATGCGCCCTCTCGGTGCTGCACCCGGGGCGCTCCGACGACTGGACCTATGCGGATCTGGAGCGCGCGGTGCGCGGCACCGGCACCGGGTTGTTGCGCGCCGGGTTGGCACCGGGACAGATCGTTCTGATGCGGCTGGGCAACACGGTGGAGTTTCCCATCGCCTATCTCGGCGCCATCGCCGCCGGTCTGGTGCCAGTGCCGACCTCGTCGCAACTAACCGCGCCGGAAACCGCCAAGATGATCGCCGAGCTCAACCCGGCTGCCGTCCTGCGCGACCCGGGGATCGCCTGTGCCGATCACCCGCTGCAGATCGACATCGCGGCGCTGGAGGCGATGCGCGCCCTGCCGCCCTGTGACTGGGCGATGGGCGACCCCGAGCGGCTGGCCTATGTCGTCTTTACCTCCGGCACTTCCGGCAGCCAGCGGGCGGTGGCCCATGCCCATCGCGCCATCTGGGCGCGGCAGATGATGGTCGAAGGCTGGTACGCGCTGACCCCGAAGGACCGGCTGTGTCACGCCGGCGCCTTCAACTGGACCTATACGCTGGGCACCGGGCTGATGGACCCCTGGGCCATCGGCGCCACCGCGCTGATCCCCGCGCCGGGCAGTGACATCGCCACCCTGCCCGAGCTTCTGCGCAAACATCGCGCTACGCTCTTTGCCGCCGCACCGGGTGTCTATCGACGAATGCTGCGCGACCGAGATGCGCTCGCCCTGCCGGATCTGCGCCACGGGTTCAGCGCCGGGGAAAAGCTGTCGCAGGATCTGCACCGCCGCTGGGAGGAGATGACCGGGACCGGGCTGCACGAGGCCTTTGGCATGTCCGAATGCTCCACCTTTATCTCCTCCAGCCCGGCGCATCCGGCGCGCGGCACCGCATTGGGCCAGCCGCAACAGGGCCGCCGCGTGGCGATCCTGGGCGAGGACGGTCAGCCGGTGCCCCAGGGCGAGCCGGGCGTGATCGCGGTGCACAGGGGCGATCCGGGGCTGATGCTGGGCTATCTCAACGCGCCGGAGGAAATGGCGGCCCGGATGCGCGGCGACTGGTTCCTGACCGGCGACCAGGGCGCGATGGCGGTGGACGGGCAAATCACCTATCTCGGTCGCGCCGACGACATGATGAACGCCGGTGGCTACCGGGTGTCGCCACTGGAGGTCGAATCCGCGCTCTCCACCCATCCCGGGATCGACCAGGTCGGCGCCGCCGAGGTCGAGATCAAGCGCGACACCACGATCATCGTCGCCTTCTACACCGGGCCGAAGGAACTGGACGAAGCCGGGTTGCATGCCTATGTGGGCGGGACGCTCGCGCGGTACAAGCAGCCGCGCGCCTTTGTTCATCTCGACGCGCTGCCCAGTGGCGCCAACGGCAAGCTGTTGCGCCGCGCGCTGCCTGCCTATTTCCCCGACCGGAGCCCAGATCCCGCATGACCGACCAGACCGTCAAGCTCGACATCCTTTCCGATCCGATCTGCCCCTGGTGCTATATCGGCAAGGCGAACCTTGACCGGGCACTGGCCGAGATCCCCGATCATCCCTTCGTGATCGAGTTTCACCCGTTCCAGCTCAACCCCGACATGCCGGCGGGCGGGATGGACCGGCGCGCCTATCTTGAGGGCAAGTTCGGCGGCAAGGCGGGTGCGGCGCGCGCCTATGCCCCGATCGTGGAGCATGCCGAGGCCGCCGGGCTGACGCTGAACCTCGACAAGATCCAGCGCACGCCCAACACGCTGGATGCGCACCGCCTGATCCACTGGGCCGGGATCGAGGGGCGCCAGTACGCCGCCACAGCGGCGCTGTTCACCGCCTATTTCGTCGACGGGCGCGATATCGGCGATCACGAAGTGTTAAGCGATCTGGCCGACAGTCTGGGCATGGATGCCTCGTTGGTGATGAAGCTTCTGTCCTCGGACGCCGACCGCGACGAGATCCGCCGCCGTGACGCCCACAGCCGCGAGATGGGGGTCAACTCGGTCCCCACCTTCATCGTGGCGGGCAAACATGCCGTTCCGGGTGCACAATCGGCCGAGTTGTGGCAGAAAGTCATAAAGGAGATACAGGAGCAGATCGCACAGTGAACCACTTCAAGTCCCTGACGCTGTTTTTTAGCCTGGTGTCCGTCCTGGCGCTGGGGACGGTCTTTTTCCGCTATATCGAGGGATGGACCTGGGTTGATTCCTATTTCTTCACGGTGGTCACGATCTCGACCGTCGGCTACGGCAGCCTCGTACCGGCGACGGTGGTGGGCAAGATCGCGGCGACCGCGCTGATTTTTGTCGGGCTGGGGATCTTCGCCGTCGCGATCCATGAGTTCGCCGTCTACAACATGCGCAAGCGCGAGGAAGAGGCCGAGTGGCTGATCGCCCGGCTGGGGCATCACGACCACCCGCACCACCCGCACCACCCGCAGCAGAATGAGGCCGTCGAAACCGAGGCCGAGGCGCCGGCCGCCAACGAGGACGATCGACCGCACGGAAAACACGCCCCGGCCGAGTGAGGGCGGGCCCCTATGGCATCCGCTGACACGCCATGTTACCGCCACCGGGTAGCCCCGTGGAGTTCCCATGCAAAACCGAATGTCGCGGACCGAATTCATCGCGTTGATCGCGATGATGTTCGCCACTATCGCCTTTTCCATCGACGCGATGCTGCCCGCCCTGCCCGAGATCGGCGCGCAGCTCAGCCCCGATAACGTCAACCGCGCGCAGATTATCCTGACCGCCTTCGTGCTGGGCATGGGCGCGGGAACCTTCGTGACCGGGCCGCTGTCGGACGCCTTCGGGCGCAAGCCGGTGATGCTGGCCGGCGGGATCGTCTACATCGCGGCGGCCTTCGTGGCGTGGTGGAGCACCACGCTCGAGGTGGTGCTGGCCGCGCGGCTGGTACAGGGGCTGGGTGCGGCCGGGCCGCGCATTGTGGCGATGGCGGTGGTGCGCGACCTGTATTCCGGGCGCGAGATGGCGCGCATGGTTTCCATCGCCATGATGATTTTCACCATCTTCCCGGCCTTCGCCCCGCTGATGGGCGCGGGCATCATCGCGCTGGCCGGGTGGCGCGGCATTTTCCTCGCCTTCATCCTGTTCTCGCTGATCTCGATGCTGTGGATGGAGTTGCGCCTGCCGGAAACGCTGCCGCGGGAGAACCGCCGCGCGTTCCGCGTGCCGCTGCTGGCCGCCGCGTTGCGGGAAATGGCGACGCACCCCACCGTGCGCCTGTCGATCGTGGTCCAGACGCTGTGCCTGGCCACGCTGTTCTCCATGATCCTGAGCGTTCAGCAGGTCTATGACCTGATCTTCGGCCGGGCCGAGAACTTTCCGATCTATTTCGGGGTGGTGGCGTTGATCTCGGGCTCGGCCAGCCTGCTCAACGCGGCGATCGTGGAGCGGGTGGGCATGCGCCGGATCGTCACCTGGTCGCTGGGGATCCAGATCGGGCTGGCTGGCCTGATGCTGGCGGCGGCCGGGATGGGCCTGACGCTCGACGTGTTGTTCTGGGTCTTCATCGTCTGGCAGACCTGCCTGTTCTTCATGGCCGGAACCACCCTGGGCAACCTGAACGCCATCGGGATGGAGCCGATGGGCCATATCGCAGGCATGGCGGCCTCGATCATGGGTGCCCTGTCGACGGTCGGGGCGGCGCTGCTCTCGGCGCCGGTGGGGCTGATGTTCAACGGCACGATCCAGCCGCTCGCGGCGGGGGTTCTGGTGTTCTCGGTCGTCGGGTTCACGCTGATGCTGCAGATGGGGCGGATCGAGGCGCGCCAGCCGGTCTGATTGCCCCTGTCGCGGCACGCGAAAGCCGCCTAACCTGAGGGCCGGAGGGCAAGGCATGAGCGATTATTACGATCTCGGCAGCTACAGCAGCCCGATCACCACGCGTGATCCGCTGGCGCAGCTCTGGTTCGACCGGGGATTGATCTGGACCTACGGGTTCAATCACCAGGAGGCCGTCGCCTGTTTTCGCCGCGCGCTGGAGCATGACCCGGACTGCGCCATGGCGCATTGGGGCGTGGCCTATGCCTCGGGCCCCAATTACAACATGCCCTGGGCGCTGTTCGACGATCCCGGACGGGCCGAGGCGCTGGCCATCGCCCATGACGCCACCCAGGCGGCGCTGGCGCGGCTGGCGGGCGTGACCCCGGGCGAAGCGGCGCTGATCCGCGCCCTGCCCGCCCGCTATCCGCAGCGCGAGTTGGCCCGCGACATGCACCGCTGGGACCATGATTTCGCCGGTGCCATGCGCGCCGCTTTCGCGGCGGTGCCCGATCACCTCGACCTGCGCGCGATCTACGCCGAGGCGCTGCTGAACCTCACCCCCTGGCAGATGTGGGATCTGAAAACCGGCCAGCCGGCCCAGGGCGCCGCCACCGAAGAGGCGCGGCTGGCGCTGGAACAGGCGCTCGACACCCTGCCTGGCGCGATGCGCCATCCCGGCCTGCTGCACCTCTACGTGCACCTGATGGAAATGTCGCCGACCCCGGAAAAGGCGCTGAAGGCCGCCGACGTGCTGCGCACCCTGGTCCCCGACGCCGGCCATCTGGTGCATATGCCGACCCATATCGACGTGCTCTGCGGCGCCTATCGCGACGTGGTGCACTGGAACCAAAAGGCGGTCGAGGCCGACCTTAAGTATTACCAGCGCGAGGGCGCCTTCAACATCTACACCGGCTACCGTCAGCACGATTACCATTTCGTCATCTACGGCGCACTGTTCCTTGGCCAGATCGAACCGGCGCTGGAGGCCAACCGGGGATTGTGGGCGACCACGCCGGAGGAGATGCTGCGGATCGAAAGCCCGCCGATGGCCGATTATTTCGAAAGCTTCATGGCGATGGAGCCGCACATCCTGATCCGCTTCGGCCGCTGGGAGGCGTGCAAAGCGCTGGACTTGCCTGAAGACCCCGAATTGTACAAAACCCTGTGCGCAACTGTACATTATGCCCGCGCGCTGGGTCATGCCGCGACCGGAGAGGTGCCGCAGGCCGAGACCGAGGAGGTGTTGTTCCACGCCGCCCGCGCGCGGGTGCCGGACAGCCGGTTGATGCACAACAACAGGGTCACGGATCTTCTTGAAATCGCGGGTGAAATGCTGCGCGGCGAGATCGAGTACCGGAAATCGAACTTCGAGACCGCCTTCGCCCACCTGCGCCGCGCGGTCGAGCTGGACGACACCCTGCCCTATGACGAGCCCTGGGGCTGGATGCAGCCGGCGCGCCACGCGCTTGGCGCCCTGCTGCTGGAACAGGGCCGCGCGGAGGAGGCCGAGGCGGTCTATCGTGCGGATCTGGGCCTCGGCGGCACCCTGCCCCGCGCCTGCATTCACCCGGATAATGTCTGGAGTCTCAAGGGCCTGCACGATTGCCTTGAAGCTAGAGGTGAGGCTGTCGAGATCCTGCAGATCAAACAACGGCTGGCGCTGGCCCAGGCCCGTGCGGATGGGGTTGCGGCCTCTTGCGGATGTGCCCAGGCAGCGATGAGATCCGGCGCGTAACCGATTATCCGATCACGCTTTTTCTGCCTTGGCTTTCTTCTTCTCGGCGGCCAGTTTCTCGGCCAGGTCGCGGGCTATGGCGAAGGCGCCCTTGATCTTGTCGCTGTCCTTTCGCCAGTCGCGGCGCACGACGATCTTGTTGTCCTTGATCTTGGCCAGCCCGTTCTGCGCCTGGACGAATTCCACCAGCCCGACGGGCGAGGCGAACTTGTCGTTGTGAAACTGGATCGTCGCCCCCTTTGGCCCGCCGTCGAGCTTGGCGATTCCGGCGCGCTTGCACATCGCCTTGATCCGAACCACCAGAAGCAAGGTATTGACCTCCTTGGGCAATTTTCCGAACCGGTCGATCAACTCGGCGGCAAAGCCCTCCAGCTCCACCTTGGTGGTGAGCGACGAGAGCCGGCGATAGAGGCCGAGGCGCACGTCGAGATCGGGCACGAATTTCTCCGGGATCAGTACCGGCACCCCGAGGTTGATCTGCGGCGCCCATTGATCGTCGGCCTCGCTCAGCCCCTCCATCTCGCCCGCCCTGATCTTGGCGATCGCCTCCTCCAGCATCTGCTGGTACAGCTCATACCCCACGTCGCGCATCTGGCCCGACTGCTCCTCGCCCAGCAGGTTGCCGGCGCCGCGAATGTCCAGATCCTGGCTGGCCAGGGTAAATCCGGCGCCGAGGGTATCGAGGCTGCCCAGCACGCGCAGGCGTTTCTCCGCCGTGGCGGTCAACTTCGCCCGCGGTTTGGTGGTGAGGTACGCATAGGCGCGGGTCTTGGATCGGCCCACTCGGCCCCGGATCTGGTAAAGCTGCGACAGCCCGAACATGTCGGCGCGGTGCACGATCATGGTGTTGGCGGTCGGGATGTCGAGGCCGCTCTCCACGATGGTGGTGGCCAGCAGCACGTCATACTTGCCGTCGTAAAAGGCGTTCATGCGGTCATCAAGCTCGCCCGCCGCCATCTGGCCATGGGCGGTGACGACGCTGACCTCGGGCACCTGATCGCGCAAAAAGGCCTCGATCTCCGGCAGGTCGGAGACGCGCGGCACCACGTAAAAGCTTTGCCCGCCGCGATAATGTTCGCGCAGCAGCGCCTCGCGGACGGTGACTGCATCGAATTCACTGACATAGGTGCGGATCGCCAGCCGGTCGACCGGCGGCGTGCCGATGATCGACAGGTCCCGTACCCCCGAAAGCGACAGTTGCAGGGTGCGCGGGATCGGCGTGGCGGTCAGCGTCAGCACATGGATGTCCGAGCGCAGCTGTTTCAACCGCTCCTTGTGGGAGACGCCAAAATGCTGTTCCTCGTCGATCACCAGCAGGCCGAGGTTCTTGAAGCGAATGCCCTTGGCCAGGAGCGCATGGGTGCCGATGACGATGTCCACCGTGCCGCGCGCCAGCCCGTCGCGGGTTTCTTGCGCCTCCGCCGCCGACACGAAGCGGCTGAGTTGACGCACTGTGAGAGGAAAGCCGCGGAACCGGTCGGAAAAGCTGGAAAAATGCTGCCGTGCCAGCAGCGTGGTGGGGGCGATCACCGCGACCTGGGTGCCGGACATGGCGGCGACGAAGGCGGCGCGCATCGCCACCTCGGTCTTGCCGAAGCCGACATCGCCGCAGATCAGCCGATCCATCGGCTGGCCGCTGTCGAGGTCGCCGAGCACGTCGGAAATGGCACCAAGCTGGTCGTCGGTTTCCTGATAGGGGAAGCGGGCGCAGAAGGCCTCCCAGGCGTGGTGTTCGGGCTCCAGCACCGGGGCGCGGCGCAGCGCACGTTCGGCGGCCACCCGGATCAGCCGGTCGGCCATCTCGCGGATGCGTTCCTTGAGCTTGGCCTTCTTGGCCTGCCAGGCGCCGCCGCCCAGCCGGTCGAGCAGCCCCTCTTCATGGCCGTAGCGGGACAGCAGCTCGATATTCTCGACCGGCAGGTAAAGCCGCGCGTCCTCGGCATATTCCAGCAACAGGCATTCATGCGCCGCACCGGCGGCGGTGATCACCTCCAGCCCGTGATACCGGCCGATGCCGTGATCCACGTGCACCACCAGGTCGCCCGGCGACAGCGATTGCGCCTCGGTCAGGAAATTCTCGGCCTTGCGGCGTTTCTTGGGCGCCCGGATCAGCCGGTCGCCCAGCACGTCCTGCTCGGCGATCACCGTCATCTCGGGGGATTCGAACCCGTGCTCCAGCGCCCAGACCGCCAGGTGCAACCCGCGCTTGCTGATCCGCGATCCGCTGGGCACGTCGATGGTTTCAGCCAGCCCCTCGTCCTCGATCAGCCCGGACAGGCGTTCGCGCGCGCCCTCGGAGTAGGAGGCGACCAGCACCGGCCCCTTTTCCAGCTTTGCGCGAATATGATCCGCCAGGGCTCCGAAAAGGCTGATGTTCTCCTGCTGCCGTTCGGGGGCGAAATTGCGCCCGATGCGCCCGCCCGCGTCGATCACACCGGGTCCGCTGGCCTGCGGCAGCGGGTTGAACTGCAACAGGCGCCGGCCCGCGACCGAGACCTCCCACGCGGCATCGTCGAGAAACAGCAGATCCGGCGGAATCGGCTTGTACACGGTGTCGATCCGGGTTTTCGCCTGCATCGCCAGCCGCCGCGTCTCGTACTGGTCGGCGATACTGTCCCAGCGCGCCAGCCGCGACGGTGTGACCTGGTCGTCGAGTGTCACCGTGGCATCGGGCAGGTAGTCGAACAGGGTTTCCAGCCGCTCGTGAAAGAACGGCAGCCAATGTTCGATCCCCTGGTGCTTGCGCCCGGCGCTGACCGCCTCGTAGAGCGGATCATCGGTGCCGGCGGCACCGAACTCGATCCGGTAGCTCTGGCGGAACCGCAGGATGGCGGCCTCGTCGAGGATGACCTCGCTCACCGGGGCAAGTTCGACAATATCGAGTTTTTCGGTGGTGCGCTGGGTCGCGGGATCGAACCGGCGCGCGCCGTCGAGCACGTCGCCGAACAGGTCGAGCCGCACCGGCCCCGCGTTCCCCGGCGGATATATGTCGATGATGCCGCCCCGCACCGCGTAATCGCCCGGCTCGGTTACCGTGGGGCTCTGGCTGAACCCCATGCGCACCAGAAAGGCCCGCAGTGCGGCCTCGTCCACCCGGTGGCCGACGCGGGCGGTAAAGGCGGCCTCGCGCAACACCTCGCGCGCCGGCACCCTCTGGCCGGCGGCGTTCAGCGTGGTCAGCAGGACGAATTGCTGCGGCATCTGGTGCACCAGCGCCGCCAGCGTCGCCATCCGGGCCGCCGAGATATTGGCATTGGGCGAAACCCGGTCGTAGGGCAGGCAATCCCACCCCGGAAAGGTGATCACCGGCATATCCGGGGCAAAGAAGGCCAGCGCGGCGCGCATTGCCTCCATCCGTTTGTCGTCGCGCGCGACATGGCAAACCGGCGCGCCGGTTTTCACGATCTCTTTCAGGATCAGTTGCGCGTCGAACCCCTCGGGCGCGCCGCCCACGGTGATGTGGCTGGCTTCGGTCATCCGCTCTCGCCTTTCGTTCGCCGCGCGCTATCCAAGAACGCCCAGCGACAGGTTCTGGTACATGCCCCAGAGCGCCGTGACGAAGATCGACAGCGTCCCGATCATCTGGGTGTAGAGCCGGCAGCGCGTCAGCCGTTTGTACAGCAGGGGCCCGTGCGCCTGTTCCCGTTCGATCCGCCGGGCGGTGGCCGCGCTCATCGCCGCGACGCCCGACATGGGCGCGGCCAGAAGGAACAGCGCCTGAGCGAACTCGACCCGGTAGAAGAATCCCATCGTTGCCAGCGTCGAGAGTCCGAAGAACATGATCCCAACCAGCCAGGGGCCGGACACCCGCCCGATATAGAGCAGCCGGTTCACGTTGACCCGGGCGATATCCTCAAGGTCCCGCTCGGCCTGGCCGCCGTTGCGGCGCGCGCGCAGCACCATGTCATAGGGCACGCCCAGCACCCAGTGGCTGGCCGAGGACCAGACCACAGCCAGCGCGATCCAGAACCAGAGGTTCGAGAAGGAGCGCATGTCGATCAATTCGAAAACCGTGGTGTACCAGTCCAACCGCCCTGCCCTTTTCCGCCCTGATGCCGCCCCGGCGCCGCATCGGGCGCGTCCATTGTTACCCTTGTGGGGGAAGGTTTTCCATGCCACCCAATACGGAATTGTTCAAGGAGTCCGCGCCATGAAACCCACGATCGCCCCGTTTCCCGCCGCCCGTCCGCGCCGCGCGCGTCAAAACCCCGCGATCCGCGCGCTGGTGCGGGAGAACACGCTGAGCGTGGGGGATCTGATCTGGCCGGTGTTCGTGCGCGACGGCACCGGCGTGGAAGAGCCGGTTGCCTCGATGCCCGGCGTGGTGCGGCGCAGCGTCGATCTGATCGCCAAGGCGGCGAAAGAGGCGCACGGGCTGGGCATACCGGCGATCTGCCTGTTTCCCTATACCGATCCCGGCCTGAAGACCGAGGATTGCGCCGAGGCCTGGAACCCCGACAACCTGAGCAACCGGGCGATCCGTGCGATCAAGGACGCGGTGCCGGAGATGGCGGTGATGACCGACGTGGCGCTCGATCCCTACAACATCAACGGCCATGACGGCTTTGTCGTCGATGGCGAGATCGTGAACGACCGCACCGTCGAGGCGCTGGTCAGGATGACCCTGGCCCAGGCCGAGGCCGGGGCCGACATCATCGGCCCCTCGGACATGATGGACGGGCGGATCGGCGCGATGCGCAAGGCGCTGGAATCCGAGGGCCACCAGCGGGTGATGATCCTGTCCTACGCAGCGAAATACGCCAGCGCCTTTTACGGGCCGTTCCGCGATGCGGTCGGCGCCTCGGGCGCGCTGACCGGCGACAAGAAGACCTATCAGATGGACCCGGCCAATTCCGACGAGGCGCTGCGCCTGATCGAGCGCGACCTGACCGAGGGCGCCGACATGGTGATGATCAAACCCGGGATGCCCTATCTGGATATCTGTCGGCGCACCAAGGACACCTTCGGCGTGCCGACCTATGCCTACCAGGTCTCGGGCGAATACGCGATGATCCAGGCGGCGGCGCAGAACGGCTGGATCGACGGCGACAAGGTGATGGTGGAAAGCCTGATGGCATTCAAACGGGCTGGATGCGACGGCGTATTGACCTATTTCGCGCCGCAGGTGGCGCGGGCGTTGAACGGCTGACTCCGTTCTCGATCAATGCGCAAGACGGCGGCAACCGGAGTTTACGTGAATGAGTGGAACAGGACATGCAACCGCCGGGGTCTCGGCGACCGGGGATGCGCGGGTCGATGGCATCCTGCATTCGGTGCGCTGGTCTGACCTGCCTCTGACCTACAGCTTTCCGAGCGGGCCCGATGAATACGGCAGCAGCTATGGCGGCGGAGAGAACGTCGGCGCCTTCATCGCATCGACCGGCATCCAGAGCGCCGCAGGGTTTGCGCTGGACGCCGATGCGGGGGGGCGCGCCGACGACGGATTCTCGCTCGAAGGGTTCACCGCCATCACGGTGCAACCGACCGTTCTTTCCAATGCCCATATCCGCGTTGCCGAAACCACATCGGATCCGTTTTCCTACGGCACCGCCTGGAGTTATTTCCCCCATTGGGCAAGCACCGCCGGGGATGTCTGGCTGACCAACGTATCGGTCGATTTTACCGCCGCGCGGGCCGGGAACTATGCCCATATCACCGTGCTGCACGAGATCGGCCATGCGCTTGGCCTGGAGCACGGACATGAATACGGCTCTTTCGGTAGCGTTCCCTATGCCTATGACGCGATGGAATACACCATCATGACCTATCGCCCCTATGTGGGCGGCGCGACCACCGGCTATAGCAACGAGATCTGGGGCTATGCGCAAAGCTACATGATGCTCGATATCGCCGCGCTGCAGCACCTCTACGGCGCCGACTACAGCACCAACTCTGGCGACACGGTCTATCGCTGGTCCCCATCATCGGGCGAAACCTGGGTGGATGACGCGGTTGCGATCAGCCCCGGCGGCAACCGGATCTTCGCGACGATCTGGGACGGCGGCGGCACCGACACCTATGAACTGAGCGCCTATGCAGGCGATCTGTCTATCGACCTGGCGCCTGGCGCGGCCTCGCTGTTCAGCGCGGCGCAACTGGCCGGGCTCGGACACGGAAACACGCCCTCGGGCAATATCTACAACGCGCTGCTGCACGAGGACGACCCGCGGTCGCTGATCGAGAACGCCGAGGGGGGCGCCGGCGACGACCGTATCACCGGCAATACGGCGGACAACCGCCTGACCGGCAACAAGGGCGACGACAGCCTGGCCGGCTTGTCCGGGGCCGACACCCTGCTCGGAAATGGCGGCAACGACACGCTGACCGGGGGCGGCGGCGCCGACACGCTCAAGGGCGGCAGTGGCGCCGACCAGATCAACGGCAATCGCGGCGACGACACGCTGCGCGGCGGTGCGGGCCGCGACAAGGTCTATGGCAACAAGGGCGACGACCGGATTCTCGGGCTGAAGGGTCTGGACAAGCTGTTCGGCGGGAATGGCGACGACACGCTGACCGGCGGCGCCGGACGCGACGCGATGACCGGCGGCGACGGCGCCGACAGTTTCGTGTTCGAGGCCTGTGACGACAGCGCCGCCGATGCCGCCCGCCCGGACCGGATCCGCGATTTCACCCCCGGCGAGGACATTATCGACCTGACCGGCTTGGTGGAGGGAAGGTTGAGATTCATTGGCAACGACGGTTTTTCCGCCTCGGCGGGCGAGTTGCGCTACGAGGCCGCCGGCGCCGACATCCTGGTCAGCGCCGATTGCGACGGCGACGGATTGGCGGATTTCATCCTGGAACTGCGCGGGGTGACGCTGCTGGAGGCCGGGGATTTCCTGCTCTGATACGGTGGCGACAGCGGAGCCGGGTTGCGGATGCGGGCAACATCCCGCGCATTTGCGCCGCTTGCGGCGTGACAGACGCCGGGCATGAGCGTATAACCGCGCCAAGGCCGGAAAACCGGTCAGAGCAGGTCAAAAACAGGCTAATCCAATGAAAAACGCGATCCAATCCCATCGGCTGACCCGGCGCGGGTTTGCCCTGAGCGCCCTTTCCGCCCTGGGCGTGACCGCAGCCTGCGGCAACGGCGTGGGCACCAACAAGGCCGCCAAGATCGACGCGCGCGTCGATGCAACGCTGAACCAGATGTACGCCCGCTATCCCAATACGGTGACGCTGGCCGAGAAATCCACCGGCATGCTGGTGATGCCGCTGGTGACCGAGGCGGGCCTCGGGCTCGGCGGGGCCTATGGCCGCGGTGCGCTGCGGGTCAACGGCGCCACGGTCGATTACTATTCCACCGTCAAGGGCAGCGCCGGGTTCCAGATCGGTGCCCAGCAATACGCCCATGTGCTGTTCTTCATGACCGAGGACGCGCTACTTGAATTCCGCCGATCTTCCGGCTGGGCTGCGGGGGGCGATCTGGAATACGTGATCCGCGACGAGGGCGATTCCATCGCGGCCGATACCAACACGCTGCGCTCGCCGATCATCGCCGCAGTCTTCGGACGGGCCGGGCTGCGCTTGGGCGCGACGTTGGAAGGCACGAAATACACCCGGATCATTCCCTGATACATTGCGCCGCTGGGCAGTTGAGATGGCTTTCGCCACCCAGGGATATCGCCTAGGTTGAAATCGACCGAGGGGCGGCGCTCTTGCCGCCCGGATGAGCGGGCCGACGCCGCAGGCGGGGGAAAGATGAGGCAGATTTTTCGTTGGTTGCTGCGGATCGCCGCCGGCCTGGTGGCGCTGGTGGTCCTGGCCGTCGGGCTGGTCTATTTCCTGGCCAGCCAGTCCTTGCCCGACTATGACCAGACCGAGAAGGTCGCTGGCCTGACGGCCCCGGTTGAGATCATCCGCGACAACGCCAATGTGCCGCATATCTTCGGCGAAAGCGATCCGGACGTCTACTTCGGCCTGGGCTATGCCCATGCGCAGGATCGTCTGTGGCAGATGACGATGATGCGCCGGACCGTGCAGGGGCGGCTTTCCGAAGTGTTTGGCGCGCGCACGGTACGGATCGACCGGCTGTTGCGGCGGCTTGACCTCTATCGGCTCGCGCAGCAATCGGTCGCGGTTCAGGATGCCTATACCACGGCCGCGCTCGAGGCTTATTCCGCCGGCGTCAATGCCCGTCTGAACGAGATCAACGATGAGGCCTTGGGGCGCGGCGCGCCCGAGATGTTCCTGTTCAACGCCCCGGTCGCGCCATGGCAGCCGGCGGATTCGCTCGCCATGATCAAGCTGATGGGGCTGCAACTGAGCGGGCATATGGAAGAAGAGGTCCTGCGCGCGCGCACCTCGCTGATGCTGGACGACGATGCGCGGCTGCGCGACATCCTGCCCGATGCGCCGGGCACCGGCATCGCGGCCCTGCCGGAATACGCGGCGCTGTTTCCCGGCCTGCCCCGCTACGCCGAGGGGGAGCAAGCCCCCGACGATCCGCTCTGGCCGTTCCCGCGGCGCGGGCTGGCGGGCGCGTCCAATGCCTGGGCCGCCGCGCCGTCGCGTTCGGCCTCGGGGGGGACATTACTGGCCAATGACCCGCACCTGGGTTTTTCCGCGCCCTCGACCTGGTATCTCGCGCGGCTCGAACTGCAATCCGGCGGCGTGATCGGTGCCAGCATCCCGGGCATTCCGGCAATCCTGACCGGGCGCAGCCGCAAGCTGGGCTGGGGCGTGACCTCGTCCTATCTCGACGATCAGGACGTGTTCATCGAGAAGGTGAACCCGCAGAACCCGGACGAGTACCTGACCCCTGACGGGTTCAAGACATTCGAGAGCCGCCCCTCGATCATCCAGATCAAGGACGCCGCCCCGATCACCCTGACCCTGCGCTGGACCGAGAACGGCCCGGTGCTGCCCGGCAGCCACTACAAGCTGGAGACGGTGACGCCGCCCGGACATGTCGCCGCCCTTGGCTGGACCGTGCTCGATCCCCAGGACACGACGGTGAGCGCGGCGATGGCGCTGATGCGCGCGGAAACCGTGCAGCAGGCGATCACCGCCGGCGAACGCTATATCGCGCCGTCGCAGAACCTGATGCTGATCGACCGCGAGACCATCGCCTTCAAGACCATCGGCGCAGCGCCCCGGCGCGACCCCCGGCAACAGAGCAAGGGGCGGCTTCCGGTGCAGGGCTGGCGCGCCGAGAACCGCTGGCAAGGTCGCCAACCCTATGCCTCGAATCCGGAATTCGTCAGCCCGCGCGGCGGGATCCTGGGCAATACCAACAACAAGGTGCTCGAACGCCCGTTTCCCAACCATATCTCCTACCTCTGGGGTGACACTCAGCGGATCAACCGCTGGCAGCGGCTGATGCAGGCCCGCCAGGTCCATACCCGCGACAGTTTCATCGAGGCGCAGCTCGACACCGTGAGCTTTACCGCCCGCTCGCTGCTGCCGCTGATCGGGGCCGACCTGTGGTTCACCGGCGAGGCGGCGCCCGACGGCACCCCCGAACGACAACGCCAGATCGCGCTGTCGCTGCTGGCCGAGTGGAACGGCGAGATGAACGAGCATCTGCCCGAGCCGCTGATCTACGCCGCATGGCTGCGCGCCCTGCAAACCCGGCTGATCGAGGATGAGATGGGCCCGCTGGCGACAGAGTTCAAACATGTCGATCCGGTCTTTGTCGAACGCGTCTACCGGAACATCGACGGTGCCGGGATCTGGTGCGACGTGCGCCAGAGCGCCCCGCGCGAGACCTGCACCGACATGGCCCGGCTGGCGCTGGACGACGCGCTGGTCTGGATCGGCGAGAATTTCGGCGGCGCGCTGGAGAGCCTGCGCTGGGGCGACGCGCACCAGGCCACGCATGACCATCCCGTGCTGGGTGAGGTGCCGGTGCTGCGCTATTTCGTCAACATCCGCCAGTCGACCAGCGGCGGCGACAACACGC
>NZ_JARGPK010000041.1 GCF_029212575.1 Antarcticimicrobium sp.
CCGCTGCATCTGCCCCGTGGACCTGAAACACATTCTTCGCCAGATCGAGCCCGACCGTGATAATCTCTGACATGACCGCTCTCCTTTGTCGATCCTCATAGACCCACCTTGGCACATCGATGCCGTCGGGCGGCGGTCACATCATCAACGCCCAAGCACGTGCACCTTTGTGGAGCTTGCGGCTCCTGCCAAAGTCTGAGCTTGTTTAGGTCAAGGTCACCGACGCCCAAAGCGAGCTGAGCGGCAGTGCGAAGTTGCCCCCTCCCAGGGTCAGCTTTTCCTGCCCGAGGTAAAATACGATCCCTACGGTGCTGCGACCTTTTCCTGGCCCATCGGTGGCGAACCATTTCAGGTGCTTGAAATCGTCGGCGGCAACCGTGGTCGCTGCCTTGACTTCGATCCCAACCAACCGATGGCCGCCGTCGATCAGAATATCGATCTCTCGACGGTCCGCGCTGCGCCAATGATAGAGGCGATAGTCTTCGTCCTGCATCGGCAAAGCACGCTGCAACTCGCCGACAACGAAGCTCTCCAAAAGACCACCTAGGGCTTCTGGGCTGTTGCCGATGTCAAACGATCTGTCGTTCAATCGGCGAAGTGCACTGGCAATTCCGGTATCCACGAAGTGGAACTTCGGTTGCTTGATATCCCGCTTGCTCTCGCCCGGCATCCACGCGCTCAGCTTGGTCACCAGCGAGAGCCGCATCAGGATGTCGAGATATTGATCCACCGTCTCGCGCTTGAGCTTTGCCAGTTTCGCAAGTTCGGAGGTGTTGATCTCCTGCGCCGTCCGGGCCGCCATCTGATCGATCAGGAACCGAAGTGCATCGGGCTTCCGAACCGGCATGACATCCGCCACGTCCCGATCCACCACCGCATCGATATAATCGCGATATTGCCGCTGCCGTGATCGGAGTGGCAGCGCGCGGATTTCGGGGTATCCGCCCATGAGGATCAGGTCGACATAGTCTTTGCGTCCCAGGTGCGCTGGATCCGAGATCTGCGGCAGCTTTGGGGCCAACTGCATCGCCCAATCGATCAGTCGGCTGGCTGGCACCCGATTGACCTCGGCACTCGTCAGTGGCCAAAGTTTGAGCGTCTGCATCCGGCCCGCCAGCGAGTCGGCGACCTCTGCCGTCGTGAAGACGTTGGACGACCCCGTCAGGACAAACTGTCCTTTTCGGCGATTGCGATCGACGATCTTCTTGATGGCGAGAGCAAGCTTCGGAGACCTTTGAGCCTCGTCGATGATCACCAGTGCATCAGGCTGTTCTTCCGAAAGGCTCGTCAGCTGACCTTCAGGATCAGCCTCCATTGCCGCCAAGATCGCCGTATCGTCCAGTGTGATGAAACGACCTTGCTTAAACAGGTCCCGAACAAGGGTCGTTTTACCGACTTGGCGCGGTCCGACAAGGTTTACAACGCGTGCAGTTGCCAAAGCTTCCTTCAGTTCAGGCGTCAGATGTCGTGGAAGGTATTCATCGATTTCACTCATTTCACGAGATGCCTATCAGCCGTCTCACGAAATGTCCATTAGAACTTTCACAGTATGCTCCATAGGGGCTTCACCAAACACCCATCACTCTCATCACGCAACACCAAGCCCTGCATCGTCGAGCAGTTCCCGCTCTGGTAAATCTGCAAGGCTCTCCAAGTCGAACGCGACAAGGAACTGCTCAGTCGTGACATAGGTATAGGGTGCACCGCGGCGAGGGGACCGTGGCCCGGTCCCGATCAGCCCGCGCGCATGCAGCCGACCGATCAGGTCACGGCTGATCTCCTTGCCGAAGATGTCCTTCAGCCCGTCGCGCGTGATCGGTTGATGGTAGGCGATAGCGGCCAGCACCGCGACGTCGAACTCGTTCAGGGCAGCCATCGAGCGGGTTTTCGAAGCGACATGGCAAAGGTGTCGCGTCCACTGGATGCGCAACGCCTTGGCGCACGTCTCACGTGGCCAGCACACAGTCGTTGCGGCCGCGATCCGCCAGGCCTTCGATCAGCCCGACCGCGCATCCGCCGGGGAAACTTGGCGCCGCGTGGCAGACCGACTCCGCGCACGATGGCCCAAGCTCGCCGACCTCATGGACGAAAGCGAGCACGACGTCCTGGCCTACTTGGCCTTTCCACGGCAGCACCGCACCAAGTTACACAGCACAAACCCAATCGAGCGCCTGAACAAGGAAGTCAAACGCCGCGCCGACGTCGTGGGGATCTTCCCGAACGAGGCGTCCATCACGCGGCTGATCGGTGCTGTGCTCTTCGAGCAGAACGACGAATGGCAGACCGCCAGTCGCTACATGATGGTCGAGGCCTTCGCCGAAATCGACGCAGAGGAGACTGACCCCATTCTCAGCCTTTCAACTCAGGCCGCCTGATCATGACCTCAGGCCATCTGGGAAATTACACCAGCTTGACGGATGTGACCATGAGGTGAAATTTTCCGCGTTTTGCGCAGCAGGAAATTGAGCAGCACATCGACAGGCGCATCGATCGGTCGGCCCTTCGGCTGGAACCGATCTTCCCACTCTATTGCTGGGACGGTCAGCTTGCGCGCATTCTGGCTCAGGTTATGGTCGATAATCGCGAGCGTGATGCAGCGTCCAAGATCCGCGACGCTGAGCCGTGCGCGCTCGTCCGAGCGCATAATCGCCCCGGTCCGCGATGGAAAGCCCAGTCTTCCCGGGCAAGGCGCGTAACGCGGTGTTCGCTTTCCCAAGCAGGCGTTCGACGACTCCACCTCGGTGCACGGTGCACGGTGCACGGTGCACGGGGCAGGGGGCATGCGCGCATCGGGCTTCCCATCCGAACGCCTGGCCCGTTGGCTCGATGGAATGGACGCCGCCGCGTTGGCAGCGATGCGGCATCTCGACGGCATTGAAGCCTGGGCTGCGCGGGCGGAAAACGTCATGGCGCAACTTTCAGGCCTTACGCCGTCAGCCTTGCGAGTAATATTCACCGAATGGCCTCTGGTCTCGGCACCCATGGCGCAAGACCTGTCAAACGCCAGTCGAGCCGCCGTTCAGCGCAATCTTACGTGGATGGAGGCTCAGGGGTTGATCCGCGAAATGACAGGACAAGGACGGTTCCGAATGTGGTCTGTCAAAAGCTGAAGGACGATTTGTGGAGGAGCGCTTTTCGGGGCAGGGCCAGCGACAGGGCCAGCAACGGCTCGGCGGCATGCCCTGTCGCACTCCATGCTGACGATATGATGGCGCCAGTATCGCGCCGGCGCGTTTGGTGACGAGACGGCACGGCCAGCCAACCCGGGGCAACCCTCGTCGGCAAAATGCCGGACGAGAGGCCACAGGCCCGGTCGGCTCGCCAGGCGACCATTGCGTCTAGGTTCCAGAAGCAGGAGCACGCCACATGAACCAGGTCGGGACCAGCGCGAGCAGGAATATACCGCATACGATCAAGAAGCCGTCCTGAAAGGCCGCGTTCGAGGACTGGATCATCACGGTCTGTCCCAGGAACGATGCCGCGGCGGGCAAAAGCTGAGAGTCGGGAAGTCCCGAGACGTGCAGGAAGCCGGTGACCTCGCGCAGGAGTTCCATCGTCGTGGCGTTGTCGCTGGTCTGGGTCGCGGCAAAGGCATCGGCGTGCATGATTGTGCGCCGCTCGATGAACACGGTCAGAAGGTTCACCCCGAAGGCGCCGCCAAGCTGCCGGATGAAGTTCGACGCGCCCGAACCCTGACCGAGAAGGTCCGGCGGCAGAACCTTGAGCGCTCCCGACGAAATGGCGGGGAACACGAGACCCAGCCCCACGCGCGAGAGGATCGTCCACCAGGCGAGCGTCCAGAAGGCCGTATGGACATTTACAGCTGCCATCAGCCAGGAGGACCCGGCAAAGACCGCCATGCCGATGCCGATCATGATCGGCGCAGGCACCTTGTCGGACAATCGCCCGGCGATGGGAAAGACCAGCAGCATCGCAAAGCCCGAAGGCATCAGAAGAAGGCCGGCCTGCGTGGGCGTCATCCCCTGGATCTGCTGCACGAAGACCGGAAGCAGATAGGTAGAGCCGAACAGCCCAGCCCCCATGATAAAGGCAACGACCGAGGCCGAGGAGAAGGCGAAATTCGCGAAAAGCCGCATGTCGAGCATAGGCTTGGAGGTGCTCATCTCCCAGGCGACGAAGGCGATGGCCGAAACAGCGGAAATCGTGAAACCCGACAGGATGATGTTGGACTCCCATCCAAGCCGCTGCGCGTTCGACAGCGTGCTGAGCAGTACGGCAAGAAAGACCGACAGGATCGCCACCCCGATAAAGTCGAAAGCCGGAATCGGCCCGCTTTCTTCGCGACCGGGCAGGAACAGGTTCGACATAAGGATGGCGACGCCGGCGAAGGGCAGGCCCAGGTAGAAGACGAAGCGCCAGTCGAAGGCATCCATGAGCACGCCGCCGATCCAGGGGCCCAGAGCCGGAGCCAGCACGACGCCAACGCCATAGATCCCCATGGCCGCGCCGCGTTTGTCGGGCGGAAAGACCTTGAACAGCATGATCATGGCCAGTGGCTGCACGATCCCCGCCGCCGCCCCCTGCACCACGCGGGCCAGCGTCAGCACGGTCTCGTTCGGCGCGAGGCCCCCAAGAACCGAACCCGCAAGGAACACGCCCATTGCGGCGTTCATCGTCAGCCGCATCCCGAAGGCGCGGTTGGTCCAGTCGGCCAGCAGCATCGTGGCGGTCATGGCCGCCAGAAATCCGGTCGAGATCCATTGTGCCTGCACCGCGCTGATGCCGAAAGCCCCCATCACCGCCGGGATGGCGACGTTCACGATCGTCGTGGACAATACGACCGAAATGGTCGAGACCATGATCGTGCCGGTTGCCAACCACTTGTAGGCCGGGCCGTAACGCTCGAAATATCGGTCAATCTGTGACATCGACGGAAACCTCGACCATCATGCCGGGCCTGAGTTCGGTGCCTTCGGCGTCGATCGACACGCGGATCGGCAGGCGCTGGGTCACTTTCGTGAAATTGCCCGAGGGGTTGGGGCTGGGCAGTAGCGCAAGCTGACTGGTCGCCGCCCCGCCCATGCCGATCACCTCGCCCTCAAACGTCAGGCTCGAAAAGGCGTCGACGGTGATGCTCGCCGTCGATCCAACGTGGATCCTGTCATAATCGGTCTCCTTGACATTTGCGTCGATCCAGACGTCATCCGGCTCGTGGTACATCGCAATGCGCGTCCCCGGCGTCACATATTCGCCGACATCGACAAAGGTCCCGTCGACGATGCCGTCGAACTGGGCCACGATCGTGCGATGCGCGAGGTCGATTTCCTTCAGGCTGCGGTCGGCCTCGGTGCCCGCACGTCCGGCAAGAACGGACGCAATCTGGGACTCCAGCACATTCAACTGCTCTCCGTCGGCCTCGACGATGGCCAGACTGGCCCGCGCGCTTTCGATCGCCGCGAAAGCGGCACGCTCCTGCTGGGCGGCGGTGTCCAGTGCCGCCCGGGACTCGTCGAGGGTTTGCTGCGACGTGATGTTCTGCTCGGCAAGCTTGATCGCCCTCTCGTGACGGGTCCGGGCGTTCGTCAATACGGCGAGCGATGCCTCATGGTTTGCATCTGCGGCAGCTATGCCGGCCAGGGCCGCGTCCCGTCGCGCGGAGAGCTGTTTCTTGAGCAACACCTTGCGTGCCCGAAGCTCTGCCAGTTGCGCTTCGGTTGCGGCAAGCCTCGACAGGACGGCATCAAGCTGTGGCTGCGAATATGCGCGGTCGATTGCGGCGACAAGATCACCTTTTTCGACGGTGTCCCCGACGAGCACCGGCATCGCCGTGATCCGTCCGGCGACCTCGCTGGATACGGTGACGACCTTGGCTGCGATCCGCGCGTCGTTGATATGCACCTGCGTGAACCGCGCGGCCAGCCACGGGGCGGCCTGCCAAACGGAAACGGCGACTACGGCGCCGATCACGATCAGTCGGGTCCATCTTGTGCGGCGGCGCCTGGGCGGGGGCGGCGGTGCCGGTTTGTCCGCGGCAGCCTCGTCCGTAATCGCTGCCTCCGCCTTTATGTCATCCATTTTGACCACTGTTCAAAATCTCCAATCTGGCCGCGATGCGGCTCAGAACTTTTGTTGCAACGCGCAGATCCTGCCGGGAAATGCCTTCAAGAATTTCTGCCCGGCTCGCCGCCGAAATCTCTTCCATCCTGACGATGAGAGGGCTCGCAGCCTTTGTCAGGTGGAGTGTCTTGGCCCGCCTGTCCTTGGCGGAAGGTCGGCGTTCGATCAGACCCGCGCCTTCAAGCCCGTCCAGCAGGCGGACCAGCGTCGCCGCCTCGATCCCCAGGCTGTGCGCCAGTTCGACCTGCGTCACCTCTTCATGCCGCGAAAGCTCGAACAGCACGTTCCACCTTGCCTGGGACAGGTCGAGATCGCGGAACCGGAGGTCAAGATACCGCCTCCATATGCGTGACGCCGCCGCCATGGAACGTGCGAAAGCCTCCAGAGGCTCGGTCTTGTCGGAGTCGGTCTGCATCGTTTTCGCTTTTCATCAGCTTGCAAATAGTTGCAAGCCTAATTAGTATGGCATCACTTATCTTGCAAGTGCCATTCCTGTCCCGGAGACCCGCCGATGTATGCCAAGATTCTGTTGTGTTTCGATGGCTCGCGCGAGGGGCGGCTGGCGCTGCGCGAAGGGGCGCGGCTTGCGCAAGTCACAGGTGCCGGGGTGATCCTGCTGGCGGTGGTCGAGACGGGCGCGGGCAACGCGCTGGCGCAGGGTGCGGATTCCGGCGCGCTTGCCCACCAGCAAGCCGATTTCAAGGAGATCCTCGACGAAGGTCGCCAAAGGCTTTCCGCCATGGGGCTGGCACCTGAGGTCCGCATGGAGTTCGGCGATCCTGTCGCGAAAATAACAAGTGTCGCTACCGAAACCGGGGCCGATCTGGTCGTCGTCGGGCATCACCAGCAAGGCATCTGGACGCGCTGGATGAGCCGATCGGTCGCTGCCGGGCTGGGCGACTCGCTAAAATGCAGCCTTCTTCTGGCACAAAAGGTCGTCGAGGATTCAGAGCTTTTCCGCAACGGCTGAAGAAGTGTAGCCAGGAAGCGGTTACGCGGGGTTACCGCAGGAAGTCGCGGAACCGTCGCAAGGCGTAGGCGAACATCGCTGACCCGATCACCGCCAGCGCCAGCAGTTGCGGCCAGACCACCGCGAGCCCCGCACCACGAAACAACACCGCCTGTGCAAGCGCGATGAAATGAGTGTTGGGCGCCGCCAGCATGACGTATTGCACCACCTCGGGCATCGATTCCCGCGGCGTCATGCCACCCGACAGGATTTCCAGCGGCAGCAGCACCAGAAGCAGCAGCATGGCGAATTGCGGCATCGAGCCCGAGATCGTTGCCAGGAGGATTCCCAGCGAGGTGGCGGCGAACAGGTGCAGCGCCGCACCCACCAGAAACAGCGTCACCGATCCCGCCACCGGCACCCCCAGAACCCCTTGCACCATGAAGATCAGCGACAGCCCCGCCGCCACCAGCACCACACCGCCCATGCTGAGCACCTTGCTGGTCATGATCTCGGCCGCGCTGACGGGCATGACCAGCAGGTGCTCGACGGTGCCGTGCTCACGCTCGCGGATAAGCGCGGCCCCCGACAGGATGATCGACAGCATGGTCACGGCGCTGATCACCGCCGTCAGCGCGCCGAACCAGCCCGGGTCCAGCGCCGGGTTGAAGCGGGCGCGCAGCGCAAGATCGACCGGCACAACGGCCTCCTGCCCGGTCCAGCCGGTGATTTCCTGATCGACGATCGCCTGGACATAGCCCGCGCCGGTGAAGGCCTGGCTGACCCGTGTCGCATCGACGTTGAGCTGCAACTCGGGCCGGGCTCCCGCCACGAGGTCGCTCTGGAAATCCGGCGGGATGACCAGCGAGAATGTGTCGATCCCAGCATCCATGCGCGCATCCATCTCGGCCATGTCGATGTGGTCGGGCGTCACGAAATAGGGCGGAAGGAACGCATCCGCAATCCGCCGCGACAGGGGCGAGGCATCCTCATCCACGATGCCGATCGTGGCGCGGTTCAGCGTCTCGGGCATGGCGGTGGCGTGCGAGTAGATGTCCAGGGTGAAGGCATAGAACACCAGCGCCAGGAGCAGCGGATCGCGCAACAGCCCGCGAAGCTCCTTGACCGCTAGGTACAGCACATGTTTGGGGCGCATCGCTCAGGCCTCCTGCTTGCGCACGAAGATCGTCCCGAGCGCCACAAGCACCGGCACCGGCAGCAGAATCGGCAGGAAGGATGCGGCCAGATCGCCGAAACCCAGCGCCTTGGCAAAGACCCCGCGCGAGATGGTGACGAAATGGCTCGTCGGGAAAACCTCGCCGATCACGCGACCCATGCCTTCCAGTGACGAGACCGGGTCGATGATGCCGCCATACTGAGTGGCCGGGATCAGGGTGGCCAGCGCGGTAAAGAACAGCGCCGCGACCTGGCTGCGGGTGAAGGCCGAGATCAGCAGGCCCAGCCCCGTGGACAGGATGACATAGACCAGAGCCCCCGCCGAAAGCGCCAGAAGGCTGCCTTTGACCGGCACTCCGAAGACAAACACCGCCAGCGCCAGCAGCAGCAGGAAGTTGATAAAGCCCAGCACAACGTAGGGCACTTGCTTGCCCAGCAGGAATTCCAGCCGCAGGGCCGGGGTGACATAGAGGTTCACGATGGAGCCAGTCTCTTTTTCGCGCGCGACGGACAGGACCGCGAGCATCGCCGGGATCAGCATCAGCAGGAGCGGGATCACCGCAGGCACCATGGCCGCCAGGCTTTCGACATCGGGGTTGTAGCGATAGCGCATTTCCAGGCTGTAGCTGCCGGCGACCGCGTCATCGCCATAGATTTGGCGCAATTGATCAGTCAGCCAGTGAACGTGCATTCCCTGGACATAGCCGCGCACCGTGTCCGCACGCATCGGCATGGCGCCATCGAACCAGGCCCCGATCTCAACGGGGCGTCCGCGTTCGACATCTGCCGCGAAACCCGGCGGGATTTCCAGCGCCAGGCTGATTTCGCCCGCGCGCATCCGCCGGTCGATGTCGGCATGGTCGACGAGAGGTGGCTGTTCGTCGAAGTAGCGCGACCCGGCCAGGTCGTTGACATAGGACTGGCTGGCGATGGTCTGGTCAAAGTCGAGCACCGCGAACCTGAGATCCTCGACATCCATCGAAATGCCGTATCCCAGCACGATCATCAGAATCACGCTGCCGACACTTGCCAGCGTCAGGCGGATCGGATCGCGGCGCAGTTCCAACGACTCGCGCCAGGAAAAACTCAGGAGCCGGGCAAGGCTGAACTGTCTGCGTCGCCGCTGTGGCGCAGATGAAACCTCGGCGCCGAGATCCACCCGATGCGTGGCCGCAGGCTTGCCGCTCTCGCTTTGCGCAAGTTCCAGGTGATGGATGAAGGCATCGTCCAGCGTCGCCGCGCCTGCGCCTTCGCGGACGGCTTCGGGCGTGTCGCTGACAAGCACGCGGCCTTCGTGCATCAGCGAAATCCTGTCGCAGCGCGTGGCCTCGGACATGTAGTGGGTGGAGATGAAGATCGTCACACCGTCTTTTCGGGACAGGTCCACGAGCGCTTGCCAGAAGTTGTCGCGCGCCACCGGATCGACGCCTGAGGTTGGCTCGTCCAGGATCAGCACCTCCGGGCGGTGAATCAGCGCCACGGCCAGCGACAGCCTCTGACGGATTCCCAGCGGCAGTCGCAGTGGCAAGCTGTCGAGAACCTCCTCAAGATCGAACCGTTGCGCAAGCTCGGCGATACGGGGCGCGATCTCGGCGGATGCCATGTCGAAAAGCCGTGCGTGAAGATCGAGGTTCTGACGAACCGTTAGTTCGGAATACAGCGAGAAGGATTGCGTCATGTAGCCGATGCGCTTGCGCGTGGCCATGTCGCGTGCATCGACCGTTCGCCCGTCGATCCGCGTGGTTCCTTCGGCAGGTTCCACCAGCCCGGTCAACGCCTTCATCGTTGTCGTCTTGCCGCATCCGTTTGACCCGAGAAAGCCGAATATCTCTCCTTTTCCGATGCGAAAGCTCACGTTTTTGACCGCGGTGAAGTCTCCGAATCGGACCGTCAGGTTTTCGGCCTCGACGATGTAGCCGTCGCGAGCTGCGGGGTCACGTGGCGGGACGGTCAGATCGTGGTGCCGGGCGCGCATTTCCACGGGAAGAAGTGCTATGAAAGCCTCGTCAAGGTCGGCGGCACCGGTGCGGTTCAGGATCTCTTCGGGGCTGCCAGCGGCAAGCACGCTGCCGTTATCCATGGCGACCAAATGATCGAACTCGGCAGCCTCCTCCAGATAGGCACTGGCGACGATCAGACTCATGTCCGGTCGCGTCGCGCGGAGACGCGCGATCAGAGCCCAGAATTCACGCCGCGACAGCGGATCGACGCCCGTTGTCGGCTCGTCCAGGATCAGCAGATCGGGGTCGTGGATCAGCGCGCAGCACAGGCCCAGCTTCTGTTTCATGCCACCCGAGAGCTTGGCTGCCGGGCGGTCGACAAAGGGCGCGAGGCCTGTCGCCTCCAGCAGATCGGCGATCCGCCTGTCGCGCTCGTCCTGGCTCTCGCCGAAAAGCCGGCCGAAGAAGTCCACATTCTCCCGCACCGAGAGCGTGGGATAAAGATTGCGCCCCAGCCCCTGCGGCATATAGGCAATCCGCGGGCAGATCCGGGCACGGTGGCCCGCCCGGCGCATGTCGCCGCCCAGCACGTCAAGCCGCCCCGTCTGCATCTTCTTCGCCCCGGCGATCAGCGCCAGAAGGCTGGATTTGCCCACCCCGTCGGGTCCGATCAGGCCGACGATGCAGCCCGCCGGCAGGTCGATCGACACATCGTCGAGGGCCCTGACCTTGCCATAGAGAAGCGTGAGCCCCTCCGCCCGCACCACAGGCTGGGAAGCCGTCATTCCAGCACCCTTCCGTCAGCGGCCTCCGGCCAGGGGAGCGCGGGATCCAGCCGCACCCAGGCAACGCCGGGCAGACCGGTCTTGATGTAGTCGAGGTATTTCTCCAGCAGCGCCGGCGCGATCCGAGCGCGGACCCGGAACATCAGCTTCTCGCGCTCGATCTCGGTCTCGACCGTTTTCGGAGTGAACTGTGCCACGTCTGACACAAAGGAGACCTCGGCGGGAATAACGATGTCCGGAGCGGCATCCATGATCAGGCGAACCTCGGCCCCGGGTCCGGCACGCCCAGCTGCGGCGGTCTGCAGGAAGAACGTCATGTACACGTCGTTGAGATCGATCATGTTGATCACGCGCCCGCCGGCACCTATCACTTCGCCCGCCTGTGCAACGATGTACTGCACCCGTCCTGGCCGGGGCGCCTTCAGTGTGCTGTCCTCGATCTGTACGTCGATTACTTCGATCGTCGCCGTTGCCGCCGCTACCGCTGCCTCGGCCCCGACCACTGCCGCTTCGGCCGCGGACACCCCGATCCGCGACGCCGCCAGCATCGCCTCGGCCGAGGCGACAGCGGCCTCGGCACCAAGCGCGTTCGAGCGGTCGATATCGAGTTGCCGCTCGGACGCGACACTGTTTCCCGCCAGCGCCTCCGAGCGGGCGAACTGGCGCTGCGCGGCATCGAGGGCCGATTTCTGCTGCGCCAGAACCGCTTCTGCCGCGCGGACTTCGGCCTGACGCTGCTGGATCGTCAGCCGCGCGTTCTCGACCGCGATCTCGGCACGGCGCAGTTCCGCCTCTGCCTGATGGCGGCTGGCTTTCAGCTGACGAATGTCAAGCGCGGCCAGCGGTTGCCCCGCCGCGACGAGTTGGCCCTCTCGTATCAGAATCGTTTCAATCCGTCCGGGAAGTTTCGAGGCCACATCAATTTCGACCGCTTCGACGCGTCCGTTGCCGCGCGCGAAGCCCTCGGGGACCGCGCCGTTGCCGTTGTCTTGCCAGACCAGGAAACCCAGTACCCCGCCGACCACGGCAATCGCTGTGAAGAGAAGAAATCTGGTGTTTGTCATATATTGCTCGATTGCTGTTATGGGCCGGATTTCGTGAAATTTTCGAACGATCACTTCACCATTAAACTTTCTGCACCTGATCTTGTAAATGCGTCGATCAGCCCTGCTTGAGTGGTCGGACTCATCTTGCCCTTCGGCGTCGCATTGGGACTTGCCCGTGCTCACATCGTGAACACTGTCTGATGGATTGACGACTTATCGCGTGTTGCCTGACGAAACCGGACGTTTCATTCCAATCTTCGAATGTTCCATGTTTTTAACAGGTTTCCGAAGAGCTCGGCAATGCGGCGCGGTTTCCCACCGCTGCTATCTCCAGGGTTTCGCGCCCGGTTCGCGTCCGGGTCGTATGGCCCACACCCAAACCCGGTCGGGGGCCGGCCTCTTCTGCAGATTGTCAGGCTGAAACCGGATCAGGAGCCCGCAACGGGTGCTGTTGGGTTCGTCCCGCTAGAGAACGACGTTGTCGACCAGCCCGAGTTTCCCGCACGCAAACTCATGAGACAGGCGCAAGAGCCCGAGAATGATGTCGATTTCCGCATTTTCTCTTGGCGCGTAGACCATGACCGCGGTTGAAGGGATTATGCCCGCCGCGGCCATCGGGTGTGGCTCTGCCCGGTCCAGTTCGGCGGTCTGCGGCACCGTACCCTCCGGCAGCATCATGTGCAGGCTTCCGTCTTCCGGCGGGTGTGGATATGGGCGAACTCATTACCGATCATGAAAGCCTCGCGGCAGCTGCTGCCGTGCCCATGTTTGAGGCACAACGCCTCGACACCCGGAACCGATATCCGCGATGGCTGGCGGGTGACAAAGGGAAAATCAAAGGCCCTGTCCTTGAATGCCCGATGGAATTCGGGCTCGGGATTTTGACTGATCTGCGTATGCGGAGCGCAGGGCGTGGTGACGGGCCCTGGCCCAATGCGTGGCGGTATCTTCAGCATGACAGTGTCTCCGAAAATCTGGTTATCCTTGGCCGGTCACAGCAGCTGTGTTGGCCAGCAGAAAATCGCGGACCGATTGCGGTTTTTGCCCGGTTGACGCCTCAACGTCGCTGGTCGTGACATCCAGGTACCCTTCGGCGATGGCCACGTCGAAGGACGAAAACACATCCGCCATGAATTCGGGCAGGCCATTCCCGACCGTTGCGGACATCAGAGCGTCACGGCTGATCGGGACATAAGGGATTTCTTTCCCCGCAATCTCGGACAGGGTCGCGGCGATCTCGGTTTGCGCGACGGTTTCGGGCCCTGTGACATCGCGGACTGTCGACCCGGACTCGTCCAGAAGGGCGGCGGCGGCCCGCGCGCAATCGGCGCGTGTCACATAGCCCGCCTTGCCGTCGCCCGCCGCAGCGTAAAGCGCGCCCGCGCCGAGAGCCTGCTGCCCGTTCATCAGCAAGAGATCGGCATAGAGGCAGTTCCGCAGAATTGTATGAGGGATGCCGGTCTCGGTGATCAAGGCTTCGGTCTCGCGGTGATCTGCGGCAAATTCGATCGGGCTGTTTTCGTCCGGGTTGGTCAGGGAGGTGTAGACGATGTGCGACACACCGGCCTCCCTGGCGGCGGAGAGGGCGTTGCCATGCGCGGCGAGCCGTTTGCCCGGCTCGAGATCGTCGGTCGAGATGATCAGCAGCCGACCGCCGCCCTCAAAGGCCGTGCCGAGCGTGGCCGGGTCATTGAAATCACCGGCCCTGACGTCGACCCCCCCGTTCCAGCAACGCGGCGAGCTTGTTCGGTGTGCGGGTGATTGCGACGATGGGTGCGGCCCCGCGCGCCTGGGGCCTGAGGGTGTCTTTGCAGACGATGAATTGGGGGCTGTTTGAATGCGCCAACTCGGCAAATGCGCGAGTGTGCAAGCTTTGAGGAAGGCAAGACATGTGACACAGCGCGTTCGATATCACGATTTGGCATCAGGTGATTGGCATGAGGCAAAGTAAAGTTGCCGATGTGCTGAGCGGAGCCAAGGTGGTCTTTCTGAGGTGTGGCTTCGAAGGAGCCAGCGTCGATGTGATTACCGAGGAATCCAAGGTGTCTAAAGCGACGCTTTACGCCCACTTTCCCGGCAAAAACATGCTCTTTCTAAGCGTTGTGCAGGCTGGATGTGACAGGCCTTCGGCCGGGATTTCCCGGCCGCTTTCAGGCGACAATGCACCGCGAGCCGTCCTGGAGGAGCTCTCACGGCGCATGATCGAGTTGGTCTTGGATGATGGCTGGATTTGTCTCTTGCGCACCTGCATCGGCGCGGTTGCGGCACTGCCCGAGGCGGGCGAAATATATGGACGCGGGTCCCAAGCGGGCCACCAGAATTGTCGGGTAAGTCTTTCAAGGCCTCCATGAAGCGGGGTCATTGAAAGTTCACGACGCTTAAAGCGCCGCAAGTCAGTTTATCCATCTGTCTGTTTCCGGCGACATCATGCCGCGAATGTTAGCCGTCGGCCAGCCGATCGATGCGGTGAAGCATTCCAAGAGGGCGGTTGACGCGTTTCCAGAGATATATTCGGCGGTTATTAGCTTGGAGTGAAGGAGCCAACTACCCGCTTGCAGATGCTAACATGGAGGCTGCGGTATCCCTGCTCAGAGCAGATCTGACCGAACGCTTGACGCAGGTGCCTATGCAGTCTATCCGTCGCCGGAACTTAACCGACCGGACGGTACAGAGATGACGATGCGGAAGCACTCGGCGGAACCAAGAAACGCGTCTCTGAAAATTCTCGAGGCGGCGCGCGCGATCGCCGCGCGTGAGGGGGCGGGAAAGATAACTATCGAGGCGGTCGCAAAAGAAGCGGGCCTCAGCAAGGGCGGAGTGCTCTACAACTTTCCGACGAAGAAGGCTCTGCTTTCCGGCCTGTTGGATCAGATGTTAGCGGCGCACCGGGAGTCATTGGCAAAAGTCCCGGAGCGGCAGCCGGCACGCACTCTACGTGGACATCTCGAAACTGTCCTGCAATCGCAAGACCTGGACGATGATCTGTCCATGGCGATACTCGCGGCTGCTGCATCGGATCCGCGGCTGCTCGATCCGCTCCGGACTGAACTGACTTGTGACCTTGAGCGTATCCTGTCCGATGCGAAGGGCTCTCCGGATGCGATGATTGCGGTCCTGGCGATCCAGGGGCTGCGGTTCCAAATGCTTCTGAACCTTCCGGACGGCGGCGCGGATATTAGAGAAGGCGTCATCGAACGACTAAGGACAATAATCGATGAACTCGAATAGTAAGAACCGAAATTGGAAGCGGATCGCTTCAGTCATTGTGCTGGTGGCTACGGCGGCCCTGGCTGTGCCGTTCCTTCCGGTGGCCGTGACCGATGTATTTGCCCAAACGGAAATGTATGGCGGCGAATCGGATCCCGACGCGACCGAAGCACCGCAATATGATCGACCGGTCACGGTCGAAGTGACCCGTGCACTCAGCCGCGTCATCAATCAATCCCGCGCGGTTGCTGGCCGTGTCGAACCTGCCCGCACGGTGGACATTGCGTTTCAGGTGCCAGGGCAGATCATTTCGCTTTACGTCGAGCCGGGCGACAGAATTGGCGAGGGCGACGTGATTGCGGAACTCGATCAAGCCGATTTCGACCTTGCCGTAGACCGGGCTCAGGCCTCCTTTGACCTTGCGAAATCCGAGTTTGAGCGCGCGAATAGTCTCGCCGAGCGAGGGGTCGCAGCCGATGCGCGCCTCGATACGGCGCGGGCCCAGTTCGCACAGGCAGACGTTGCGCTTCGCGAGGCCAGGCGGCGCTTGTCCCAGACCCGGATCGTAGCGCCATTCGACGCGATCGTAGCGCGTACCTTCGTTGAAGAATACGTCAACGTCACTTCGGCCGCGCCCGTCGCGCGCCTGCAAGATGTCAGCGAGACGCGGATCATGATTTCACTGCCTGAAGAACTTGCAGCTATTGCGCGTTCGGCGCCCGACGGCTTCGACATCGTTTCGAGTTTTCCCGCAGTTCCGGGTTACACCGCGCCGCTTGTCCTTCGCTCGTTTGCGACCGATGCGGATCCGACGGCGCAGACCTATGATGTGGAATTTGCAATCACTGGTGATATCGATCCCCGCCTCTTGCCCGGCATGACGGCGGAAGTGCGCATCTCCATTGCAGCCGAAGGAGATCACCAGCAATCGGTCATCGTGCCGGTTTCGGCAGTGGATACGACAAGTCGAACCGAGCCGTCCATCTGGATCTATGAAGACCAGTCCGGCCAGGTCGCGCGAAGGACGGTCCGGTTGGGTCTTCCGATCAATGACGAGATCGTCGTTCTGGACGGCCTGAAGGGCGACGAGTTGGTCGTTTCCGGCGGTTGGTGGCGACTCAGGGACAATCAGACAGTGACGGTTTCGGGTCACTGATCCCCCGTATTCTTTTGGCAGGACCCGGATAGGCCCATGGCACTCAGTATCTCACGCGCGAGCATCAAGCGTCCTGTGGCGGTTTGGCTCGCCATCATCTTCTGCCTTGTCGGCGGCTATTGGGGGCTGAACACGGTGGGTCGCCTCGAAGACCCCAGCTTCACCCTCAAGACGGCGCTGGTCTTTGTGCCCTATCCCGGCGCCACGGCCGTAGAGGTCGAAGAAGAGGTCGCAGACGTCGTCGAGAACGCGCTTCAGCAGATGAAGCAGCTCGACCGGGTGGAATCGAAGTCGATGCCGGGCATGGCCCAGATCACCGTCGAGATCGAAATGACCTATGGTCCGGACGAGATCCCGCAGGTCTGGGACGAGATGCGCCGCCGCATCAGCGACGTGGAAGGGGACCTTCCCGCAGGCGCGCAACCGCCCATCATCAACGACGATTTCGGTGACGTTTACGGCATGTTCTATGCGGTGACGAGCGAGGGCCTGAGCCCATCGGACCAGCGCGATCTGGCAACGACACTGCGGCTCGGGCTGGTCACAGTCGATGGCGTTGCCAAGGTCGAGGTTCAGGGTCTTGCCGAAGAGGTGATCAACATCTCGATCCCGTCGTCGCGTCTTACGGAACTGGGTTTCCCGCCGAACCAGATCCTGGGCATTCTCGCCGACGAAAACCAGGTGTTTTCCAACGGCGAGATAACCGAGGGCCCGGCCCGGGTCAGCCTGTCGGTCCCACCGGGCTATGTCAGCCCCGAAGGGATCGGGGAGCTTCGGCTCGGCGTGGCGGGAAAGGTCGGACAGGTGGCGGTTTACGATATCGCCCATGTGACCCGCGAGGAGGCCGAACAGCCCAGCCAGGTCATTCGCCAGAACGGAGCCTCGGCCTTTACCCTCGGCGTTTCGGCCCTGACAGACCGCAACGTGGTTGAGGTCGGCAAGGCGGTCTCTGCCCGGCTGGAGCGGCTCAAGGCCGCGCTGCCGGAGGGGGTCGAGGTCATTCCGATCTACGAACAGCACGCGGTCGTGGACGAGGCGGTTTCGAGCTTCCTCGTCAGTCTGGGACAGTCGGTCGGTATTGTCGTCGCCGCTCTGATGCTGACCATGGGCTGGCGCGCGGGCCTTGTGGTGGGCGCGACGCTCGGACTGACCGTCTTTTCGACGCTTTTCTTCATGTCGGTCTTTGGCATCGCGATGGAACGGATCAGCCTCGGCGCCCTGATTATCGCCATGGGGATGCTGGTCGACAATGCCATCGTCATCACCGAGGGCATGGTGATCGGTGTGGCGCGCGGCAAGTCCGCTGAAAATGCCGCCGCCGAGACGGAAACCGCCACGTCGATCCCGCTGCTCGGCGCGACAGTTATCGGGATCATGGCCTTTTCCGGCATCGGGCTGTCGCCCGACGCGACCGGCGAGTTCCTGTTCTCGCTCTTTGCGGTGATCGCGATCTCGCTGCTGATGAGCTGGGCGCTCGCCGTCACCGTCACGCCCTATCTTGGCAAGCTGCTGCTTCGGGCGCCCAAAGAGGCCTCGGACGATCCGTACAAGGGCCCGTTTTACGGGATGTACCGCGGGTTTCTCTGGCTGGCTCTGCGTAGCCGGGTACTGGTCGTCCTGATAATCGTGGGAATTACCGTCTGGTCTGTCATGGCCTTCGGACAGGTCAAGCAGGCCTTTTTCCCCGCTTCGAACACCCCGATCTTTTACGTCGAGGTTCAGATGCCGCAGGGGACCGACATCAACGTCACCGACGATGAGATGAGGCGGCTGGAGCAAATGCTTCTGGCCGAGGACAACGTGACGGATGTGACAACGCTTGTGGGGCGCGGCGCGAGCCGCTTCATGCTGACATACAATCCCGAACAGGCGGATCCCAGCTACGGTCAGCTTATCGTCCGGGTGGCCGACGCCGAGGCGATCCCGGCCATCGCGCGCCGGTTGAACCGGGATTTGCCCGCCGAATTCCCCCACGCTCTGATCCGTGTCGAAGAGATCGTGTTCGGACCGCCGGCCGGTGCCGATGTGGCGGTTCGGTTCTCCGGTCCCAATCCGGTCATCCTGCGTCAGCTCGCGGATGACGCGATGCGAATCTACGAGGATACCGGCACGATCACCAATCCGCGCACCGATTGGCGACAGCGGGAGATTCTCGTCGAACCTGTCGTCGATGAATCGCGTATGCGGCTGGCCGGTGCGACGCGCGGCGCGATCGCGGACACCATCCGCTACGGATCGTCCGGTTTGCGGGTTGGTGAGCTGCGCGAGGACGACGAGGTGATCCCGATCCATCTCCGCCTCCCCGAGAGCGAACGCGACGGGATTGACCGACTTCGGGACCTGTCCGTGTGGTCCGATGGGGCGGGGTCTTACGTGCCCATGGCCAACCTCGTGGAAAGTTTCGAAACACGCATTGTCGAGGCGCTTGTCCACCGGCGCGACCGCGAGCGGACAATCAGCGCCCTTGGCGGTGCGCGCAGCGACCTGACTGCGGACGAAGCCTTTCGAAGTGTCCGGGCTGAGATCGAGGCAATCCCGCTTCCCGACGGGTACGCGATGGAATGGGGGGGCGAATATGAGAGTGCTCAGATGGCCCAGGAGAGCCTCGGCAAACAGCTTCCCCTGGGCTTTCTCGTGATGCTGACAATCTCGATCCTGATGTTCAACAAGGTCCGCCAGCCTTTGATCCTGTGGCTTGTCGTACCGATGTCCGTGACGGGCATGGTCCTGGGTCTGCTGTTCACGGGATTGCCGTTCACCTTCACGGCCCTGCTCGGCTTCCTGTCGCTCTCGGGCATGCTGATGAAGAACGCCATTGTTCTTGTTGAAGAGATCGACCTGCAACGCGCGGAGGGGGTTCCGGATTACAAGGCGGTTGTCGATGGGTCGGTCAGCCGCCTTCGCCCTGTGGTGCTTGCGGCCGGCACGACGATCTTCGGGATGATCCCCCTCTTGCCGGACGCCTTCTTCGCGTCAATGGCGGTGACCATCATGGGCGGTCTTGCATTTGCCTCGGTGCTGACGCTGGTCGCCGTGCCGGTGCTCTATGCGCTCCTCTTCCGTATTCGTCCGCAATAGAAATGGCACGAATTAACAACGAACCCGCATTCCCTAGCTGTCCCATCCCGGTCGATCACATAGACCCTCGCCGGTCTGCATTGTTCGTGGCAAGATCGATCCTGCGCGAGGTTCGGGACGGGGACATGACATGCTGATCTCTCATCACAAGCAGACGACGCTGACGTCGGCGCAGGAGGCTGTGGCGGTTTCCTTGCGCAAGACGCTGCTCCTGCCACTCGATGACCTGCTGGCCGTTGTCCGCGAGGTCCTCAATCCGAACGTCTCGCGCTCGGGGCTGGATCGATGCCTTCGTCGGCATGGCGTGGGCAATCTGCGCGACCTGAAGCCGGCCGCGCCGCGGCCCGCCCACAAGCCGTTCAAGGCCTACGAGCCCGGTTACCTGCATGTCGACGTCAAATACCTGCCGCAGATGGCGGACGAGGACCGCCGCCGCTATCTTTTCGTCGCAATCGACCGCGCCACCCGCTGCGCTATTTTTGGGCTGCGCGCGTGACCATAACCTCTCAGCGGCGCTTCTTCCCAACGGGCTACGGCAAGGAGGTCACTGACCGCCTCTTCGGCCTGCGCCGTCGCGCCGCGACCGGGAATCATGATTTTGACCGTCTCTGCGCGGAGCTCGACATCGAGCATGCCGAACGGTGTGCTGCGCTCGGCATGGTTCATCTCCACTCCCCGGGATCGACCCGCAAGCCGACCCTCGGGGCAGACAGGGGATATGACGCCGCCGGGCCTGTCACTGATCTGCGACAGGCCTGCGTGACACCCCATGTCGCGCAAAAAGCGCGGTATTCGGCGATTGATGGGCGCACCACCCGGCACAAGGGCTATGCCCTGTCCCTGAAGCACCGAAAGCGGATCGAAGAGGCCTTCTTCTGGGCCAAGACCGTCGGCGGTATGGCCCAGACGATGTATCGCGGCGTCGAACGGGTGCGATCCCGCTTCTCCTGACAATGGCCGCCAACAATCTCGCCCGACTGCTCCGGTTGCTGGCCGCATGAAGCCGAAAGCAGGCATCAGGCGCACATGACCTTCGCGCCGACGACGCATTGCGTTCAGGGGGACATCCCAGACAAAGGGAAACCGTCCCTGTTCGGCGACTATTTCAGCACCCTGCTAAAGGACCACCGCTTAAGGAAAGGAATCTCTATGCCTGTAATCGTCCATCAAACCGGGAGAACAGTAAGCGGCGGTCCCACCCCACGTTGCCGCCCGTGGCTTCGGGTGCGAGGTGATACCCATCTCAAGATGGAGAGTGCGTTTCGCAATGTGCGCGACAAATTCGGTTCTCAGATCTCTGGGCGTTGAGGTCTACGCCTCTGGGCACCGTCGCTGGACCGATGCCGCCAAGGCGCAGGCGGTATCGGAGAGGCTGGAGTCGGGCAACACTGTCAATGCGGTGGCCGCGCGGTATGGCATCCGACCCAACGTATGCGGTGTTTCAGTTCAAACATTTTCAACTTTTCTAGAAAATATGGTTATGACTTCAAAGCCTTGCGGACATCTGGCGCAACGCTGGTTCCTAGGATCTCGATCGCGTTCATCAGGGATTTCTGATCGAGCCGCCCGATCGCCATCTGAATGGTAATCCGTGTAAAGCCGAAAATTTCATGATGGGCGAGGATCTTGTCGGTCAGTTCTGCGGGGCCGCCAACGAACAACGCGCCGCCGGGGCCGCTCATGGTATCAAACTGTTCACGGGTTGCCGGGGGCCATCCGCGTTCTGCGCCAAGTCGGGTCATGACCTCGTTATGCGGGCAGCCGTAAATGTCGCGAGCGGCCTGGCTGGTTTCAGCCACAAACCCGTGCACATTCAGTGAGGTTTCCAGGCTGGCCGGGTCGTGCCCGGCCTTGGTGGCGGCAGCGCGGTAAAGATCGAACAAAGGCGCAAAGCGCACGGGTTCCCCGCCAATTATGCCAAGCGCAAGCGGCAGGCCAAGTTTTCCGCCGCGCACCGCCGATTGTGGGGTTCCCCCGATACCCAGCCAGATCGGTAGCTTGTCCTGATAGGGGCGGGGATAGACGCCCTGATGATCGACCGCTGGCAAATGCTTTGTGCCGGGCCAACTTACGTGCTCCGCATCGTTCACAGCCATCAATAGCTGGAGCTTTTCGGCGAAAAGGTCGTCGTAGTCATCCAGCGCGTGACCAAACAGGGGAAAGGATTCAACAAAGGCACCGCGCCCGACCATGATCTCGGCGCGCCCCTGGGTCAGGTTGTCCAGCGTGGAAAACTGTTGAAAGACGCGGATAGGGTCATCGGAACTCAGCACAGTGACAGCGCTAGAAAGGCGGATGTTTTTGGTTTGTGTTGCCGCCGCCGCCAGCGCCACGGCAGGATTTGAAACTGCATAGTCGGGGCGGTGGTGTTCGCCAACGCCGAACCAATCCAGCCCGACCTGATCGGCCAGCACGATTTCGTCGACCAGATTGCGCAACCTTTGGGACGGGCTGATGTTGCCATCCCGGCCAGCCCCTGATTTTATGCCCGATTCCGCAAATGTGTATATTCCGACTTGCACGATATAGCCTTCTTTTCAGGGGGCGGGGGCGAATGGTTCGCCCTCGCAAATAGTTTTGTGAAGCCTAGCCGCCGAACAAGGCCAGAACAGGGGCAAACGCATCTTTCCACGACGTGCGCGCCTCAAGCCGTTCGATCCAGGATGCGACATTCGGCAGATCGTCAAGCGAGATGTCGGACTGCACTCGGTACATGAATGTCGAGGCCAGCGCGAAATCCGCAACGCTAAGATCGCCTGCGATCCAGTCCTTGCCCGCAAGGCCGATTTCCAGCACAGCCAGAAACTGATCGACGTTCTTCAACTCGGCGTCTATGACGTTTTGATCCGCGTCCCCCATGCCGAATTTTGACTTCAGAAACCGCTCAAACGACAGTTTCTGCATCGCGGGGCCAAGGTGGATTGTCTGCCAGTAAAGCCATTGATCCACCGTTGCGCGGGCTTTGGGGTCGTCGGGGTAAAGACCGCGCTCGGGCTTCTTGCTGGCCAGATAGGAATTGATGGCGCGCGATTCCCAGACCACAAAATCCCCGTCCACCAACACCGGAATCTTGGCGTTGGGGTTCATTGACAGGAATTCATCAGTGCGGTTGCCACCGCCGCGTAAATCGACCTCGATGATCTCAAGGTCGATGCCCAATTCAAGGGCCACGGCGCGCACCCGCAAGGCATTGGGCGAGAAATTGGCGTTGTAAAGCTTCATGATCGGTTCCTTATTGCTGCGGCGGGGCCAGAAGGGCCGCCTTGTTGGCAATCAAGAAATCGTGCACCGACTGCCCGGCCTGACCGGTCAGCTTTTCCAGATCGCCCGTGGCGACATCCTGATAGTCTTCGGCCATTGCCGTGTCGAATGAGGCAAACACCCGCGCCATGAATTCCGGCATGCCGGCACCGATCATCGCCTGCACCAGATCCTCGGTCGGGATCGCGATATAGGGTATTTCCTTACCGGCTACTTCCGACAGGATGGCGGCAACGTCGGCCTGTGTGATCGCCTCGGGGCCGGTGATGTCCAGAACGCTGGACCCGGTTTCCTGCATCAGCGCCGCGGCGGCGGCACGGGCGCAATCGGCGCGGGTGACATAGCCGGTCTTTCCCTCAGCGGCGGCGGCGAAATGCTGACCCATGCCGATGCTTTGACCTCCGCCCATCAGAATCAGATCGGTATAAAGATTGTTGCGCAAGATGGTGTAGCCTGCACCGGTGTCCTTGATCATCGTTTCTGTGTCACGATGGTCGCCGCTGAAAGTGATCGGGCTTTCTTCGACCGGGTTGGTCAGCGAGGTATAGACGATATGATTGATGCCCGCCGCCTTGGCCGCCTTGATGGCGTTGCTGTGCGCCGCCAGCCGCATGCCCGGTTCCAGATCGTCGGTCGAGATGATCAGCAGACGCTTGCCACCGGCAAAAGCCGCAGTCAGCGAAGCGGGATCATTGAAATCGCCCTTGCGGGCTTCGACGCCCTTGTCGGCCTGATCGGCCAGCTTTTCCGGCGAGCGGGAAACGGCGATGATCGGGCCGGCACCGGCGGCAAGCAGGTTGTCGATGACCTGGCGGCCAAGCTGACCGGATGCGCCGGTTACAATGAAAGGGCCGTTTTGGACGTTTGTCATTGGGTTTTCCTCGATTTTTCGGGGTTGGATCTGGATGTTCAAGCGCCGGATGGGATTCAGCCGAAGGTAAACGCGCTTTCGACTGCTCCGAGCACGTGATCCTCCAACGTTTTCAATCCTTTGTCGGCAAGGGCTGCCCCAGCGACCACATGCAGCGGAATCAGATGTTCCTCTCGCGGGTTTGCATCGCGGGCACCGGGGGCGGCGTTCCATTGTGCCAGCATTTGATCACGCTCTGCCGGATCGGTACGGGTGGCCGCATCGCTTAGCCAGCGGTCAAATTCCTGCCCGTTAACGGCATCGGTGGCGCCGCCCCGCATCGCGCGCATCATCTTTTGCATGTTGTGATAGGTGTTGCCTGACCCGATAATCAGAATGCCTTCGTCGCGCAACGGCGCCAGTGCCCGCCCGACCGCAATATGTGCAGCCGGGTCAAGATCGGAACGCAAGCTAAGCTGTACACAAGGAATGTCTGCTCGCGGAAAAGCCACCTTTAGCGGAATGAACACGCCGTGATCGTAACCGCGCGCCTCATCAATGAGGCAGGGAAAACCGGCCGCCTCAATCAGTTCCTGCACCCTGTCTGACAGCACCGGATCGCCGGGCGCGGGCCAGGTCAGCTCGTAGGTGTGGGGCGGAAATCCGCCATAATCGAATAACAGCGGCGGGGCCGGGTTTTTCTGTACCGTGAACTGCTGCTCTTCCCAGTGCCCTGAGATCACCAGCAACGCTTTGGGGGTTTCCGGCAAAGATGCCGGAACATCAGCAAGAAACTCGCGGTGACGGTTCCAGGTTTCTGGCGGGTCCCAGTCCATGAAAAAACATGGTCCTCCACCGTGTGGAAGGAACATCGTGGGCATTCGGGCCATGTACTGCATCCTTTCGCTTGTTTTATGGGCAGAGCGTGGTGGCCCGCCCGGCATATGGCCGTCGGAAAATCCGGTTACGCGGCGCGCTTCAGCAAATCACCGTAGGGCGATTTCTTTTCGCGCACCCGGTTTTGCGTCAGGAACGACACAATCAGCGCAATCAAGGCAACAATCGCCGGCGGCCAGCCCGGATCGCCCGCAGCCATATGCGCCGAGGCGGCCAGCAACAGGTGCCAGAACATCGCCGCATAGGCGAAATCGGACAGAAACGTTGACGGGCGCCAAAGGATGACTACGGCCGCCACGATCTTCAGCATGGCCAACGGCCATATTATGTAGGTTGGATATTTCAACAGGCCCTCATACATTCCCGCAACCATGTCATGCGCGGTGATGTAAAATGCCGCTCCGCCCAGATAGACCAATGCAACCAGCCCGGTTGCAGCCCAGTACGTAATTTTCGCAGATTTGTCGCTCATCTAGACGTCCTTTATTTCGTACAAATTGCCCGGGCATTCGTCCTAATGGGCTACCCTTGCTAGGTTTTGCTTTTCACTCTAGTATTATAATGCGCCTTAGTTTTTAAAGGAAAGTAGGCACGTAAAAGTAACTACCCATGGAGAACCTCAAAATGAAACAGAAAATACCGCCCGCATGTCCCATGGACTCCATTCTGCGCCTGCTGATGGGGCCGTGGACAACTTATATTCTTTGGGTCCTAAACGATGTTGGGCCACAGCGGTTTGGGGCGCTGAAACGGGCAGTGCCGGGAATTTCAACCCGTGTGCTGACGGAGCGGTTGCGAATGTTGCAGGCGGCCGGAGTGATCTGGCGCGATCAGACTCAAACGATCCCACCCGCGGTTACCTATGGTCTGACTGAGCGAGGTGACGATCTGCGCCAAGTGCTCGAATCCTTAGGTGAAATCGCGCAACGATGGCAATCCGAAGGGGCGTTTGAAACGGGTGATGTTGCTGCAGAATGATCAATTCGACGGTCTGGTGGTCCATCCAAGCCTGACCTGCTGCCGGCTCAACTCCGCGATCGAAGCCTGCGATCGCTGTATTGCCGCGCTGACGGCTTGAGTGCCCTCTCGGCAGATTTACGTTGCAAATCACCTGTCGGGTAACAGTACGTGACGCTCCCGTGACAA
>NZ_JARGPK010000060.1 GCF_029212575.1 Antarcticimicrobium sp.
GGGGCGGATCAGGCTGACGCCGCCGGTGGCAGGCATCAGCGCGCGCAGGGCGTCAAGATGCGCCTCTGCTTCGGGCGCCACGAAGACCAGGCTGGCCATCGCGCCGGCCCCGGCGGCCACGCCGGGACGGGCGAGATGCGCCGCCGCGTCGCCCGAAAAGGCCAGTGCATCGATATAGAGCGGCGCGCCCTGCCGCGTGATCTCGATTCGGTCGCGGAAGTGGATGCCGGTCAAGGTTTCGCCCATCGCCGCACGGCCGAACACCAGCGGTTCCAGCAGCAGCAGCCGGGCGTCGCCGTCAAGGTCGATGCGCAGCTTTCGGTGCAGCGCGGCGGCATTGAAAAGGATAGTTTCCTGCGGCAGCCAGTCGAGCCGAGCCCCCGCCGCCACCTGTGCCCGGGTGCGAACCTGCGCGATCTCGCCCGGCTGGGCGCGATAGGCGCGCTCGGCGGCTTGCGTCGTCACCGCGAGGTGGGCGTTTGCCCCGACCTCCAGCGCGGCGGAAAATCGGTCGCCGCCGGTGATCCCGCCAGCGGTATTGATCAGGATCGCCTCCAGCGCGGCGCCGCGCTGCCGGGGAAACAAAGCCTTGAACGCGCCGCTTTGATGCAGGGTCGCCAGTGCAGACCGGGGGCCGCGATGCTTCACGCCGATCTCGACCCGACCGAGCGCGCGCGGCTGCGCGGCGGGTTGGAACAGCTCAGGTCGGTGCGTCTGGCAGATTATGGGACCGTCCCCCGAAAACCGCATGTCGCCCTGTTTTCCCGCTATGGCGGGCAATCTGCATGTCTTTTCACCGGGGCGCGGGGCGCCAGGTACGCGTCGATTAAAAAATGACCTGAATCGAGGGGGTATGATGAAATTTTGCGCACATTCGGTCGCGGGGCCGGGTGGCGGATTTCTGGGATGGGAAACCGGACTGGCGGAGGCAAACGGCCCGCAGGCGGGGGCGTGTCTCGGCGGGTGGGGCGTGGCCAGCAACGGGGATCAGGGAGGGCGGACAAGGCGGCGGGCGGGCGATTGCGCGCCGGGCACCTGGTCGGGGGGCGATGCGCGGACTGTATGCCGCAGCGCCCGAGGTCAGAGCGGGGCGTGATCGCCCCGCCCGCAGTCAGGATCGAGGGCGCAGGATCTGCGCGCCCCGGGGCCGAATCAGGCCAGAGCCAGATTGATGGCGCTTTCACGCCCGTCGCGGCCGGCTTCGATGTCGAAGGTGACCTTCTGGTCGTCGCGCAGACCGGTCAGGCCCGAGCGCTCGACAGCAGAGATGTGGACGAAAACGTCCTTGGAGCCGCCTTCAGGCTGGATGAAGCCGAAACCTTTGGTTGCATTGAACCATTTCACGGTGCCATTGGCCATGTGAGTTTTCCTTAAGTGTTCGCTGCCCACGGAATGCGGCAGCCCGGCAAGTCACAACTGGATCGAGTGCTGTGAGCCGGTGAAGGAAAACAGAATGTCGAAGAGAAGATCGTTAGCTCGCCGCGTATGACAGGAGCCGGGGCGGAAAGCAAGAGAAATCGCGCAGGTCGAAACGGACGTTTGCGCGGACGTTTTCCGGGCCTTGCGGTCAGCCAACGTTTCCGGCCAGCCAGCAGAGCGTCACCGCCGGCGGCAAAAAAGTTGTCGAATTCTGCACGCGATTTGTACGGAATCCGCGCGTCGCCGGGATCGAAGGCCAGCCCGCCCTGCGTAAGAAAGAGCGTCCGGCCGCCTTGATCGTGGCATGGGGCGGGGCGAGTGGCTGAACTTCGCGGGTTCTTTAGGTGCGGCATCAGATTTGCTCGCGCTGGAGTTGGTTGAGGAAGCGCTCGGCAACGGCGTCGTCATGGCAGTTGCCCGTTCACGCCGCTTCAATGATAAGTTTGAGGGCATGTCGATCGAGCAGGTGGTCAGGCACAACGAAAAGGTCGGCAAACCCACGATCACGGCACGTACAGTCAATCGCCACCTGTCGAGCCTGGGTGCCTTCTGCAAGTGGCTAGTCAACCATGGGTATCTGGATCAGAATCCGGTGGACGGCATGGCTCTCAACAAGGAGAAGCACTCCAAGACGCTCACCTTCTCCGTCGAGCAGATGAACACCTTGTTCAGGTCCCCTCTTTTTTCCGGATGCCAGAGCGATGCGCAGCCTCGGTTTATCAGGAGACCGGGTAACGTCCTGATCAGGGATCACCGGTATTGGGTGCTATTGATCATGCTGTTCTCCGGCGCTCGACCCGGCGAGATCGCACAGCTTGCCGTTTCTGACGTGCGCCAGGAGCATAGGCAATGGATCATGCACATTACCGATGATGGTGATGGCAACAAGAGCGTCAAGAACGACAACTCGAAACGCATTCTGCCGGTGCATGACCAACTCATCGAACTTGGTTTTGTCGATTACCACACGCAAATGTTAGAGGCCGGCCACGACCGCCTCTTCCCAAGCGCTGAACGCAATGCCAGAGGGCAGATGATTGCGGATTTCTCGCGCATGTTTTCACGCTATCTGACCGATCTCGGGATCAAGGAGGGGAGGGGATACAGCCAGTATTCCTTCCGTCACGGTGCGGCCGATGCACTGCGCCGCGCTGGGTTTCTGGACCAGGAGTTCAAGTTCCTGATGGGGCACGGCGATACGTCCATGACCGGCCGATACGGGATGATGCCGCAGGGAATGCTTGAGAAGCGCGTAGAGCTGATCAACGCCATTGCCTATCCCGGTCTGGATTTAGACCACCTCAAACCTCGATGAGCGCAACTGCTTCGAGAGTCGCCTCGCAGGACTAGGCCTTACACACCGGCAAGCCGCCTTGCTGTTTCCGGCATACGCTGAAGAGATGCCTCGACTCTTGACTTCCATTTCGGACCGCGGGACAGCGCATCTTCGTAGGCATCGCGCAGTTCATCCGGGCGGTCCATCGCGAGAACCTCGATCAGGAAGGCGGCCTGGCGCCGGTCCTTCTCGACCTTGAGGACATCGCCGCCAGCCCGGCGGCGGTCGGCAACGATCAGCTTGTGGATGGCAAAGCGCTCAGGCTGCGGGATCTGCACCAGCACTCCGCTCCGATAGGTCACGGCAGCCTTGATCGGCTCCGCGATCAGGTAGTTCAAGTGATGCAGCGGCACACGGCGAAGCGAGTATTCGAGCGGCTTCGCGAAGAGCACGGGTTCACCGGTGGCTACACGATCGTGAAAGACTACATGCGGCAGCGCGAACGGCGCGGCCGCGAGGTGTTCGTGCCGCTGGCGCATCCGCCCGGGCACGCTCAGGCCGACTTCGGCGAGGGGGTGGTGATCATCGGTGGTGTCGAGCAAAAGGCGCATTTCTTCGTCATGGACTTGCCGCATAGCGATGGCTGCTTTGTGCGGGCCTATTCGAGCAAAGTGCAGCATTTCGTCGATGTTGGCACAAAGCCGACTTGCGCGATGCATTTAGAAGCGTTGCGTTGTGTGAGTTTTCGCTCTTATACGCACCGGCCCTCCCCATAGGCGAGGCTAGGAAAGGCTTCTGCCCGGGGAGAAATATGCCCATTCTCAAAGGATTACATCCGCATACGCGGCACGGTGTTCGGGTCCAGCTTCAGGTCCACGATGATCGGGCCGTTGCGGGCGTTGATCGCATCGATTGCTACCTCCAGCCCGTCGGGTGATGTTACCTCCACACCCTCACCGCCCATGGCCTTGGCGACCTCTGCGAAAGACGGCCAGTTGAACTCGGTCAGCGAGGGGTTCATTTGCCGATCGAGCATCTGGATATGCTCTGCCCCGTAGGCGGAATCGTTGCAGATGATCACGATAAGGTCGCGCTTCGTGCGCACGGCGGTGTTGAACTCGTTCGCGCCACCCATCATGAAGCCGCCGTCGCCCATGAAGAGCACGACAGGGCGCGAGGGATCACCATGCGCCGCGCCGACGGCCTGCTGCATGCCTTGCCCGATGGCGGCAAAGTTGTCGGTCATATGAAAGCTGTTTGGGTCGGGCACGCTCACCCGGCACCAGACCTCGGTGATATAGCGGCCACCATCGGTCAGCATGATGCGGTTTTGCGGAAGCGCTTCGTTCAGGCGATCGAGCGCGTATTCGAGATTGATGCAGCCCTCCCTGGATTTGTCAGGATCGCCTTTCGGATGCTTCGATATGTCATGCGAGGGCAGTTCCCTGGAGAACCCGGAAGGCGCGACTTCGGCCTCATCCATCCAGTGGAGAATGTTGTCAGCGGTCTGCCCCGCATCCGCGATCAGAACCGCATCAGGCTGATAGAATGCCCCTGCATCGGAAAGGCTGTTGTTGACCTGGATAACCCGCTTGCCTTTCAGCAACTCCCCCCGGTCCGTGGTCAGGAAATGCATCCATGCCCCAAAGACGATGACGCAATCGGCAGCGCCAATCACGTCATAGGCCTCTGCGGTGCTGAGCGTGCCGAAATAGCCGATGTTGTTTGGGTGACCCGCAAAGAGGCCTGTGCCTTTGAGCGTGGTGGCCAGCGGAGCTTCCAGCCGTTCTGACAGCGCAATCAGCTTGTCCTTCGCGCTGGCCGCGCCGGCCCCGGCGAGGATCAGAGGCCGTTTCGCGGAGGCGATCATGCCGATCGCCTCTTCATGCACGGGGCCTTCTGTCACGGTGCTGTGGCTCTCGGGCAGCGGGAAGACGACAGGCTTATGTTCGACCTCGGCCCACATGAAATCGGCGGGGATGTTCACGACGATAGGACGCCTTTCCTTGCGGGCGCGGTAGAATGCTGTCGCCATATCCCGCGCCGACGTTTCGGGCGCTTTGACCTGTTCGAATCCGGCGCCGGTGGCCTTGACGACTTCGCGCTGGTCGATGTTCTGCGGGTGGAAAGGGGCGGTCGCGGGTGTATCGCCGCACAAAAGGATGATCGGAGAGCGCCCAACCACACCTTCCCTGAGCGCGGTAAAACAATTCGTCAGACCCGGGCCTTGGGTCACCGTTGCGACCCCGACCTTCCCGGTCACTTGGGCGTAGGCCTGTGCCATCAGCACGGTGCCGCCTTCATGCGCGGCAGGAACCATCGTTCCGCTGCACCCGTTCACAAAGTGGTTTGCCATGAACAGGTTGGCATCCCCCACCAACCCAAACATGGTATCAATGCCATGATCGCAAACGGCCTGGGCGATGGATTGGTGCATGTATTGTTTCTGATCTGACACTTGTCTTTTCCTTCGGGTTATTCCCGGGCCGGATGCGGCCCAAATCTTGCCGTCGTCCAGGGGGTGCAGCTGCGCGCTTTGGGGGTCAGTGAGACATGAAAATCGGAACGTCCGTTTTTTGGATCACGTCTGTTGTCACGCCTCCGAACACATCATGGCTGAACTTGCTGTGTTCAAACGCGCCCATGACGATGAGTTCTGCGGACACGTCCTGTGCCGTTGACAGGATGGTTTCGGCAATCGACCCCTTGCGCGGTTTCAGCACAAGGGTCGCGTCGATCCCGTGCCGCTCAAGGTTGCGCAGCAGGTATTCGGTTCCCGGTGCTTTTTCTGACCCGACGGTCAGAAGGGTGACCTTTGCCTTGTCCTCGAGGCCAACCATCGCGTCGCCAAGTGCGCGAGCTGACGATCTCTTGCCATCCCAAGCGACAAGGGCATGGTCGGTAAGCCCCTCCGCTTCGTAGGCGTCCGGAACCACCAAAACCGGGCGGCCGCTGCGCAGCGCGATCAGATCGGGGTTCGCCGACATATGCGCCTCGTTCTCGCTATGGGAGTGCACGCCGGTGACAACGAGATCGAAGGTTCGCGCGAACTCAGAGAGGGAGCGGTCCTTGTCGACGTCAAGGTCGACGAAGTCGGACCTGTCGCCAAACCCTGCCTCTGCGGTGATGGTCCGGAACCGTTCGGCAATCTCTTTGAGCCGCGTCTCTTCGGCCTCGAAGAAGGTCTTGAGCAAGGTCTTGGGCACAGACCCGCGAAGGGTCCGCTCAAGGTTGCTTTGGCGGTGACGCAGAACGCCGGTCAGCCATGCGTCATGGTGTTTGGCTAGCCGCAGCGCGTGCCGCAAACCGCTGCCTTTCGAGGCATCGCCGCTATACGCGCTCAGGATCGATTTTATCGACATAGGCGTCTCCAGATGAGGACAGAGAAAACGGAACCGGACAAGGCGATCGGCGTCATTCGTCTTCTCCGTGCACGTTTTTGCGCAAGAACCAGACCACCGAGACAACCGACAGGATCAGCAGCGCCAGCGCCACGGGGCTTTTAAGAACCTGGGTGAGGTCGCCATCGGTCAGGGCGAGCGACTGGGCGATGGATTTCTCGAACCGGGGTCCAAGAAAAAACGCGATGATGAAGATCACCAGCGAATAGCCGAAGCTGGCCATCAAGTATCCGATGACGGCAAAGATCAGCATGATCGCCACGCCGAAGAGCCCGCTGGTCGCCATCGAAACCCCGACGAAACAGAGCAGCAGGGCAGAGGAGAAAATGATGGACTCAGGTGCGGAAACGACCTTGACCCAAAGCCGTAATCCAAGCTGGCCGACCCAGAGGTTGACGAAATTGGCCATGATCATCGCGCCGAACAGGCCATAGACAAGCCGGCCCTGGTTTTCAAAGAGAAGCGGCCCGGGCTGCATCCCGTGGATCATGAAGGCGCTGATGATCAGCGCGGCCCCGACGCTGCCGGGGATGCCCAGCGTGAGAAGCGGGATCAGGTTGGCCCCGACCACAGCCGAGTTGGCGGATTCGGATGCGGCGATGCCTTGGATATTGCCTTTGCCAAAGCTGCCGGGATCCTTGGAGCCTGCTTTCGTCATTGCATAGGACATGAACGCCGCGGCCGTTGAGCCGATGCCGGGTAGGGCGCCAAGAATGGTTCCGATGGTTGCGCCGCGCAGCATGGTGAATCGGCACGACCAATACTCGGCCCATGTGACGCGGCGGTCATCGGGGTTGCCTGTATCTTTGGCGATGATGGCAGGGCGCATGTTTCCATGGGCCTCGGACAGGCGGTGCAGGATTTCGGAAATGGCCAGCATGCCGATTGCAACGGATGGCAGCGCCAATCCATCGAAGAGATCCCAATAGCCAAAGATCAGGCGCGGCGTGAAGTTCTCAGGGTCTTGCCCGACGGAAGCTGCAAGCAAACCGAAAGCCGCGGCGATGATGCCTTTGGTAAGCGAATTGCCGATCAATCCCGCGAGGATCGAAAAGGCAAAGATCATCAGTGCAACCACCTCGATCGGCCCCATTTTGAGGGCCAGAACAGCGAGCGGGGCCGAGACGGTGATCAGGACGATATCGCTGAACGTGTCGCCGGTAATCGAGGAAAACAGCGCCATTTTCGTGGCTTTCAGCGGCTTGCCCTGCTTGGCCAAAGGGTAGCCATCCAAGGCCGTGGCCGCCGCATCAGGCGTGCCCGGCGTGTTCATCAGGACCGCCGGCACCGCGCCACCGACAAGACCGCCCTTGTTGACGCCCACGAGGAACGCGATGGCGGGCAAGGGATCAAGCCCGAAGGTAAAGGGGATGGCAATGGCCATGGCCATGATCGGACCGATGCCGGGGACCGCCCCGACAAATTGCCCGAGCACCACGCCAAAGAGAACGAAAGCGAGATTGTAGAGCGAGAACGCGTCTCCAAAGCCCGCAAGGATTGTCGAGAACTCAACCATGTCTTGGATCCTTCACGGCAAAGCCCGGCCGAGCAGTTGGGTGACGAGGAACCAGATGATCGCGGGCATGGCAACAACACCAAGACTGAGCCAGAGCGGGCGGCGTTCACCGATCAGCCACATGAGCGCCAGTGCGAGAACAGGCGCGACATACTCGAACCCGAACCACGACATGGCCCAGATTCCAGCCGTCAGTAGCGTCACGTAGAGGCCTGTCTTGGCCATCAAGACCGGGTTGCGGAGTTGATGGTCAGTGGGCTTGATCGCGATAAAGGCACCGGCAATGGCAAGAATGATGGAAATGATATTGGGAAGCGTCGCGGGCGAAATATTTCCGCCATCAACGGTTTCGATATAATTCGGGTTGATCCAGAAATACATCGCAAGTCCCAAGGCCATGAAGAACAGCCCTGAAACGCGATCTGCCATAGTGTTCATGTTTCCCTCCCCCGAAAATGGAAAACACCCCGCCACGGCCCGTGGCGGGGTGACGTGGTTTGCTTATTTCGCGAAGAGGATCTTGGCGTTTGCCAATCCGTCGACCATCATCTGCTTGGTGCCGTCTGTGCCCATGTTGATCGGGTCGCCCTTGACGGCGTTCTGAACGATCTTGGCGAATTCGGGCGCCTTGGTCGCCTCGTCGATGGCGCTCGAGATCGCCTCGATTGCCGCCGGGTCCGTGCCCGCCCGCATGGCGAGGAAGAATATCGGATCGACATAGGCGTTCACGCCGGATTCGATGAAGGTCTTGACGTCGGGCGCATAGCTAAGGCGCGACTGGTTGGCCCCGGCGATGACTTTCATGTCCCCGGATTCGAGGTAGGGGTAGTGCTCGCCCGAGCCGAAACCGGCCATGACCTGACCGCCGAGGATGAGCTTCATCACTTCGGCGCCGCCATCGGCGGTGACGAGGTTGAAATCGGCACCGGTTGTCGACTTGGTCTGGTTCATCATCAGAACCTGCGGCGGGGCCATCGTGGCCACGGGCAGGCTGCCCTGCTCTTTGGCGTAGGCGATCATGCCCTCAAGGTCGTCAAACGGCGCATCCTTGCTGGCAACCAGCGCCAGTTCGGCCTTGGCGACAGTGCCGAGGTAATCGAAGCTGTCGGTATCGAACGGCAGCTGATCGCCACGCTGAACGAGTTGCACCAGCACCGGGATGCTGACCCCCATACCGATGGTCTTGTTGTCGACCGGGCGCTGTGACAGGCCGGTGAACATGGCAACACCGCCGCCACCGGGCTTGTTTTCAACGACGATGTTCCAGCCGGTGTTCTTCTTCATCACCTCGGCCAGAACGCGGCCCATCGTGTCGGTGGACCCACCGGCGCCAAAGCCGATCTGGATGGTCAGCGGCCCGTCCGGGGCCCAGTCTTCTGCGAAGGCAGGCGAGGCAAGGGCCATGACGGCACTTGTCGCCAGCGCCATGAGTTTCGTAGTCAGTTTCATTGTGTTTCCTCCCTAGGATTTCACGGTGATAGCTTTACTTGGATTTTTCAACTTCGAGCCGCTTCACGGCGCGCTCACGAAGGCCTGCGACCTGATTGAGAAGGCCCTTGGGGTCGACAAAGACGTTGGGCTCTCCTTTTTTGCGGGCCGCATGTTTTTGGCGATTTTCGTCGAGATTAGCAGAGAAGCCGTGGGTGGTGAGATGAACTTCAACAGGCATCTCTTCGGCCTCGACCAGTTGCCTCACGCGGTCCACGCTTTCGATGTAGGCTTCAACCTGAGGCGGGCCTTCGATGGCGTTGAGGCCGAGACCGCCGATTGTGATGGCGCGATGGGTTTTTTCACCGTCCTGTACATCATACATGAACGACGCCGTCCCCCATGTATGGCCGGGGGTTTCGATGACCTTGAAGGTGTTGTTGTCGACCGAGATCTCATCGCCATCGGCAACAGTGATTTCAGGTTCGATCATGTCCCATGCCCGGGGGCCGCCCTGCGACGCAGCCGCAGATTCAACCGCTTCGTCCCAGCCGCCTTGCGTCATCACGAACTTCGCGTTCGGCAGCAGCGGTTTCAAAGCCACGGCCCCGCCGACATGGTCGAAGTGCCCATGGGTCATCATCACGTATTTGATGTCGCCGAGGTCTGTCCCCGTCTTCTGGATGTTTTCGACGATGGTCTTCTTGAACGGGCCATAGAGCGTGTCGATCAGGACAACACCATCATCGGTGTGCACCAGCCAGGCCGAGACCCAGCAGACGCCGACATAGTCGACATTGTCAAAGGGCTTCCACGGCTCAACATATTGGTCGGCCGGCGTGTTCAGCCATTTTCCGAGATCCGGGGGCATCTTGCCGCTTTTGCCGAACTCGATGAACCGTTCGATGATCGGGCCTGAAGGGCAACCATCAAACAGCGATTCTGCCGAAGCCGCCCCTGACATGCCTGCGCCCACAAGCGCGCTCGCCCACAGTGTTCTGTGGATCGTTCCCATGACGTTTGCCATGTCGTTTCCTCCCTCGAATGGATTGAATTCTCAGATTGCGCGGCCTGCGCATCGCATCACCCCGGCGGAAGCAGTTTGCCGGGGTTGATGATGTTGCCCGGGTCCAGTGCCCGCTTGATCGACCGCATCACGTCCAATTGCGCGGGCTCTTTCAGCTTGGTCATTACGGCCAGCTTACTCTGTCCGATCCCGTGCTCGGCGCTGAAAGAGCCGCCCAGTTCGGTCAGGAGGGCGAACACCATTTCCTTGGCGGTTTCCAGCGGCAGGGCATCCCAATCCCGGCCGTTTGCCGCTGACAAGGCGTAATGCAGGTTGCCATCGCCCAGATGGCCGACCGTCAGCGGCTGAAACCCGAGCCGATCCATCTTGGCATCCATTTCACCCACAAACCGAGCGATCCGCGCCAGCGGAAGCGATAGATCCAGATGATGGGCCGGGCCGTTTTCGGTGATCGCCTCCAGAATCGCCTCGCGCATTTTCCACAGGTCAGCGCGTTGCTGCTCAGACTGCGCCACCATGGCATCCAGCACCAGCCCCTCTTCCATCAATTCGCCTAGAAGCTCCATCACCTCGGTTGCAAGGCGGATCGTGCCATCCCGCATCTCGGCGGCATCGTGGGCCCGCGACGAAGCGACTTCGACCAGAATGCCGGTCGCCACCGTGCCCTCCAAAGGGCGGCGAATGGCGGGGAACACCTTGCAGATCACGTCCACCGCTGGCTGCGGCATGTATTCGAAGGCCTCGACGCCGCCACCGGTATGGTCTTGCAGGCGGTTCAGAACTTTTAGCGCAGACTCCAGCCCGTCAACAGACAAGAACGCGGTCGAACGGGCTTTGGGTGCCGGGAAAAGCTTGAACACCGCCGCCGTGATGATCCCCAAAGTGCCTTCAGCCCCGATCAGAAGATCCTTCAGATCGTAACCGGTGTTGTCCTTGCGCAGG
>NZ_JARGPK010000066.1 GCF_029212575.1 Antarcticimicrobium sp.
CCGCTGCATCTGCCCCGTGGACCTGAAACACATTCTTCGCCAGATCGAGCCCGACCGTGATAATCTCTGACATGACCGCTCTCCTTTGTCGATCCTCATAGACCCACCTTGGCACATCGATGCCGTCGGGCGGCGGTCACAGCATCAACGCCTTCTGCAGCCGGTTCCGGTTGCTGCGGACCGGCGCAACCGGGGGGGCGGGTCAGGGGCTGGTCAGGATCGCCTCTGGGGCAGGTTCTCGAATAACGCCTTGGCCGCGTCGTCGCGACGCGGGCGATTCCCTTTCCCTGGGCAGGTCCGGTCGCTAAAGCTAACCTCGAACAGCGGCGCCAGTCCGGTTTCGGCACGCGCGGCGTGGTGGTGGCAGGGGGGGGAGACTTATGCCGGGGATACAATTGACAACGGGCGGCCGCATTCGGCTGGGCGCGCTCGGCGCCGTTCTGGCGCTGGCGGCGGCGCCGGCGCTGGCCGATGTGCTCGACATCCAGCCGGTGGCGCCGAACGTCTGGGCGCTGGTCGGTCCGATGCAGCAGCGCGATGCCGAGAACCTGGGCAACAACGCCACCTTCGGCGTGGTCGAGACCGCCGATGGCGTGGTGCTGATCGATCCCGGCGGCTCCTGGGCCGGAGCGGCGATGATCGACGCGGCGATCGACAAGATCACCGATGCGCCGGTCACCCATGTGATCGACACCGGCGGGCAGGATCACCGCTGGCTCGGCAACGGCTACTGGCAGGCGCAGGGCGCGACCGTCATCGCCTCCGAGGCCGCCGTCGCCGACCACAAGAACCGCGGTTCGATGCAGATGACAGCGCTGGCCAATTTCCTCGGCGACAGGCTGGCGGGGACCGTGCCGGCCTATGCGGATGTGCGGTTTGAGGAAAACCACACTTTGGAGGTAGGCGGGCTGAGCTTCGAGATCACCCATGCCGGGCAGGCCCATACCCCGGGCGACAGCTTTGTCTGGCTGCCGGCGCGCGATGTGATGTTCACCGGCGATATCGTCTATATCGACCGGATCCTCGGCGTCGGGCCGCAATCCAACGTCAAAAGCTGGATCTCGGTGTTCGAGGCGATGGCGGCGCATGATCCGGCCCACCTGGTGCCCGGCCACGGCCCGGCGACCACACTGGACCAGGCGCGGGCCGATACCTATGATTACCTCACCAACCTGCGCAGCCGGATCGGCACCCTGCTGGAGGAGGGCGGCGACATCATGGCGGCGCCGGAGATCGACCAGTCGGCGTTCTCCTATCTCGCCCAGTTTGACTCGCTGGCCGGGCGCAACGCCCAGGCCACCTTTGAACAGATGGAATGGGAATAGCGAACAGCGCCGCTTCCTGATCCGAAAGGGGGAGAGCCCGCCATGGGATGGATGGAGTTCATCGCCGCCTTCGCGGTCTTCCTGCTCAGCCACTCGCTGTTGCTGCGCCCGCCGGTCAAGGGGCCGCTGGTGGCGCGCCTCGGCGCGCGGGGCTTCACGCTGGCCTATTCGCTGCTGTCCATCCTGATCCTCGCCTGGCTGATCCGCGCGGCGGGCAACGCGCCCTGGGTCGGGGTCTGGCCCCGGGCGGCGTGGCAAACCCATGCGGCGCTGAGCGTGATGGCACTGGTCTGCCTTGTGCTGGCGCTCGGCCTCGGTCGGCCCAACCCGTTTTCCTTCGGCGGGATGCACAACGAGGCCTTCGATCCCGACCGTCCCGGCGTGGTGCGCTGGGTGCGGCACCCGGTGCTGCTGGCGCTGGCGCTCTGGGCCGGGGCGCATCTGTTGCCGAACGGGGATCTGGCGCATGTGCTGCTGTTCGGGATGTTCGCGGGATTCGCGGCGATGGGCATGGGGCTGATCGACCGGCGCAAGCGGCGCGAGATGGGGGCAGGGCGCTGGCAGGCGCTGCGCGCCCAGGTGGCGCGCGCGCCGTTGCTCGCCCGCCCGCAAAGCTGGGCGATGCTGGGTCTGCGGCTGGCGCTGGGGGTGGCGGGCTATGGCGCGCTGATCGCGCTGCATCCGGGGGTGATCGGGGTCTCGCCGCTGCCCTGACCGGGCGCGCCTACCAGGGGATCGGTTCGCCGGCCCAGTCGAGAAATCCGCCGGTGTCGTCAGGGGTCAGCCCGTCGATCACCCCAAGCAGGGTCTGCGCCGCCTGCGCCGGTGTCACCATGGGGTGACCGCCGGCGAAGCGCCGGGTCAGATCCGTCTCCACCGTTCCCGGATGCAGGCAGATGGCGCAGGCCTGCGGATGGCTGCGCGCCAGTTCGATGGCGGCGCCGTGGATCAACTGGTTCAGCGCCGCCTTTGAGGCGCGGTAGCTGTGCCAGCCGCCCAGCCGGTTGTCACCGATCGAGCCGACCCGCGCCGAGAGCGTGGCAAAGACCGAAGGCCGGTCGCGCGGGATCAGGTGCAGCGCATGTTTCAGCACCAGCATCGGCCCGATGGCGTTGACCGCGAATTGCGCCGCCAGCGCCTGCGCCGTGACCTGCCGGATGGATTTTTCCGGGCAGTGGCCATCGGCGGCCAGAACCCCGCTGGCGACAAGGATCAGGTCCTGCGGCGCGGTGAGCCGCCCCAGCACCCGTTCGATGGAGGTCTCGTCGGTAAGGTCGAGCCCGTCGGCGCGGCGCGACAGACGCGTCACGGCGGTACCGCGCGCCTCCAGCGCATTGGCCAGCGCGCTGCCGAGTCCGCCCGAGGCCCCGATGATCACAGCGTTTTTCATGACGCTCAGCTATGGCGTAACGCGGCTGTGTCAAATCCTGTGTTCGTTGGTGCACGAACGCTCTGGGCAATTCGCGCGGCGCGGTCTAGCGTGCCGCCATGAGCGACAGCGCGGATATTCACGACAGCCGTTATTCCTGGCTGCGGCTCGGCGTTACCCTGGCGATTGCCATGGTGGCCAACGTCGGCATGTGGGCGATCATCGTGATCATGCCCGCGGTGGAGGAGGAGTTCGGCGCCGGGCGCGCCGAGGCCTCCTTGCCCTATACGCTGACCATGGTGGGTTTCGGGGTCGGCAACCTTGTGATCGGGCGGCTGCTGGACCGATTCGGGGTGACGCGGGCGCTGATCGGGGCGGCCGGGATGATCGCGGTCGGCTTTGTGCTGTCGACCTTGATGCCCTCGATCCCCACCCTGGCGGCGGCGCATCTGCTGCTGGGGCTGGGCACGGCGGTGGGGTTCGGGCCGCTGATCGCGGACATCTCGCATTGGTTCATGCGCCGGCGCGGCATCGCCGTGGCGCTGGTGGCCAGCGGCAATTACCTCTCCGGCGCGCTCTGGCCGACGCTGCTGGCCGGGATGCTGGCGGGCAGCGGCTGGCGCATGGTCTACCTGACGCTGGCCGTTGTGGCGGTGGCGGTGATCGTGCCGCTGTCGCTGCTGTTGCGGCGGCGCGTGCCGCTGGAGGCGCAGGCCCATGCCGAGGCCGCCTCGGCGCTGCGGGCGCGCTCTGCCGGGCTGAGCCCGCGTATGCTGCAATACCTTCTGGGATTTGCCGGGATCGCCTGCTGCGTGGCGATGTCGATGCCGCAGGTGCATATCGTCGCCTATTGCGTCGGGTTGGGTTACGGCCCCGCCGTGGGCGCCGAGATGCTGTCGCTGATGCTGCTGGGCGGGGTGGCGAGCCGCGTCGTCTCGGGGCTGGTGGCGGACCGGCTGGGCGGGGTCTTGACGCTGCTGGTCGGCTCGGTGCTGCAATGCATCGCGCTGATGCTCTATCTGCCGTACGACGCGATGGTGCCGCTTTACGTGGTGAGCACGGTCTTTGGCCTCAGCCAGGGGGGAATCGTGCCCTCCTACGCGCTGGTGGTGCGCGAATACATGCCCGCGCGCGAGGCCGGGGCGCGGGTGGGCTTCGTGATGATGATGACTATCCTGGGCATGGCGCTGGGCGGCTGGATGTCGGGCTGGATCTATGACCTGACCGGCAATTACCAGATGGCCTTCCTGAACGGCATCGCCTGGAACCTGCTGAACATCGTGATCATCGGGACGCTGCTGCTACGCTCGCGCCCGCGCGCGCCACGGGCGGCGATGGCCTGAGCTGCCCCGGATCGGGGAGTTTCGGGGGCAAAACGTACAGAACCGGATGGCGTGCGCCTCTATTCCGCCGCGAGGTGCCTTTCGCCCCGCGCGCGGGCCAGCGCGATCTGTTTCTGCCGTTCGCGAAAGCGCATCTTGTCCGCCTCCGAGGTCTCCTCGATGCACAGATGGCAGGAGACGCCGGCCTCGTACTCGGGCCGCGCCTTGTCCTGCGGCAGGATCGGGCGGCGGCAGCCATGGCACAATTCGTGCGGCCCCTCTTTCAGCCCGTGGCCGACCGAAACCCGGTTGTCGAAGACGAAGCATTCGCCCTGCCAGCTGCTGTTCTCTGCCGGCATCTCCTCAAGATAGCGCAGGATGCCGCCCTTGAGGTGAAAGACCTCCTCCACCCCCTGCCCGAGCAGGAAGTTGGTGGATTTCTCGCAGCGGATGCCGCCGGTGCAGAACATCGCGATCCGCTTGTTGTGGAACCGCTCCTTGTTGGCCTCCCACCAGGCCGGGAAATCGCGGAAGCTGTCGGTCTCGGGGTCGACCGCGCCCTCGAAGGTGCCGATCGCCACCTCGTAATCGTTGCGGGTGTCGATCAGCGCCACGTCGGGGCTGCGGATCAGGTCGTTCCAGTCCTGCGGCTCGACGTAATGACCCACCTTGGCGCGCGGATCAACGTCCGGCTGGCCCATGGTGACGATCTCGCGCTTAAGCCGCACCTTCATCCGGGGGAAGGGGGGATGATCGCTGACCGCCTCCTTCCACTCCAGGTCGGAACAGCCGGGCAGCGCGCGGATATGGGCAAGCACCGCGTCGATGCCGGCGCGCGGCCCGGCGATGGTGCCGTTGATCCCCTCGCGCGCCAGCAGCAGCGTGCCCTTGACGTCATGGGCAAGGCAAAGCTCCAGCAGCGCCGGTTTCAGGGCGGCGGGGTCGGGAAAGCGGGTGAAGTGATAGAGCGCGGCAATCGTGTACATGGCGCGGATTTAAGCGGTCGTGTCGGCCTGAGCAAGGGCGCAGATCGGCGCGGCCATTGACTAGGGCGCAGCGGCTTTCTACCCCTTGGGCAAAGGAGAGCGACCATGACCCATGCCCTGATCGTCATCGACGTGCAAAACGACTTCTGCCCCGGCGGCGCGCTGGCGGTGCCCGGGGGCGACGCGGTGGTCGCCCCGATCAACGCGATGATGCCGGAATTCGACGCGGTGATCCTGACCCAGGACTGGCATCCGTCCGGGCATTCCTCCTTCGCCTCCTCGCACTCGGGCAAGGCGCCTTTCGACATGACCGAGATGCCCTACGGGCCGCAGGTGCTCTGGCCCGATCACTGCGTTCAGGGCACGCCGGGGGCCGATTTCCACCCCGATCTGCGGACCGAGGCCGATTTGATCCTGCGCAAGGGGTTCCGGGCGCAGATCGACAGTTACTCGGCGTTCTTCGAGAACGATCACGAGACCCCGACCGGGCTGGAGGGCTACCTGCGCAGCCGCGGGATCGACCGGCTGACCATGGCCGGGCTGGCCACGGATTTCTGCGTGCATTTCTCGGCGGTGGACGCCGCGAAGCTGGGGTTCGCCGTGACCGTGCGGCTTGACGCCTGCCGCGCCATCGACCTCGACCGGTCGCTCGCCGCCGCGCTGAGCGCGATGAAAGAGGCCGGCGTCACCCTCGCCTGAAGGAATTGTTAACGACCGGCGGGCTAACTGGACCGGGGGCAGGTTCAGCCGAAAGGGGTCGGCGATGCAATTCGGGGATGCAGCCGAGGCCGATCCGCTGGCGGAATTCAGGCACCGCAACAGCAAGGAAGGTCTGTTGCTGCGCTACGCGCGCGGGCGCGTGACGAATTTTGGCAGCCGCCAGATCATGACGGTCGCCGGCGGGCTGTTTCTATGGATGATGAACGGGCCGCTGGACGGGTTCGCCGCGCTGCTGATCTCCCTGACCGGCGAAGCGGTGGATTGCCTGTATTTGCGGGGCACCGAGCGACGGCTGAAGGAAGGCGAAGCGCTGGGGCGGGTCTATGCCATCAGCACTGTGACCGCCGGGTTCCAGGCGCTCACCCTTTCGGTCTGCATCGCGCTGGCCTGGTTCGGGGAAACCACCAGCGCGGCGCCGCTGTTTTCCATTGCCTTCCTTGCCGGCGCGGCGATCAACGGCGGGCTGGTGCTGCCCTATCATCGGGCGGCGGGGACGGTGCGGCTGTCGATCTACATCGGTCTTGCCATCCTGCTCTATGTCCTGGCCGCGGCCCTGCGCGGGCCGCCCGACACGCTGTTCTCGATGAACGCGGCGGGAACGCTGATGTTGGGGTTCATGGTGTTCTCTTTCCTCAATTACGCAGTGTCCGGGTTTCACCGGCATCGGGCCAGCACCCAGGCTGTGATCGAGAAGAGCGAGGAACTGAAGGCGCTGAACATCGAGCTTGCCGAGCGCCAGAAAGAGGCGCAAAGGCTGTCGCTGGTGGCGCGCAATGCCCATGACAGCGTTCTGCTGCTCAACCGCGACGGCCGCATCGCCTGGGTCAACAACGCGTTTTCGCGGATCACCGGGTACCTGCCGGAAGAGGCCATCGGCCAGCGCCCCGGCGACCTGCTGAACGGGCCGGAAACCGACCCGGGGGTCGTCGCTGCGCTGAACGACGCCATTGCCCGGGGGATTCCGTTCCGCGGCGAGATCCAGAACCGCACCAAATCGGGCGAGACGATCTGGATCGAGACCAACCAGGTGCCGGTGATCGACGATACCGGCGCGGTGGACGTCATCGTCGCCATCGAGCGCGACGTGACAGCGGCCAAAAAGCACCAGCGCGAGATGACCCTTGCCCGGCAGGCCGCCGAGGACGGCGCACGCGCCAAGGCGGAGTTCCTGGCGACGATGAGCCACGAGATAAGGACGCCGATGAACGGGGTGATCGGCATGGCCGACCTTCTGGTCGAGACCGGCCTGAATGCCGATCAAAGGGTCTATGCGGATACCATCCGCAGCTCGGCGCAGGCCCTGCTGACGATCATCAACGACGTGCTCGACCTGTCGCGGCTGAATGCCCGGCGGATGACGCTGGACCCGGTAGATTTCGACCTCAAGTCCTGCGTGCAGGAACCGGTGCGCCTGTTGCGGCCGCAGGCCCGCAAGAAGGGGTTGTCGCTGCGCTTCGACTACGAGGGGAAGGGCGCGCCGTGGCTGCATGGCGACGACAGCCGGCTGCGGCAGATCCTGATCAACCTGATCGGCAACGCGATCAAGTTCACCAGGCAGGGCGGCATCACCGTACGGGTCGGCTACACGCCGGACGGGGCCGGGGCGGCCTTGCTCCGGATCGAGGTCGAGGATACCGGGATCGGCATCCCCAAGGACAAGCAGGAGCATATTTTCGAGCGTTTCGCGCAGGCGGACGCCTCGACCACGCGGGAATTCGGCGGAACCGGGCTCGGCCTGACGATTTCGCGGATGCTGATCGATCAGATGGGCGGCACGATCACGGTCCGGTCCGAGCCGGGCAAGGGCGCCTGTTTCGCGATCTCGCTCCGGCTTGCCCAGGCCCGGCGCGGCCCCGGGGCCGAGACGCGAGAGGTTCGGATGCCGGATGCGGAGGCCCTCGCCCTGCTGGCGGGCAAGCAGGTGCTCGTGGCCGAGGATGCCGAGGTCAACCGCACCCTGATCGGCAAGTACCTCGACGGGCTCGGCCTGCGCGTGGGGTTCGCGCATGACGGGCTGGAGGCGGTCGAAAAGACCCTGAAATGCCGCCCCGACATCGTCATCATGGACATGTCGATGCCCGAACTCAGCGGTATCGAGGCCACCCGCCGCATCCGCGCCGAGGCGGCGGTCCAGCCGGTGATCGTGGCGCTGACGGCCAATGCCTTTGACTGCGACAGGGCGGCTTGTCTCGACGCCGGGATGGACGCGTTCCTGACCAAGCCGGTGCGCCGGGCCGAGCTTCTGGCCGGGCTGGTGACGGTGGCCGGACGGGTACAGTCGGAGCCGGCGCAATGATTCCCCCTTGGCCCGGGGGGGCGGACTGACGTATCACGGCCGGGCACAAAATTACGAGGCCGGCCTTGGACATCGCAACACGCGTCTATAATCACAAATGGAAGATCGATCCGATCGTCCGTTCGCTGATCGACACCGATTTCTACAAGCTGTTGATGTGCCAGTCGGTGTTTCGCAACAAGCCCGACACCCAGGTCGCCTTTTCGCTGATCAACCGCTCGGACCAGGTGCCCCTGGCCAGGCTGATCGACGAGGGGGAGCTGCGCGAACAGCTCGATCACATCCGCTCGCTCAGCCTGACCCGAGGCGAGAGCACCTGGCTGCGCGGCAACACCTTTTACGGCAAACGGCAGATGTTCCGCTCCGACTTCATGGAATGGTTCGAGGGGCTGCGCCTGCCGCCCTATCACCTGGAACGGCGCGGCGACCAGTACGAGCTGACCTTCGAGGGCAACTGGCCCGAGGTGATGATGTGGGAGATCCCCGCTCTTGCCGTGCTGATGGAGCTGCGCGGGCGCGCGGTGCTCAACGATATGCGCCGGTTCGAACTACAGGTGCTCTACGCCCGCGCGATGACCCGGGTCTGGGAAAAGATCGAGCGTCTGCGCGCGGCCGGCGGCCCGCCGATCGCCGATTTCGGCACCCGGCGGCGGCATTCCTTCCTCTGGCAGGACTGGTGCGTGCGCGCCATGGTCGAGGGGCTGGGCAGCAGCTTTACCGGCACCTCCAACTGCCTGATCGCCAAGAACCGCGATCTGGAGGCGATCGGCACCAACGCGCATGAGCTGCCGATGGTCTATGCCGCGCTGGCCGAGACCGACGCGGAGCTGGCTCAGGCCCCCTACAAGGTGCTCGAGGATTGGCACGAGGAGCACGAGGGCAACCTGCGCATCATCCTGCCCGACACCTTCGGATCAAAGGGGTTCCTGGACAACGCGCCGGACTGGCTGGCCGGCTGGACCGGGATGCGCATCGACAGCGGCGACCCGGTCAAGGGCGGCGAGATGGCGATCGACTGGTGGACATCCCGCGGCGAGGACCCGCGCGGCAAACGCATCATCTTCTCCGACGGTCTTGACGTGGAGAAGATCGTCGATCTCCACGCCCATTTCAAAGGCCGGGTGAAGGTCAGCTTCGGCTGGGGCACGCTGCTGACCAACGATTTCCGCGGTCTGGTGCCGAATGACGCGCTGGCGCCCTTCAGCCTCGTCTGCAAGGCGATCAGCGCCAACGGGCGGCCCACCGTGAAGCTCTCGGACAACCCCGAAAAGGCGATGGGCCCGGAAGATGAGATCGCCCGCTACAAGCGGATTTTCGGGGTGGGCGAGCAGGAGCGCATCAAGGTCGAAGTTTAGGCGCCCCGACGCTTTTCGCCCCTACCCGTGAAACGCCGCCACTGTCTTGAGCTGCGAGAACCCGTAAAGCGCCTCGAACCCCTTTTCGCGGCCGTGTCCCGATTTGCCGACCCCGCCGAACGGCAGCTCGACCCCGCCGCCGGCGCCGTAGTTGTTGAGAAACACCTGCCCGGCGTGGAGCCGTTTCGCCAGCCGCATCTGCCGCGCCCCGTCGCGGGTCCAGACGCTGGCCACCAGCCCGTAATCGGTGCCATTGGCGATCGCCACCGCCTCCTCCTCGGTCTCGAAGGGGATCAGCACCTGCACCGGGCCGAAAATCTCGTCGCGGGCCAGCGGGTGATCCGGCGGCACATCGGCGAAAAGCGTGGGGCGCACATAGGCTCCCGCCGCCGGCGCGTGATCGACGATCCGCCCCTGCGCCGCGATCTCCAGATCGGCGCCCTTGCGGAGAAAGCCTGAGACGATCTCTTTCTGCCGGGCCGAGATCAGCGGCCCCATGCGCAGATCCTCCAGCGCCGGGCCGACGGTGATCGCGCCATAGGCCTCGGCCATGCGGGCCTTTACCGCCTCATAGATCCCGCGCTGCGCCAGGATGCGGGAGGAGGCCGAACAGGTCTGCCCGGCGTTCTGGCAGCCGGCGTTGACCAGGAAGGGCAGCGCCGCGTCGAGATCGGCGTCGTCGAACACCAGTTGCGGCGACTTGCCCCCCAATTCCAGTGTCACCGGCACCACGTTTTTCGCCGCCGCCGCCTGCACCAGCGCGCCGGTGGGGACCGATCCGGTAAAGCTCACATGCTGCACGCCCGGATGCCCCGACAGCGCCGCCCCGGCCTCTGCCCCCAGCCCGGGCACCAGGTTGAGCGCGCCATCGGGCAGCCCGGCCTCCTGCGCGATATGGGCAAAGGCCAGCGCGGTGAGACAGGCCTCCTCCGCCGGTTTCAGCACCGCGGCATTGCCCATCGCCAGCGCCGCGCCGACCGAGCGGCCGATGATCTGCATCGGGTAGTTCCAGGGCACGATATGGCCCGTCACCCCGTGCGGTTCGCGCAGGGTGTAGACGGTGTAGCCGTCGAGATAGGGGATGGTTTCGCCCATCACCTTGTCCGCCGCGCCGCCGTAGAATTCCATGTAGCGGGCCAGCGCCAGCGCGTCGGCCCGTGCCTGGGTCAGCGGCTTGCCCACGTCCATCGCCTCGAGCCGGGCAAGATCCTCCACCCGTTCCAGTACCAGTTGCCCGATCCGGGTCAGGATGCGGCCGCGCTCCACCGCCGTCATCCGGCCCCAGTCTCCCCCGCGCGCGGCCTGGGCCGCGCTCACCGCGGCATCGATGTCGGCGGCCTGCCCGCGCGCGATGCGGCAGATCTCCGCCCCGTCCGAGGGGTTGACCAGCGTCAGCGTCCCGCCCCCGGCGGGTGCCGTCCACGCCCCGCCGATCAGACAAAGCCCGGGATCGAACCAGATCGGGTTTGCATCGCTCATCTCAGGCTCCTTCGACATCGGGCCAGACCGGGCCCTTCTTCTCGTTCCAAATACTCCCGCCGGAGGCCTCGGCGCCGCAGGCGGCGAATTCCCGCGACCGGCCTCACGCCGCCCCGACTTCGGGCAGGGTCGGCGCCGCCGCCAGCAGCGCGCGGGTATAGCCATGCTGCGGCTCGGCAAAGACGCGCGCGGTCTCGCCCTGCTCGACGATCTCGCCCGCTTTCATCACCAGCACCCGGTCGGTCACCGTGCGCACCACGCTCAGATCGTGACTGATGAAGAGATAGCTCAGCTGGTAGGCCGCGCAAAGCTCGGCCAGCAGGTCGAGGATCTGGGCACGCACCGAGACATCCAGCGCCGAAACCGCCTCGTCGAACAGGATCAACTCGGGGCGGATGATCAGGGCGCGGGCGATGGCGATGCGCTGGCGCTGGCCACCGGAGAATTCGTGGATGTATTTTCCGGCGTCCCCGGGCTGCAGCCCGACCGCCGTCAGCGCCTCGGCGACGGCCTCGCGCCGCGCCGCGCCGCGCGGCGGGCTGTCCAGCAGGTGAAACGGCTCGGTCACCAGCCGCTCGACCCGGTGGCGCGGGTTGAACGATCCGAACGGGTCCTGGAACACCACCTGCATGCGCCGCCGCACCGCAAGATTGGGGCGATGGCCGGACCAGACCGGCTGACCGTCCAGCAGGATCTCACCGCCCTGCAGTGGCTCCAGCCCCAGGATCGCGCGGGTCAGGGTGGACTTGCCGCAGCCCGATTCGCCGACCAGCCCCAGCCGTTCCCCCCGGTTGAGGGTAAAGCTCACCGCGTTGACCGCCCGGTGAACCCCCGGATCGCGCATCAGGTGCCGGCGCGGCAGGCGATAGTCGCGCACCGCGCCGCGCACCTCGAGCAGTGGCGCCGGCGGCGGCGGGGCCGGCAGGGTGACCCGGTGGCCCGAGGCCTCGAACAGCATCCGCGTATAAGGGTGGTGCATCCGCGCGAAAAGCTGCCGCGTCGCGCCCTGCTCCACCACCTCGCCGCGCCGCATCACCACGATGCGGTCGGCCATGTCCGAGACCACGGCAAGGTCGTGGGTGATCATCATCAGCCCCATGCCGTAGTCCTGGACCAGCCCCTTGAGCAGGTCGAGGATCTGCGCCTGGGTGGTCACGTCGAGCGCGGTGGTGGGTTCGTCCGCGATCAGCAATTTCGGGCGCAGGGCGATCGCCATGGCGATCACCACCCGCTGCCGCTGGCCGCCTGACAACTCGTGCGGGAACCGCGAAAGTGGAAAGCGGTCCTCGGGCAGGCCGACCCGCTCCAGCACCTCTCGCGCCCGCGCGCGGGCGGCGTCGCGGTCCATCGCCCCGTGGATCAGGATCGTCTCCATCACCTGGTCGCCGATGGTCCGGACCGGGTTCAGTGCCGTCATCGGCTCCTGGAACACCATGCCGATCTCGCGCCCCCGGACGGCGCACATCGCCGCCTCCGATTGCGCCAGCAGATCTCGCCCTTCGAGCATCACATGCCCAGCGACCTTGGCGCGCTCGGGCAAAAGCCGCATCGCCGCCAGCGCCGTCATCGACTTGCCCGAGCCGCTCTCGCCGGTCACCGCCACGATCTCGCCCGGGGCGATCGACAGGCTGACCCGGTCGAGGATCTTCAGCGCGCCGATGCTCAGCGTGAGGTCGGTGATCTCCAGAAGGGTCATCCGCGCGTCACCCGCAGCCGGGGATCGAGCCAGTCGCGCAGCCCGTCGCCCATCAGGTTCAGCCCCAGCACGGTCAGGATGATTGCCACCCCGGGGATCAGCGCCATGTGCGGGGCGAAACTGACCATGGTCTGGGCATCGGCCAGCATCCGGCCCCAGCTGGGCAGCGGCGGTTGCGCGCCAAGCCCGACGTAGGACAGCCCGGCCTCGGCCAGGATGCCGAGGGAAAACTGGATCGTCCCCTGCACGATCAGCAGGTTCAGCACGTTGGGCAGGATATGCTCGGCCGAGATCCGCGCCGCCCCCTTGCCCGCGACCCTTGCGGCCATGATGAATTCCCGTTCCCACAGGCTCAGCGCCGCGCCACGGGTGATGCGGGCGAAAACCGGGATGTTGAAGATGCCGATGGCGATGATCGCGTTGACCGCGCCGGGGCCAAAGACGGCGGTGATCAGGATCGCGATGACAAGGCTGGGAAAGGCAAAGACAAGGTCATTGCCGCGCATGATCAGCTCGTCCGCCCAGGTGCCCTTGCGCGCCGCCGCCGCCAGCCCCAGCGGCACCCCCAGCGCCATGCCGATCCCCACCGCCAGAAGCGCCACCGCGATCGAGGTGCGCGCGCCGACCATGATCATGCTGAACATGTCGCGGCCGAAATGATCGGTACCGAACCAATGCGTGGCATTGGGCGTCTGCAGCTTGTCGGGGATGTTCATCGCCGCGTGGTCGTAGGGCGTCCAGACAAACGAGGTCAGCGCCGCCAGCACCACCAGAGAGGACAGGATCGCGCCGAGGGCAAGATTGCGGCTCATGTCCGGGCCCTCAGCCGGGGGTCGACCAGCGCATAGGCCAGGTCGACCATGAAATTCACCGTGATCACGGCAAAGACCAGCAGCATCACCACCGATTCGACCACGATCAGGTCGCGCGCGCTGATCGCCTGGAACACCAGCCGCCCGAGCCCGGGCAGGTAGAACACCTGTTCGATGATGATCGCGCCGGCCAGCAGGAAGGAAAATTGCAGCCCGATGATTGTCAGCACCGGGATCAGCGCGTTGCGGACCGCGTGCCGCCACAGCGCCTGGCGGCGCGACAGGCCCTTGGCGCGTGCGGTGCGCATGAAATCCTCGCCCAGGATGTCCAGCAGCGCCGAGCGCATGACCCGCGCCAGGATCGCCGCCTGCGGCAGCGCCAGCGCGATGGCGGGCAGGGTCAGCGAATGCAGGCCGGTCAAAAGCCCCTTGTCCCAGCCGGCAAAGCCGCCGGCGCCGAACCAGCGCAGGTTGATGGCAAAGACCAGCACCAGCATCATGGCGAACCAGAAATTCGGCACCGCCACGCCCAGCTGTGTCGCGCCCATCACCACCGCGTCGCCGGGGCGTCCGCGGCGGGCGGCGGCGTAGATCCCGGCGGGACAGGCGATCAGCGTCGACAGCATCAGCGCGTAAAGCGCCAGCGGCAGCGACACCCACAGCCGGTCGGCGATCATCCGCGCCACCGGCGTGCGATAGGTATAGGAGGTGCCGAAATCGCCGGTCACCATGCCGCCGACCCAGGCGAGATAGCGCTCGGCCTTGGGCACATCGAGGCCCAGTTCGGCGCGGAGCGCGGCCACCGTGTCGGGCTGGGCGTTGATGCCCAGCATGAAGGAGGCCGGATCGCCCGGCGCCACCTCGATCACAAAGAAGATCACCAGGCTGGCCACGGCCAGGCTGAGGATCAGCGACAGCAGACGTTTGAGCGAATAGCGCAGCATCCCCGGCACGTTAGAGCGCAATCCGAAAAGTGGGAACCGGTTTTCGGAGCAAATTGCGCGACAGGGAACGGGGCTGACGAGAGCCGTCCAGAGCGATCCGTCCGACCATGCGGGTGGCTATTCCGGCGCGCGCAGATAATCGGCATCGCTCACCTGCTCCAGCCAGTCGGCGGCGCTGTCGCCCTGCTTCTCCTGGATTGCCAGGTGCACCATCGCGGTTTCGGGCGCGGCGCCGTGCCAATGCTCTTCCCCCGGCGGAATCCAGACGCTGTCGCCGGCGCGGATGCGGCGCGGTGCCTCACCCCGCAGCGCGACAAGCCCGGCGCCCGAGAGAATATACAGCGTCTGGCCCAGCGGGTGGGTATGCCAGGCGGTGCGCGCGCCGGGGGCAAAGCTGACGCGCAGGGCGTTGACGCGGGCCGGGCCCGGTGCATCGATCACCGGATCGAAGCTGACCGATCCGGTGAAATACGCCGGGTTCGGGCCTGTGGTCGGGCGGCTGCCCACCGGGTGGATGTCCATCATGCTCTCCTCTGTGCCGGTCGGGCCGGGGGCCCCGTCCGTTTCGAGGCAAGGCTAGGCTGTGCGCCGGGCCGGGTCCAGTGCGCTCAGCGCCCCCGGCGCCGGGCCTCGGCCCGCACGCTCAGCACCAGGATCGCCAGGCAGCCCAGCAACAGAACCGCCCCGCCGATCAGCGGTGCCACATGCGCCCCGGAGATCAGCCCGGCGGTGATCAGGACCAGCGCGCAGATCGCCGTGGTCAGCCGCGCATCGGCCACGAACATGCCAAGAAGCTCGGCCAGGACATCCTTCAGAATGGTCATTTCGCAACCTCCGATTCCGGTCTCCTGACCATCCCGGCCGCGCCCAGCCCGGCGATCAGGAACAGCGGGGCAAAGCCGAACAGGATCAGGTCATGGCCGGGCCAGTCGATGCCCAGCCCTTCGCCGGTCCAGAACACCCCGAAGGCCGAGAGCATCACGCCGACGCCGAATTTGAGCGTGTTTTCCGGCACCTTCGACAGTGGATGATGGGCGATGACGCCCACCACCAGCACCAGCGCGCAGGCCGCCCCGGCCCCCAGCGCGGCGGGCCAGAGCAGCCCGCGCCCGACGCCGACGGCGATCACGATGAACACCACCTCCAGCCCCTCCAGCAGCACCGCCTTGAAGGCGGTGATCCCGGCGATCCAGTCATGCGAGTTTTTCTTGCGCTGAGCTTCGACGGCCTGCAACGCCTCGCTCTCATGCTGAAAAATCGCGTTCTCGTCATGCAGCGGGATGACCCCTGCGGCGCGCAGCGATGCCTTGCGCAGCCAGCCGATGCCAAACAGCAGCAACAGCACGCCGATGACCAGTTGCAGCAGATACAGCGGCACCCGGTCCAGCAACGGCCCCAGCACCAGCACCAGCGCGGTCAGCACCGCCAGCGCTGCGCCAGTGCCCAGCACCGCCGGTTTCCACCCGCGCAACGTTCCGACCACCAGGACGATGGTAAAGGCTTCGACAACCTCGACCGCCGAGGCGAAGAAGGCTGCGCTGACGGCCGGGGCGGCGGTTGACCAAGCAATCATCTGTCCGGGCTCCTTTCACCCCTGTTCTGCGGCGGACTTGGCCGCGAAATGTCAAAGGCCCCGCCGTGGCGGGGCCTTCTGTCGGCTGCCGGGATCACTCCGCCCAGCTCACCGCTGTCAGGTCGGTCGCCTGGGTCGGCGCGTTGGACCACAGCCCCTGCACCCCGGCCTTGGCCACGCTCAGCGCGGCGAGCTGGAACAGGTATCCGTTGACGTAATCGTCTGCGATGATCTTCTGCGCCTGCTGCAGCATCTCGGTTCGTTTGGCCGGGTCGGTGGTGGCGTTCAGCGTCGTCATCAGCTCCTGAAACTCCGGGTTGTCGTACTGAAAATAATACTCCGGCCGGGCGTAGATGCCGATGTCCATCGGCTCGGTATGGCTGACGATGCTCAGGCCGAAATTCTTGCCGCGGAACACGGTTTCCAGCCATTGCGCCCATTCCACGTTGACGATCTCGGCGGTGATGCCGACCTGGGCCAGCTGTGCCGCGATGATCTCGCCGCCACGCCGGGCGTAAGAGGGCGGCGGCAGGTGCAGCGTGGTCTCGAACCCGTCCGGCAGCCCGGCCTCGGCCAGCAGCTTTTTCGACAGCTCAGGGTCAAAGGCCGATTGCCCGGTCAGATCCACATAGGCCGGGTTGTGCGGCGCGAAATGGGTGCCGATCGGGGTGCCATAGCCGAACATGGCGCCGTCGATGATCGCCTGCCGGTCGATGGCGTGGGCGACGGCCTCGCGCACCTTGACGTTGTCGAAGGGGGGCTGCTTGTTGTTGGTCGACAGGATGGTTTCGCCCTCGGTCGATCCGACCAGCACCTGGAACCGCGGATCGGCCTCGAACTGCGGCAGGTTTTCCGGCGCGGGAAAGCCGCTGAACACGTCCACGTCCTCGGCCATCACCGCAGCAAACGCGGCGGTGGGATCGGAGATGAACTTGAACGTCGCCTCGTCAAGCTTGGCGGGGGTGCCCCAGTAATCGGCGTTCTTCTCCAGTACGATCTTGTCGCCCTGCACCCATTCGGAGAACCTGAAGGCGCCGGTGCCCACCGGAGTCTGCTTGATGCCCTCGATGCTCTCGGGCGCGACGATCACCGCGTCACCCCAGGCCATGTTGAAGAGGAAACTGCCGTTCGGCTCGCTCAGGGTGACTGTGACGGTCAGCGGGTCCACCACCGTCACCTCCGCGATTCCGGCGAACAGCGCCTTTTGCGCATTGGCGCTGTCCTCGGCGCGGGCGCGATCGAGGCTGAATTTCACGTCCTCGGCGTCCATCGTGGTGCCGTCGTGGAACATCACCCCGTCATGCAAGTGAAACGTATAGCTCAGCCCGTCGTCGGAGATGTCCCAGCTTTCCGCCAGGCCGGGAACGACCGAGCCGTCGCCCATGAACCGGGTCAGCCCCTCGAACACGTTGGAATAGAGCACCGAGTCGATGGCGCCGGCGGCGGCGCTGGTCGGGTCCAGATGCGGCGGCTCGAGCTGCAACGCCACGGTGATGTCGGATTGCGCCAGCGCCGCCCCGGCGCCGAGCGTGGTGCTCAGCGCGACGGCCGACGCGAGGCCCCGGATGAATCGTACGTGTTTCATGTTGTGGCATCCTTCCTGTTGCCCCGGCCGCTCCGGGGCCCTCATGGGAAGTGTCCCCCCAAATGCCCCCCGTTATCAAGGGATTTGATCGGCGGGCATGTTGGCGCAATCAGGGTGGAACGCCGGGTGAGGGGTTGCTATCCCCCGTTCATCCTGCCGCCCGTGGGTCCTTCCCGGCGGCGCCAGACAGAACGAGGAAGATGAGCGCAACCGCCTCCCCCCCGGCCCTGACAGCCGATGACATCCGCGCCCGCAAGGGCGGCGATCCCGTGGTCAGCCTGACCTGCTACACAACCCCGATGGCCCGCGTGATGGATGCCCATTGCGATTTCGTGCTGGTCGGCGACAGCGTCGGCATGGTGCTGCACGGGCTGCCCTCCACCCTCGGCGTGACGATGGAGATGATGATCCTGCACGGGCAGGCCGTGGCGCGCGGGCTGAGCCATGCACTGATGGTCGTGGACATGCCCTTTGCCAGCTACGAAGAGGGGCCGCAGCAGGCGTTCCGCAATGCCGCGCGGCTGATGGCCGAGACCGGCGCCGGCGCGGTCAAGCTCGAGGGCGGGCGGCACATGGCCGAGACCATCGGCTTTCTGACCGCGCGCGGAATCCCGGTGATGGCGCATATCGGGCTGACCCCGCAATCGGTCAACACGCTTGGCGGCTACAGGGTGCAGGGCCGCGACGACCAGGCGGCGGCGGTGCTGGCCGATGCCCATGCGGTCTCCGATGCCGGCGCCTTTGCCGTGGTGCTGGAAAAGATCCCGGCCAGCCTTGCCGACCGGATCACCGCCGAGGTGCCAATCCCGACCATAGGCATCGGCGCCTCTGCCGGCTGCGACGGGCAGGTTCTGGTGGTCGATGACATGCTGGGGCTGTTTGCGGAGTTCAAGCCGAAGTTCGTCAAACGCTATGCCGATCTGGCGCAGCAGGCCGGGGCGGCGATCTCCGACTATGCCGACGAGGTGCGCGCGCGCCGCTTTCCGGGGCCGGAGCATGTGTTTGCCGACCAGGTCAAGGGCCCCGCGAAATGAGGGCGCCGATTGTCCGCAGGCTGGCGGAAATGCGGGCGCTGACGGCGCGGTGGCGCGCCGCGGGCGAAAGCATCGGCGTGGTGCCGACCATGGGCGCGCTGCACCCGGGCCACCTGTCGCTGGTCGAGGCCGCCAAGGCCGAATGCGACCGGGTCGTCGTCTGGATCTTCGTCAATCCGAAGCAGTTCAACAACGCGCAGGATCTTGAGAATTATCCCCGGACCGAGGTTGCGGATGCCGCTACGCTCGCGCCCTATGCGATCGATGCGGTCTATGCGCCAGACCTGGACCAGGTCTACCCGGAGGGTTTCGCCACCACGGTTTCCGTCGCGGGTCTGACCGACGTGCTCTGCGGCGCGCACCGGCCGGGGCATTTCGACGGGGTCGCCACGGTGGTGAGCAAGATCTTTCTTCAGACCGGCGCGGACCGGGCCTATTTCGGCGAAAAGGATTTCCAGCAATTGCAGGTGGTCCGCCGCATGGCCCGCGATCTGGACATCCCGATCGAGGTCGTCGCCTGCCCCACTGTGCGCGAAGACAGCGGCCTTGCCATGTCCTCGCGCAACCTGCGGCTCTCGCCCGAGGGAAGGCAACGGGCGGCGCGGCTCTATCCGGTGCTGCGCGATGTGGCGGCCGAGCTTGCCGAGGGTAATCGCTTTCCGCCGCTGGCCGAGCGGGCGCGCGCCCGGCGCGCCGAGGCGGGGTTCGACGAGGTGGAGTATTTCGATCTGCGCCGCGAGGACGGCCTGCAGGCGCTCGATCACCCCGACCGCCCCGCGCGCTTGTTCGCCGCCGCCTGGATCGAAGGGGTGCGCCTGATCGATAATATGGCGGTGTCGGCTGTTTGAGGGGGGGGGGTCTTGACGAATGTAAGCAGATTGCTTACATTCCTGAATGATCAAGTCGTTCAGAAACAAGCAGCTCAAGTCCCTTTGGGAGACTGGAAAATCCAGGATCGACGGGCGGCTCCACAACCGCATAAACCGGCGACTTGACCGTCTGGACTCGGCCGAGACACCAGAGGACATGAATCTGCCAGGCTTCGATTTCCACAAGTTGGAAGGCCACAACCCGCCGCGCTACACAGTTCACGTGAACGGGCCGTGGTGCATCACCTTCGAATTCCACGAGGGCGATGCCCATGTGCTGGACTTCGAGCAATACCATTAGGAGCGCCCCATGACCCGCAATCCCCAACGTTGTCCAACCCACCCGGGAGCGATGCTGCGCGAGGACGTGCTTCCCGCCATCGGCATGAGCAAGACCGAGTTCGCGCGGCTCTTGGGGATTTCGCGGCAGCATCTCTATGACATGTTGAACGAGCGCAAACCGGTAAGCCCGGAGGTGGCCGTGCGCCTCGCCAAGCTGCTCGGAGGGGCCGCAATTTCCTGGGTTCGGATGCAGGGGGCCTATGATTCATGGCACGCCGAGAGGAAAGTTGATGTATCGGGCATCACGCCGCTGGAGGCCGCCTAGGTTTTCACCCAGCCGGTGCGATCCGGCTTCGGTCCGTTCTCGGTGCCGCGCGATCCACCAGTGATCGAAGGGCTGGCACCCGCCCGCGCGGCTGATACTCTGCCCGAAAAATCGGGGAGGGCATTGCATGAGTTACATTCTGGCCATCGATGCGGGCACCACGTCGACCCGCGCGATCCTGTTCGATGCGGCGATGCGGCCGGTGCGGACCGCGCAGCGGGAGTTCACCCAGCACTATCCCCGGTCCGGCTGGGTCGAGCATGACCCCGAAGAGATCTGGCAGACCACCGTCGCCGTCTGCCGCGAAGCACTGGAGGGGGCTGGGGCGGCACAGGTGGCCGGGATCGGCATCACCAACCAGCGCGAGACCACGGTGATCTGGGAGCGCGACAGCGGCAAGCCCATCCACAACGCCATCGTCTGGCAGGACCGGCGCAGCGCGCCGACCTGCGCCGAGCTGCGCGCGGCAGGACATGGCGACATGATCAGCGCCCGGACCGGCCTGCTGCTCGATCCCTATTTCTCCGGCACCAAGGTGAAATGGCTGCTCGACACCGTGCCCGACGCCCGTGCCCGGGCCGGGCGGGGAGAGTTGCTGTTCGGCACCATCGACAGCTTTCTGATCTGGCGGCTGACCGGCGGGCGGGTGCATGCCACCGACGCCACCAACGCCGCGCGCACGCTGCTCTATGACATCCACCGCGGGGCGTGGAGCGAAGAGATCTGCGACCTGCTCGGGGTGCCGCTGGCGATGCTGCCGCAGGTTCGCGACAGCGCCGCCAATTTCGGAGAAACCGAATCGTACATTCTGGGACGGAAACTCCCCATTCTGGGGGTCGCGGGCGACCAGCAGGCGGCGACCATCGGCCAGGCCTGCTTTGCCCCCGGCATGATGAAATCGACCTATGGCACGGGGTGTTTCGCGCTGCTGAACACCGGCGAGATTCCGGTCGCCTCGACCCACCGGATGCTGACCACCATCGCCTACCAGCTGGAGGGCAAGCCGACCTATGCGCTTGAGGGGTCGATCTTCATCGCCGGGGCGGCGGTGCAATGGCTGCGCGACGGGCTGGGGATCATCGGCACGGCGGCGCAGTCGGGCGAGCTGGCGGCGCAGGCCGATCCGGCGCAGCAGGTCACATTGGTGCCTGCCTTCACCGGCCTCGGCGCGCCCTATTGGCAACCCGACTGCCGCGGTGCGGTGTTCGGGCTGACGCGCAACTCCGGCCCGGCCGAGTTCGCCAAGGCCGCGCTGGACAGCGTTGCCTTCCAGACCCGCGACCTGTGGGAGGCGATGCGCGCCGACTGGGGCACGCAGGCGCAGGTGGTGCTGCGCGTCGATGGCGGCATGAGCGCCAGCGATGCCGCGATGCAGGGGCTGGCGGATATTCTCGGCGCGCCGGTGGACCGCCCGGTGATGCAGGAGACCACGGCGCTGGGCGCGGCCTGGCTGGCGGGGATGCGCGCCGGGGTCTATCCCGGCATGGAAGGGTTCGCCGCGAACTGGGTGCTGGAGCGGCGATTCGAGCCGCTGATGGGCGCGGACGACCGCGCCGCCGCCTATGCCCGCTGGCAGCGGGCGGTCAAGGCGGCGATGGCGTTCCGGGGCTGACGCGACCCAAAGGCGTGGCTGCCGCTTACCCGCCGGGGCCGAAAATCTCCTCGGCGTGGCGGTCGAGATAAATCCGCAGCCAGGGCGTGAACCGGTCCGGGTGGCGGGCGACCTCGCCGCGAAGATCGTGGTAGTCGATCCAGCGGGTTTCCATCACCTCGTCTGGGTCGGGAGAGACGGCGATATCCTGCGTCACCCGGGCGACGAAGACATCGACCAGCTCATGTTCGGTCAGCCCGCCGCCCACATCGGCGCGGTATTCCAGCCGGTGGCGATACTCCGTTTCCAATCCGGTGATCCCCAGCTCCTCCTGCAGACGTCGCCGGGCGCAATCCTCCGGCGCCTCATTCCAATGCGGATGGGTGCAGCAAGTGTTCGCCCAAAGCCCCGGCGTGTGATATTTCCCCAGCGCGCGGCGTTGCAGCAGGATATCGTCCCCGCGCAGAACGAAGACCGAAACGGCCTTGTGCCGCAGCCCTTTCTGGTGAACCTCGAGCTTGTCCACGGGGGTCAGCGTGCCGTTGACCCAGGCCGGGATGCGCATCACGTTCGCCCCCGGAGGGCCGGAAACGGGTGGGTGAGGCGAAACGGGAGGGGTTTCATGCGGTCACTCTGCTAATGGTCGGGCCGGGTGTGGCCGACAGGGGCGGCCATGCCGCATGCGGCCGCTCCTTACCCGCCCTGTTCCGGGCGGGCAACGACGAGAAGGGCCGCGGCGCTTTACGCCGCGACCCGTTCCGGTTGTCACTGCCGTGACGAATCAGTCGTCGGACTTCTCTTCGGTTTCGCCCTCGGCAGCCGGCTCCGGTGCCGGCGCGACGCTGACCAGATAGGCGTAAACGTCTTCGCCGCCCTTTTTCAGCTTGAAGGTCATCTTCGACTTGGCGCCCTTGTCGTCCAGCGTCTCACGCAGGAAGCCGCGCGGATCCTCGACATAGTGATTGAACGCCTTCTCGTCCCAGACCAGCCCGGCCTCGCCTACCGCTACGATATCGTCGCCATAGCGGAAATCCTCATAGGTGCCGACGGTACGGCCGATCACGCCGAAAAGATTCGGGCCGGTCTTGCCGCCCTTGACGATGGTTTCGCCGGAATCGGAGATGATCGAGTGGCAGGCCTTGCACTTGTTGAAGGTCTTTTCCCCCTTGGCTGCATCTCCCTCGGCCAGCGCCGGGGCGGCGAGCAGACCAACAATCGCTGTGGCAATCAGACGGTTCATGGCTTTTCCTCCTTAGGTATTGGCTTTGGCGATATAGGTATAACGGAGCGACGAGAGTCAATGCTCGCTGTTTCTTACCGTGCGGTTGCGACGCAGCCGGACAAGGGGCGCGAGGGCAGGCGCGCCTGCATCTTCGGGTCAGCGACCCGCCTGCGACCAGCAGGGCAACAGATCGCCCGGCGCGGGCCGCGCGGCATGCACCGCCCGGGCGATGGCGCGGCTCAGGCCCAGGGCGGCGGCGTGGCCGATTCGGGTCAGGTCGCGTTCGGGCCGCGCCATCGCCCGCGCACCGGTCGAGACCGCGAAGACGAGATCGCCATCGCCCGGCGAATGCGCCGGGACCGTCGCCCGCCCGATACCGTCATGGGCGGCGGTGGCCACGCGCAGGCATTGCGCCTTGGTCAGATCCGCATCGGTGGCGACGATGGCGATAGTCGTGTTGGCGCGGTCCTGCGCCGCATCGCCGGCCTGTTCCAGCATGGTCTGCATCTTGCGGCTTTCCAGCACGCGGCCCAGCCCGCAGGCCGGGTCGGGGCCCAGCCCGCCAAACTCGCCATCGACCTCGAAACCGGCGGCCCAGAAATACCGGTCACCGGGGGTGGTGACGCTGCCCATCGGGTTTGCGGCCACCAATGCGCCCACGGTGGTGCCGTCGTCGAGCACGAAGGAGGCCGATCCGAGACCGCCCTTGAGCATCGCCGTCAGCGCCCCGGTGCCGGCGCCTGCGGTGCCGATCCCGAAATCCTCGGAGGCCGCCTCGAACGCCGCGCGGCCGAGCCCGCGATAGGGATTCTCGATCCAATCCTTGTCGCCGCCGTTCAGCAGGTCGAAGAGGATTGCGCCGGGCACGATGGGGATCACCGCCTCTGCGATGCGAAAGCCGCGCCCGCGCGCGCGCAGCGCCTCCATCACCCCCGAACAGGCGTCGAGCCCATAGGCAGATCCGCCCGAGAGCACCAGCGCATCGACTTTGGCCACCGATTTGTCGGGCGCGAGCAGGTCGGTTTCGCGGGTGCCCGGCGCGCCGCCCATGACCTGAACCGAGGCGGTGAACGGATGTGCGGCGGTCAGCACGGTGGCGCCGGATTTCAGCACGTCGTCCTGCGCGTTGCCGACCAGAAGGCCGGGCACGTCGGTGATCAGGTTGCGGGGGCCGGGGATCATGGGCGGAGTCCTTGCAGGTGTTGCTGTGCGTGCGGGCCGTTTGTTGCGCCCCCTATCGGGGCGCGGCGCCTCCGGCGGGAGTATTTTCAACGAGAAGAAGCAGCAGGCAATCAGATGCAACGTCCGCCGTCCACTTCCATTGCCACGCCGGTGATCATGCTGGCCTCGTCCGAGCAGAGGAAGGCGGCGGCGTTACCCAGGTCCTCGGGGGTCGAGAAGCGGCCGATCGGGATGGTGGAAAGGAACTTGGCCCGCATCTCCGGGGTGTCCTCGCCAAGGAAGGATTTCAGCAGCGGCGTCTCTCCCGCCACCGGGTTCAGCGCGTTGACGCGGATGCCCTCGGGGGCAAGCTCGACAGCCATGGTGCGGGTGGCGGTGATCACCCAGCCCTTGGACGCGTTGTACCAGTTGAGCCGGGGCCGCGGGCTGACCCCGGCGGTGGAGGCGATATTGAGGATGGCGCCCGCGCGCCGCGATTTCATGTGCGGCACCAGGGCGCGGGCGGTAAGGTAGATCGATTTCATGTTGACGTTGAAGACGCGGTCGAAATCCTCTTCGCTGACCTCGTCCAGCGGCGTGGGCAAGTGGGTGACGCCGGCGTTGTTCACCAGGATGTCGAGATGGCCGAAAGCGGCAAGCGCGGCCTTGGCCATCGCCCCGACCGAGGCGCGGTCGGAGACATCGACGGTCTGGGCGACGGCGGTGGTGCCCAGTTCTTCGGCCATTGCTTCGGCGGCCTCGCCGTTGATGTCGGCCACCATAACCCGCGCGCCCTCGGCGGTGAACTTGCGCGCGATACCGGCGCCGAAGCCCGAGGCGCCGCCGGTCACGATGGCGGTTTTCCCCTGCAATCTCATGATGTTCCTCCCGTCGCATCTCTGTTTCGGGGCAAGCTTAGGGCGGCCCGGTTACGGGCACAAGCTAGTCGTCCCCGACCTTGCCGCGCAGGGCCTTGACCTCGCCGCGCGCCTTCTTGGTTTCGATCCGGCGGCGGACCGAGCCCTTGGTCGGTTTGGTGGGGATGCGCCGCTTGGGCCGCACCAGCGCCTGGCGCAGCAGGTCTGCCAGCCGGTCGCGGGCGATCTCGCGGTTGCGGGCCTGGCTGCGGGTCTCGTCGCACTGGATCACGATGGCGCCGTCCTTGGTCCAGCGCCGTCCGGCCAGCCGCTTCAGCCGCGCCTTGACCGGCCCGGGCAGCGATGGGGAACGGTCGGCCTCGAACCGCAGTTCGACGGCGGTGGCGACCTTGTTCACGTTCTGCCCGCCGGGCCCGGAGGCGCGGACGAACTGTTCGGTGAGTTCCCAGTCGGCAATCTCGATATCGTCGGTGATGCGCAGCATGGGCACACTCTATCCCGTTGGGGCGCCACGAAAAAGGGGTACGAAAAAGGGCCACCCGAAGGCGGCCCTTTCGAAAGTTTTCGGAGGTGGGGCCGGTTAGATCATCGGCCGATCCACGCAGGCGGGTCATCCGCCAAGGGTTGCCCTAGCTGGCCGCCCCCTGCGCTGTCCCGACACCTCGCTCCAATACCTTTCTTGACACTGGATCACCTCCTGTTCTCTCTGTTTCCGTTGGACTCAGAGTGGCACGGAGGGCGCGAAACGCCAAACAAAATCTTCAGGCAGCGCCGCGGTGCGCGGTGAGGTGCTGAACGATGAGGCGGAAGGGCACCAGCGCGATCAGCGCCAGCGACAGTTTCACCAGCCAGTCGGCCACCGCCAGCGAGGCCCAGAGCGGCACCATCGGCCCCGCGCCCAGCAGCGGCAGCGCCTCGTTGGCCCAGGCCACGTCGTTGGCGGGCTCCAGCCAGGTCAGCTGGGCCGAAAAGGCGATGGAAAAGAACAGGATGGTATCCGCCGAAGAGCCGACAAGCGTCGAGGCCAGCGGCGCGCGCCACCAGCGCCCCTCGCGCAGGGCCGAAAAGATGCTGACGTCCAGCATCTGCGCGACCAGGAAGGCGGTGCCCGATCCCGCCGCGATGCGCAGGGTAACCAGTGGCCCGTATTCGCCGACGATCTGGGTGCCGATCAGCGAGCAGATCACGCCGGTGACGAACCCGGCGAAGACGACCTTGCGCGCGGCATGCGCGCCATAGACGCGGTTCATCACATCGGTGACGAGAAAGGCAAAGGGATAGGTGAAGGCGCCCCAGGTCAGCCATTGGCCGAACAGGACCTGGACGAGGATGTTGGAGGCCACCACGATGGCGGCCATGGCTAGAATGCCCGGAATATGGGTGCGGTTCATGTTTTATGCCCGTTTTGACAAGGTTGCGGCGACTTGGCCCGCCCCGTTCGGACGGACAGGCGGCGTGTAAAGGCTCGGCCACCTCTGCGCAAGGCTAATCCGGCAGGCTGTATTCCACCAGTTCGGTGCGCTGGAGCGACAGGAAGTTGTCGTCGGAGATCATGGTGGCGCGCAGACCCCCGCCCGCATCGCGCCAGACCGAGACCCCTTCGAGGTTGTCATGGGTGCCGGCGGCGGTGGTCAGCAGGGTTTCCTCCTGCTCTGCACCGGCCTCGGTGAGGGTCCAGCGCCGCAACCGGCTGCGAAACCCCAATATGCCGACCGCCCGTTCCAGAACGTAAAGCCGCCCGTCCGGCCCGATGTCGGCGCCGACCGGCTTGAACCGGCCCCGTGCGGGCAGGGTGAAGGCCACCCGCCAGCGGTGTGCGTCGCGGCGATAGACCGGAATGCGCCCCTGGGCATCGCGCCCGTCCTCGGGCAGGGTATAGAGTCGACCCGCCGCGTCGATGGCCAGCGCCTCGAGCGATCGGTTGCCTTTCAGCCCGCGAAACACCTGCGGGGCGTTCAACACGGTTGCGCGCGCGCCGGGCCGCGCGTAGCGGGCGACGCGGTGCACCCCCTCGAACGAGATGTAGATCGCCCCGTCGCGCCCGATCGCCAGCCCCTCGGAATCCGCGATGGGTCCGGACAACGGTCGGCCCCGGCTCGACAAGAGATGCCAATGCGACAACGGCTCGACCCCTTCGATCCGCCCCTCGGCGTCCCGTGTCAGGAGCACTTCGACGACCATCGTCCGGTCGCTCAGCATCGTGGCGCTGAGGCCGTCGGGCGATAGCTGCAGCCCGGAGAACCCGCCCAACCACGCCTCCGGCCGCTGCCAGTCATGGGCGGACAGGAACCGCGCCTTGCCCGCTTCGGTCGGATCGCAAGCGGCAAGCAGCAGGAGGATTATTGCGAGCGCAGGACCGAGGCGCATTGACGGGGCAGGTCGGACAAAACGTAGTCGCGGCGTTTCTTCGGCGGCGGCGCGTTGGGGTCGCGCGGTTTGGGCGGCGGCGGGTTCAGGATGTCGTTCACCCATTTCTGCGCATCGGCACAGCCATCACCGCGCGGCGGCCTGTCCTGGTTCTCGCAGCCGCGCGCGCCGCGCGGGCATTTCAGCCGGACGTGGAAATGGTAATGGTGCCCATACCAGGGCCGGATCTTGCGCAGCCAGCGGCGGTCGCCCTTTTCATCCTTGCACATCTGCACCTTGGCGCCGGGAAAGACAAAGATGCGGGCGACGCGCGGATCCTTGGCGGCGGCGCGCAGCAGCGCGTGATGCTGCGGGCTCCAGTTGGCGTTCACATAGGCGCCCTTGGCCTTGCGCAGCGAGATCGAGGAGAGGCTCTCGCGCGCCTGCCGGCTGAGATCCAGCCGCTTGGCCGGCAACATCCAGATATCGACGTCGAGCCCGATCTGGTGGCTGCGGTGCCCCGACAGCATCGGCCCGCCACGCGGCTGGCTGATGTCGCCGACATAAAGGCCCTGCCATCCCGGCAGGGTGGCGGCGAAGGCGCTGAGGTTCTGGACGTAGTCGATGACCTCCGGATGCCCCCAGTTGCGGTTCCGGCTCAGCCGCATCGCTTGCCAGGTCGGCCCGGTCTCGGGCAGTTGCACCGCGCCCGCGACGCAGCCCCTGGAATAGCTGCCGTAGGGGGCGGGTGGTTGCTTCGAGGCCTCGGTCTTGGCGCCGAAATACTGTTTCGCCAAAGGCTCGGCCCTGGCCTGGGGCGCGGACAGCACCAGGAGCAGGCCGAGACAGGCGAACAGCAACCTCATGCGGGGTAGTCTCCTTGCGGTTTCACCCACCGTAGCAGGATCAGCCCGATCAGGAAAAGCGCGATCAGCGGGGTCACCCCGATCTGTTGGCTGCCGCTGATCAGGGTCACCGCGCCGATGCTCAGCGGGGCGATGAAAGAGGTCGCCTTGCCGGCCAACGCATACAGGCCGAAGGCCTCGGTCATGCGGTCGGGATTGGCCTGGCGCACCATCATCGTCCGGCTGGCCGCCTGGATCACGCCACCCGCCGCGCCGATGACGGCACCGACCGCATAAAAGGCGATGTCGGGCAGGGCCGAGCCCTCGGGCACGGGGAGGCCGAACACGCTGGTCGGGCTGACGAAGACGATGGCGATCGCCACGAGGGTCAGGGCCAGGATACAGGTTGTGATCACCGGCTTGGGGCCGAAGTATTCATCCGCGCGGCCCCCGACCCAGGCAAAGATCGCGCCGAAGATGATCGCCAGGATGCCGAAGATGCCGGTATCGACCACGGTCCAGCCCAGCACGCCGGCGGCATAGATGCCGCCAAAGGTGTACATGCCGTTCAGCGCGTCGCGGTAGAACATCGACGAGCCGAGATAGGCGAACAGCGAGGGCGTGCGCGGCAGGCTGCGGATGGTGCGACCGACGTCGCGTAGGGCGGCGGAAACCGCGCCGCGCGGTGCCTTGCGCGGCGCCGGATCGCGCACCCACAAAAAGAACGGGATCATGAAGACCACGTACCAGATCGCCGTCAGCGGCCCGACGAAACGGGTGCCCTCGCGCGCCGCCGGGTCCAGCCCCAGCGCCGGGGACAGTCCGAAGAAGGTTTTCCCGGTGGTGGCGCTTTCCGCAAAAAAGCCCAGCATCACCACCAGCGCCACCAGCCCGCCGAGATAGCCGAAGGCCCAGCCGTTGCCGGAAATGCGGCCGATCTCCTCCCTGGAGCCGAGATCGGGCAGCATCGAGTTGGTGAAGATGGTGGCGAACTCCATCCCGATCATGCCGACGGCAAAGAGGAAAAGGGTCAGGTAGAGGTTGAAGCTCTCTGGCGCGGCCCACCACAATCCGGCCGCCCCGATCACGTAGAGTGCCGAAAACGCCCAGATCCAGCGCAGCCGGTTGCCCGAGAGGTCGGCCATCGCGCCCAGAACCGGCGCCAGCAGCGCGATCACCACGCCGGCCGCCCCGATGCCGAAGCCCCAGGCCGATTGCGCGGCGCTGCCGTCGCCCATCAGCTCCTTGACGTAGGGGGCGAAGATGAAGGTGATCAGCAGCGTGTTGTAGGGCTGGCTGGCCCAGTCGAAGAAAAACCAGCCCCAGATCCGCTTGCGTGTGGAAATCGCCGTCATGCCCCGCCCCCGAATTTTGTCCCGGATGCTAGGCGGTCTGCCCCGCACGCGAAACAGGAAAGGCGCCGGCGCGATGCAATCTGCGGCCTGTCGCGTCATTTCCGGCACATCATGAAACGGTCATCTATGGTGGCGATCGGACGGCCCCTTGCCCTTTGCGCCTGTCCGCCTTAGGTCGGAGGCGGTTCGAAGAGGGAAAAACCGATGCAGTCGCTGTTTCAAATCCTGATGCTGATCCTCGACGTGGTGTGGTTCTTTATCATCGCGCATGTGATCATGAGCTGGCTGATCAATTTCCAGGTGCTGAACATGCGCCAGCAACTCGTGGCGCAGATCTGGTACGGGTTGAACCGCATCCTGGAGCCGATCTACGGCCCGATCCGTCGCCTGCTGCCGCCGATGGGCGGGCTTGACCTGGCGCCGCTGGCGGTGCTGCTGGCGATCATCGTGCTGCGCATCGTTCTGCAAAACAACATGGCGCTGTTCTTCTGAGGCGCGGCGCGCCTCGTTTTGGCGCAGGTCTTGTGGGTCTGCGGTCTTGTTCCCCGATTCTTAGTGTGTGAAACTGCCTGCTGAGAGCAGACAGAAACCTCAGAACAAGGCCTCCGGCATGCCCGCCTCTTCCTCGCTTTTGCGCGACGTGTTTGGATTCGAGAGCTTTCGCACCGGTCAGGAGGAGATCGTCGAGGCTGTCGCCGCGGGCGAGAACGTGCTGGCGATCATGCCCACGGGGGGCGGAAAATCGCTGTGTTTCCAACTGCCCGCCCTGCTGCGCGAGGGGGTCACGGTGGTGATCTCGCCGCTGATCGCGCTGATGCGCGACCAGGTGCGCGGATTGCAGGAGGCCGGGGTCGAGGCCGGTGCGCTGACCTCGGGCAACACCCAGGAGGAAACCGACGCGGTCTGGGCGGCGCTGGAGGCGGGGCGGCTGAAACTGCTCTACATGGCGCCCGAACGGCTCGCCTCGGGGGCCGCGCTGGCCATGCTGCGGCGCGTCGGGGTCAGCCTGATCGCGGTGGACGAGGCGCATTGCGTCAGCCAGTGGGGCCATGATTTCCGCCCCGACTACCTGCGCATCGGCGATCTGCGCCGCGCACTGGGCGTGCCTCTGGCGGCCTTCACCGCTACGGCGGACGCCGAAACGCAGGAAGAAATCGTCCAGAAACTGTTCGACGGGGAGCCGCCGCGCAGCTTCCTGCGCGGATTCGACCGGCCAAACATCCATTTGGCCTTTGCCGCCAAGGACGGACCACGCCGCCAGATCCTCGAGTTTGCCGCGGCGCGCCGGGGTCACTCCGGCATCGTCTATTGCGCCACGCGGGCCAAGACCGAGGCGCTGGCCCAGGCCCTGCGCGAGGACGGCCACAGCGCCTGCCACTACCACGGCGGCATGGAGGCCGAGGACCGCCGCGTGGTCGAGGGCCGGTTTGCCCGCGAGGACGGTCTGATCGTGGTTGCCACCGTCGCCTTTGGCATGGGCATCGACAAGCCGGATATCCGCTGGGTCGCCCATGCCGACCTGCCGAAAAGCATCGAGGCCTATTACCAGGAGATCGGCCGGGCCGGGCGCGATGGCGCACCGGCCGAAACCCTCACGCTCTACGGGCCCGACGACATCCGCCTGCGCCGCAACCAGATCGACGAGGGGCTGGCCCCGCCCGAACGCCGCGCCGCCGATCACGCGCGGCTCAACGCGCTGCTGGGTCTGGCCGAGGCGCTGGGCTGCCGCCGCCAGGCGCTGCTGGGGTTTTTCGGGGAAGAGACCGCGCCCTGCGGTTATTGCGACCTTTGCGACAGCCCGCCCGAACTGTTCGACGGCACCACGCCGGTGCGCATGGCGCTTTCGGCGATCCTGCGCACCGAGGAATGGTTCGGTGCCGGCCATCTCACCGACATCCTGACCGGGACCGAGACCGACCGGATCCGCCAGCGCGGCCATGACGCCCTGCCGACCTATGGCGTCGGCAAGGACTATGACAAGCGGCAATGGTCCGCGATCTTTCGCCAGATGATGGGCCGCGATCTGGTCCGCCCGGACCCGGCGCGGCACGGCGCGCTGCGCATGACCGATGCGGCGCTGCCGATCCTGCGCGGCGAGGGCACGATCACCCTGCGCCGCGACGTGATCCGCAAGGCGGCGGCGCAGCGGCGCCCGGCGGTCAAGGCGCTGGTCTCGGACGAGGACGCGCCGCTGTTGTCCGCGCTCAAGGCCAGGCGCCGCGCGCTCTCCGAGGCGGCCAAGGTGCCCGCCTATGTCATCTTTCCCGACCGCACCCTGATCGAGATGGCCGAAACCCGGCCCGCGAGCCTAGACCAGATGGCGCGGATCAACGGGGTGGGGGCGAAAAAGCTCGAACGTTACGGCACGGCGTTCCTTGAGGTGATCAACGGGGCCGTGACGCCGGCGCACCCGGCACGGCGCAAGCTGGCCGGGCGCGAGGCCGGGAGCCTTTTTGACCGGTTGCTGGAGGCGCAGGCGGGGCTGGCCCGGGGCGCGGCCGGCATCGACAAGCCGATGAGCTGTTCGGCGGCGGAACTGGCCAAGCTGGCGCAGCAGCGTCCGACCGAAGAATCCGCGCTGGTGCGACTTCTTGGCGAGCGGCGGGCGGAACGGTTCGGCCCGGCCTTTCTGGACGTGCTGCGCGACGCGGGCTAGATCAGGCCAAAATTACATCTTGGGGATAGAATATGTTGGTTGTGATCTCGCCGGCGAAAAAGCTGGACTGGCAGGAACGCGAAATCGAGACGACCGAACCGGCATTTGCGGGGGATGCGGCTGAGCTGGCCGAGGTCGCGCGGGGATTGACGGCGCAAGACCTGCAAGACCTGATGAAGATCAGCGCCGATCTGGCGACCCTCAACCGCGACCGGTTCCGCGATTTCGTCGATATGCCCGGCGCGGATGTTACCCGCCCCGCCGCGCTGGCCTTTGCCGGTGACACCTATCAGGGGCTGGAGGCGGCCTCGCTCGATCCCGAGGAATTGGACTGGGCACAGGATCACCTGCGCATCCTGTCCGGTCTTTACGGTATCCTGCGTCCGCGCGACGCGATCCAGCCCTATCGGCTGGAAATGGGCAGCCGGTTGAAAACGCTGCGCGGCAAATCGCTTTATGATTGGTGGGGTGACCGGATTTCCCAGGCACTGAACGATCAGGCCGAGGCCATCGGCACCGACGTGCTGGTCAACTGCGCCAGCCAGGAATACTTCGGCGCGGTGGACCTCAAGGCGCTGAAGCCGCGGGTGATTGCCCCGGTGTTCATGGAGGATAAAGGCAGCGCGCCGAAGATCGTCAGCTTCTATGCCAAGCGGGCGCGCGGCGCGATGGCCCGCTATATCGTCCAGAACCGGCTGACCGATCCCGACAGCCTGCGCGATTTCGAGACCGGCGGTTATGTCTATCGGCCCGAGGTGTCGGCGCCCGACAGGCCGGTCTTCGTCCGCCCCTATGATGCTGGAAGGGCCTGACGCGCGCCCGCTCCGGTCGGGCTGATCCCATCGGTCCGTCACGGGAATCGTTGCCAAATCCCCGCTCTCCGTGCGAGCCTTGCGGCACAGCACGGAGTGATTTCATGGAACGGTTTATGCGCGCGGCCCTTGGCCTTGTTTTCGCGATCATTTGGGGCGTGACCGCGCAGGCCCAGGAGGTCATCCCCGAATTTCGCTTCGTCGTCACCGACGACATGGATTTCTACGGCGCCGATCTCGACGCGCTGTTCGATACCGATCTGCCCAGTTGCCTGCGCGCCTGTTCCGCCAACCCGCGCTGCACCGCCTTTACCTACAACACCCGCTCCAACGCCTGTTTCCCGAAAATCGGCGTGAGCGAACGCACGCCCTATGCCGGGGCACTCTCGGCCGAGAAATTCGTCACCCCGGCGGCAGTCCGCCAACTCGGCGCGACCCGCGCCGTCGATCTGGGTTTCCTGAGCGAGAGCGATCTGACACAGGCCGCCGGGCGGGCCCGCGACCTGGGGCTGCAGCACCGCGCCGGCGGGCTCGACGTCGAGGCGGCGCTCGATGCCGGGCGGGGGCGGGCGGCGGCGGGCGATCCCCTGCGCGCCTCGGGCTGGATCGGGGCGGCGGTCTCGCTCACCGACATGGGGCCGCTCTGGACCGAATACGCGCGGCTGCTGCTCGACATCCGCACCGACAACAGCGGCCGCCGGCGCGATTACGAGGCGCGGGCGCAGGACGCGGCGATCAACGGTTACTTGCGGGCCGGAAGCGACGGCGCGCGGGTCACCGCGCTGGGCGTGCTGGCCGAGGCGCTGGAGCGGCGCGATGGCGGGCGCGACATGATCCCGGCTCTGCGGCTGGCCAGCGACATCCAGCCGCGCGACGAGATCCTCGCCGCGCTTGATTCCGCAATCGGGAAATACGGGTTCCGCATCACCGACAGCAGCGTCGAGAGCGATACCGACGCGCCGCGCATCTGTGCGCAGTTCTCCGAGGACCTGGTCAAGGCGGGGGGCGATTACGGCCCCTTCCTGCGCCTGCCCGAGGCGGGGCTGGTGGTGCAGGCCGAGCAGCGGCAGCTTTGCATCGACGGGGTCGAGCACGGCAAGCGTTATCGCGTGACCTTCCGGCGGGGCCTGCCCGCAGCCAGCGGAGAGGTGCTTCAAAAGGACATCGAGCTGACCCATTACGTACAGGATCGTAGCCCGAACGTACGTTTCCCCGGCCGCGCCTACGTGCTGCCGAAATCCGCCGATGCGGCGCTGCCGGTCGAGACGGTGAATGTCGACAAGCTGGAGCTGACCCTGCGCCGGGTCAGCGACCGCAACCTGATCCGCGCGATCCAGCAGGAGTATTTCGCCCGCCCCCTGTCGCATTGGCAGGAAGAGGATTTCGCGGGCAGCGTGGCTCAGCAGGTCTGGACCGGCACGGCGGAGGTGGGCAACGAGCTGAACAGCGACATGACCACGCGCCTGCCGATGGCGCAGGCGATCGCGGGGCAGGGGCCGGGGATCTACGCACTGACCGCGAAGGTGCCGGGGGCCGATCCCTATGACGATCCGGGCGCGACGCAATGGTTCGTGCTTTCCGATCTGGGGCTGTCCACCCTGTCGGGCAGCGACGGGCTGCATGTGCAGGTTTCGGGGCTGTCGGAGGCGCAGCCGCGCGCGGGGATCGAGGTTTCGCTGATCTCGCGCGCCAACGCGGTGCTGGCGGTGGCGCAGACCGGGGCGGATGGCCTCGCGCTGTTCGACGCAGGGCTGACCCGTGGCACCGGCGGTGCCGCGCCGGCGCTGGTGGTGGCGCGGCAGGGCGAGGAGGATCTGGCGTTTCTGTCGTTGACCGAGCCGGCCTTCGATCTTTCTGACCGCGGGGTCGAGGGGCGCGCGCCCGCCGGTCCGGTCGATGTGTTCCTGACCACCGACCGCGGCGCCTATCGCGCTGGCGAGGTGATCCACGCAACCGCACTGTCCCGTGACGACACCGCGCAGGCGATCGAGGGGCTGCCGCTGATCGCGATCCTCAGCCGCCCCGACGGGGTGGAGTACAGCCGCCATATCTCCGACGGGGGCATGGCTGGCGGGCATGTGTTTTCCTTCCCGGTCGGGGTGACCGCGCCGCGCGGCACCTGGCGGCTGGACATCAAGGCCGACCCGGATGCCCCGGCGCTGGCCAGCCAGGTGCTGCTGGTCGAGGATTTCCTGCCCGAGCGGATCGATTTCGACCTGAGCCTGCCGGAGGCGCCGCTGCGCGCGGGCGATACGCCGCCGCTCTCCATCTCGGCGCGCTATCTTTTCGGGGCGCCGGGGGCGGATCTGAGCGTCGAGGGGCAGGTGGTGCTGCGCCCGGCCAAAACGGTTGCGGAATGGCCCGGCTATCGCTTTGGCCGCCATGATGCCGGCGCGCGGGCGCAGAGCAGCTATTTCGGCACCCTGCGCACCGATGCACGCGGGGTCGTCACGGTGCCGGTGGAGCTGCCGCGCCCCGAGGCCGGGGGGCAGCCGCTGGAGGCCGAGGTGATCGCGCGGGTCTCCGATGGCTCGGCCCGCCCGGTGGAACGCCGGTTGAGCGTGCCGGTGCGGCCCGACGGGCCGGTGATCGGGATCAAGCCGAAGTTCGAGGATGTGGTCACCGAGGGGACCGAGGCCGGGTTCGAGCTGATCGGGCTGGCCGCCGACCTGACGCCGCAACCGATGCAGGTGCGCTGGACGCTGAACCGGATCGAAACCCGCTATCAGTGGTATCAGCTCTACGGCAATTGGAACTGGGAGCCGGTGACGCGGCGCAGCCGTATCGCCACCGGCGAGGCCCTGCTGGGCGCGGCGCCTGTGTCGGTCTCCTCCCCGGTGGAATGGGGCGAATACGAGTTGGTGGTCGAGCGCACGGATGGCGCCTATGCGGCCGCTTCGGTGGATTTCTATGCCGGTTGGTACGTTTCGGCCGATGCCGCCGCCACCCCCGACCGACTCGAGATGTCGCTTGATCGGGAAAGCTATGCCGTGGGCGAGACCGCAAACCTGCGGATCGTGCCGCGCATGGCGGGCACCGCGCTGATCACGGTGATGGGCGATCGGGTGATTTCCCGCCAGGCGGTCACGGTCGATACGGGCGAGAGTGTCATTCCGCTCGAGGTGACGAAGGACTGGGGCACCGGTGCCTATGTCACGGCCACGGTGATCCGCCCGATGGACGTGGCCGCCGGGCAAAACCCGGCCCGCGCGCTTGGCCTTGCCCATGCGGCGGTCGATCCGGGCGACAAGGCGCTGCGGGTCGCGATCGACGCGCCGGAGCTGACCCGGCCGCGCGGCACCCAGCGGCTGCGCGTGACGGTCGATGGCGCGGCGGCGGGCGAACAGGCCTGGCTGACGCTGGCCGCTGTCGATCTGGGCATCCTGAACCTGACCGGTTTCGACAGCCCCGATCCGCAGGGGCATTATTTCGGCCAGCGGCGGCTCGGGGTGGAATTGCGCGATGTCTATGGTCGGCTGATCGACGGCATGAACGGGGCGATGGGTACGGTCCGCTCGGGCGGCGATTCCGACAGCGGTCAGCGGATGCAGTCACCGCCGCCGACGCAGGACCTGATGGCAGTGTTCTCCGGCCCGGTGCAGGTGGGAGAAGATGGCGCGACCCTGGTCGATATCGACCTGCCCGATTTCAACGGCACCGTGCGGCTGATGGCGGTGGCCTGGACGCGCGGCGCGGTGGGCCAGGCCGAGGCCGACATGCTGGTGCGCGATCCGGTGGTGGTCACCGCCAGCCTGCCGCGGTTCCTCGCCCCCGGCGACGAGAGCCGGATCCGGCTGGAGGTGGTGCATGCGGATGGCCCGGCGGGGCAGATGACGCTGGACCTGACCGCGCAAGGGCAGGGGATCGCGCTGGGCGATGACCCGGCACCGTTCCAACTGGCCGAGGGCGGCAAGGCGGTTTTCGAGGTGCCGGTGCGCGCGCGCTCTGTCGGCGACCCGGAGATCACGCTGGTGCTGACCACGCCCGCCGGCCAGACCCTGACCCAAAGCCTGCGGCTGCCGGTGCGCGCCAATGATCCGCAGGTGGCGCAGACGCGGCGGTTCTCGCTGGGGGCGGGCGACCGGTTCCTGTTCAGCGACGATGTCTTTGCCGGGATGAAACCGGGCACCGGGCGCGCGATCCTCTCGGCCGGGCCGCTGGCGCGGTTCGATGCGCCGGGCCTGCTGGCGCGGCTCGACCGCTATCCCTATGGCTGCACCGAACAGGTGACCTCCAAGGCGCTGCCGCTTCTCTACCTGTCCTCGGTGGCGCAGGCCTCCGGGCTGGGCAATGGCCCGGCGGTGGACAAGCGGATTGCCGATGCCATCGCGCAGGTGCTGACCCGGCAGGCGCCGAACGGTGCCTTCGGGTTGTGGCGGGCGGAATCGGGGGATTTCTGGCTGGACGCCTATGTCACCGATTTCCTGTCCCGCGCGCGGGCCGAGGGGCATCCGGTGCCCGACCGCGCCCTGCGGCAGGCGCTGGACAACCTGCGCAACCGGGTGAACTACGCCCCCGATTTCGATGCCGGGGACGAGGCCGGCGGCAGCATCGCCTATGCGCTGATGGTTCTGGCGCGCGAAGGCGCCGCCGCGATGGGCGATCTGCGCTATTACGCCGACGTGAAGGGGGGCGATTTCGCCACCCCGCTGGCGGCGGCGCAGCTGGGCGCGGCGCTGGCCGCCTATGGCGATCAGCCGCGCGCCGACGCGATGTTCCTGCGTGCCGCGCGGATGATCGAGACCCGGCCCGAAACCGGCCGGTTGTGGCGCGCCGACTATGGCACCGGGCTGCGCGACGCGGCGGGGCTTCTGGCGCTGGCCACCGAGGCGGGCAGTTCGGCGGTGGACGCAGATGCCCTGACGGCGCGGATCACCCGCGCCGATCTGCGCCCCTCGACGCAGGAGGCGGCCTGGTCGCTTTTGGCGGCGCATGCGCTGATCAAATCGCCGGAGAAGTCCGGGCTGCGGGTTGACGGTGCCCCGGTCACGGGCCCCTTCGTGCAGATGCGCGAGGATGGGGCCGGGGGGCCGGAGGTCGAGATCACAGCCGCCGACGGCCGCGCCACCGATATCACGCTGACCACGCTGGGCGTGCCCGAGGTGGCGCCCGGGGCGGGCGGCACCGGCTATGCCATCGCGCGGCGGTACTACACCCTCGAGGGGGTGCCGGTCGAGGGCCGCGACTTTACCGTGGGCGAGCGGTTGGTCGCGGTGATCGAGGTGCGCCCCTTTGAGGACAGCGGCGCGCGGCTGATGGTGGACGATCCGCTGCCGGCGGGGCTGGAGATCGACAACCCCAACCTGTTGCGCTCGGGCGATGTGCGGGCGCTGGACTGGCTGCGCCCGACCGAGGCCGAGCATGCCGAGTTCCGCAGCGATCGGTTCCTTGCCGCGGTCAATCTGCGCCAGGCCGAGACCGTGACGCTGGCCTATATCCTGCGCGCGGTGACGCCGGGCGTGTTCCACCATCCGGCGGTCTCGGTCGAGGACATGTACCGCCCCCGGTACCGGGCGCGCGGTGACACCGGCCGCGTGACCATCCGCGAATGAAGGTGCGACTGAGGGCGGGCGCGCTTTTCGCGCTGGCGCTGCTGCTGTTCGCGGCGGCGGCGCTGCGTGACGGCGTTGAGGCCTGGATCGAGGCGACGGAGCTGCCGGTGATGCTCTCCGAGACATCGGTCGAGGTGCGCGACCGCGACGGCGTGCTGCTGCGCGCCTACCCGGTGGCTGATGGGCTGATGCGGCTGGCCCCGCCGCCGCTGGCGGGTGTCGATGCGCGCTACCTGGACATGCTTCTGGCCTATGAGGACAAGCGGTTTCGCAGCCATTCCGGTGTCGATCCGCTGGCGATGGCGCGGGCCGTGGTGCAGGCGCTCTGGCATGGCCGCGCGGTCTCGGGGGGATCGACGCTCAGCATGCAGGTGGCGCGGCTCTTGGAGGATGGCGGCACCGGGCGCTGGTCCGGCAAGCTGCGGCAGATCCGGGTTGCGCTGGCGCTGGAGCGGCGGCTGGACAAGGACGCGATCTTGTCGCTTTACCTGACCCATGCGCCCTATGGTGGCCATCTGGAGGGCGTGCGCGCCGCCACGCTGGCCTGGTTCGGGAAGGAACCGGCGCGGCTGACCCCGGGTGAGGCGGCGCTGCTGGTGGCGCTGCCGCAATCGCCCGAAACCCGTCGCCCCGACCGGCATCCGCAGGCCGCCCGCACCGCCCGCGCGCGGGTGCTGGCGCGGATGCGGACGCGCGGCGTGATCACGGCGGAACAGGCGCAGACGGCGGCGCGCGCGCCGCTGCCCGGGGCGATGCAGCCGTTTCCGATGTTGGCGCCGCATCTGGCCGATGCGCTGCGCGGCGCCGATCCGCTGGCGCCGCGCCATGACGTGACGCTGAAGGCCGGGGTGCAGGAACGGATGCAGGCGCTGGCGGCCCGGGCGGCGCAGAAGGCCGGGCCGCGGGTCTCTGCCGCGCTCGTGGTTGCGGATCACCAAAGCGGTGAAATCCTCGCTTCGGTCGGGTCGCCGGCCTATGCCGAGGGGGGGGGGCGACAGGGGTTCGTCGACATGACCCGCGCGCTGCGCTCGCCCGGATCGACGCTGAAACCGCTGGTCTATGGCCTCGCCTTCGACCAGGGGCTGGTTCATCCCGAAACCCTGATCCACGACGGGCCGGTGATGTTCGGCCGCTACGCACCGCATAATTTCGACGGCCAGTACCGCGGCGATCTGCCGGTGCGGGCGGCGTTGCAGATGTCGCTGAACATCCCGGTGATCAAGCTGACCAACGATCTCGGCCCGGCGCGGGTGATGGACGCGCTGCGCCGCGCCGGGGCGCGGCCGCGCCTGCCCGGCGGCGCGCCCGGCCTGGCGGTGGCGCTGGGCGGGGTCGGCACCACCCTGCGCGACCTGGTGCAGCTTTACGCGGTGATCGCGGCGGGCGGGCAGGGGCCGCTGCTGCGCGCGCGGCAGGAGGCGCCCTTTGCGCAAACGCCGCGGGTGATCTCGCCCGCCGCCGCCTGGCAGCTGGGCGATATCCTGCGCGGGCTGGCGCCGCCGCCCGGCGCGCCCGCGCATGCGCTGGCCTACAAGACCGGGACCTCTTATGGCCACCGCGATGCCTGGGCGATCGGGTTCGACGGACGCCATGTGATCGGGGTCTGGATGGGGCGGGCCGACGGCACCCCGGTGCCGGGGGCCTTTGGCGGCGAGCTGACAGCGCCGGTGCTGTTCGAGGCCTTTGGTCGGCTGAAGCCGGAGGTCGAACCGCTGCCCGCGCCGCCGCCCGAGACGCTGATCCTGACCACCGCCGAACTGCCGGTTCCGCTGCGGCGCTACCGCCCGCGCGGCGCGGCGCTGGTGCTCTCGGGGGGGCCAAAGCTGACCTTTCCGCCCGATGGCGCCCGGCTGGCCGCGGGCGACGGGCGGATCACGCTAAAGCTGAATGGCGGCGTGGCCCCGTTCACGGTTCTGGCCAATGGCGCCCCGGTGGCGACCGCGCTGCCCGCGCGGGAGCTTGTCATTCCCAGCCCGGGCAGGGGGTTTTCGACCCTGGTGGTGGTGGACCGCGACGGGCGCAGCGACCGGGTGACGGTGCAACTCGACTAGCGCCGGGCGCCTACCGCCGCCCCTCGCGCAGCCAGCCGCCGACGATCAGCGCCGAGGCCAGCACCAGCACCAGCCAGACCGGCAGCAGCGGCGTCTGGCGCACGTCGCGGGTCTCGTAGGCGCCGCGCGGCGTCAGCCCGATCCAGTCGCGCCCCGAGGCCGGGCGCCCCGCGCGCACGTCGCGCAGGCGCGGCAGCCCGTCTTCCAGCCGCAGGATGCCGCCGCGCAGGGGGTCGATCACCGGCTCCAGCACCGCGCCGGTAGCGATGGTCTGTTCGAACTCGCGCGGGGCGGCGGGGCCGAGCCCGATCACCGCCCGCTGATCCCCTTCGGCCAGCCGGTAGAGGCCGATCTCCGGCCCCTGGTAGCGCGCCTCGAACCGGCCCGGGGCGACCTCCTGCAATGCCAGCTCCTCGGTGCCGCCGTCCGGGCGGATCACCGTCACCGGCCCCACGCCATCGCCGAGGGTGCGGCGGATGATGCGCATGCGCTGGCCGGTGGCCTCGGCCCAGAGCGCCTCTTCCTCCAGCTCCGGCTCCTTCATCATCCAGTGCGCCAGCCGCCGCAGCAGTTCGAGCTGCGGCCCGCCGCCCTCGTAACCGCGGCCCCAGAGCCAGGCGTGGTCGGAGGCCAGCAGCGCAACCCGCCCCTCGCCCACCCGGTCGAGGATCAGCAGCGGGCGGTCGTCATACCCGGTCATCACCACGTCGCCGGCCTCCGGCTCGACCTCGATCTGGCGCAGCCACGATCCCCAGGTTTCCCCGTCGCCCAGATCGGCGGTGACCGGGTGGCGCGCGCCCAGATCGGTCACCGTCGGGCGATAGCGATCCTCGATCACCCGGGCGGTGGGCCGGGCCGGCAGCACCGGCGCCAGCGGCGAGCGATAGATACTGTCGGCGGTGGCGAAATCGGGGCCCGCCGCGACCAGCACCGCGCCGCCGCCGGAGACGTAATTGGCCACGTTGTCGAGATAGATCGCAGGCAGGATGCCGCGCCGCTGGTAGCGATCGAAGATGATCAGGTCGAAATCGTCGATCTTCTCCAGAAACAGCTCGCGGGTGGGAAAGGCGATCAGCGACAGCTCGTCCACCGGCACGCCGTCCTGTTTCTCGGGCGGGCGCAGAATGGTGAAATGCACCAGGTCCACGGAACTGTCGGATTTCAGCAGGTTGCGCCAGGTGCGGCCCCCCGCGTGCGGCTCGCCCGAGACCAGCAGCACCCGTAGCCGGTCGCGCACCCCGTTCATCTGGATCAGGGCGCTGTTGTTGCGGTCGGTCAGCTCGCCCGCCGCCCCGGGGACCGAAAAGCGGATCACGTTGCGCCCGCCGTGGGGCAGGGTGATGGGCAGCTCGATATCGCGGCCGATCGGCACGTCGAAGCGTTCGGGCGGCGCACCGTCGACGGAGATGTCCAGCGGCGCGGTCGCCGCGCCCTGTGGCGCTGCGCCGCTGTCCTCGATGCGCAGGGTCAGGGTGACAGGTTCGCCGATGATGGCGAAGGCGGGCGCGTTGCGCACCGACAGGCGGCGGTCCCAGTCGCCCGCGCGCCCGGTCAGCAGCAGGTGCAGCGGCGCGGGGAGGTCCGGCGCGCGCTCGATGTCGTGCACCCGCCCGTCCGAAAGCGCGATGATCCCGGCGACGCGGGCGCGCGGCTCTTCGGCCAGCGCGGTGGCGAGCGCGGTCATCAGCTCGGTCCCCGCATCGTCGCCGCCGTCGCCCACCTGCAGCCGGCGCAGCTCGGTATTCTCGCGCGCGGCGATCCGCGCGGCCAGCGCCTCGCCGGCCGCCTGCATCTGCGTCGGACGGTCCGACAGGTGCTGGCTGGCGCTGTCGTCCTCGATCAGGATCACGATGTCGCTCAGCGGGGCGCGGTCCTCGATCTGGTATCCGGGTCGGGTCAGCGCGCCGAGGATCAGCAGCGCCGCCAGCAGCCGCAGCCCCCAGCCGGACAGGCCGCGAACCAGCGCCAGCGCCACGGCGGCGGCAGAGAGCGCGGCCAGACCGAACAGGACCGGCCAGGGCAGCAGCGGATCGAAGATGACGGTTCCGGTCATTGTCCCAGCCTGTCCAACAGCGCGGGCACGTGGACCTGATCGGATTTGTAGTTGCCGGTCAGCACGTGCATGACCAGGTTGACGCCAAAGCGCAGCGACAGCTCCCGCTGCCGCTCGCCGGAGAAGCCGCGCCCCACCGGCAGCAGCGGCCGGCCGTCACGATCCACCGCCCAGGCCCCGGCCCAGTCGTTGCCGCCGATCACCACCGGCGTCACCCCGTCATTGAGGTTGCGGAACGGCATCCCCTCGATCTGCTCGGCATCGGGCGGGGCGGCCTCGACCCAGATCCGCCCGCGCGCATGGCGGCCGGGAAAATCCTGCAACAGGTAGAAAGCGCGGGTCAGGACATGGTCCTGCGGCACCGGCTCCAGCGGCGGGATGTCGAGCGGCGCGGCCAGCGCCTGCAGTTTGCGTCCGTTGGGACTGGCGGCGCCGAAGCCGGCGATATCGGCATCACGGGTGTCGAACAGGATCATGCCGCCGGAGCGGAGATAGGCGTTCAGCCTGGCATAGGCTTCGCCGGAGGGCTGCGGTTGTTCCGGGGTCACCGGCCAGTAGAGAATCGGGAAGAAGGCCAGTTCGTCACGCTCCAGGTCGACGCCGATCGGCGGCGCCGGTTCTATCGAGGTGCGAAAGAACAGGGTGTCCGAGAGGCCGCGCAACCCGGCCTGCGCAATATCGTCCAGCCGCGCATCGCCGGTCAGCACATGGGCCAGCGTCAACTCGCTGGCGGCGGCGATGGCGAATTCGGTGTCCTCGCCCCCGACCGGTTGCGCGGCCAGCGAGCCTCCGGCCAGACCGCTCAGCAGCAGTACCGCCAGCGCGACCACCCCACCACGCATCGGCCACAACCGCCCGCCCAGCGCCAGCGCGGCCAGCACATCGGCCGCCAGCAGCGCCAGCGCCAGCGCCAGAAGTGGTCCGCCCAAGGGCTGTTCGGGGCGCAGCGTCAGCCGTTCCACCGGCACGCCTTCGGGCCATTCGGCAGGGCTCAGCGCGGCGGCCTCGCCCAGCACGTTGCGCGCCAGCCGCCGGTCGCCGCTGTCATAGACCCCCGGCCGCAACCCGGGGCCGAGCGGCGCCTCGGCCAACGCCGGACCGGCGACGCCGGGCAGGGTGCCGGCCTCGCGCAGGGTGCCGAAGCCGTCCATCACCTGGACCGGGCGCCAGGTGGTGCCCTCCAGATCCGCCGCCTCGGGCGGTTTGGCCGAGGAGGAGACCGCCAGCCGCTCCAGCATCTGCACGAAGAGACCGGAGAGCGGCAGCGTCGACCATTCGGCATTGGCGGTGACGTGGAACAAAACCACCTGCCCCTGTCCCAGCGGTTTGCGGGTGACCAGCGGCGTGTCGTCGCTGAGCGCGGCGATCACCCGGTCGGCCAGCACCGGGTCGGGCTGTGCCATCACCTGGGCACTGACCCGCACATCACCGGGTACCGGCAGGCCGGCAAAGGGCGAGTCGGCGGGGAAGGGGGCCAGCGTTTTCGGCTCGCCCCAGCTCATCGCGCCGCCCACTGTGCGCCCGCCGCTGCGCAGCCGCACCGGCATCAGCGGGTGTTCCTCGGTCCGGGCGATATCGCTGGCGGCAAGCCGCGGCCCGGCGAACCGCAGCAACATGCCGCCGTTTTCGATCCACTCGGTGAGCGCCACCTCCTCCGGTTGCGACAGGGTGGCGACATCGGCCATCACGATCACGTCGGGGTTGGCCGGCAGCAGGTCGAGCAGCGCGCCGTCGAGCAGGTCGGCGGTGGGCGCCAGCGCCTGTTTCAGGTAGTGCAGCGGCGACAGAAGCTCGAGCCCCTCGCGGTCGCCGCGCCCGGCGATCAGCGCCACCTCGCGCCGCCGCAACCGGTCGTCGGCCAAGGTCACCGCCCCGGCCGAGCGTTGGCCCTGGATCTCGAACCTTGTGATCCGCGCCCGCAGCTCGGCGGGCAGCGAGAGCGCTGCCGTCGTTGTGGTCTCGCCGGTATCGAACCGCCCCGGCACCGTGGCGAGCACCCGCGCCGTACCGGCCGGATCACGGCCCTGGGCCAGCACCGTCACCTCGCGCGCTGCGCCGGGGTCGGAGCGATGCAGCGTCAGTTGAACCGCGCCATCGGAGAACCCGACGGGGCCGATCCCCAACACCGGCTGGCCGGTCTCGACCACGCGCAGCGCGCCCTTGTTCCGCAGCGCCGCGAGCAGCGGCGCGCGCCCGGGGTAGGTCAGCCCGTCGCTCAGCCAAAGCGTGTCAAAGCCGCCCTCCGCCGCGGAGACCGCCGCGCGCGCGGTTTCGATCTGCGCCTTTGTGGGCTGCCAGGGTTCGGGCGCAAGCCCCGCCAGGCGGCTGCGCCAGATGTCCGCCGACTGGAATTGCAGCGGCCCCGGCGCGGTCAGCGGCAGCAGCGCCACCGGGCGGCCGCCGCGCCCGGCCTCGGCCAGTTGCGCATCGAGCAATTCCATCCGCACGGCCCAGCGCGGCGCACCGGCCCAGGTCGCGTCGAGCACGACCAGGAGCGGCCCGCTGCCCGCGCGCTCCTGCTGCGGGTTCAGGACGGGTCCGGCCAGCCCCAGGATCAACGCCGCGACGGCCAGCATCCGCAGCAGCAGCAGCCACCAGGGGGTGCGGTCCGACACGCTCTCGTCATCCCTGAGCCCGAGCAACAGCGCCACACCGGGGAACCGCCGCCGCACGGGTGCGGGCGGCACCGCGCGCAGGATCAGCCAGAGGACCGGCAGCGCCAGCAACCCCAGCAGCAGCCAGGGCGCGGTGAAGCCGATCCCGCCCAGCACGGTCATGCGGCGCCCCCATCGAGCGCGCGGTAGAGCCACAGAAGCGCCGATTGCGCGTTCTCGCCGGTGTGGTGCTGGCCCAGCCGCCAGCCGGTGGCACGGCAGAGCGTGGCGAGCCGGTCACGCCGCGCCGCCAGCCGCGCCTTGTAGCGATCGCGCAGCTCTCCGGCCTTGAGCGTCTCGTGCCGCAGGGTGCCGCCGACGCTTTCAAAGATGGTGCGGCCCTGGAAGGGAAAGCTTTCCTCGGCCGGATCGAGCACCTGCAACAGAACCCCGCGCACGCCGCGGTCGGCGGCCTTGGTGAGCGCCCGCTCGACCTCTTCCACACCGCCAAGGAAATCCGAGAGGAACACGGCGCGGGCGTGGGGGATCATCGCCCTGTGCTCGGGCGGGGCGTAATCGGTGGCGGCGTCCAGCGAAAAGGCCTCGGCCAGACGCAGGATCTGGTTGCGGCCGCGCCGGGGCGGCAGCGCGGTGCCGGTCAGCCCGACCCGTTCTCCGCCGCGCACCATCAGGATCGCGAGCGCCAGCCCGAGCAGGCGCGCGCGATCCGCCTTGCGCGGCAGCGCGTCGGCGGAGGCATAGCGCATCGAGGCGCCCTGATCGACCCAGAGCATCACCGATTGCGCGATCGGCCATTCGCGTTCGCGCACGAACTGCTGGTCGCCCCGGGCCGAGCGGCGGTGGTCGATCATCCGCCGGCTGTCGCCGGGCTGCGCCGGGCGGTATTGCCAGAAATCATCCCCCAGCCCGGCGCGGCGCCGGCCATGTTCGCCCAAAAGGACGGTGCCGGCCAGATGGTCTGCCCGTGCCAACAACGGCGGCAGACGGGCGGCCTCGGCCTCGGCGCGAACGCGCAGGTCGGGGGTTTCTGTCACGCCGCGGCCTCGCTGCGGGTCAGGGCGGCGGCGGTGCTTTCGATCAGTTCGGGCAGGCTGTCGCCGCGCGCCCGGGCGGCGAAGTTCAGCGCCATGCGGTGGCTCAGCACCGGGCGGGCCATGTCGATCACGTCTTCGGCGCTGGGCGCCAGCCGCCCCTGCAACAGGGCGCGCGCGCGGACCGTCAGCATCAGCGCCTGCGCCGCGCGCGGCCCCGGCCCCCAGGCCACGGTCTCGGCCACCCGGGCCGCGACGCCCGTTTCCTCGGGACGGAAGGCGCGCACGAGATCGAGGATCAGATCGACGACCGAGTCGCCCACCGGCATCCGCCGCAGCAGGGTCTGCGCCGCGAGCAACTCCTGCGCGGTGAACACCTGCACCGCCTCGTCCTCGGTCGCGCCGGTGGTGGCCAGCAGGATGTCGCGTTCGGTCTGCCGGTCGGGATATTCCACGTCGACCTGCACCAGGAACCGGTCGAGCTGTGCCTCGGGCAGCGGATAGGTGCCCTCCTGCTCGATCGGGTTCTGGGTGGCCAGCACGTGGAAGGGCGCTGCGAGCTTGCGATCCTCGCCCGCCACGGTGACGGTGCGTTCCTGCATCGCCTGCAACAGCGCCGATTGCGTGCGCGGGCTGGCCCGGTTGATCTCGTCGGCCATCAAGAGCTGGCAGAAGATCGGGCCGGGCACGAAGCGAAAACTACGGCTGCCATCGGCGCCGGTATCCAGCACCTCCGATCCCAGGATGTCCGCCGGCATCAGGTCCGGCGTGAACTGGATGCGGTTGCCGTCCAGCCCCATCACCGTCGAGAGCGTCTCGACCAGCCGGGTCTTGCCCAGCCCGGGCAGCCCGATCAGCAGGGCGTGGCCGCCGCAAAGCAGCGCGGCCAGCGTCAGGTCCACCACCCGCTCCTGGCCGATGAAGCGGCGGGTGATCGAGGCCCTGGCCTCGGCCAGCTTGCCTTCAAGCGCCTCAATCTCGGCGACCAGATCGTCAGGATCGGACATGACATTCCTTTCAAGGGTCATATGTTAGGTTAGACTATAGCGCGCAACGGGAATGGCAAAACAGATGAGCGGACAAAAACCTGTGACACCTTCGCCGGAGGGCATCGCCGACGCGATGCGTGCCAGCAAAACGCGCGGTTTGCCGCCGGTGCACCTGTGGAATCCGCCGTTCTGCGGCGATCTGGACATGCGTATCGCCCGCGACGGCACCTGGTACTATCTCGGCTCGCCGATCGGGCGGCCGGCGCTGGTGAAGCTGTTTTCCTCGATTCTGAAGAAGGAGAACGGCAAGTATTTCCTTGTCACCCCGGTCGAGAAGGTGGGAATCACCGTCGAGGATGCCCCCTTTGTCGCGGTGGATGTCGAGGCAGAGGGCGAGGGCGCCGCACAGACCCTGCGGTTCACCACCCATGTGGGCGATGAGGTGACCGCCGGCCCCGACCACCCGATCCGGGTGGAGCGCGACCCGAAGACCGCAGAGCCCGCGCCCTATGTCCTGATCCGCGCCAACCTCGAGGCGCTGATCGACCGCAAGAGCTTTTACCGCTTGGTCGATCTCGGGGTGCATCACGATGGCTGGTTCGGGCTGTGGTCCTCGGGCGTGTTCTATCCGGTGATCCCCACGGCGGAACTGGACGCGGCCTGAACGGACCTCACTCGGCAGCGGCCCGCCCCTCGCCCATGAAGAGCTTTTGCATGTCCACAAAGGGGCCGTCGGCCAGTTGCGCGCGGATCGGGGCCCAGGCCTCGGGCGCCTCATCGATGGCGTCGTAGAGCGTGCGATCGGCGGCGAACCCGTTCATCGGCACCTCCTGCTCGGTCAGGATCCAGGCGAAATTCAGGGCGTCGCCCTCGACCGAGGTCACCCGCAGCTCCCGCCCCGGCCCCATGTCGGCCTGCGGCAGCCGCCGCATCAGGTCGAGCTTGAGTAACTCGACCGTGGTATCGTCCAGCCCCGCCGCGCGCAGCACCAGCTTTTCCACCAGCGCCGGCCAGCCGAACACCAGCCGCACGTCGAGGCCTTCGCCGATCTCGCGCGCCGAAGGCAGGGCGCGCGACCCGTAGGAGGTTTCGAACACCTCTGTGATCGCATCCTCGACCTCGATGTAATCGGGCATCATCCGGCCGGGAAACACCGCGATCCACAGCCCGGCGCCGACCTCGAGATAATTGAACTGCGGCTCCATCCGCACGATCTCGCCGCAGTCGGGGCAGGGCACCGTCTGGAACGTGCCGTCGAGGATCGCCTCGCGCAGGTCGGGCCGGCGGTCGGCGTTGACGCTGTCGCATTCGTCAAAGGCGATATCGGCGCCGCAGGTCGGGCAGGCGATGGCGGTGGATCTGAACAGGGACATGGCACGCGGTCCTTTCGGGGATCAAAGGTCTTCCAGCCAGGCGATGGCCGGGTGATTGTCCTTGAGCTTGCCGCTGTGAAAGGCGGCGTAAAGCTCAGAGAACCATTCGGCGGGCGCGCGGAACTGATAGCCGGTCACCCCCTTGGCCCGGGCCGAGGCAAGGTAGCTGACCCAATCGCCCTCCATCGCCTCGTGATAGGCGCGGTTGCCGATGGTACAGGCATCGGCCGAGACCTTGGTTTGCCACGGTGCGTTGCCCTCGCGTGCCCGGTCGACCCAGATCTCGCAATCGCGGCGGCGGCGATCCCATTCCTCGGCGTCGCAACCGCGTGGTTCCGGCACCGGCGGGGATGAGCCTTCGCCCATGATCATGTATTCGGCGACATAGGTGGGATCGAAATCGAACTTGCCCGCCACCGCCTCCGCCACCTTTCGGACGTCCGAGCGATAGTGGCGCCAGCCGCCAAAGGTATCGTTGTCCTCGCCCAGGTGCCCGGTCATGAAGCCGATCTTGTCGTCGACCGCATGGGCCACCTCGTGCAGCGTGTTCCAATTGAAGAAGCTGACCGGCTCGTCCTCCTTGGTCCGGTACAGGTCGTCCTGCGGGCCGAGTTCGGCCTCCTGGCTGATGCCGTAGATCGCACTGGTCTTGGCCTCGCCCTCGTGCATGGCGACGACCTTCGCGACATATTCGAAATACGAGCCGTCCTGCACCCCGCCGCGATGGGAGAACGACAGGAAACTGTCGTTGTCCAGCGTGTCGCTGCCGGGAAGGGCGGCCATCACCTCGTAGAACCGGCGCAGGTTGGGCGCGTCGCGGTCCATGTCGGTATCCTCGGTGATCTCTTTCACGAACTTGCCGCTGCCGTCGGGTACCCAGCGCTTGTTCGACAGGGTCAGATCGCAGCCGAACCGTTCCTTGAAGGCGACGGCGATGACCTTGCGCTGGATGTCCGGCTCCAGCGTGTTGATGATCCGGTCCAGCGCCTTGGTGCTTTCCACGTCCCCGAGAAAGGCGCGGATATCCTCGGGCGTGGGCACCTCGTTGGCGGCGAGCTTGAGCCGCAGTTCCGCCGCCGGGATCTGGGCGCGGGCCTTTTTCAGCTCGGCCGAGGCGCCCTTGTAATCCTGTGTAGCGGCCTTGGTTTCGGCCTCGTCCAGAGCGGCATGGACCAGGGCGATGTCGGGTTTCATCAGGTGCCGGTCGCGGTGCTTTTCCAGCCGGCTGTTCAGATCGAACCGGATCTGGTTGCGCTCGGCCACATAGGCGGCATGGGTGTCGAGCTCGGTGCGCAGGGCGCGCAGCGCCGAGATCGCCTGTTCCACGGTGTCGGTGCTGGCGCCGCGCCGGGCACGGTCGCGCCGGGCCTCGGCCATCGCCGCCTCGACCTGTGCCAGTTCATCCTCCACCGCGTCGCGCCGGGCGGCGTATTCGGGATGTTGCGCCAGCGTCGCGGCCAGCCCGCGCGCCAGTTCGGCGGCATCGCAAAGCTGGTCGAACTGCCCCATCTCCGAGGCGATGCCGCGGCAGTGATCGACCGCCTCGCCGACCTTGGCGCGGGCGGTCTCGAAGCTCTCCTCGACGCTGTCGCGGGCCTCCTGCAGCGCGGCCTGCACCCCGTCCAGCAGGGACTTCACATAGAGCGCCGAGGGGCGGCCGCGCAGCTGTTTGAAGGTGGCATCGGCGGCCTTGATCGACATTTTCAGATCGTCGGTGTCATCGGCGCCGACTGCCTTGATCGTGTCCAGCACCTCGCCAAAGGCGGCCTGCCCGTCCAGTGTCGCATCGGCAGTGGCACAATCCGAGACAAGCTCCTGAAACAGAGTGGTGGCCATGCGGAAATCGAACGCCGCCGCCTTGGCCAGCGCGTTGTCGCGCTTGCCCTCCAGCCTTGCGAACAGCGGCGCGATGGACGCGGTGTCGCGCGCGGCAACCTCTTGCAGCGCAGCCAGTGCTGCCTCGCGCGCGGCGACATGACGCTCGAACAGGTCGACCTCGTCCTCCAGCGCGTCGCAGGCGGCGACAAAGCCGTCGAGCTTGCGCAGGGCGCCGGCGAACTGATCCCGCGAGGCGTCCTTGATCGCGGCGTCATGGCGTGCCTTCAGCCCGGCGATGCGGTCGTGCGTCGGGCCCATCGCCGCGTCGTCGCGGTCCAGCAGCGACCGGATCGCGGTGTCGGCCTCTCGCTGGGCGGTCTGGTAGGCCGGGTAATCGGCGATTGCCTTGACCACCCGGTCGATCAGATAGGCGGTCCGCTCGATCTGGACATAGGCGGCGCGATAGGCGTGCTGCGCCATCAGGCGGTCGACGCCCTCGATGATCTCGGTCAGGCCGGTGATCTGGCTGGTCAGCGCGGGATGCGCGAATGCCTTTGCGCCGGTGTCGGTGTAGCGGCGTTTGTACGATTTCGTCGCGTCTTTGTAGTTTTCGGCAAGGTCGATGTAGGGCTGCAGCAATCCGTCGCCCTCCCTGGCCAGCGCCTTGACGCGGGCGGTGTCGCGCGCGACCAGGGCCTCTTCCATGCCGGTCTTGATCCGGTCGAGCCGGTCGATTTCGTCGCCCAGGCCGGGCGCGACATCGGATTTGCGCAGTTTCTTCAGAACGTATTTGAAATTGTCGCGGTTCGGTTTGTAGAGGGTCTCATAGACATCGCGGACCTGAACGGCGATGCCGATCTGCTTGTCCGCCTCGGCCAGTTCATCCAGTGCGCCGGCATAGTCGCGGGCATCGGCCAGCCGCTCGGCGGCACGTAGCCGGGTCTTGATCTCGTCCAGCTCGGGATCGAGGCTCTTGTCGACATTGTCACTCTTGATCACGCCTCGGTCGCGCTCGGTCTGCGCGGCCCTGTCCCGGTAGAGCAGGCTCATGTTGACCTGTGTCGCCACCTCCTTGCAGGCGGCGATGCCCTGTTGGACGCATTGCTTGGCGGCGGCCGGGTCGGCGGCCATCTGCGCGCGGCCGGATTCGGCGGTGCGGGCCGCGTCCTCCAGCCGGTCGGTGAACAGGTTATCGGCGTCGAAATTGGCCACCGCGCCCGCCACCTTCTGGAACTCGCCCAGGGCGGCGTCGAAGTCCCCGGCGAGGTTGGCGGTGTCCTGCATCCCGTCGATCTGGTCGGCGATCTCGGCGGCGCGGGTGCCTTTTTCCAGCTCTATCGCGGCATGGACCAGCAGCCGCACGGCGCCGCCCCAGTCGCCCGACTGGGTCGCCGACTGGGCGTTGGCCATGCTCTGCTGGGCGGTGGCGATGGCCTCGGCGGCCTGTTCACCACCGGTGGCGCCGCCCTGCAGCCGGGTGATCTCGGCTGTCAGATCCGCGTGTCGCTGCAGATAGTCCTGTGCCTGGTCGGCCAGCGTCATCTTTTCGGCATGCTGGTCCTTGAGCGCGATGGCGGCGGCCAGGGCGAGGCCGAAATCCTTGTCGGCACCGGTGGTATAATCCTTGATCCGCCGGTCATCATCCTTGAGGCGCTGGTAATACTCCTCGATCGCCCCCCGCCCGCCGGGGCCGAGCCGGCCCCGGGTTTCGCGGCGGCGCGCGGTGAACAGCGGGAATTCGGTGTTGAACTCGGTGATCCGGGCAATGGTCCTGTCGAGGGCCTTGATGTGGCCGGTCATCGCCTTGAACCTGTGCGACCCGCCCAGCAGGTCGCCGCCCATGACCAGGTCCTCGGCCTCTCGCAGAGAGTCGCGCATCAGGTCGATCTTGTCCGCGACCTTGTCGGTGACCGCCGCATCCATCGCGCCGTAGGCGGTGATCTTGTCATCGACCTTGGTGAAGTTACGGTTGTAATTATCCAGCGCCACCGACAGGCGGTCATAGACCGCGACCGCCGCCGGGATCGCGTCGAGCTTGCGCACGGCCTCGGCCATATCCTCGCCGTCGCGGGCCGCCTTTGCCTCGGTCATCAGGGCCAGCGCGGCCTCGATGGCGGTCTTGATCTGCGGCACCCCGTTGAAATTTCCCGGCGGCGGCAGCGCGTCCAGCATGGCCTGCCGGGTCGCCTCCATGGCGAGGTAGCGACCATAGTCGTCGGCCAGGTCCAGCAGCGCCACGGCGCTTGCCAGATGCGGCTGCAGATCAATGCGCGCGCCGGCGAAATCGCCGCCATCGACCTTGGCTTGCGCGCCCGCGTGGGCGGCGGCGATCGGATCGAACTTCGGCTTCACATAGGTCGGCTCGTCCTTGTGCGCATGGCCGGTGATCATGTCCCATGTCCGCAGGAACCGGCGTTCAAGGTCCTGCCAGGCGGTCTTGTCGTCGATCCGGGCATCGACCGCCGCGGCGGCGGCATCATAGGCGGTGCGGGCGACGGCTGCCCGTGCCGGCAGTTCGGCCGCGCCGACCTCGCCCGCCGCATCCAGGCGCCGGTCAACCCGGTCGAGAAGGGCCTCGATATCGCCGGGGATCGCGACGGCGGTAAACGCCCGGGTCGCCCGGTCGCGCAGTTGCAGCAACGCGTTGGAAATCTCGGTCAGATCGCGCCGGGCCTCCTGCACGGTGTCGGCCAGCCCCTCCTCGGCGCTTTCCCGGACCTCTGCCAGCACCTCGGCGCGCAGCTCGAACGGGTTGACGGTATCGGCCGCGTCGAGCAGCCCCGACAGCCGGTCGAGCGCCTTGACCGCCCCGTCCAGATCCTTGAGCGAATCCGTCTCCAGCCCGCTTTGATATTTTTCCTGCGCAAATCCCCAGACCAGGAGGATGTCGTCCTGGTTGTCGAAGGCCATCGCGTCGGGCCCGTCCCTGAGCGAGCCGAGCATCGCCTCGACCCGGTCGTGCACCGCATCGTATTTCTTGCCGGCCTCCTGCTGTTGCAGGCGGATCCAGGCGGTGGTGTTGACCTGATCGAGATGCGCCAGCCCGCCGTCGAAATCCGGCTTCTTCGGGTTGGCCTCGATGATCTGCTCGGCGCGGGCAAGCTCTGCCAGCAGGTCGGCGCGAATGCCGCCGTCCTCGATCTGCAGGATGCGTTCCTCGACGACCTCCCGGCGGACGTTGAACGCCCCGAATTCGCGTGCCGCCGCTTCGCGCCGCTTGCGGGCCTTCTTCTTGCCGATGCGTTTCGGCATGCGGATATAGGTGTTGATGAAATCGATCTGTTCGGGGGTCAGGCCTTCGGGCATCGGCGAGGCTCCAAATCAACCGCCGTCCTCCGGTTCGGAGGCCGACGCGAAAAAAAATCGAAAAAAGCGATGAATCAGACTGGCCCGGTCCGGTGATTCGGCGCAAGCACGCGCTGCACTTGCCCCGCTACTGCGCGACCGCGAATTCGATCCGGCGGTTCAGCGCCTTGTTCGCCGGGCTGCTGTTGGGCACCCGCGGCTTGCTTTCGCCGTGGCCCAGGGTGTGCAGCCGGGCCGGGTCGATGCCGCGGTCGGCCAGCGCCCTGGCCACGGCGTCGGCGCGGGCGCGGCTGAGCCTGAGGTTGGCCCCGGCGGCGCCGTCGGAATCGGTGTGCCCGGCGATCTCGATGCGCAGGCCCGCACAGGCCTTTGCGATCGCGCTCACCCGGTCCAGCGCCGGGGTGCTTTTCGAGGCCAGCCGGGCGCTGCCGGGGCCGAAAAAGATGCCGCCGGCGCGCGAGGCGGCGTCGAGCCGCTCAGAACACTCCTTCGGGTCGGCGCCCGCCGGCAAGGCCGCTGCGCCCTGCACGTCCGCCCCGGGCGCGCCGGCTTCGAACACCAGCGAAAAGCTGATCACGCCCACCGGCACCACCGACACCTCGGCGGCCTCTTCCAGCTTGGCGATGCCCTGCGCCATGCCGAATTTGGTCGCCGAAACCGGGATCGGCAGGACCGAGGCGACCTGAACCCGGTCCTCTGCCAACAGGGTCACCGCAACCCGCGCGGTGCCGCTTTGGGTCATGCCGTGCAGCGAGAGCGCGTAGTTCAGCTCGATCTCCTTTTGGCGCCGGGTCGGCAGATCGGCGAGGCGCGCGGCGTCGAGCTGCGCGGTGATCACCGCCTCGGGGTGCAGGAAGGTTTCGAACAGCATGAACCGCAGCCGCACGTTGCGCAGGTCGATGTCGGTCTCCACCGAGTCGAGCAGCACCCGCAGCTGTGCCTTGCCCTGTTCGGTGACCAGGCCGCTGAGCGTGGTGAAGCGGCTCGTCTCGGCCGTGTCGCCGTTCTTGATCGACAGGAACCGAAGCTCCGAGGCATCGGGATCCAGCCGCCAGCCGCCGTGGAACGGGCCACCTGCCTGGGCATGGGCGATCGAGGCCAGCGCCAGCAGCGGCAGGATCACGATCGTTGCGCAGAGGCGAAACAGGGCTCTCATGCCATCCTCCCTTGGCGGGCAGTGCCGGTGTCTCCGGCCAGACTAACTGCAATCTTGCCGGATGCCGATGAAAAAGCGATAGTTTCGTTACATTTGGTCCCGAACTGATATGGTCCGCGAGGGCAGGGGTCGGGCAGGAGCGGATTTTCCGAATGCGATTGAAAAAGCGCCTCTTTGTGCTGTCGTGGTTGGTGGCCGTCCTGCTGGTCGTGGCGATCGGGCCGGCGCGGGCGGAGCAGCGCCTTGCGCTGGTGATCGGCAACTCCGAATATGGCCGGGTGACCGCGCTCGACAACCCGGTGAACGACGCCCGGCTGATCGCCGCCGCGCTGGAGGGGCTGGGCTTCGAGGTGACGCTGATCCCCGATGCCAATCAGATCGCGATGAAGCGCGGTATCGCCCAGTTCGGCCGCGCCCTGCGCGAGGCGGGCAAGGAGGCCACCGGGCTGTTTTACTATGCGGGTCACGCGGTGCAGAGCTTTGGCACCAACTACCTGCTGCCGGTGGACACCGATCTGGCCGACGCGGCGGATCTCGACCTGGTGGCGGTCGAGGCGCAGTCAGTGCTGCGGCAGATGTATTCGGCCAGCAACCGCACCAATATCGTGATCCTCGATTCCTGCCGCAACAACCCGTTCTCGAACCTGCCGGTGTTCAACGACAACGGGCTGGCCGAGATGCAGGCGCCCACCGGCACCTTTCTGGCCTATGCCACCGAACCGGGCGGCGTGGCGCTGGACGGGATGGAGGGCAACAGCCCGTTCACCCGGGCGCTGGCGCAGCACCTGCGCGATCCCGGCCTGCCAATTGAGCAGCTGTTCAAGCAGGTGCGGATCCAGGTGCTGTCCGAAACCGGCGGCCAGCAGACGCCCTGGGATACCTCGTCGCTGACCAGCGATTTCTTCTTTTCCCGCGCCGCCGCGCCGCCCGACACGCTGGAGGAACTTCAGGTCTGGCGCAGCGTGCAGGCCTCGGGCGAGCCGGTGCAGCTGATGCTGTTCCTGCGTGCCTATCCGAACGGGGTCTATGCCGACGAGGCGCAGCGTCTGCTGGACGCGGTGATGGAGAACGAGCTGATCACCGGCAAGGCCAACGCGGCGGCGCCGTCGCGCGCCGGACCGTCGAAGTCCGAACAGGCGATGCTCGAAAAGGCGCAGCAGTCGGGATCGGTGGGCGAGTACCGCGGGTTCCTGGAGCGGTTTCCGAACAGCGTCTATGCCGAGTTCGTGCAGCAGGAGATCGCCGCGCTGCAACAGGGGGCTGCGACCGATCCCGAAGGACCGCCCGCCGCCAAGCCTGATACGCCGGACGCGGGCGCCGCCGCCCCCGGCGCCGAAGCGGGCCCGGTGACCTTTGCCAGCCCGCTGGTCTCGGACGATCCGGCGGTGTCGGGCAAGACCATGGCCGAGCTGATTGGCGCCAGCCCGTTGTTCCCGCCGGTCGAGGGGCTGCCCGACAGCTATTGGAAGGACAAGACCTGCGCCAGTTGCCACCAGTGGTCCAGGGACCGGCTGTGCGATCAGGGCCGGACCTATCTGGAGGCCTCCAAGACCCGCTCGCTCGACAAGCAGCACCCTTTCGGCGGGGTGCTGAAACGGGCGATGAAAAGCTGGGCCGCCGGGGGCTGCCAGTAGCCTCTATTTCTCGGACGTGCGGACAAAGAAATAGACCCACTCGCCCTTGAACCCCGGGTTGCGGGCGCGCGCCTCGGCGACCCGGCCCTTGAGCCAGTCAAGGTAGGGCGCCGCCGGTTCGGTCAGCGGCCGCAGCCCGTCGTAAAGCGGGTCGGAGGCGGCGAAGGCCACCGCGATCTCCTGCCCGAAGGGCGGGCCGATCAGCAGACGCAGCCCGGTCTCCCCGGCCGATTTCGCGCCGATCTGCAGGGCGCCTTGCGCCTCTGACCGGCGCAGTTCGGCGTAGTCGTTCGGTACCAGGTGCAGCACGTTGCCGCCCGCGTCGAAGTAATCGACATAGATCCACGCGGGGTAATCCGGCGCGGTCAGATCAAAGGACAGGGGATCGCCCGCGACATAGGAAAACACCCGCGCCTGCGTGCCCGCCCCGATCAGCCGGGGGTTGGTGATCTGGTCGGTGGATTGCGGCAGGCCGACCCCGGCGATGCCGGTCAGAGCGCCGCATTGCGGGCGCGGCAGCACCAGGATGTTGTCGGAAACCGCAATGTCGGCGCCCATCCGGTCGCGCAGGGCGGCCAGCACCGGCGCGCGCATGTCGGTCTCGGGTACATGGCCGTTGACCTGCAGCGTGGCGCTCTCGGGATCGAAGGCGACCTGGAGCCGTCCGCAGGGCACCCCGGAGAGCAGCCCGGCCACCCCGTCGCGCAGCGCCTGCGCCCCGGCGCCGGCCGCGTCCGGGCGGACAAAGCTCTGGAACGCGGCGAGCGAGACCGGATCGACCTCTCCGTCGCCACCCTGGAACGCCAGCGCGGCGGTCATCCTCTCGGGTTGCGGCGTGGCGGGTTCGGCGCGGGTCCCCTGGGCGCGCCCCGCCGCGAGCGGCCGGGCTTCGGGCGCCTGCTGCGTTGCGGCCTGGGTCGACGCGGCGGCGGGGGCGGCGGGCACTGCCGCCGGGGTTGTCGGGATCAGGTCGGCGGCAAGGGCCACCGCGGGCTGTATCCGGGCTGTTGAGGCGGGCCGCACCACCGCCGGGCGCACTTCGGCGGGCGTGGCGGCGAGGCCGGACAGTGGCGCATCGACAGGGCGGGCATCCTCTGCGGCAGCCTGTGCTGCGGTGACCCGGGTTGCGGTGGCGGCCGGTTCCACCGCCGTTTCGGGCCGCACCGACCCGGCGGCAAGCTCAAGCGGCGCGGCGTCGGCGGCCCGTGCCGCGTCCACCGGGACCGGGGCAGCCAAAGCCGCCTCTGTCCGGGCCGTTGCGGGCCGGGCCCGGCCGCGCGGGATCGCGCCCGCATCCACAGCCGCCCCTTCGGCGGTGCCTTCCCGCGCCGGGTCCGCTTCGGGCGCACGCTCCTGCGCCGCCACCCGTTCCAGCCGGTGCGCCTCGACGTTCAGCCGGGTTTCCGGCGGCTGCTGCTCCTCGACCGGACCAGGGCGGATCGTCAGCAGCACCAGCCCGAGCAGCACCCCATGCGCCAGCACCGAGGCGGTGACGCCGCCGACCCATATGACCGGGGACCGGCTCATCCCGGCGGGCCGGGGGTGACCACGAGCACCACGTCGCGCACCCCCATCGCCTCGGCCGCGCCCACCAGAGGCAGCACGTGGCGCAACTCGGCGTCGCGGTGGGCGTTCACCCGCAGCCGCAGGTCGGGAGCCTCGGCCAGCCGCCGGGCCAGCGCCGCGTCAAGCGTCGCCGCGTCGGGCAGCGGGGCGCCGTCCAGCGCCAGTTCCCCGGCCGCCCCGATCGAGAGCGTCGCGCCCCCGGCGGGCATGTCGGCGCCGCTGCCGGCCAGCGGCGGCATCACCTCGAACGGTGCGGTCGCGTCCATCCGTCCGATCAGCATGAAGAACACCAGCAGGAAGAACACCACGTCGATCAGCGCGACGATGGTTTCCGAATGCGGTGCCGGGCTGGGGCGGTTCAGCTTCATGGCCGCGCCTCCAACCGGATCACCCGCAGCCGCAGCGCCCCGGCCCCCGCCGCGGCATCCATCACCGAGACCAGCGCCTGCGTCGTCGCCGCGCCCGAGGGCAGCACGATCACCTGTGTCAAAGGCTGTTGTGCCAGAACCTCCGCCAACACCGCGGTCAGATCAGCACCCGGCATCGCCCGGCCACGCAGCACCGGCACCCCGTCGGCGCCCAGCCGGATCATTACCGTGCCGCCGCTGCCCTCACCGGAGGCGGCGGTCGGCGCCGGGGCTTCGGCCTGCCGCACCGCCGGGATCATGTCGAGGTTGAGATAGGTCGAGGTGACCATGAAAAAGACCAGAAGGATCAGCATCACGTCGATCATCGGCACCAGCGAGATCAGCGCGCGGGGTCGGGTCGGACGTTTCAGCGTGAGGCCAGCCATGACAGCACCCCCGAAGTCAAACCGGCGGGTTTTCGTCGATCAACAGCAGTTCGCCCACCGCGCTTTCGATCATCTGCGCAGCACTCTCGATCCGCGCGCTCAGCAGGCCCGCGCCCACCGCCGCCGGGATCGCCACCAGCAGCCCCGCCGCCGTGGTCAGCAGTGCCTGCCAGATGCCGCCCGCCAGCACCGAGGCATTGGCCGCCCCCTCGGCCATCTCCAACTCCTGGAACGACTGAATCATGCCCAGTACCGTGCCCAGCAACCCGAGCAGCGGCGAGATCACCGCGATCAGCTCGATGGTGCGGATCATGCCGGTCATCCGCGCCACTTCCCCGTTGCCGCGCCGCACCAGCTCGGCCTCGAGCCGGGGGCCGCGAAACCCCTTGGCCAGCGCCTGCATCGCAAAGGCGGTGACCCGGTCGGCGGGCGAACGGCCGGCGGCAACCGCCTGTTGCGCGCCGTGCTTGTCGCCCTCGCGCCACTGGCCGAACGCCTCGCCGCGTCGCGCGGCACCGCCCCGCACCGGCCAGAGCTGGATCACCTTGACCGCGATCAGCGTCAGCGAGAACAGCGACAGCATCGCCAGCAGGGCGATGATCGGCCCGCCCGTCCCCAGGCTTTCCCATGCGACCGGCATGGCTATTTCACCAGCGCCGCTTGGGTCTTGCTGGTCAGGTCGAGGATCTCGAAACAGTCCATCTCGTCCTCGTTCTGGGGGCGGCAGGCGGTCATCTCGTGCAGCAGGATCTCGGAGATGTCGGCGCAGGCGATCTGCGGGATCTCGAACAGCTTCAGCGTGGTGCGCGCGACCGGCAGCGGGGCGGCGTCGATCGACAAGAGCCGGTCGATCACGCCGCTTCCGTCAAGGATCGCCAGCGACATCTCGAACCCCTCGAAGCTCTTGCCGGTCTCGTTGCGGAACAGGAAAAAGGCGCGGCAACCGCCGCCCTCGATCTCCTCGGCCTTGTTCAGTTCCACGGTCAGCCTGCCGGTCTCGGCCCGGGCGGGCAGCGCCGCGATCAGGGCCAGCATCAGGCCGGCGACGAGGGGTTTGCGCGGTATCATCTGTGTCCTCCCAGGAAGTTCTGCGGTTCAGCTTTCCAGCGCGGTGCTGACCTCTTGCAGGGCGGTCAGCGCGCCGGACCGGATGTTGGTGCGGGCAAACCCGCTGTGATCGACCGCCTTGAAGAAATCAGTGTCCAGCAGGCCGCGGTAATCGGCGATGATCCCGCGCGCGGCCTTCTTCAGCCCGTCGCGCCGGTCGCCGTCGGGGGTCTCGACAAGCTGTTCCAGCGTGTCCTCCAGCGTGGTGTCGATGTCGTCGAGATAGTCGAACAGCACGCCGGATCGCGACGGCACGTCCTCCATCCCCTCGACGCCCGAGGTGGCCGCATCGATCGCCTTTTTCAGCGTTTCCAGGTCGCTGCGCAGGGTCTGGCGCGTCTTGATCCAGTTCAGCCGCGTGCGGGTGTAATCGGTGACATTCTCCGGGGCGGCCTCGCGCGCCTCTGCCGCGGCGGCGGTGGTCTCGGCACTCGCGGCGGCCTTGATCAGCGCCGCCACCCGGGTGGCTGCCGCCAGCGCCTTGTCGTAGTTCCCCGCAGCTGCCTGCTCCTGCGCATAGCCGAAAAAACGGTTGATTGCCGCCAGATCGCCGCGTTTCTCGGCGATCAACCTGTCGATGGCTGGTTGCAAGCGGGCCTCGGCCATCTGCCATTTCGCCTGTTGCGGATCGTCGGGCGCGGCGGCGGCCTCCGGCGTCGCGTCCACCGGCGGCGCGCTGCGGATCTTGTTCACCGCCGCCTCGATCCGTCCCAACAGATCGTCGGCCCCGGCCAGATCGCCGGCCCTGAGCCGCTTGGCCGCGCTTGTCAGCGCCGTGGTCAGCTTGCCGCCGGCGGGTTCCGGCAGATCGGCGATCACCCCCTTGAGGGCGCCGGCCCGGGCCACCAGCCGGCGCATGTCGTCGGCGCCCCCGGTCGCGGCGGCTGGTTCAGGGGCGGGTTCAGGGGCGGGGGTCCCCCCTCCCGTCCCGGCGCCCAATCGCTGTGCGGCCTTTTCCAGCGCCGCCACCGTGCGCTCTGCGCCCGCCATGTCACCCGATTTGATCAGCGCCACTGCCTGCGCGGCGGCCTTCTTCAGCTTGCCGGCAACAGCCGCAGGGGCCGAGGTGACCGCAGGTTGCAGCGCCTTCAGCCGGGATGCGAGCTCTGCCGCGGAGGGGCCTGCCGGCGGCGCCTCTTCCCTTGTATCCGGCGCGGGATCTGCCGCCCGAGGCTCCGTTGTTGTCTCTGCCGCTTGCGGCGCTGAGGCGGCCTCCTCTTCGGTCGCCTCCTTGGCGGCGGCGGCATCGCCCTCCCCGGCCGCCTCATCCGCCTCGTCCTCTTTCCAGGCGGGATCGTCCGGCAGATCCTCGATGTCGCTTTCCAACACATTGCCGCTGGCGTCCATCACCAGGATATTGACCTGCACCTTTTGCGACTTGAGATACTTCTTCAGCACCTTGGCCAGCGCCGGAACGACCTTTTCGCAGGTCAGTTCCATGGTCTTCCCCTTCACCTCGAAGGTTCCGAAGGCGACCTTGGATCCCGCACCCTCTTTCTTGGCGACCTTCGCGATGACGTCGGGCTTTTTGCGCCGGTCGATCAGGATGGTGTGGTCGTTCTTCTGCCCCGGGCAAAAGGCGAAGGACAGCCGCTTCTTCTTGCCCAGCTTGACCAGTTTCTTGAGCTCGTCGCCCTCGACCTTCTGATCCGCCATGGCCCCGGCTCCCCCCCGAAATCGAAACGAAATACAATTGACTTTGAGGAAACGATAAGGCTGACTTATGGTCAAGATATTGTTTTCTGACGTTAAGCGAAACGACGGGCACGCCGCAATTCAGCGCGGTGGCAAAACAAGAACCCGCGTGATCGCATCGAACCGACTGGGGAGGTTCTGAATGGATCTGGCTGTTCTTCTACAGTCAAAGAGTGACGATTCGCCCAGCGGGGAGAATCTGGAATACGATCCGGTCTTCACCGAGATGGAGCTTGCCGCCCAGCCCGGCGAAGAGGTTCAGGTCGGCGACGAGATCCACGCCGCCGAGGATCCCGAGTATGCCGAGGTCCGCGAAAAGGCGCTCCAGGTGCTGGAGCGCAGCCACGATCTGCGCGCCGCGGTTTTCCTGGCCGACGCGGTGCTGCATGGCGACGACGGGCTGACCGGGTTTGCCGATGTGACCGGCTATATTCGCGGCTGCCTCGAGGAGTTCTGGGACAGTTGCCACCCCGAACTGGACGAGGATGACGGCGATCCCACCATGCGGATCAACGCGGTGCAGGATCTGTGCGGCCAGCCCGGCGGCATGGGCGGGCCTTCGCCCGCCTACCGCTCGCTGCGGCGGGTGGCGCTGACCGACAGCCGCGGCTTCGGCCGGTTCTCCCTGCGCGACATCGAGGTCGCCGAGGGGCAGGTGACGGCGCCGTCCGACATGGACACCATCCCCGACACCGCCGGCATATCGGCGGCGTTTCAGGACACCGACGATGCTGTTCTCGAGGGATTGCTGGACGCCGCCAAACGCGCCGAGGAGAACGTGCGCGCCATATCGGATGTCTTTTCCGAACGCACGCCGGGGCAGGGCCCCGAGCTTGATCCGCTGATCAAGCTGACGCGCCAGATCGTCAAGCGGCTGTCGGACTATGCCGGCGACGAGGACAGCACGGATGAGGGTGAAGCCGGCGAGGCGGCGGATGGGCTTTCGGACGGGCCGGCTGCGGGCGGCGGCAGGGCGGTGGGGGGCATCAACTCCCCCTCCGACGTGTCCAATGCGCTGGACCGCATCATTGCCTATTACCGGCGCGCCGAACCCTCCAGCCCGTTGCCGCTGCTCCTGGAGCGGGCCAAGCGGCTGGTGAACGCGGATTTTCTCACGATCATGCAGGACATGGCGCCGGGCGGTATCGACAACGTGCATCTGATCGGCGGGATCGAAGACGAAGACTGAGCGCCGCCTCGCCCCGGCCAGGGGAAAGGTGCGGAACGAACGGGACAATTCAGGGATTAAGGAGCACTAGATGGCAGACAGCTCACAAAAGTTCATAGCACGCAACCGCGCGCCACGGGTGCAGATCGAATACGACGTCGAGCTTTACGGCGCCCAGAAGAAGGTTCAGCTTCCCTTTGTCATGGGGGTGATGAGCGACCTGGCGGGCAAGTCCGAGGTGGCACAGCCCGCAGTGGCGGACCGCAAGTTCCTCGAGATCGACGTCGACAACTTCGACGACCGGATGAAGTCGATGGCCCCCCGCGTGGCCTATACCGTGCCGAACACGCTGACCGGAGAGGGCAACCTCGCCGTCGACATCACTTTCGAGAGCATGGACGATTTCTCGCCCGCCGCGATCGCCCGCAAGGTCGAACCGCTGCGCGAACTGCTCGAGGCGCGCACCCAGTTGTCGAACCTGATGACCTACATGGACGGCAAGACCGGCGCCGAGGACCTGATCGGCAAGATCATCCAGGACCCGGCGCTGCTCAAGACTCTGGCCGCCCAGCCCGCCCCGAAATCCGACAGCGCTGACGAAGCAGAAGAATAGGAGCATCCGATGGCCGAAGAACAAGTCCAGACGGAAGCCGGTGGTGAGGCGACAGCATTCGGATCGTCCGAATTCGCCAACCTGCTGCAAAAGGAATTCCGCCCGAAATCCGACCAGGCCAAGACGGCGGTGGAATCCGCGGTCAAGACCCTGGCCGAACAGGCCCTTGCCAATACCAACCTGATCTCGGACGACGCCCTGAAATCGATCGAGAGCATCGTCGCCGAGATCGACAAGAAGCTGACCGAACAGGTCAACCACGTGCTGCACCACGAAGAGTTCCAGCAGATGGAAAGCGCGTGGCGCGGGCTGCACTATCTCGTCAACAACACCGAGACCGACGAGCAGCTCAAGATCCGGGTCATGAACATCTCCAAGAAGGACATGCACAAGACCCTGCGCAAGTTCAAAGGCACCGCCTGGGACCAGTCGCCGATCTTCAAGAAACTCTACGAGGAGGAGTTCGGCCAGTTCGGTGGTGAGCCCTATGGTTCGCTGGTGGCCGATTATCATTTCGACCATTCGCCGCCCGACATCGAGCTTCTGGGCGAGATGTCAAAGATCGCCGCGGCGGCCCATGCGCCGCTGATCACCGGGGCGAAACCGTCGCTGTTCCAGATGGACAGCTGGTCGGAGCTGGCCAATCCGCGCGATCTGACCAAGATCTTCCAGACACCGGAATACGCCGCCTGGCGCAGCCTGCGCGAAAGCGAGGATTCCAAATACGTGGGCCTTGCGATGCCGCGTTTCCTCGGACGGCTGCCCTATGGCTCCAAGACCGACCCGGTCGAGGAATTCGCCTTCGAGGAGGATACCGAGGGCGCCGACAGCAACAAGTACGGCTGGGTCAACGCCGCCTACGGCATGGCGACCAACATCACCCGGTCGTTCAAGACCTACGGCTGGTGCTCGCGCATCCGCGGCGTGGAATCCGGCGGTGCGCTGACCGAACTGCCCAGCCATACCTTCCCCACCGACGACGGCGGCGTGGATCAGAAGTGCCCGACCGAGATCGCGATCTCCGACCGGCGCGAGGCGGAACTGGCCAAGAACGGCATGATGCCGCTGATCCACCGCAAGAACTCCGACGTCGCCGCCTTCATCGGGGCGCAGTCGCTGCACAAGCCGGCGGAATACGACGATCCCGACGCCACCGCCAACGCCAACCTCGGCGCGCGGCTGCCCTATCTCTTCGCCACCTGCCGCTTTGCCCATTACCTCAAGTGCATGGTCCGCGACAAAGTGGGGTCGTTCAAGAGCCGACAGGACATGGAGGGTTGGCTGCAGGACTGGATCAACCAGTACGTCGACTTCAACGCCGAAATCTCGTCCGAGAACGAAAAGGCGCGCAAGCCGCTGGCGGCAGCCGAGGTCGTGGTCGAGGAGGTCGAGGGCAACCCGGGCTATTACAGTTCGAAGTTCTTCCTGCGACCGCACTATCAGCTCGAAGGATTGTCGGTGTCGCTCCGGCTGGTGTCCAAACTGCCATCTGAAAAGGGCGCCTGACCGGGATCATTCCCCGGCCGGGTGCAAGGAATTTCAACCCGCCAACTAACTTTATAATGAAAGGATAAGACAATGGCTGCCAATATGTTCGTCCAGATCTCCGACATCACCGGGGATGCCACCGAGGATGTGCACAAGAAGTGGATCGTGATCCAGTCCGCCAGCTGGAACGTCGAGCGCGCGGTCGAAATGACCGATCTCGGCTCGACCCAGCGGGGACATGCAAACTCGAACTTCGGCAAGATCGAGGTAACCTCGCAGATGGGCAAGGCGTCCAACGATATCGCTCTGTCGGTTGCCAACGGCACCGTGCGCCCCGAGATCATCATGCATTGGTGCCGGTCGGGCGACAGCGCCTCCTCCGGCCTGCTGGTCTACTCGATCTGGAAGATGAAGCATGTCGTGATCGACAGCTACGCGATCTCGGCCAGCGAGGACGGAATCCCGGAGGAAACCTGGTCAATGGCCTATGTCGCGCTCGAGCACGAGTACAAGTCGACCGACCAGAAAACCGGCAAGCTCAGCACCGAGAACACCTTCAAGTGGAACGTGCAGACCGGCAAGGTCGAGTGATCCTGCGGCCTGCGTCCCGGGCCATTGGCGGTCCGAGACCCAGGCCGCCCATTGATACCGCCTCAGCGGAGCACGCCAGATGACACCCGAAGAGCACCTCAAGACGGGGGACCTCGACCTTGCCTTGAAGGCATTGCAGGACAAGATTCGCGCCGACCCCGCCGACGCCAGGCTCCGGGTCTTCTTGTTCCAGCTTTTGTGCGTGATGGGCGACTGGAACCGTGCGATCAAGCAGCTCAAGCTCAGCGCCGAGCTTGACGAGGGCGCCACGATGATGGCCCAGACCTACCGCGAGGCGATCATCTGCGAGGTCTATCGCGACAAGGTCTTTGCCGGCGAGAAGGAGCCGATGATCTTCGGCGAGCCGCAGGAATGGCTGGCCTTGCTGATCGAGGCGCAGAAAACCCTGGCCCAGGGCCGCCCGGACGAGGCGGCCGCGCTGCGCGCGCGTGCCTTCGACGCGGCCCCGGCGGCCTCCGGCACCCTCAACGGCGAACCGTTCGACTGGGTCGCCGATGCCGACATGCGGCTTGGCCCGGTGCTGGAGATCATCATCAACGGGCGCTACTTCTGGCTGCCCTTCGCGGCGATTGCGGAACTGGAGATCGACGAGCCCGGCGATCTGCGCGATGCGGTCTGGACCGCCGGCACTCTGCGGCTGGCCAATGGCGGTGAACTCGCCGTCCTGATCCCGACCCGCTATCCCGGCACCACCGCAAGCGGCGACAGCGCGGCGATGCTGGCGCGGGCGACAAGCTGGGCCGACGCCGGCGCCGAGACCTATGTCGGCACCGGCCAGCGCCTGCTGGCGACTGACCGGTCCGATATCGCGCTGCTGGATCTGCGCAGCCTGGTCATGGACGGCGCCGGGGGCGCGCCCGGCGATGGCTGACAAGACCCTCTCCGACCGTCTGCAACCCTCGCTGCTCGATCGGCTGACCGACCATGATCCAGGCAACCCGAAAGAGGGGCGCGACGCCCGGGTGATCGACCTTGTGCGCCTGCGCGAGATCATCCAGCGCGACCTGTCCTGGCTGCTCAACACCAACAACATCGCCAACATGATCGACACCGAGGCGCATCCGCATGTCGCCCGTTCGGTGGTGAACTACGGGCTGCAGGAAATCTCGGGCGAGTATTCGACCGAAGAGCGCGCCGAACTCATCCGCCGGTCGATCGAGACCGCGATCTCGGTGTTCGAGCCGAGGATCATCTCCGGCTCGGTCGACGTCCGCATCAGCCCAGACGACCGCGGCGGAGAGATGACCGTCGCGCTCGACATCCGCGCCGACATGTGGGCGCAGCCGCTGCCGCTGGAGCTGTTCCTGCGCAGCCAGGTCGATCTCACCACCGGCGAGGTCGAAGTGGAGCGGAGCGCGTAATGGACACAAGGCTCACCAAACACTACGAGAACGAGCTGATGTACCTGCGCGACATGGGCGCGGAGTTCGCCGCCGCCTATCCCAAGATCGCATCGCGGTTGGGTATGGAGGGGATCGAGGTGCTCGACCCCTATGTCGAGCGGCTGCTCGAAGGGACCGCCTTTCTCTCGGCGCGGGTTCAGCTCGAGCTGGAGCTGCAATACCCCAATTTCACCTCCAACCTGCTGGAAATCGTTTATCCGCATTACCTCGCGCCGGCGCCCTCGATGATGATCGCGGCCTTCGAGCCCGACATCGCCAACGCCGCGCTCAAGGACGGCTACCTTCTGCCGCGCAGCACCGTGCTGCGCAGCCGCCTGATGGAGGGGGAGCAGACCCCCTGCGAATACCGCACCGCCGCGGATCTGACCATCTGGCCGATCGAGATCGCCGAGGCCGAGTATATCCACGGCCGCGGCGACCTGGTCGCCGCCGGCGTCGCCGGGCAGAGCAAGGCGCGCGCCGCCATCCGCCTGCGCCTGCGCCGCCGCGACGGCGAGCCGATCCGGGAACTGGGGATGGACAACCTGGTGCTCTATCTCGACGGCGCCGCGGGCAATTCCTGGCAGCTGCTGGAGACGCTCTGCACCCAGGCGGAGGGGCTCACCGGGCGGTCCACCGACCGCCGCGCCGACTGGACCCTGCCCTTGCCCGATGGCCAGGTGGTGCAACGCGGGTTCGAGCCGCAAGAGGCGCTGCTGCCGATCCCGCGCCGGGTGTTCGAGGGCTATCGCCTGCTGCAGGAATATTTCGCCATGCCCGAGCGGTTCCTGTTCACCGACCTTCAGGGGCTGCGCCCGGCGCTGAAACGCGCCGCCGGGGCGGACGTGGACATCTACATCCTGCTGCGCGAGGGGCATCGCGACCTGGCCCCGATGATCGTGCCCGAGGCATTTACCCTGAACGCGGTTCCGGCGGTCAACCTCTTTCCCAAGCGCTGCGACCGGGTGCTGCTCTCCGGGCATGATACCGAGCATCACATCGTTCCCAACCGCACCGCCGGGCTGGATTACGAGATCTACGCGCTGCAAAACGTGACCGGCATCAGCGGCGAGGGCGAAGAGGACGTGACCTTCCGCCCGTTCTATTCCGCCACCGATTTCACCGCCGCCGGTGAATCCCACCCGGCCTATTACACCCTGCGCCGCCGCATGCGTCAGCGCAGCGAGAAAGAGCGGCTGCGCGGCGTGCGTACCTCCTACCTGGGGTCCGAGGTCTATGTCTCGCTGGTCGATCGGGCGCAGGCGCCCTATCCGGCCGACCTGGACCAGCTTGCGGTTCAGGCGCTCTGCACCAACCGCGACCTGCCGCTGCTGCTGTCGACCGGCGACTCCGACGTGTTCCAGCTGCCCGAGGGCGGCCCGGTGAAGTCGATCCGCCTGCCGGTCTCGCCGACCCGGCCGCATCCGACCCTGGCCCAGGGCGACACAGCCTGGCGGCTGATCAGCCATCTCAGCCTGAACTACGCCTCGATCACCGATGCCGGACAGGGCAGCGCGGCCGAGGCGCTGCGCGAGCTTGTGGGCCTTTACGCGCCGCTGGGAAACCGGGTCACCGAGAAACAGCTCGAAGGCATCAATTCGGTCACCAGCCGCCCGATCGTGCGCCGGGTCAGCGACGAGGTGCTTTCGACGGCGGTGCGCGGGCTCGAGATCACCATCAATTTTGACGAGAGCTTTTTCGAGGGGTCGAGCATCTACGCCCTCGGCGCGGTGCTGGAGCGGTTCTTTCGCCGCTACGCCACGCTCAACAGTTTTACGGAAACCGTTTTGACCACACAGAAACGCGGGGAAATTGCCAGATGGCGACCGGAAAAGGGCCTGGGCCGGATCATCTGAGCCACTTTGAAAGGCTGACGCGCGAACCGGAAAAGCATCACGTTTTTCAGGCCCTTCGTGTGATCGAGGCGGCCTTTCCCGAGGCCCCCCGCCTGGGCGAAAGCCGCCGCCCCCGCCAGGACAGGGTGCGGCTGGGCCAGCGGCCCGAGCTGTCGTTTCCGACCTCGACCATCGCCGAGTTCACACCGCCGAAGGGGGACCAGCCGGGGCGGCTGACCAACCGGTTCTTCGGTCTGTTCGGGCCGCAGGGCCCGCTGCCGCTGCATATTACCGAATATGTCCGCGACCGGCTGCGCAATCACCGCGATCCCACCTTCGTCGCCTTTGCCGACATGCTCACCCATCGGCTGATGGGGCTGCTCTACCGCGCATGGACGGCGGGACAGCCGGCCGCCAGTTTCGACCGTGGCGACGACCCGATGTCGCGCAAGGTGGCGGCGCTGGCGGGGTATCACGCCGACCACCTGCACGACCGCGACGCGCTGCCGGATCTGGCCAAGTTGCATTTCGCCGGCCTGCTGGCGCAGGGGCCCAAGAACGCGGCGGGGCTGGAATCCATGCTCGCCGCCTTTTTCGAGGTGCCGGTGAAGGTGCAGCAATTCGTCGGCTCCTGGCTGGAGCTGGAGCCGGACGACCGCTGGCAACTGGGCGCCGCCGCCGGGCTGGGCCGCTCCACCAGCATCGGTGACCGGGTCTGGAGCCGGGCGGCCAAGTTCCGCCTGCGGATCGGCCCGCTGAAGATCAAGGACTACGAGCGGCTGCTGCCCGGCGGCGCCGCGCAGGAACGGTTGAGGGCGCTGGTGCGCACCTATGCCGGCGACGCGCTGGACTGGGACATCAACATGATCCTCGCCGGCGACGAGGTGCCGCGCGCCAGCCTCGGCGGCTCCACCCGGCTGGGTCACACCAGCTGGATCGGCAGCCGCCGCGATTTCGACACCGACCGCCCCGACGCCGAGGATCTGTTCCTCTATCCCGGCGCCGGGCCGGAACACAGGCCGCTCTGACGGTCGCGAACGACAGGGAAGGATTTGCGATGACCGAGATCAGCCGCGTTGCACTGTTCGGAAAGCTGAACAGGCAGGGATACCAGGCCGTCGAGAGCGCGACGGTGTTCTGCAAGATGCGGGGCAACCCCTATGTCGAGGTGGTGCACTGGATGCACCAGATCCTCAACGGGCAGGACAGCGACCTGCACCGCATAATCCGGCACTACGACCTTGATCCGGGCAAGATCGCGACGGAGCTGACCCGCGCGCTCGACGCGCTGCCGCGCGGTGCCTCGACCATCTCGGACCTTTCAGATCACCTGATGGACGCGATGGAACGTGGCTGGGTCTGGGGTTCGCTGCTCTATTCCTCCTCCCAGGTGCGCACCGGGCATCTGCTGCTGGGCATGCTGAAGACACCCAGCCTGCGCAACATCCTCGCCACCATGTCGCCGGAACTGGCCAAGATTGGGGCCGACGATCTGGCCGACAATTACGCCGCCGCGACCGACGGCTCTCCGGAAGAGGGGCAGCGGCCGCAGGACGGGTCCGTCACCGGCGGCGGCGCCGAGCCGGGCGAAGCCTCTTCCGCCCGCGCCCCGGCGCAGATGGGCCAGGGCGAGGCGTTGGAGCAGTTCTGCACCGACCTCACCGAACAGGCCCGCAACGGCGAGATCGACCCGATCGTCGGCCGCGACGAGGAGATTCGCCAGATCGTCGACATCCTGATGCGGCGACGCCAGAACAACCCGATCCTCACCGGCGAGGCCGGGGTCGGCAAGACGGCGGTGGTCGAGGGGTTCGCCCTGCGCATCGCCCGCGGCGACGTGCCCCCGGCGCTCAAGGACGTGCGCCTGCTGATGCTCGATGTGGGCCTGCTTCAGGCCGGCGCCAGCATGAAGGGCGAGTTCGAGAACCGCCTGAAACAGGTGATCGAAGAGGTGCAGTCCAGCCCGACGCCCATCGTCATGTTCGTGGACGAGACCCATACGCTGGTCGGCGCGGGTGGTGCTGCCGGCACCGGCGACGCGGCCAACCTGCTGAAACCGGCGCTGGCGCGCGGCACCCTGCGCACCATCGGCGCCACCACCTGGGCCGAGTACAAGAAATACATCGAAAAAGATCCCGCGCTGACCCGCCGGTTCCAGGTGGTGCAGGTGGAGGAACCGGGCATCCCCAAGGCAATCCTGATGATGCGCGGCATCGCCTCGATGCTGGAAAAGCACCACCGGGTGCAGATCCTCGACGAGGGGATCGAGGCCGCCGTCACCCTCTCGGCGCGCTACATCCCGGCCCGGCAACTGCCCGACAAATCGGTCAGCCTGCTCGATACCGCCTGCGCCCGCGTCGCGGTCAGCCAGCACGCGGTGCCCGCCGAGGTGGACGACAGCCGCCGCCGGATCGAGGCGCTGACAACCGAGCTGGAGATCATCGGCCGCGACGAGACCGCCGGCTATGACGTGGCTGACCGGCGCGAGGCGGTGAGTGCCGCGAAAGACTCCGAGGAGGGCCGTCTGGCCACGCTCACCGAACGCTGGGACGCCGAGAAATCGGTGGTCGAATCCATCCTCGACCTGCGCGCCCGCCTTCGCGAGGGCGGTGCCCCGGTCGAGGGCGAGGAGGCCACCAGCGAAGAGGCCGCCGCCGCCAGCCCGCTCAGCGCCGAGGAGCGTGCCACGCTGCTGGAGGAGTTGAAGGCGAAGAACGCCGAACTGATCACTGTCCAGGGCGACAGCCCGCTTATCCTGCCGATCGTCGATCACCAGGCGGTGGCCAGCGTCGTCGGCGACTGGACCGGCATCCCGGTGGGCCGCATGGTCCGCGACGAGATCGACACCATCCTGCACCTGGAAGACCACCTGGCCAAGCGGGTGATCGGCCAGGACCACGCGATGAAGATGATCGCCAAGCGCATCCAGACCAGCCGCGCCGGGCTGGATAACCCGTCGAAACCCATCGGGGTCTTCATGCTCGCCGGCACCTCCGGCGTGGGCAAGACCGAGACCGCGCTGGCGCTGGCCGAGATCCTGTATGGTGGCGAACAGAACGTCATCACCATCAACATGTCCGAATACCAGGAGGCGCATACCGTCTCCTCGCTCAAGGGCGCGCCGCCGGGATATGTCGGCTACGGCGAGGGCGGCGTGCTGACCGAGGCGGTGCGGCGCAAACCCTATTCGGTGGTGCTGCTCGACGAGGTGGAAAAGGCCCACCCGGACGTGCACGAGCTGTTCTTCCAGGTCTTCGACAAGGGCGTGATGGAGGATGGCGAGGGCCGCGTCATCGACTTCAAGAACACGCTGATCCTGCTCACCACCAATGTCGGGACCGAGCTGATCATGGATCTGTGCTCCGACCCCGATCTGCTGCCGGAACCCGAGGGCATCGGCAAGGCGCTGCGCGATCCGCTGCTCAAGGTGTTCCCGCCGGCGCTGCTCGGGCGGCTGGTGACGATCCCCTACTACCCGTTGACGCCGGACATGCTGGGCCAGATCACAAGGCTGCAACTGGGCCGTATCCAGAAACGTGTGGCCGAGGCGCATGGCGTGCCGCTCACCTTTACCGACGCGGTGGTCGAGGCCATTGTCGACCGCTGCCAGGAGCTCGACTCCGGCGGCCGCATGATCGACGCCATCGTCACCAATACCATGCTGCCCGACATCTCGGCCGAGTTTCTGCGCCGGATGATGGAGGGCCACGAGGTGGCCAAGGTCGAGATCGACGTGACCGACGGCGAATTCACCTACGCCTTCGACTGAACGACAAGGAAAGGGCGACCGCGCCCCGGGCGGCGGCGCGGTCGCCCGGTTCCCCGGACAGGGAGAACCGGGTTTGAACACGACGGACACGGCAACAGCGACAACGCTTCGGGACAGGGCCCGCGCCATAGTGGAGCGCGACAGTGTGCATTATGCCATCCTCGGCGTGATCATCTTCAACGCGATCACCCTGGGCATGTCCACCTCGCAGACCCTCCGCGCCGAGATCGGCGGTGTGCTGACAATGATCGACCGCGCCGTGCTGACCTTTTTCGTGATCGAGCTGACGCTGAAATTCTACGCCTACGGGCTGCGGTTTTTCACCAACGCCTGGAACGTCTTCGACCTCGTGGTGGTCGGGCTCGGGCTGCTGCCCAGCTCCTCGGGGCTGTCGGCGCTGCGCGGGCTGCGGGTGATCCGGGCGATGCGCCTTCTCTCGGTGATCCCGCAGATGCGCGCGGTGGTTCAGGCGCTCTTGGACGCGCTGCCGGGCATGGGGGCGGTGATCATCATGATCTCGATCGTGTTCTACGTCTTCGGGGTGATGGCGACGCTGATGTACGGCGCCGCCTTCGATCCCTGGTTCGGCACGCTGGGCCGGTCGCTCTATTCGCTGTTCCAGATCATGACGCTGGAAAGCTGGTCGATGGGCATCGTCCGCCCGGTGATGGAGCGGTTCCCGATGGCCTGGCTGTTCTTCGTGCCGTTCATCGTGATCACCGCCTTTTCCGTGCTCAACCTCTTCATCGGCCTGCTGGTCAACACCATGCAATCCGCGGTGGAGGAAGAGGCCGAGGCCGAGTTCGAGCAGCTGCGCGACCTGGTGCGCACGGAAACCGATCAGGTCGATGCCCATGTCCTTGAATTGCACGCCGAGCTCAAGGCGCTGCGCGCCGAACTGGCCGAGCTGAAAGGGCCCCGATCATGAGCGGCAACTCGCAGAAATTCATCGCCCGCAACCGTGCGCCACGGGTGCAGATCGAGTACGATGTGGAGCTTTACGGGTCGGAAAAAAAGGTTCAGCTGCCCTTTGTCATGGGGGTGCTGAGCGATCTGGCGGGCAAGTCGCGGGTCGAACAGCCCGCCATCGCCGACCGCAAGTTCCTGGAGATCGACACCGATAACTTTGACGACCGGATGAAGGCGATGGCCCCCCGCGTGGCCTTTTCGGTGCCCAATACTCTGACCGGCGACGGCAATCTGGCCGTGGACCTGACCTTCGAGAAGATGTCCGATTTCTCCCCCGCCGCCATCGCGTCCAAGGTCGATGCGCTGCGCCCGCTGCTCGAGGCGCGGACCCAGCTCGCCAACCTGATGGCCTACATGGACGGCAAGGCGGGCGCAGAGGCGCTGATCGAGCGGATCCTGACCGACCCGTCACTGCTCACCGCGCTCTCCGATCCCGAAAGCGGCGCGGAGCACGCCGCCGCATTCGACAGCCTGCGCACGCTCACCCCGGCCGAGGACGAACCGAGGGACGCCGCCGCGTCCGTGCTCGAAGGCCTGCGCGCCGCCGCCCCGATGGAGGCCCCGGAAGAGGACATGGCCGGCGGG
>NZ_JARGPK010000091.1 GCF_029212575.1 Antarcticimicrobium sp.
GCAGGCAGAAGACCCTGGCCGTCCGGATCCCCTAGGACACCCGCCGCTGCCACGCCGCCATCATCGAGCGCGACGCCACCGCGATCATCCCGATCCGCAAGAACGGACGGCCCTGGAAAGAGGACTGCCCGGCTGCAGTGGCCCGCAACGACATTCTCCGGGCCACGCGATACCATGGCAGGGCGTTCTGGAAACGATGGACCGGATACCACACCCGCAGCCGTATCGAGGCGACCCCACTCATCGTTTGCGGAAAAACCACTGCCGGGCAGCGGATGCGATGCCTCAAGGCCTTCGGTGAGCGCATCGCCTCGAGAGACCCAGACCCCCTCTCGGGTATTGCTGCGCAATACCCTGTCGGGCAGTGGACAGACCGCCGAAATCCATATCCGCATCGCACTCATGAACCGCTTCTCGGCACTTGGCATCGCCGAAATTGTTCCTGTGGTCCGACGCATTCGGGGAAAGGGGAAATCACCCCTCAAGCCGCAGGTCTGCAACAACGCCCGCCTCATCACCCGTGACCTGATGTTCGGCAATCTCTACCGCGTCGACAGCCCGGCGCTGGTCGAGCGGTATAACCGCGCGCTCATGCATCTGACCGGCAAGCGTACTGCGCTGTCGGAATTTCATGTCGACCTGTCGGGCTATTCGCCCGAGGTGGGCGATGAGCTGGGCGATCACCTCTATCTCAACCACGGCGGGGTGAACCGGCAGTTCATCCTGCTGACGACCGAACAGAAACGCTGCCCGCTGCTGAATGCAAAGTTCTCGACCAGCCGCGAGATCCTGCGCAATTTCATCACCGACAACCTGGCACAGCTCTTTGCGCTGACCGCGACCGATGCGGTTGCGGGCGAGCTGGTGAACTCGGTGATCGATATCTCGGACCCGCGCCGGCTGTTCGACGTCCGCCGCGTGGTGATCGAGGCCGACACCACCACCGGCACCCTGCGCCACGCCGAAAAGCTTACCCGGCTGGTCGACCGCTTCAAGTCCGAGCCGGACGCCTGGTTCGATGACGTGCTGATCGCCGAGATGATCGGGCTGGCGCAGAAATCCGGCGATCTCACCCGCAACCCGGTGCGGCTGAAGGCCCGCGAATACGAGCAGGCGGATTTCTGGACCGCGCATTTCGGCGGGCTCTACCTGTTTCAGAGCGTCGACGAGACGACGCTGATCACCGCCGGCGAGACCGACGGGCTGGAGGATCTGCCGGTGAAACGGCTGCTGGCGCTCTCAGACCGAAACCGCATCGCCCGGTTTCTGACCGACAACGGGCTGGTGGAGCCGATCCTGCGCGCGCGCGGGATCGATGCCGCCGCGATCCTGCGGCAAAAGATGGATTTCATCGTGATCGACGCCGCCGCCGGGGCCGGGCTGGACCTGGCCGATCTCGACCGCGCCGACCTGCGGCGTCTGGCGCGCACCAATGCCGATGTGCTGCCCGGCGCCTATCACGGGCTGGCGCATCTGCTAAGCTGGGCCTCGTCCGGGGGCGACTGGCCGCGCATCACGTCGGAGGATCCGGCCTATTTCTATACCCTGCGCGCCGCCGACACGCCGCTGCGCGACCTGGTGAACATGTTGCTGGCGGAACTGACGCCGCTGGACATCCGCCAGCTGTTCATCTGCCACAAGGCGCTGTTTTATCGTCACTACGCCACCTGGCCCGAGGCCAAGCAGGCCTATGTTGCCGATTTCCTCGCGCGCGAGTATCAGGTGGACAAGGCGGGCGCGCGGGCGGCGCTTTTTGGTCACGAACCGGACATGACGGGCGAGGATCCGCCGCCCCCGCCCGACGACCTGATCCGCCGGGTCGGACCCTGGGGCGCGGTAAGGAGGAGCTGACATGCTGGTGATGCTGCGATTTCTCTTGCCGCTTCTGGTCGTGCTCACGGTGGTCTATGTCGTGCTCTCGGTCTATTCGCGCATTGTCCGCCGCCGCAAGCTGGCCGAACGCTGGGACAGCAAGGACGTGCTGACCGTGGACCGCGAAACCTTTATCCGGCGCGGGCTGGAACGCTATGACCGGTCGTTCCGTCGCAAGCTGATCCTGGGGGTCTACATCGTGCCGCTGACGGTGATCGCGATCCTCATCTATGTCACCAATTTCATGTAAGGGCGCACCGATGGTTTACGTCAAATGGGCATTCATCCTGGTCTTCTGGCTGCTGGTCGCGGGGTTCCTTCATTACACGCTGCCGCAGAATGACATCGCCCGCATCACCGACACCTATGAAAAGCGGATCGACCCGGGCGAGAACAGCTGGTTCTGGGCCTCGCACGACGTGGGCAGCGATCCGACCACCTCGAACCGTGACGTGTTCTTCATCCAGACGCGCGGATCGGACGGCAAGATCATGGTCTATCGCAACGAGGATACCGGCTGGTCCTGGCCGCCCTATTTCAAGGTCAACAGTTCCAACCTGCAGGCCGAGGCGGCGGATCAGAAATCCACCGCCGAGGCGCCGAAATGGGTGGCGATCCGCCATTACGGCTGGCGCAACGAGTTTCTGTCGATCTTTCCAAACGCGGTAAAGATCCGGCCGGTCGCGGGGCCGGACGTGCGCCTGATCCCGTGGTTCAACATCATCCTGCTGACCCTGCTGGCGGCGCTGGTCTATGCGGTCTGGGTGCGCTGGCGGCGGTTCCGGCGGGCCCGGATCGACCCGCTGATCGAGGATCTCGAGGACAACATGGACATCGCCGGCGAGGCGATCTCGGAACGGCGCGGCCGGCTGCGCCGCTGGCTTGACCGCCGGCGGGGAAACTGAACCGATTCAGTCGTCGAACAGATGCGCCTCCTGAGCCAGACCCATCGCCTGATCGTGCGGAATCGCCAGGAAGTCTGACAGCGCGGCGGCGTTCTGTTCGACCTCGGCGGTCTCGCGGATCCGGCTGAAATGCTCGAACCCGGCATCGCGGAGCAGGTCGGTTTCATGGATCAGGTCGTTCCGGATCGCGGGCAGCAACCGCTCCAGCGCGGCTTGCCCGGTCTCTTCCCCGGCCAACCCGATGCGCCGGGCGTGCCCGATCAGGTAGTCATCCGAGAACTGGCACTCGATCTCGAGGATTCGCGCGATCGACCGGTCGGAGGCGAAATCCTGCACCAGGTCGAGGTTGCCCGGGTCCATGCAGACGATCAGCCGGTCAGTCTGGTAGTGGTCGAACAGCATCCGCATCAGCGCGCGGCGATGGCGGGCGCGTTTTTCCAGCGACCCCTCGATCCCGCCCAGGTCGGGCAGGGGGGTATCGACCTCGTTGAAGAGATACCCGATCGCCGGAAGATTGGTGATCTGTCGGATGTTCTGCAGCAACCGCTTGGCGACATGCCATTTCTTGCACACGATGATCATCAGTTCGCGCTCGCGCCCAAGCGAGCTTTCCGCCTCCCAGAACCGGATCCCGAACCGGCGCCCGATTCGCCCGCGTCCGGTGAGAAACTTGTGAAGGTTCTGCCCCTCGTTCGAAATCCGGAACTCCACATCATGCGCCGCGTAAAGCCTGCCGAGCCGCGCCTTGAGGTCGGTCGCCTCGGGGCTGATCTTGCGCGCGAAAAGGTAATCCTGCGCCAGCAGCAGGTCGTAGTGATCGTTGTAGAAGGTCACCGGCATCCCGTAGTCGGAGAACATCAGGAAGGTCAGAGTGCGGCTTTCGATTTCGTTTTCCGGGATGAGGTGACGCACCAGGGTCTGGAAAAAGGTCTCGTCCGGAATCCAGGTGGTGCGGAAGAACCGCATCACGTCGCGCCTGGTCCGGCAAAAATCCAGGATCCACTCGATGGTGCGGCGGCGCAGGCACCACCACTGGCTGCCGATCTGCATCCGGATGTCCGAGGGTATCGCCCGTTTCAGCCCCAGCCGCCGCTGCAGATTGACCGAGGCATAGAACAGCGCCTTGTGCTTGCGCTCGTTCAGGAAGTGGCGATAGATCAGCCGGTCCTCCTTCATCCCGGTCTTGATCCAGTTGCTGTCGAAGAAATCCACGCTTTCGATGAAGTCGCGGTCCTGCGTGTCAAGGAACCGGTGGGCGTATTCGGCCGATTTGACCGGCATGCAATCGCCCGACAGCATGTAGAAATGGGTGGCGCGCGGATAGGCCTCGACCGCCGCCTCGACGGCGTTCAGCGTCGCCTGCACCAGCGACCACTCGCCCCAGCCGCACCGGATACGGGGGCGGGCGAAGGTCACGTTCGGATTGTCGGCCAGCGCATCGCGGATCTGCCGAAAATGCGCCAGCGGGGCACGCGCGTCGAAGTGAATCGAGATGTAGTCGCCGGCCGCGGTCAGTCGCTCGGCCTGCGCGACAATCGCCTCCGGGTCCTTGTGGCAGAGCAGGATGTACGCGATCTTGGCCATTGGGGGAACGACATATACGTGTTGGGGCGCTTCTAATAACTAGATAAAGGTGAAGGCCGATTGAATAAACATGCATAATTTGCTTTTTTTACGTTAACCCCTGCCAAGGCGCTTCGCCCGGCGGTCGGGACGGCATGGAGACACGGACGCATGGGCTTTCCCGGTACCTGGATGACGACGAGCGAAAGCATGGTGTATCGGGTCGTCCCGAAATGCGCCTGTTCGACCATTGGCCAGATCATGTTTTATTCCGATCATGGCGTGTTCTTTGACGGCGACATCCACGACGCCAAGTCGGGGCTACACAAATGGGGGATCGAGGAGAGCCAGGAGCCGATCACCCGCAACGTGCAGGAGCATCGCTCTTACGCCTTCACCTGTGTGCGCAACCCGTACACGCGGATTCTCAGTTCCTTCTTCGACAAGATCTGCGGCATCCAGCGCAACGGCAAACGCTATCGCGGCAACCTGGTGCCGAAACTGGCCTATACCTATGGCATCGAGGTCGGCGGCGACGACGGCAAGCAGGAGTTCGACCAGGTCAAGAGCTTTCGCCGCTTTCTGCTGTTCGCCCGCGACACCATCCGCTGGCGCCGGCCGATGGACCCGGATATCCACTGGTCGGGGATGTCGGGCCATGTCTCGACCTTCATCGTCAACGGCGGCCGCTACGACAACATCTTCTGGACCGAGAAGTTCAACGAAGGGATGCAATCGGTGCTCGACGCGGTGGACACACCGCATGCGGTCGACCTGTCGCAGATCCCCCGGTTCAACGAGAGCGAGGGCCACGGGCCAAAACGGGCGCATCCGGTCGAGGATTATTTCGACGATCTCTCGATGCACCTGGTCTACGAGATCTACAAACGCGATTTCGATCTGTTCAAGTACGACCCCGCCGATCCCTCCAACAAACTGCCGGTGGGCGAGATCGACCTTGACGAGGTGCACGCCAAGCTGGGCAACTGACCGCGCGCGATCTTGCGGATCGGCCTGCGCGCGCGTAGATCGGTCGGCATGGCCCAGCAAAAGTCAGATCCGAACTACAAGGTAATCGCCGAGAACCGGCGCGCGCTTCGACTACGCGATCGAGGATGACGTGGAATGCGGGATCATCCTGGAGGGGTCCGAGGTCAAGTCGCTGCGCGCCAACGGCGGCAACATCGCCGAGAGCTACGCGGCAGTCGAGGAGGGCGAGCTGTGGCTCGTCAACTCCTACATCGCGCCCTACAAGCAGGCCAGGACCTTTGGCCATGAGGAGCGGCGCCGGCGCAAGTTGCTGGTCAGCCGCAAGCAACTCGCCAACATGTGGAACGCGACCCAGCGCAAGGGCATGACGCTGGTGCCGATCGTGATGTATTTCAATCACAAGGGCATCGCCAAACTCAAGATCGGCATCGCCAAGGGCAAGAAGGCCCATGACAAGCGCGAAACCCAGGCCAAGCGCGACTGGTCGCGTCAGAAGCAGCGGCTGCTGAAAGACAACCGCTAGACCGGCCGGCGCCGGGGCTACACAATCGCGGCAATGCGGGCCTTGCCCCTGTTTAAAACACCTCGGCCAACACATATATTAATTCATATGTGTTCATGAAAAGTGAGCACTGGGTTTCTTGCGAGGTCTGCAAATGAGAAAAAGAGCATTCAAGCTGTCCGACGAGCCGTTCAAGTTCGCCGCGAAAGTCATCGACCCGGCCATCGACGACAGCCTGCCGGAGGAAGAGGCGGCGCCGACAGGCAAGGGCCGAATGGAGACAGACACCGCCCGGGTTGCGGGAGCCGACGACGGGGATTATCCGTCAGGCGCCATGCCCGATGGCGGTCATGCCGCGCGCAAGGCGCGCAACGCGAGTGACGACAAGACTGCAGCGACCGATTCCGACGACGTGGTTTCCGAAATCGCGACGCCGCTCGGTCGTGCGCACAGGCTCGCCGGACGACAAGACCCGGCATTGCAGCGGGAAGATCCGGATGGCACGGTCTCCGAAATCGACGTTTTCAAGTTTGGAACCACGCCGGCCGGCCGACAGGACACCGGCGGACCAAAGGGCAAGGGCGACGGAAAAGGGGATGATTCCGCAACCTACAGCGATGAGGCGATCAGCGAACTGCGCTACATGATCGAAGAAGAGAAACTCGCCGGCGATATCTACGAGACGTTTCACGACATGTATGGCCTCAAGGTGTTCAAGAACATCGCCAGGTCCGAGGACCGGCATTTCAATGCGGTGATCAAACAGGCCGACAAGATCGGCATCGATACGGACGAGTTCCTGTTCGAGCCAAGCGGCGGCTTCCTGGATGCGGAACTCCAGGCGCTGTACGACACGCTTCTCGAGGCCGGGAGCGAGTCGCTCACAGCCGCGCTTGAGGTCGGTGTCGCGATCGAGTCAAAGGACATCACCGATATCGCCGCAGCGATCGAGGACGTCGAGGGAACCCGGCTCGCCAAGGTCTACGGAAACCTGCTGACCGGCTCCGAGAACCACCTCTCGGCCTTCGAGTCGTTGCTGGTCTGAGGTACCGCCTCCTGTGGCCGGTCAAGATCGGCCGCAGGAGGCCTGCCAACGCCTTCGCGACGGCGCGCAGTATCGAGCCCGCCTTCCGAGGCCGCGCGGTACATCCTGTTGCCTTGCACCCGTCTCCGGCCAATAGTAGGCAGGGCATCGGCTTTGAACGAGGGGTGGCAGGCATGCAGGACGACCCGAGAACACTGGTTTCCACCGATTGGCTGGCGGCCCATATGAAGGATCCGGACCTGAGGATTCTCGATGGCTCGTGGTATCTGCCGCAGTTGGAACGGGATGCCCGCGCGGAATACGAGGCGGCGCATATTCCCGGTGCGCGGTTCTTCGACATCGACGATATCGCGGACCACCGCTCGGAGCTGCCGCATATGGCGCCCCCGGTCGAGAAATTCATGTCGCGGCTGCGGGCCATGGGCGTGGGCGATGGCCATCAGGTGGTGGTCTATGACGGCATGGGCGTGAGCTCGGCCGCGCGTGTCTGGTGGACCTTTCGGCTGATGGGACAGAACAACGTTGCCGTGCTTGACGGCGGCCTGCCGAAATGGCTGGCCGAGGGCCGCGAGACCGAGGATTTGCCGCCCATGGTGCGCGACCGGCACATGACCGTGCGGCTGCAAAACCACCTGGTGCGCGATGTGACACAGGTCTCGGCTGCCGCCAAGCTTGGCGATTACGAGATCATCGACGCGCGCTCGGTCGGCCGTTTCCGCGGTGAAGAACCGGAACCGCGCGAAGGGCTGCGCGGCGGCCGTGTGCCGGGCTCGAAGAACGTGCCCTTCACCGAGCTTCTGAACGCGGACGGCACGATGAAATCACCCGAGGCCTGCCGCGCCATCTTCGAGGCCGCCGGTGTCGATCTGTCCAAACCGGCGATCACCTCCTGCGGCTCGGGCGTGACCGCCGCCATCCTCAGCCTGGCGCTGGAGCGCATGGGCAAGACCGACCATTCCCTCTATGACGGCTCCTGGGCCGAATGGGGCGCCTTCCCGACCCTGCCCGTCGCAACCGGAGACGACTGATGTTCGAAACCCTCAAGGAACAGCCCGCCGACAAGATCCTCGCACTGATGCAGATGTTCGCCGACGATCCGCGCGATCAGAAAATCGACCTTGGCGTGGGCGTCTACAAGAACGCCGAGGGGGTGACCCCGGTGATGCGCGCGGTGAAGGCCGCCGAGAAACGCATCTGGGAACAGCAGACCACCAAGAGTTATACCGGACTGGCCGGCGATCCGGCCTATGCCGACGCGATGATCGGGCTGATCCTGTCGGATGCGGTGGCACGCGATACCGTCGCCGCCGTGGCCACGCCCGGCGGCACCGGCGCGGTGCGCCAGGCGTTCGAACTCATTCGCATGGCCAACCCGGGCGCGCGCGTCTGGGTGTCCGATCCGACCTGGCCGAACCACACCTCGATCCTCGGCTACCTGGGGATCGAGACCAAGGCGTACCGCTATTTCGACAGCGAGACACGCGGCGTCGATTTCGACGGCATGATCGCCGACCTGAAGACGGCGCAGGCCGGCGACGTGGTGCTGCTGCATGGCTGCTGTCACAACCCCACCGGCGCCAACCTGAACCTTGTCGAATGGCAGGTGGTGATCGACGTGTTGAACGATCGCGGGCTGATCCCGATGATCGACATCGCCTACCAGGGCTTTGGCGACGGTCTGGAAGAGGATGCCGCCGGCACCCGCCTGGTGGCCTCTTCGGTGCCCGAATGCCTGATCGCGGCAAGCTGTTCCAAGAATTTCGGGGTGTACCGTGAGCGCACCGGGCTGCTGATGGCCGTCGCTGCCGATGCCGGCAAGACCAAGCTCAACCAGGGTACGCTGGCCTATCTCAACCGTCAGAACTACTCCTTTCCGCCCGATCACGGCGCCCGGGTGGTGAGCACCATCCTCACCGATCCCGCGCTGCGCGCCGATTGGGCGAGCGAGCTGGAGGATGTGCGCCTGTCGATGCTGGGCCTGCGCCAGCAGCTTGCCGACGAGTTGCAGCGGCTGACCGGGTCGGACCGGTTCGGCTTCATCGCGCAGCACCGCGGCATGTTCTCGCGGCTTGGAACCACGCCCGAACTGGTGGCCAGACTGCGCGAGGATCACGGCATCTACATGGTGGGCGACAGCCGGATGAACATCGCCGGGCTGAACAAGACCACCGTTCCGATCCTGGCCCAGGCCATCGTGAACGTCGGGGTCTGACCCAACCGATCACCGGCCCGCGCCCCGTTCGCCTGGACGGGGCGCGGCCTGTTTTACCGATTTAGCCCGAAGGGGATGACATGGCCGGACAGAAAAAGCTGCTGCGCGCGCTGGCGGGCGAGGTGCTGGAAACCCCGCCGATCTGGATGATGCGGCAGGCTGGCCGATACCTGCCCGAATACCGCGCCACGCGGGAAAAGGCGGGCGATTTCCTGTCGCTGTGCTACACCCCCGATCTGGCCGCCGAGGTGACGCTGCAGCCGATCCGCCGCTATGGATTCGACGCCGCGATCCTGTTCGCCGACATCCTGCTGGTGCCGCAGGCACTGGGCGCCGATCTGTGGTTCGTCACCGGCGAGGGGCCGCGCCTTTCGACCATCACTGAACGCGCGGATTTCGACGCGCTGAAACCGGCCGATGCGATCCATGATCACCTGGCGCCGGTTTACGAGACCGTGCGCATCCTCGCCCGCGAATTGCCCAGCGAGACCACGCTGATCGGCTTCGCCGGCGCGCCCTGGACCGTGGCCACCTACATGATCGCCGGGCGCGGCACCCCTGACCAGGGCCCGGCCCATGCCCTGCGCGAGGGCAACGTCGCGCTGTTCGAGGCGCTGCTGGAGCGCATCACGGCGGCCACCATCGACTATCTCTCGGCCCAGATCGAGGCCGGGGCCGAGGTGGTGAAACTGTTCGACAGCTGGGCCAGTTCGCTGAGCGGCGCGGCCTTCGACAAATACGCGCTGGAACCGGCGCGCGAGATCACGGCGGCGCTGAAGGCCAGGCACCCCGGTATCCCGGTGATCGGCTTTCCGCGCGGGGCGGGAGAGAAATACGCGGGCTTCGCCCGGGCCACTGGCGTCGATTGCGTGGCGCTGGATCAATCGGTCGATGCCGAATGGGCGGCGGCCAACGTGCAGGTCGACGGCTGCGTGCAGGGCAATCTCGCGCCCGAGCACATGGTGACCGGCGGGCAGGCGTTGGTGGATGAGACGCGGCGCATCGTCAGGGCGTTTTCGGGGGGGCCGCATATCTTCAACCTCGGCCACGGGATCACCCCGGACGCGGACCCCGAAAACGTACAATTGATGGTCGATACCGTACGGAACCAGGCGCGCGGCTGAGACCGGCGCGCGGCCTCAGCCGCCCTGTTCCATCCGTCGGCGAAAGGCGCGCGGCGGGTTGCCGGTGCCGCGGGTGAAGACGCGCGAGAAATGCGCCGGGTCCGCAAAGCCCAGTTCGTACCCGATCTCGGCCGCCGTCAGGTTGGTATAGATCAGCATCCGCCGCGCCTCGCGCAGCACCCGCTCGGCGATCAGCGCCGAGGCGGGCCGCCCGGTCGCCTGCCGCACCACGCGGTTGAGATGGGTGGGCGACACCGCCAGCCGCGCGGCATAGTCGGCGACCGACAGGCGCTGGCGGAAGTGCTGTTCGACCAATGCCTCGAACCTTCGCAGCAGCGGGGTGTCGGCATGGGGATCGGGCGGCGCCTGATCGGCGTGGATCGCGCGGGCCGCCAGACCCAGAAGCGAGCCGGCCTGCGAGCGCAGGATCTGGGCCCGGGCGAAATCGCGGTTGTGATATTCGGTCAGGATGCGGTGGGCCAGGGTCTCCAGCTCGGGGGGCAGCGGCACGGCGCAGGGATTGGCGAGCACCGCCCGCAGCCCCTCGCGGTCGCGCAGCGCCTCGTCCATCAGATCGGCGCTCAGCGTGATGACCCAACCCTCGGTGCCCTGGTGAAAGCGAAAGCCGTGGACGAAGCCGCGCGGCATGTTGATCAGCGCCGGCGGGAGGAGTGGGACGGTCTGCCCCTCGATCCGGGCGCTGCCGCCGCCCGAGCGCAGCATCAGGACCTGGTGCAACCGCGCGTGGCGGTGCGGGCGCAGTTCCCAATTGTGCAGCTCGGAGCGATCCTGAATCGTCTCGCAATGGACCACATCGGGCACTTCGGCGGTTTCGCCGAACAGGTTATAATTGCGGATCGCGGCGCTGGTGGAGGTCTCGGTCATGTTCGAAATATACAATAAGTTGCGCGGTTGATCCATTCCCGACCAGGCCGAAAGACGGCATATTTCGGCAATCAAAGGAGGAGCGTCCATGAATACCCCCGTGAAAACCAAGGTCGGAATCATCGGTGGCGGGCCGTCGGGCCTGTTGCTGTCGCAACTGCTGCACCTGAAGGGAATCGACAATATCCTGCTGGAAAAGCACAGCCGCGACTATGTGCTGGGCCGGATTCGCGCCGGCGTGCTGGAGCATGGTTTCGCCGAGCTGATGCGCGAGGCCGAATGCGGCGAGCGGATGGACCGCGAGGGCGAGATCCACGACGGGTTCTATATCGCCCATGACGGCATCCGGGATCGGGTGGATCTCAAGGCGCACACCGGCGGCAACTCGGTGGTGGTCTACGGCCAGACCGAGGTGACCCGAGACCTTTACGAGGCCCGCGACAAGATGGGCGGCGCGGTGATCCACGAGGCGCAGGACGTCACGCCGCATGACCTGAAATCGGACGCACCCTATCTGACCTATCGGCTGGGCGACGAGCAGCACCGCGTCGATTGCGATTTCATCATCGGCGCCGACGGCTTTCACGGCGTCAGCCGCAAGTCGATCCCCAAGGACGTGCTGACCGAATACGAAAAGGTTTATCCCTTTGGCTGGCTCGGCGTCCTGTCCCGCACCAAGCCGGTCTCGCCGGAACTGATCTATGCCAAGCATGAGCGCGGTTTTGCCCTGTGTTCGCTGCGCAGCCAGGTGCTCAGCCGCTATTACCTCCAGGTGCCGCTGACCGATACTGTCGAGGACTGGTCGGACGAGGATTTCTGGACCGAGTTGAAAAAGCGCCTGCCGCAGGATGTGGCAGAGGATCTGATCACCGGGCCCAGCATCGAAAAAAGCATCGCGCCCTTGCGCAGTTTCGTCGCCGAGCCGATGCGTTATGGCAACCTGTTTCTGGCCGGCGATGCCGCCCATATCGTGCCGCCGACCGGTGCGCGCGGGCTGAACTCGGCGGCGTCGGATATCTACTATCTCTATCACGCGCTGCTGGATCACTATCAGGACGGCGACGATACCGGGCTGGAGCAGTATTCGCAAAAGGCGCTGGCGCGGGTGTGGAAGGCGCAGCGGTTCTCCTGGTGGATGACATCGCTGCTGCACACCTTTCCCGACAGCATCGCCTATGACAAGCGGCTGCAGCAGACCGACCTGGAGTATCTGTTCTCCTCGGATGCGGCGCAGACCTCGTTGGCGGAGAATTACGTCGGGCTGCCGTTCTAGGACCGGGCGCGAGAGGGGGCGCTGCCCCCGCCGCCCATGCGGGCGGCCCCCCGGAGTATTTGTCGCCAGAAAAAGACGGGACGCGCGGTCACATCGCGCGTCCCGTTTTCTTTTGGCGGGGCGCATGGTTCCCTTCGCCGAGGAGAAAGGGAGGAAAGCCATGTCTGTCGTGGACTATGAGAAGGACGGCCGCATCGCCCGGGTCACGCTGAACCGGCCCGAGGTGATGAACGCGATCAATGATGAATTGCCGGTGGAGCTGGCCGCCGCGGTGGCGCGCGCCGATGCCGATCCGGGCGTGCATGTGATCGTGTTGTCGGGGCGCGGGCCGGCGTTCTGCGCGGGCTACGACCTGAGCTTTTACGCCGAGGGTAACGGCAGCGGGCAGGCGACGCAGGAGATGCCCTGGGACCCGATCAAGGATTACAGCTTCATGTGGGCCAATACCCAGCATTTCATGGCGCTGTGGCGGGCGATGAAGCCGGTGGTCTGCAAGGTGCAGGGGTTTGCCGTCGCCGGCGGCTCGGACATCGCGCTTTGCGCCGACATGACCATCATGGGCGAGAGCGCGCAGATCGGCTATATGCCCGCCCGTGTCTGGGGCTGTCCCACAACGGCGATGTGGGTTTACCGGCTTGGGGCGGAGCGGGCCAAGCGGATGCTGTTCACCGGCGACCGGATCACCGGGCGCGAGGCCGCCGACATGGGGCTGGTGCTGGAGGCGGTGCCGGACGAGGCGCTCGACGACCGGGTGGAGGAGCTGGCGGTGCGCATGGCCAGCGTGCCGATCAATCAGCTGGCGATGCAGAAGATGGTGATCAACCAGGCGATCGAGCAGACCGGGATGATGCAGACCCAGCGGCTGGCGACCCTCTTTGACGGCATCACCCGCCATTCGCCGGAGGGGATCAATTTCAAGACCCGCGCCGAGGCGGTCGGCTGGAAACAGGCAGTGACCGAGCGCGACAAGGGAACCTGGGACTGGACCGCCAACGCGGAACTGCCGCGGCGCAACCGCTAGGCGCCCGGCCCCGGCGCGCAGACCACCAGGATACGCGCATCGCGCTCGCCGTCCGAGGCATAGAGATGGCCGACCGCGCTGTCGAAATAGATACTGTCTCCGGCCTCAAGCCGCACCGGCGCGCGGCCCTCGACGAACACCGTCACCACCCCCTCCATCACCACCAGGAATTCCTGGCCGGGATGGCGCACGAAATCCTCGAAATCCACCAGTTCGCGCGCCTTCAGCGACCCCATCATCGGCGTCATCGCCTTGTTCCACATGTCGGGAAACAGCATCTCGTAAACGTAGTTCACGGTTTCCTGCCGCTTGAACTCGCCCTTGCGCGCCACCGCGAAACTGCCCGGCTCGAAGCTTTGCCCCTCGGCATTGAAAAACGCGGCAAGGTCCACCTCCAGCCCGCGCGCGAGCTGCGACAGCCGGTCATAGGTCAGCGAGATCACCCCACGTTCGGCCTTGGAGATTGTCGAGATCGCCAGCCCCGAGCGCTCCGCCACCTCGGACAGGGTCCAGCCCCGGTCGCGGCGCAACTGGCGCAAACGGCGGCCGAAATCGGCGCGTGGATTCGGGGCGTCTGTCACCTCTGTCATGGGGCAACTCTAGGCCCAAATCCCTGTGTCGCCAAGGATTTTTCCAATAGGAAAAAATGTGTTTTCCGATTGGAAAATCGGTGCTACGCTTTTCCCTAAGCAAGGACCGGACAGGGACAGGGCACATGACGCAGGGCGGCGAGACGACCGATTTCATCGTGATCGGCGCCGGCATGGCCGGGGCCTCGGTGGCCGCCGAACTGGCCCGCTCCGCGCGCGTGATCCTGCTCGAACGCGAGACCCAGCCCGGCTATCACACCACCGGGCGCTCGGCGGCGCTGTTCACCGTGGCTTACGGCCCGCCCGCGATCCGGGCGCTGTCGCGCGCCAGCCATGCCTTTTTCCGCGGCGAGGGGCCGGGCGAGCCGCCCGCCGGCCTGATCCACCCGCGCGGGGTGCTGTTCGTCGCCCGCACCGACCAGACCGATGAGACCGCCGCCCTGCAGGCCGAACTTGGCGATGCGGTCGAGCCGGTCCCGACCGCCACGGCACAGGACATGGTCCCGCTGCTGCGCCCGGAGTATCTCGCCTCGGCGCTGATCGACCTTTCGGCGGCGGATATCGAGGTGCACGGGCTGCACCAGCATTACCTGAAATCCTTCCGCGCCCGTGACGGCGCGCTGCACCTGAAGTCCGAGGTTCTGGGCATCTCCCGCGCGGGCGGCGACTGGGTGGTGGAAACGCGGCAAGGCCCGCTGCGCGCGCCCAGGGTGATCAACGCCGCCGGCGCCTGGGCCGACGAGGTGGCGCAGATGGCCGGGGTACGCCCGCTCGGCCTGCGTCCGCTGCGCCGCACCGCGCTGCTGGTGGCGCCGCCCACAGGTGTGGTGCCCGACCGCTGGCCGATGGTGGTCGGCGTGGCCGAGGATTTCTATCTCAAACCCGACGCCGGCAAACTGCTGATCTCCCCCGCCGACGAGACCCCGTCCGAGCCTTGCGATGCCCAGCCCGAGGAACTTGACGTGGCGATCTGCGTCGACCGGATCGAAACCGCCTTCGACATCCAGGTACGCCGGATCGAGCATAAATGGGCCGGGCTGCGCAGCTTTCTGCCAGACGGCACCCCGGCGGTCGGCTACGACGCCGAGGCGCAGGGGTTCTTCTGGCTGGCCGGGCAGGGCGGTTACGGCATCCAGACCGCCCCGGCGATGGCCCGCGCCGCCGCCGCGCTGGCGCTGGGCGGTCCGATACCCGATGACATCGCCGCCGAGGGCGTCACCGAGGCCGGGCTTTCCCCGATGCGTCCGGCGCTGACCCCATGATGGTCTGGGTCGGGCTCGCCGCCGCCGCCTTCCTCGCCTCGGGGCTGGCGATCGCCTATGTGATCGGCGGCGCGACTGTGCTGGCCTTTCTCGCCACCGACAATTCCCGTTACCTCGCCATCCTGCCGCAACAGATCTTTTCCAAGATCGACGTCTTCGCCCTGATGGCGATGCCGCTTTTCATCCTCGCGGGCGAGCTGATGAACCGGGGCGGCATCACCGGCGCGCTGATCAACCTCTCCATGGCGCTGGTCGGCCGGGTGCGCGGCGGCTTGGGCCACGTCAACATTCTCACCAGCGTGTTCTTCGCCGGCATCTCGGGCTCCGCCGTTGCCGATGCCGCCGCGCTGTCCAACACGCTGGTGCCCGAGATGACGCGGCGTGGCTATTCGCTGACCTACGCCAGTGCCGTCACCGCCGCCTCCTCGATCATCGGGCCGATCGTGCCGCCGTCGATCATCCTGATCTTTTACGGCGCACTGATGGGCACCTCGGTCACAGCCCTCTTTCTCGCCGGGATCGTCCCGGGGCTGGTGCTTGCCGCCGCGCTGCTGGTGGTCAACGGCGCCTTTGCCGTCCGCCAGGATCACCCAAGGGTGGAAAAGGCCGACATGCCGCCCTTTCTGCCCACTCTGATCCATTCGCTGCCCGCGATGAGCCTGCCGATCATCATCCTCGGCGGTATCGTCTTCGGCTGGATGACACCGACCGAGGCCGCCGCCGTCGCCGTCTTCGCGGCCCTCGGGGCGGGATGGTTCTATGCCGGGTTGTCGGGCGGGCAGGTGGTCGAGGCGCTGCGCCGCACCGCGATCCTCTCCGGCTCGATCTTCATCATCATCTGCGCGGTCTCCGCCCTCGGCCACCTCGGCGCGCTCGAACGGGTGCCCGAGGCGATCTCGGACATGGTCGCGCGCTTGGGTCTCGGCCCGGCGGGCTACATGCTGGCGATGAACGTGATCTTCCTGCTCGCCGGAATGGTGCTGGATATTCCTGTCGCCCTTGCGCTGCTGGTGCCGCTGCTGGCCCCGGTCGCGCTGGCCCAGGGCGCCGACCCGGTACACCTTGGCATCGTGCTCTGCTTCAACCTGTGCATCGGTCTGGTCTCGCCGCCGATGGGGGGATGTCTGCTCGTCGTCTCGGCGGTGACCGGAGTGAACTATTGGAAACTGGCGCGCGCCGTGCTTCCCTTCGTCCTGACCCAGATCGCCGTGCTGGCGCTGCTGGTCAACGTGCCGGGCCTCAGCCTTTGGCTGCCGCGCGCCTTCGGGCTGGGCGGCGGTCCATGACACTCATTTGATGACCAAAAGAAAAGACCACAAACCAACAGGAGAAAATGACATGAAACTTTCGAATATCCTCACCGGCGGCCTGTTCGCGGCCGCCCTCGCGCTGGCCGGCGGCACCGCCTCGGCGCAGGTCAAGATCGCGCTCGACAGCCCGCCCGACCTCGACGGCTCCGGCTCCTACGTCTGGGCGCATGCCTTCGCAAGCTATCTCAACGACCACGGGATGGAGGCCGAGGAGTTCCAGCGCGGCGCGCTCGGCGGCGACGACGAGTTGTTCGATCAGGTCAGCCAGGGGCTGCTGGAGGTCTCGATGTCGCCGCTCAACATCGTCGGCTCCATCGACAAGCTGATCTACGGGTTGCGACTGCCCTATTTCTTCTCCGGCATGGAGGAGGTCGACCGCGCCATGGTCGAGGGTGGCATGCTCGCCAAGATCAACGAAGCCACCACGCCCGAGGGTGTGCGGGTGGTCTCGGTCAACACCGTCGGTCAGGCCAGCGGCATCTTCAACACCAAGAAGCCGGTGAACTCGGTCGCCGACATGGCCGGGCTGCGGATGCGCGCCCTGGACGAAAGCCAGATCGAGCTTTACGAGGCCTGGGGTGCGGCCGGCACCATCGTCAGCTGGGCCGAGGTGCCCAACGCGCTGCAGACCGGCGTGGCCGACGGCTACCTCAACCCCGCCTTTGTGCCGCTGCTGTTCGGTCACACCGACTTCATCAAGCATTTCACCAATGCCGCGATCTCGCCCTCGTTGCGGATCACGATCCTGTCCGAGGACTGGTATCAGGGCCTGTCGGACGAAGACCGCGCCACCGTTGACGCCGCCATCGCCGCCGCAACCCAGGCCAACCGCGACTGGCTGAAAACCCAGGACGCCGTGATGGGCAAGCTCGAGGCCGCCGGTGTCGCCGTGGTTCAGCTTGACGAGGCCGCCCGTGCCGAGTTCCGCGCCGCCTCCGCCCCCGCCTATGAAAGCGGGCTGCTGACGCCGGAGCAGATCGCGGCCTGGGAAGCGGCCAAGGGCAACTGAGCCGATGAAGACCCTGGCCCGCACCCTCGACCGGCTGTCGGTCGCGCTCAACGGCATCGCCCTCTGGGGGGCGGTGCTGGCGGTGCTGGTCATGGTCTTTGCCGCTGGCTGGCAGGTGCTGGCGCGCTATGCGCTCGATGCCCCGCCGATCTGGACCGAGGAACTGGCCCGCCGCGCCATGGTCTGGGCCGGGATGCTGGGGGCCTCCTGCGCCTTTCGCGCCGGCTCCGACCCCACGCTCTTTCCCGCAATGCAGGCGCGGCGGGGAGGCCCCGGCATGGCGCTGGCGGTGATCCGCGCGACCGGCGTCGTGATCTTCGCCGTGCCGGTGATCTGGTATTCGCTGTTCAACGCGCGGATGGACATGGCGCGCGGCTTTCTCGGCCGCAGCCTGAACCGGCAGGCCGAGATGCTGGACATCCCGATGATCTGGTTCACCGCCGCCGTGCCGCTGGCCTTCGTGCTGATCCTGGTCCACCTTTCCGCGCGGCTGACCATGCAGGCCACCGGCCAGCTGCCGGTGCCCGAGCAAGATACCCCGACCCCCTGACCCAACCCACAGGACGTGCCGATGAAACTCTTCATTGCCGGTCTCAGCACCGAAACCAATTCCTTCTCTCCGATGCCCACCGGCATGGCCAGTTTCGAGGAGGGCTCGATCCACCACGGCGACGCCACCCGGGACAAGCCGATGTACTGGACCGCGCCGCTGCACATCTGGCGCGACAAGGCCGAGGCAAAGGGCTGGCACGTGATCGAAAGCCTGTCGGCCCACGCCCAGCCCGGCGGCCTCACGGTGAAATCGGTCTACGAGGGGTTCCGCGACGAGATTGTGGCGGAACTGACGGCCGCTGGCGGCGCCGACGTGATCCTGCTGGCGCTGCACGGCGCGATGATCGCCGACGGCTATGACGATTGCGAGGGCGACCTGATCGCCCATTGCCGGGCGGTCAGCCCCGATGCGGTGATCGGCGGGCTGCTGGACCCGCATTCCAACCTCACCGACACGATGATGTCCGAGGCCTCGTTGCTGGTCGCGTTCAAGGAATACCCCCATGTCGACGTGCCCGAACGCGCCGCCGACCTGTTCCGCCTCGCCGCCGGGACCGCCGAGGGAAAGATCACCCCGGTGATGCGCGACTGGGACTGTCGCATGATCATCGCCATGCCCACCACCAAGCCGCCGATGCGCGGCTTTGTGGATGATATGCTGGCGGCCGAGGGGCAGGGCGACCTGCTCTCGCTGTCGCTGATCCACGGCTTTCCCTGGTCCGACCACCCCCGCACCGGCAGCCGCGCCGTCGCCATCTGCGACGGCAGCGCCGAGCAGGCGGAGCAGCAGGCCGAGACGCTGGGCCGCAGGATCTTTGCCCTGCGCCACGAGTTGCACCGCGTGCCGCCCGATATCGACACCGCCCTCGACATGGCCCAGGCCGCGCCCGAGGGGCCGGTGGTGCTGGCCGACATGTCCGACAACGCCGGCGGCGGCGCGCCCTCTGATGCCACCTTCCTTCTGCGCGCGATGATCGAACGCGGCATGACCGGCGTTGCCACCGGGTTGTTCTGGGATCCGATCGCCGTGCGCATCTGCAAGGAGGCGGGCGAGGGCGCCACGCTGAACCTGCGCATGGGCGGCAAATGCGGCCCGATGTCGGGCGACCCGCTCGACCTCGTGGTCACGGTCAGAAAGGTGGCCTCGGGCCTGACCCAGCGCTTCGGCACGCTGCCGGCGCCGATGGGCGATGTGGTCTGGATCGAAACCCGGGGCATCGACATCGTCCTGAACGACCTGCGCAGCCAGACCTTCCACCCCGAGGCCTTCGAGCAACTGGGCATCGACCTCGGCCAGCGCCGCTATGTCTGCGTGAAATCCTCAAACCACTACGAGGCCGGCTTCAACCCGATCGCGGCACAGGTCATCGGCGTCGCCACCCCCGGCTCGATCACCCCCGATTTCGCCAACATCCCGTACAAACACCGGGCAAAGACCTATTTCCCCGTCGTGGAGGACCCTTTCGCATGAGCAATCCGCTGAGCACCGCGCGCGACGCCTTCGCCGCGCAATTCCCCGAACGCCGCATCGCCCTGAACGGGCGCGACTGGGGCTATGTCGAGGCCGGGCAGGGCCCCGCGCTGGTGCTGATCCCCGGCACGCTGGGGCGCGGCGACATCTTCTGGCAGCAGATCGCGGCGCTTTCGGACCGGCTGCACGTCATCGCCGTGACCTATCCCGAGACCGGCGGTATCGAAGCCTGGGCCGGCGATCTCGCCGCGCTGCTGGATCACCTCGGGCTGGCAAGCGCCTCGGTGCTCGGCTCCTCGCTGGGCGGCTACCTGGCGCAGTATTTCGCCGCCACGCACCCGACCCGCACAGATCGCCTCTTTGCCGCCAACACGCTGCATTCGGTCGCCGGCACCGCCGACAAGATGCCCTATGCGCTTGATCTCGACGCCGCCCCCATCGCGGAGCTGCGCGCGGGCTTCGGTCAGGGATTGGGTCAATGGGCCGAGGCGCACCCGGACCAGGCCGACCTGGTCGAACTGCTGATGGGCGAGGTCGGCGGTCGCATCCCCCAGGCGGAACTGCGGATGCGGCTCAAGGCGCTCAAGACCGCGCCGGAGCTGCCCGATCTCGCCCTGCCGCAGGAGCAGTTGTTTACCATCGAGGCCGACGACGATCCCCTGATCCCGCCCGAGATGCGCACCGCCGTCCGCGCAAGGGTGGACCCCGCCGCCGCCTACCGTTTCACCTGGGGCGGGCATTTCCCCTACGTCGTGCGCCCCGAAGCCTATACCGCCCTGCTGGAACAGGCGATGGGGCTGGCCGTCACCGGCCCCGGCTGGGGCGAGGACAAGGAGCGCGCGCTATGATCGTGCTGACCCATGACGACGTCGCCGCCCTGCTGCCGATGATCGAGGCGATCGAGGTGGTCGCCGGGGTGATGAAAGGCGTCTCCACCCGTACCGCCGAACTGCCGCTGCGCTCGGTGGTGCCGGTGGGCGGCGACAACAGGATGGGTGTAATGCCCGGCGCCATCGCCGACCCCGCCTGTTTCGGCGTCAAGCTGATCAGCCTGTTTCCCGGCAACCCGGCGCGCGGGCTGTCGTCGCATCGCGGCGCCATCGTGCTGTTCGAGGCCGAAACCGGCGGCGCCGTGGCGATGATGGACGCAAGCCTTCTGACCGCGATCCGCACCGCCGCCGCCAGCGCCGTGGCCACCCGCGCGCTGGCCCGCGAGAACGCCGAGAGCCTTGCGCTCATCGGTTACGGCGAACAGGCCGAACACCACCTGACCGCGATAATGGCGGTGCGCCCGATCAAACGGGTCGCCGTCGCCGGACGCTCGGCGGAAAAGGCCGCCGGTTTCGCCGCCCGCGCCGCCGCCGATTTTCCCGATGTGAGTTTCACCAGCGGCACCGATCTGCAGGCCGCTGTAGAGCAGGCCGACATCACCTGCACCGTCACCGCCGCGCCCACCCCCATCGTCATGGGCGACTGGGTGCAACCGGGGGCGCATGTCAATGTGGTCGGCTCCTCGATCCCGTCGATGCGCGAGGTCGATGACCGCATGGTCACTCGCGCCGCGATCTGGGTCGACTACCTGCCCTCGACACTGGCCCAGGCCGGCGAGATCGTCGAGATGATCGCCGCCGGAAACCTTGCCGAATCCGACCTCAGGGGAGAGATCGGCGCGCTCCTGTCGGGTGAGATCGCCGGGCGCGCAAGCGACGATCAGATCACGCTTTACCGCTCGCTCGGGGTGGCGGCACAGGATCTGGCGGCGGCGCATCACGTGCTGACCCGCGCCCGGGCCGAGGGGCGCGGCCAACCGGTCACATTCTGAACCCGGGTGCAGGCGGCGCTTTCTTCCATAGAGGTAGCCGCGCTATAGAAAACCGATGCCGGGGCACCCCGGCGCATTTCCGGTCCCGGCGGGAGAGCCTCCATGAACCTGCGCCCCCTTCTGATCCTGCCGCCGCTGGTCCTCGGCGTGCTCGGCTTTGTCTGGATGACGCGGCAGGGCCAGCCGCCCGTCGCCGAGGAACCCCAGGCCACCGTCGCCGTGCGGGTGATGCAGGTCGATCCCGGCCGGATCACGCCCACCGCCGAGGGCTATGGCCGGGTCGAATCGGCGCACCGCTGGAGTGCCGTGTCCGAGGTCGAGGGCCGGATCACCCGCCTTGCCGAAGGGCTGGCCGAGGGCAGCTTCGTCGATGCCGGCGCGGTTCTGGTCGAGGTCGACCGCACCGACTACGATCTCGCAATCCGGAAGACCAAGGCCAATATCGCCGCCGCCGAGGCCGCCCTGGCCGAGATCGACCGCAAAGAGGCCAACACCGAGCGCAACCTCGAGATCGAGCAGCGCACCCTGGACGTGGCGCAGACCGAATATGACCGCGTCAAATCCCTGGTCGAAAGCGGAACCAGCACCCAGTCCGCGCTCAACTCCGCCGAAAAGGTTTTCTTCGCGCAACAGAACGCGCTCACCAACGTGACCAACACGCTGGCGCTCTACCCCGCGCAGCGGGCCTCCGCCGAGGCGACGCTGGCGGTGCGCCGGGCCGAACTGGCCGAGGCCGAGCGCGCCCTGGGCAAGACCACCATCACCGCGCCGTTCCGGGGCCGCGTCAACGCCCTGAACGTCGAGGCCGACCAGTTCATCCGCACCGGCGAGACGCTGCTCACGCTCGACAGCGCCGCCGCCGCCGAGATCACCGCCGAGTTCGCCCCGCGCGCCTTTCGCAACCTGGCGCTGGCCTCGGTCGGCGGGCAATTGCCGCAGGGCGCGATGGTCGATACCAGCCTGTTGAGCGGGATGATGGGAGAGATGGGGATCACCGCGCAGGTCGTGCTCGACCTGGCCGGAACGCATGCCCGCTACGACGCCCGCATCATGCGGCTGCGCGGCACCCTCGACAGCCAGACCGGCACGCTGGGCCTCGTGGTGCAGGTCGATGACCCCTATCTGGCCAACGGCGCCACCGAACGGCCGCCGCTCAACCCCGGCAGCTTCGTCACCGTCGTGCTCAGCGCGCCACCGATCCCCGACGCTATCGCCGTGCCGCGCACCGCGCTGCAGCTCGACGATGACGGTGCCGCCTTCGTCTTCCTCGCCGACGCAGATCAGCGGCTCGAGGTCCGGCCGGTCACCGTCGGCCCGGCACTGGGCGCCGACGTGCTGATCACCGATGGCCTCTCCGGGGGTGAAACCCTTGTCCTCAGCGTGCCCTCACCCTCGATCCCCGGCATCCGCCTGATCCCGGTGACCCCCGGCGGGGACGGCTGAGATGATCGGCTATTTCGTCCGCCACCCGGTTGCCGCCAACCTGCTGATGGTGCTGGTCTGCATCCTCGGCATCGCCGTGGCCACCGGGATCGAGCGGGAAACCTTCCCCGAGTTCTCCTCCGATACCGTCAGCGTCGGCGTGGTCTACCCCGGCGCCTCGGCCCGCGATGTGGACGAAGAGATCTGCATTCCGCTGGAGGATGCCGTCACCGGCCTCACCGGGCTGGCCGAGTTCGACTGCGTCTCGCTCGACGGCCGCGCCAGCGCCACCGCCGAGCTGGACGAGGGCGGCGACATCATCCAGTTTTTCAACGACGTGTTCTCGGCGGTCTCCGGCGTGACCGATTTCCCCACCGCCGCCGAAACCCCCACGGTCGAGATCCAGGGCCAGACCGAGCTGGTCGCGCTGGTCGCGGTCTCCGGCATCGCCGGCAAGCAGGGGCTGCTCGAGTACACCGACAGCCTCGCCGACCTGCTGCAGGCCCTCGACGGGGTGGCCGAGGCCCAGGTCACCGGCATCTCCGACCGTGAGCTGCGGGTGAGCTTCGATCCGCAGGCGCTGCGCCGCTACGGGCTGTCAGCCAGCGACGTGCTGAACGCGATCGAGGCGCGCAGCCTGCGCCAGCCCCTCGGCGACGTCGAGATCGGCGAGACCAGCTTCGTTCTGCGCTATACCGACGTGCGCCGCACGGTGAGCGAGCTCGAGGACCTGATCGTGCTCCAGAACGAGCAGGGCGGCGTGGTGCTTCTGGGCGACCTTGCGCAGGTCGCGACAATGGACAGCGACGAGAACGTGCAATCCTTCATCGACGGCGATCAGGCCGCGATCATCGCCATCTACAAGTCGAAGGACGATGACAGCATCCGCGTGTTCTCGGCGGTCGATGCGGCACTTTCAGCGGAACAGGCGCGCTATCCCGATCCGTTCCGCCTCACGGTTATCAACAACCTGACCGAGGTGGTGCAGGAACGGCTGAGGCTGATCCTGCAGAACATCGGCATGGGGCTGGTGCTGGTCTTCGGCACCATGTGGCTGTTCTTCTCGATGCGCGAATCGCTGTGGATCTCGGCCTCGCTGCCGGTGTCCTTCCTCGGCGGGCTGTTCCTGATGAGCGTGCTGGGCATCACCATCAACATGATCACCCTGGTCGCCCTGCTGATGGCGGTGGGCATCATCATGGACGATTCCATCGTCATCGCCGAGAACATCGACAAATGGCGCGGCAAGGCCAGCCGGACCGAGGCCGCCGCCCGCGGCGCGATGGAGGTGATGCCCGGCGTCGTCTCCTCCTTTCTCACCACAGCCTGCGTCTTTGGCCCGCTGATGTTCATCACCGGCGATTTCGGCCAGATCCTCAAGTTCATCCCGATGGTGCTGCTGCTCACCCTCACCCTGTCGCTGGTCGAGGGGTTCCTGATTTTGCCGCACCACCTCAGCCATGGCGGCCACGACGAGGCCGCTCCAAGGGAACGCCGCGCCACCCGCCTGCTGGAACGGTTCAAGGAGCGGGTGCTGCTGCCCACGGCGGCGCGGCTGGTCAGGGTGCGCTACCTCACCTTCGGCACGGTGATCGCGGCGCTGATCCTCACCGTCGGGCTGATCGCCTCCGGCGCGGTCAAGGTGATCGGCTTTCCCGCCACCGAAAGCGACACGGTGATCGCCCGCATCGCGCTCACCCCCGGTATCGACCGCAGCCGCACCGTGGCCGAGGTCGGCCGCATCCTCGCCGCGCTCGACCGGGTCGATGCGCAGCTGGCCCCCGGAACCGAGGATGCCGCGCCGCTGGTCCAGCGGGTGCTGGTGCAATACGCGGTCAACAGCGATGTCACCGCCAATGGCTCGCACACCGCGACGGTCACCGTGGATCTGCTGGAAAGCGCCGCCCGCAATGTCGAGGCCGACACCATCCTCGCCCTCTGGCGGCAGGAGACGGGCCCGATCCCCGACCTGGTCCAGGGCAGCTTTTCCCAGGCCGAGCGGGGGCCCGGTGGCGCCGATCTGGATGTCGAACTGCTGTCGCAGGACCTCGACACGCTCGAGGCGGCGGCGAACCAGATGCTGCTGGCGCTGGTCGCCCGCGCCGATGTGACCGAGGCGTTTCTCGACCTGCAGGGCGGCCGCCGCGAGGTGCAGATGACGCTCACGCCCTTCGGATATTCCGTCGGGCTCACCCCGCAAAACCTCGCCGCGCAACTGCGCAACGCATTCTCCGGCGACGAGGTCGACAGCTTCCGCGCCGGTCCCTCCAGCATGACGGTGCGGGTGCAGCTGGCCGACAGCATCCCCAGCCTCAGCGCGCTCGAACTGTTCCCGGTCACCCTGCCGGGCGGCAACCAGGTGGCGCTGGCCGGGGTGGCCGATTTCACCTATAGCGCCAGCTTCCCGGCGCTGACCCGCAAGGACGGCAAGATCACCGCCCGGATCGAGGGCAAGATCGACCGCGCCGCCACCACCTCGGCGCGGATCTCCGCCGTTGCGCTCGACGAACTGGCGCCGCAGATCATGCGCGACCATCCTGGCGTCAGCGTCCGGATCGGTGGCGCCACCGAGGAACAGCAGAAATCCCAGACATCCATGATGCGATCGCTGCTGCTGGGGCTGGTGGGCGTCTATCTGGTGCTGGCCTTCCAGTTCCGCTCCTACAGCCTGCCGATCGTGGTGATGCTGTCGATCCCCTTCGCGCTGATCGGCACCGTGCTGGGCCATCTGGCGCTGGGGCTGGACATGTCGATGCCCTCGATGATCGGATTCGCCTCGCTCTCGGGCATCGTGGTCAACAACGCGATCCTGTTCCTGACCTTCTTCCAGACCCACCTGCAGGGCGACGATTACATCACCGCCTCGCTCAACGCGGTGCGCGACCGGTTCCGCCCGATCCTGCTGTCGTCCTCGACCACCTTCGCGGGTCTGGTGCCGATCATGTTCGACACCTCGCCGCAGGTCCAGACGATGGTGCCGCTGGTGGTCTCGGTCGGTTTTGGCCTGCTGGCCTCGATGATCCTGGTGGTGCTGGTGTTCCCGTCGCTGCTGGCGATCTATTTCGACATCTTCTCGCTGCGCAAGTGGATCGGGAAGTTCGGCGACGATGAAACCGGAGAGAGGGGCGCGGCCTAGCCGGTCCTTCGCGACTGCCCGCCCGCGCCTCGGATCACGACGACGGGCTCAGCAGGGTGCAGGTAACGTTGCGCGCCTTCAGCCGGCGGCAGGCCAGGTCGGCGGTTTCCGCCGACATGCCCATGAAATTGGCGTCGAACCCCTTCTTGCTATGCACCACCTTGCGCAGGGTTCCGTCCAGCGTCTCCATTTCCGACAGGGCGGTGCGCAGCAGCGTCTTCTCGGCCTGGTAGCGGCTGGTATAGCGGCCGACGTTGATCCCCCAGTGCAATTCCCCCGAGGTCGAGAGCCGGGTGACGATCTCCTGCTCTTCCTCCTCCGGTTCGACCGGATCGGCCTGCGCCACCTCCTCCACCAGGTCCTGCGGCCGCAGGGCCGGGCGGGGCACTTCGGCGGGGGCGGCCTCGGTGGTCTCGATGGTTGGCGGCGCCGCCGCCGTGGACATCGCTTCGGCCACCGCCGCGGCGATGACCTGGGCGTCGGCGTCGGTCGCCGCGACCAGCACCGGCGCACTGCCGGGGCGGGCCACCGGCCGCGGGCTCTTTTTCACCACGCCGCTCAGGCGCACCACATGCCCTTCCGCACCATCGCCGGCGTTGCCGGCATAGACCGGGGGGCTGGGCTTGCGCAGCGGCGCCTGCGACGGCGCCCGGCGAAACCCGAGGTCAAGCAGTTCGGCCACCTTGGCATTGCGCGAGGATGACGATTGCCCGCCGAACACCGTGGCGAGCACCCGTTCGTTGCCGCGCTGCGCCGAGGCCACCAGGTTGAAGCCCGCGGCCCGGGTATAGCCGGTCTTGATCCCGTCGGCGCCCTTGTAGCTGGTCAGCAGCCGGTTGTGCGAGGACACCGTCTTGATCCCCGCGTGGGTCGATTGGCGCGAGAACAGGTTGTAATATTCCGGGTAATCGTAAAGCAGGTGGCGCCCCAGGATGGTCATGTCGCGGGCCGTCGACAAATGCCCGCTCTCGGTCAGCCCGTGGGCGTTCTTGAAGGTGGTCCGGGTCATCCCCAGCGCCTTGGCGGTCCGGGTCATCCGGCGGCCAAAGGCGGCCTCGGAGCCGCTGATCGCCTCGCCGATGGCGGTGGCCGCGTCATTGGCCGATTTCACCGCCGCCGCCCGCACCAGGTAACGCAGCGCGATCTTCTGCCCGGCCCGCAGCCCCAGTTTCGAGGGCGGTTCGGAGGCCGCGTTCTGCGACACCCGCACCATCGTGTCCATGGTGATCTCGCCGTTGCGCACCGCCTCGAAGGCGATGTAGAGCGTCATCATCTTGGTCAGCGAGGCCGGGTGCAGCCTGGTGTCGGCATTGCGCGAATGCAGCACCTCGCCGGTGCGCGCATCCATCACCATCGCCGCATAGGGCGCGGCGCGCAGCGGCGCGGCGGCCATGGCCACCAGCAGCGCGGCCAGCACCAGCGCCCACAAGAACGGAATCGGATGCGCGGAAAATGGACTCGGCCCGGATCGGGCCGGACGGAAACGCCGGACCTGCACGATATTGCCTCTGTCTGCCTCATGCCCCCGGTTGACCGGCGGCTGTTTTTCGATTTGTTACCCTGAGGCTATCACAGGGAATAACCAAAATAAACCCGTAGCTTGCAGGGGATTGTTCATTTCCCTCGCAGCGGATCTGCAACATCTTGCGGTTGCCGTGCGGCCGCCCGCAACACCGGCGATTGCGGCGAAAACATGGCGCCGGACAGTTGCCCGGCCCGCCGCCCTCAGCCGGCCTCGATTGCGGCCACAAGCCCGGGCAATTCGCCCAGATCGGCGATGCTGCGGTAGCGCGGCGCCTGTTCGGGCGGGTCGGCGTGCTCGATCTCCCAGACCAGCCCGTGCGGCACATACACCCCCCAGCCGCCCAGTTCGACCACCGGCACCACGTCCGAGCGCATCGAGTTGCCCGCCATCAGCGCCCGTTCGGCCCCCTCGCCATGGCGCGCGAAGATTTCGGCGTAGACCTGCGGCGTCTTCTCCGACACGATCTCGACCCCGTCGAACAGATCGCCCAGCCCCGATTGCGCCAGCTTCTGCTCCTGGTGCAGCAGGTCGCCCTTGGTGATCAGCACCACCCGGTGCGTGCCCGCCACCGCCTCGACCGCCGCGCGCGCATGCGGCAACAGCTCGACCGGATGCGCCAGCAGCTCCTGCCCGGCCTCGATCAGCGCGCGGATGATCCGCGCCGGCACCCGGTCCTCGGTCACCTCGATGGCGGTCTCGATCATCGACAGGGTGAATCCCTTGATGCCATAGCCATAGCGGCCGATGTTGCGCCGTTCCGCCGCCAGCAACCGCTCGGCCAGGTGGTCGCGCTCGGCATGCTCCGACAGCAGCTCGGCAAAGCGCTGCTGGGTCAGGTGAAAGAACCGCTCGTTGTGCCAGAGCGTGTCGTCGGCGTCGAACCCCACCGTGGTCAATTTGCGCGTCATGGCTTGTTTGTCCGCTATACCTTTTCTAAACCCGCCGGAGCGTTATATAAGGGCATCGACCCTTCACCGCACAGACCGCAACCGGACGAGAGCTTCGCGATGCTGCTACAGCCATTGATGATGACCGACAACCCGGATGGCGGGGACGATGCCTCGACCCTGCTCAAGACGCGGCCGAAGACCAAGCGGCCGCCGCTCTACAAGGTGCTGCTGCTGAATGACGACTACACCCCGATGGAATTCGTGGTCCACGTGCTCGAACGGTTCTTCGGCATGACCCACGCCGAGGCCTTCGAGGTGATGCTCACCGTGCACAAGAAGGGGGTCGCCGTGGTCGGCGTGTTCAGCCACGAGATCGCCGAAACCAAGGTCGGGCAGGTGATGGATTTCGCCCGCCGGCACCAGCACCCGCTGCAATGCACCATGGAAAAAGAGGATTAGGAAAGCGCCTTGTCTGCGCGCCTGACAACCGCCACCGCCCAGGGTGGGCTCGACCTGCCCGCCGAGGGGCAGATCCTGGTGCTGCATCCGCGCGCGGGGGCCGACCTCACGGCACTGCCGCGCGACCGGGCAGTGCTGGTACAGCCGTTCCGCCCCGATCACGATTTCCTTGCCGCCAGCGGCTTTCCCAATGTCAACTGGACGGTGCCTCAGGCGCATCGTTTCGCCGCCGCGCTGGTCTGCCTGCCGCGGGCCAAGCCGCTGGCCCGGGCGCTGATCGCCCAGGCCGTTGCCCAGACCGACGGCGTGGTCATCGTCGACGGCGCCAAGACCGATGGCGCCGACAGCCTGCTGCGGCAGGTCTCCGGCCGGGTGGCGCTCGACGGCTCGCTGTCCAAGGCGCATGGCCGCATCTTCTGGTTCCGCACCGATGCGGCCGGATTCGACCGCGCCGTCTTTTCCGACTGGACCGCGCCCGAGGCGCAACGCGTCGATGGCTTTGTTACCGCGCCCGGCGTGTTCTCCGCCGACGGCGTCGACCCGGCCTCGAAACTGCTGGCCGAGGCGCTGCCAAAACACCTTGGCGCCCGCGTCGCCGACCTCGGCGCCGGATGGGGCTATCTCTCCGCACGGCTGCTCGACGACGACCGCCTCGAATCGCTTGATCTGGTCGAGGCCGACCGCATCGCGCTCAACTGTGCGATGGAGAATGTCGCCGATCCGCGCGCCCGCTTCCACTGGGTCGATGCCGCGCTCTTCCGCACCACCCGCCCGCTCGACGCGGTGGTGATGAACCCGCCCTTTCACACCGGCCGCGCCGCCGACCCCGCCCTCGGCCAGAGCTTCATCGAGGCCGCCGCGCGGCTGCTCGGCCCGCAGGGGCAGCTCTGGATGGTGGCCAACCGGCAACTGCCCTACGAAACCGCGCTCGACGCCGCCTTTTCCGAGGTCCAGCAGATCGGCGGCAATGCCCGGTTCAAGCTGCTGCGCGCCACCAGGCCGCGCCGCAAACGCGGCTGACCCCATCTCGCCAGGAGTATCCTCATGTCCTTTTCCATCGCCGGCAAGACCGCCATCGTCACCGGCGCCGCCAACGGCATCGGCCTCGCCATTGGCCGCCAGTTCGCCGAAAAGGGCGCCAACGTCATGTTCGCCGACATCGACGAGGCCCGCCTCGTCGATGAGCTGGGCGACCGCGCCGAGGACAGCAACGTGCGCTACTTCGCCGGCGATCTGCGCGAGAAGCTGACCATCGCCAACCTGCTCTCGGCCACCCTCGACGCCTTCGACGAGGTCGACGTGCTGGTCAACGGCGCCCGCCAGGTGATCCCCTCGGACCCGCTCGACCCCGAGGACGACTCGGTAATCGCACTGCTGAACCAGAACCTGATGCCGGCGCTCCGGCTCAGCCAGATGGTCGCCAAGCGGATGATCAAACAGTCCAGGTCACGCGAAGAGGGCGCCAGCGCCGGCGCCATCGTCAACCTCAGCTCGATCGCCGCGCGCCGCACCCATCCCAACCTGATGGCCTATTCGGTCAGCTCGGCCGCGCTCGACCAGCTCACCCGCTCGCTCGCCGTGGCGCTGGCGCCGCACCGCATTCGCGTCAACGCCGTCGCCTTCGGCTCGGTGATGAGCGCCTCGCTCAAGTCCACGCTTAAGGAACACCGGGAGTTTCGCCAGGACATCGAGGATCACACCCCGCTGTCGCGCATCGCCGCCCCCGGCGAACTGGCCGACGCAGTGCAGTTCCTCGCCTCCGACGCCGCCGGCTTCATGACCGGCCAGATCCTCACGCTGGACGGCGGCCGCACCCTGCTCGACCCGGTCGCGGCCCCGGCGCACTGAGACGGCGTCCCCCGCCGCCCACCCTGTCACTCCGGACCTGATACGGGGCCGCCCGCGATGGCGGCAAGGGCCCCATCCCGGTCTTTTTCTGGCCGCAAATACTCCGGGAGGTGAGCGCCGTCTCGGAAATGCTCCGGTGGAGGGTTTCAGGCGCGAACGGGCGGAGCCCGCGCGGCCTGCCGCGACGGGGGCGGCGCCCCCTCTGCGTCAAATCGCGAACCTGCGGGAAAACCGCTGGCCCCCGCCGCCAACCCGGTTAGATTGGCCGCCCATCACCGACCCCCGGGAGAGCCCAGATGACCGCACCGCTCGACACCGAGAAAACCACCGCCGCCGCCTGGTTCCGCCAGTTGCGCGACCGGATCGTCGCCGCCTTCGAGGCGCTGGAGGACAGCCACGACACAGGCCCCTTCTCCGACGCCGCCCCGGGCCGTTTCGAGGTCACCGAAACCAGCCGCGCCTCCGACGACGGCTCGGACGCCGGCGGCGGGTTGATGAGCGTGATGCGCGGCGGTCGGGTGTTCGAAAAGGTCGGCGTCAACGTCTCGACCGTCTACGGCCAGCTGGGCGAGCGCGCCCAGGCCGCGATGATGGCGCGCAAGGGGCTGCCGGGGATGGCCGGCGACCCGCGCTTTTGGGCCTCGGGCATCTCCCTCGTCGCCCATATGCGTAACCCGCACGTCCCGGCGGTGCACATGAACACGCGGATGTTCTGGACCCCGCACGCCTGGTGGTTCGGCGGCGGCTCCGACCTCAACCCATGCATCGAGTACGATGAGGACACCGCCCATTTCCACGCCACGCAAAAGGCCCACCTCGACCCGCACGGGGCGGCGCATTATCCCCGGCTCAAGGCCTGGGCGGACGAATATTTCTACATCCCCCACCGCCACCGGGCGCGCGGGGTGGGCGGCATCTTCATGGACGATTACTGCACCGATGACTGGGCGGCCGATTTCCCCCTGACCCAGGACATCGGCCGCGCCTTCCTGCCCGCCTTCGTCCCTCTGGTCGAGAAACGCCGCCCGCAAAGCTTTACCGAGGCAGACCGCGACACCCAGTTGATCCATCGCGGGCTCTATGCGGAATACAACCTGGTCTATGACCGCGGCACCAAGTTCGGGCTGGAGACCGGCCACGACGCCAATGCCGTGCTGATGTCTCTCCCTCCGGTTGCAAAATGGCCATAGCGCCATCCCTTTGGTATTGCGAGCCATGACCCTGTCATGACATGATGCCCCTCATCGCGGGTCTGTCCATATCCGGGCCGCGCCGTCCGTGACCGAGATACCCGAAGCCGCCCGCAACCCGATCCGGGGATACATGAACACCGAATCCGGCCCCCTGTTTATCGTCGCCGGAGACCTCCGCGGCCTCCTCGCCGACGCCGCGCCAGGCAAGCGCCGCCTTGTCGCCGCCGGGCCGGGGGCCACGGTCAGCTTTGCCCTTTGCGACACCTTCGACGGAGAGATCGCCCTGACCGGGCGGCTGCTGCTCTGCTGCGACGGGCGGCTCGACCTGATCGGCCCTGATGGCTGTGAGGCGAGCCAACCGGGAATGCCGCCGGGCTTCCTGCCCGAAATGCCCGGGGGCGCGGTCACCGACGCGCTCTCCGGCATCGTCTCGCCGCTGCGCCGGGTGCTGGAACTGGGCTCGGGCCAGTTGCTGCACCAGCGGTTCGCCCTGCTCGACGACGAGGAAAAGACCCGCGCGCGCTGTGACCTGACCGTTCTGGAACCGGACAGCGACCGCGCCGTCACGCTGGTTCGGCTGGAACCGCTGCGCGGCTACCGACGCGATTGCGACCGGCTGGTTTCCCACCTGCGGGGCATCGTCGGCGCGGCGCCGCTCGGGGCCCGCGCCACCGCCGCGCGGCTGTTCCCTGACGCGGCCGGATATGACCCCAAGCCCGCCGTGCCCTTCGCGCCCGACGAATCCGTCTTCAAGGCCACCGGCGACGTGATCGCCGCCCATCTGCCTGTCGCCCGCGCCAACGAGCCGGGAATCCTCGCCGACCTCGACAGCGAGTTCCTGCACGACTACCGCGTCGCCCTGCGCAAGATCCGCTCGGTGCTCTCGCTGTTCTGGGGCGTCTACACGCCGAAAGAGACCGAGAAACTCAAGGCGCGCTTCGCCGCGCTGATGGCCGAGACCGGACGGCTGCGCGACCTCGACGTCTACCTGATCGAACGCGATCATTACCTGCGGATGGTGCCCGAGGGGCTGCGCCCCGGCCTCGACCTGCTGTTCGACGGCTTCGCGCGCGACCGCGCGGCGGCGCATCGCCGGCTTACCCGCCACCTGCGCAGCGCCGGTTACGGCAAGGAAATGGACCGGCTCTCCCGGCTCTTCGCCAAGCCCGGAAAACATCTCGCCAAGGGCTCCGAGGCCGACCGCCCGGTGCGCGACTACGCCCGCGCGCTGATCTGGGCGCGCTACCGCAAGGTGCGCAAGATCGCCGCCTCCATCGACGCCACCACCCCGGACGAACGGGTGCACGCCCTGCGCATCCAGTGCAAGAAACTGCGCTACCTGATGGAGTTCTTCGCGCCGCTTTACGGCGAGAAACCGATGAAGCGGCTGATCAGGTCGCTGAAGATCCTGCAGGAGAACCTCGGCGCCTTCAACGACAGCGTGGTGCAGCAGGAGGCGCTGGAGAACGTGCTCTCGGACAGGGCCGGAAAACAGGGCGCGCAGCAGCTCGAGATTGCCCGCAGCCTTGGCGCCCTGCTGACCGTGCTGCATCAGCGCCAGACCGCCGAACGCGCCCGGGTGATGGCGACCTTCGCCGCCTTCGACGTGCCCGCAACCCGCGCCGGGTTCAGGGCGCTCTTCGCCGCGGAGGGGGGGAGATGAAGATCATCGCCTGCTATTCCAACAAGGGCGGCGTGGGCAAGACCGCCACCGCCGTCAACCTCGCCCATGCGCTCGCCGCCCGGGGGCAGCGGGTGCTCTTGTGCGATCTCGATCCGCAGGGCGCGTCGGGCTTCTATTTCCGGGTCAAACCCTCGAAGAAACTCAAGGATGCCCGTTTCTTCCAGGACGTCGCGCGCTTCACCGCCGCGATCCGGGCCAGCGATTTCGACCGGCTCGACATCCTGCCCGCCAACATGAGCTTCCGCGACTTCGACGTCTTCCTGTCGCGGATGAAGAACCGCCGCTCGCGGCTGAAACAGGCGCTCGCCTCGGTCGGAGGCGACTACGACGTGATCGTGCTCGACTGCCCGCCCAACATCTCGACCCTGTCGGAAAACGTGTTCCGCGCCGCCGACGCGGTGCTGGTGCCGGTGATCCCGACCACCCTGTCGGAACGCAGCTTCGACCAGCTGCTCGCCTTCTTCCGCGACCACGGGCTCCCCCGGAAAAAGATCCTTGCGCTGTTCTCCATGGCGCAGGGGGCCAAGCGCCTGCACGGCGAGACCATGCAGCGGATGCGCGCGGCCCAGGGTAAGCGGTTTCTCGACGTGGTTCTGCCCTTTTCCACCGAGATCGAGAAGATGGGCCAGCACCGCGCCCCGGTCGCCACCTTCGCCCGCAGCCGCGCCCTGGCCGAGGCCTATGACAGGCTGGCGCAGGAGGTTCTGGCGCGGTTGTAGCGGGCGCGCGACGGCCCGTGGGGCGGCGCCGCAACTTCCAGCCAGCGTGCTTTATGCCAGCCCGATACCTCCCCCCTCCCGCACCGCTCACCCCCGGACACACCGCAAGCCGGTCGCGCGACGGCCCGTGGGACGGCGCCGCAAACGTTGGATCGGCGCGATTTATGCCAGCCCAATACCTCCCCCCCTGACAGCGAAGCGCAAGATCCCCAAGGCGCCAGCCCGCCGGAACGGGCCGTCGCTCGCCCGGCGCCTGCGGCGCTGTTCGGGCGGGGTGGGGAGGGAGGTTGGGGGAGGGGAGTGGTTCGGAAGTAAGCGATTCGGCGCTCTTCGCGGGGCCAAAACATTGAAGCTGCGCAAAGCGGTCTTGCACTCACTAGCCATTGAACGGGCTGAGGTTACATTTGGGGCTTAACAGCCGTGATATACCTTCACCTTCGGCGGGGTGTCTGGCGATAGGCAAATACCGCGTAGAACGCGCTGAAACACGGTCTCGGAAATATCGGGTTTAGGCGTGATTAGATTTTGTGCAACCAACTCATCAATTTGCGCGGCTTTTGCGATCTGTGATCTGGCATAGAACACAAATGACAGATGTCGTATGAACTCGTGGTCGCCAACATCCAATTCGCATGTGTTATCGCAACCGTCGTAAAAGCTGGTAACCGGTACGATTAGGTTGCCGCCCCGTGGGCAGGTGTCATTGCAAACGATATGCAGGTGTTTCATGTTTGGCTGCGCAGGCGTTCCAGATTGCAAAAGAAACGTTCCGCGCCGGTATGCCATACTTTAAAGAGAACCCAGAAGCGCGGATGCTCGGTCTAGGCTTTCCAGCTCTCGGGCACGTTCGACTGACCGTTCTAAGCCCACTGCTGCCATCATTCTATCCAGAGGAATACGGAGCGATGATCCGTTAGGGTCTTCCCATTCCGGGATATGATCATGGGTCCAATCGGCCAGATCAAAGCGGTCCATATGTCCGAATTCTGACCAGACACTTTCCAGAATACCGATTTCTCGGTTGCTCAATTCGTCCAGAGCGTCGAGGGGCATGTTTTGGTTTGCCAAGCCCACGTTATTGTCTGCGCGGTCGCGCAGGAAATCCGACCACCCGCCATCGTCACGATAAGCTCCATTTAGATAGTCCAGCGTGGTCGAGTTGACCGGGCCATATGGCATGGAAACACGAGCTTCATACTGTATGGGGTGTCCGCGTTGGCGCAGGCTTTCGCGGTCGGCCAGATACACCAGCTTCACCACCTTAAGCACATTGATCGCCCCGCCCTGCTTCATTGCGAAAAAGGCGATAGTCTGTGCAGCTTTTCGTGGATCGTATGGCATTTTTCGCAGCTATCCTCTTGCGCTGAACATGGGGCTTTCCCACGCACGAAACAAGCTGTCCCAAAAAACTGTGGAGAAAGTGTTGCCAAGTCGTTCACCCCACACGCTGCACGTCGGGCACAAGTTCGGGCATGGTCTTTCTGCCGGGGGGGGAGATACCACGGCTCTGACACCTTAGCCTAAAGGAGCAGCGCAGTAAAAGACACCTTGCTCGAGTGATTTCCATGGGCAGAACTCGTCACTCTGCAAAATCCCCTCTCTGCCCACAGCCACCACCCCACCATTGCCGCCACTCCCCCTCCTACGCTACACCCCTTCCCATGCCCGAACTTCTGATCGTCTACCATTCCCGCACCGGCGGCAGCCGGCAGATGGCCGAGGCCGCCGCCGGGGCCGCCCGGGCGGAGGCGGGTTGCGTCCTGCTCCCCGCCGAGGACGCCGGGCCGGACGACCTGCTGGGCGCGCAGGGCTACCTCTTCTGCGGGCCGGAGAATCTCGCCGCGCTGTCGGGCGCGATGAAGGAGTTTTTCGACCGCTGCTATTACCCCCTTCTGGGCCGGATCGAGGGGCGGCCCTATGCCCTGATGATCTGCGCCGGCTCCGACGGCGAAGGCGCCGCGCGGCAGGCCGCCCGCATCGCCACCGGCTGGCGGTTGCGCGCGGTGCAGCCGCCGCTGATCGTCGGCACAAAGGCCCAGACCCCCGAGGCGATCCTGGCGGCAAAGACCATCCCCGAAGATGATCTTGCCCGCTGCCGCGATCTCGGCGCGGCGCTGGCCGCCGGTCTTGCCATGGGCGCGTTCTGAGCCGGGGGCATCCTCGCCCGCATCGGTTGCGCATCGGTTAACGCGCCGCGCGCCGGGCAGGGCGATTCACCGCCCGGCAAGAAAGCCTGTACAAAATCCGTCGAAAACTCCGCAAACCGGGCATACGGGGGGATGTCGACTGCGGGCGGTCTGTACGGAACCGGCCGAAAACTCCCCGTTTTCCGCCTCGATCCCTGCGAATGAGGGGGGTTGACGCCACGCCGCCCCCCGGTCTAAGGCAGGCGCGGCCGCAGACGCCCGCCGCCCGCTGACAGATTGTCCCGGTGAAGTTCTGTAGATATCGAACCACGTCATCCTCGGCATTTGTCGCGCGGATGGTAATGCGGGCCCCGTCCATTCCTGCGCGACCCACGCGAGAGGAGTACGGGGTCATGTCCGATACCCAGACCAACAGTTTTCTGTCCGGGCCGCTCGGCCCGATCTACCTCAGGACCGCCCTGCCGATCGTCTTCGTGATGGGCATGAACGGGTTGCTGACCGTCGCCGACGCGCTGTTTCTCGGCCACTTCGTCGGCCCCGAGGCGCTGGCCGCGGTCACGCTGATGTTCCCGATCTACATGCTGATCGTGGCGCTTTCGACGCTCGTCTCCTCGGGCATGTCCAGCATCCTGGCACGCCACCTGGGCGCCCGGCGGATCGTTGAGGCGCGCGCGGTCTTTGCCGGCGCGCATGGCCTCGCGCTGGTCATGGGCTTGTTTCTGATCGCCTTTTTCCTCACCCTGGGGCGCCCGACCGCGCTGATGGCGGCCGGCGGCTCGGAAAGCCTGGCCGAGATGGGCCTCGTCTACCTGCGGATCACGGTGTTCTTTTCGCCGGTGCTCTTCGTGCTCTCGGTCAACTCCGATGCCCTGCGGAACGAGGGGCGGGTGGGCTTGATGGCGGCGATGAGCCTTTTGGTGTCGCTGGCCAACATCGGCTTCAACTACCTGCTGATCGCCGTGCTCGACATGGGGGTCGCAGGCTCGGCCTATGGCACGGCGATGGCGCAGGCGCTTGCGCTTTGTATCATCCTGGCCTTTCGCATCTTCGGCGAGACCGGGCTGCGGCCCACGGCGCTGTTGCGGCATTCGCCGCGGACCTCGTGGGGGGGAATATTCGCGCTCGGCGCGCCGCAAAGCCTGAGTTTCATCGGGCTGGCGCTTGGTTCGGGGGCGATCCTCGCCGCGCTGCAAGGGGTGCAGGTTCCGCAGTACGAGGCGACGGTCTCGGCCTATGGAATCGTCACGCGGCTGATCACCTTCGCTTTCCTGCCGCTGCTGGGCCTGTCCCATGCGATGCAGACGATCACCGGCAACAACTACGGCGCCGGGGACCTGCGCCGCAGCCAAACCAGCCTGAAGACGGCGCTGCTCACGGCCCTTGTCTACTGTGCCGCGATGCAGCTTTGCCTGAGCCTGTTCGCCGCGCCCCTCGGCGGCGCCTTCGTCGACGACCCGCAGGTCGTCGCACAGGTGGCACGTATCCTTCCGGTGATCGGGGGCGCCTTTTTCGCCGCCGGACCCCTGATGATGATCGCCTTGCATTTCCAGGCGATCGGCGACGCGGCACGCGCGGCCCTGCTGGGGTTGAGCAAACCCTATCTCTTCGCGATCCCGCTGACATTCGGTCTTGCCGCCGGGTTCGGCGAACCTGGCATCTGGTTTGCCGGTCCGTTGGCGGAGGGCATGCTTTTGGGGCTGACGGGCCTCGTGCTGATGCAACTTGCCAGGACCCAGGCCTTGAAGTGGGGTCTGTTTGAAACACCGATGAAAGGAGCGGGCAAATGACTCGCCAATTGCCGACGATTGCCGAGGCCAAACAGCAGGCCAGGCGGCTGCGTGACGATCTTGCCGCACAGGGCACCGAGGTGGGCCACGCGCAGGCGCTGGAGATGGTGGCCCATCAGCTCGGGTTTCGGGACTGGAACACCTGTCACGCCGCGATCGGCAATCGCCCGCCGGATGGTTTCACGCCGGGCGGGCGGGTGCGCGGGCGGTATCTGGGTCAGGGGTTCGAGGCGACCGTGATCGGGGTCGAGATGCCGCGCCCCGGCTGGTATCGGCTGGAGCTTGATCTTGACGAAGCGGTCGACGTGGTGACCTTCGACAGCTTCTCGAATTTCCGCAAGCGGATCCGGGGAACCGTGGGTCCGTCGGGCGTGTCGCGCGAGCGCACCTCGGACGGGGCGCCGCATCTGGAGCTTGATATCTGATGGCGCTGCGCCTTCGGGCGCATCGCCGCCGGTTGCGGATTGGCAGTCAGCGCCCCTCCGCCGGGGCGCGGGAGAGGGCCGCCATGAGCCAGAAGAACCAGACGATATAGCCAAACCCTAAGACCACCCCCGCGCCATCGCTGAGCGCGGGCAGCAGGGTCAGCAGCCCGCTCACCCCCACCAATCCGCCGAACCAGGGCAGCGGGCCGGGCAGCAGCCCCGAGACCCGCGCCGCGCCTGCGACCAGAACCGCCCGGAGACCGCCGGCGACGACCAGCGTCGCCCAGAGCTGGCCAAAGCCCCGCACCAGCGGCGCGAGAACCGGCGCGCCGGCATGAAGCACCGCGCCCAGGGCAATGGCGAGCGCGGCCAGCACCAGCCCGTTCACCACGTGGATGGTCAGGGTCCAGACCGACATCAGCCCGTGGTGCGCGGCAAGGAAGGCCACGATTGCGCCGGGGTCGGCGGCGCTTGTGCCACAGCCGGCGCCGATCGCGCTGCGCTGATAACTGCGGCGGGGCTGGATGGACTCGATCTGACCGATCAGGATGCCCGCGTCCCGCTCGACCGGTTTCAGAGCCTGACGCTGCACGCCAAGGCCGCCACCGGCGATCCCGCCTTCGTGCTGCATCACGAGATGGACACCCAGATCGCCGAGATTTCGGTCGTCGGGCTGATCGTGCATTCCTGCCGCACCCTGGGCGAGGCGCTGTCGCAGCTCAACCGCTATGGCAAGCTGACGGTCGAGGTGGACGGGATGGACGGGCAGGAGCGGTTCGGCACCGAGCTTACCCGCGACGGCGTCTGGATCATCGACAACCGGCCCGATCCCAACGGGTTTCCCGAGCTGACCGAGGGCGGTTTCGGCCGCTTCATCGGCGAGTTCGCGCGCGAATTCCCTGGCCGCCCCTTTGCGCTGGCGGTCGAGGTCACCCACGCAGCGCCGGATTACGCGGCGGAGTACGGGGCGCTGTGGCGCTGTCCGGTTACTTTTGGCGCGCCGCGCAACGCCATGCTGATCGCGGCGGAGTGGCTGGAACAGGCATTCGACAACCACATCGCCTATGTCTTTGGCGTCTTTACCGACAAGGCCGACACGCTGCTGGCCGAACTGGACCGTCAGGACGGTCTGCGCGCGCGGATCGAGGCGCATCTGTTGCCGGTCCTGCACAAGGGCGAGATCTCGGTCGAGGCGGTGGCCGCCGAGATGGGGATGAGCCGCCAGACCCTTTATCGCCGCCTGAAAGAGGAGGGGGTGACCTTCGCCGCGCTGCTCGATGACCTGCGCTGCCGGATGGCCTCCGACTATCTCACCGCGCGCAAGGTCTCGGTGAACGAAACCACTTATCTCGTGGGCTTTTCCGAGGCCTCGTCCTTTGTCCGCGCGTTCCGGCGCTGGACTGGCCAGACCCCGGCGGAGTTCCGAAGCGGGCGCGCGATTATCCCCTAACCGGTCTTTGCCGCAGCGCGGAAGTGGTCGATCAGGTGGCGGGTGCCGCAGGGGGTGCCGACCATGTCGCGACCCATCGCGGTGAGGAAGAATTGCGCCGGGCCGTGGATGTGGCGCGGCGTGACCCGGGGCAGGACGGCCAGCGCGAGGCGGCGCAGCGCGTCGGGCAGGTGGGTGATCCGCGGCTCCTTCGCGAGGCTGTCGAAGGCCAGCCGCGCCAGATCATTCTGGCTCAGCACGTCGGGGCCGCCGACGTCGAGCCAGGGCCTTTCGGCCGCGACCGCCTCGGCCACCGCCTCGGCCAGATCGGCGCCGTGGATCGGGTTCAGCCGATGCGCCCCCCTGCCGAACAGCCAGACGCGCCCGGCGCGCGCCATGTTCAGGAAATCCGCCATGTCCGAGAAATACCCCGAGGGGGCGACGAGGGTGGAGGCGATGGGGGCCGCCTGCAGATCATCGACAAAGGCCTGTTTCGCCGCGACCAGCGGCACGTGACCCATGCTCTCGGCGCCCAGCACATGGATATAGGCAAAGCGGTCGACGCCCGCCTCCAAGGCCCGGTCCAGCAGGTTGCGGTTGGCCTGGTAATCCACGTCGCGATAGCTCAGCCCGTCTTTCTGGCGGGTGATCCCGAGGCTGGAGACCACCAGGTCGACCCCCTGCATCACCCCGGCCAGGGTATCCGGGCGGGTCGCCTCGGCCTCGATCAGCTCATGCGCGATGAGGCCCGAGGCCTCGGCGCGGCGGGCATCGCGGACCAGCGCCCGGACATGCCAGCGGCGCTCGACATAGGTGCGGACAAGGTGGCGCCCGAGATAGCCGGTCGCGCCGGCGATGAGAACGGTTTTCATGTCTTGATCCTCTCAGGCTTCGGGCGGCGTGTCAGGGTATACCAACGATCCCGCCGCAGATCATCATCAGGCAGAGGACCGGCATCGTGGTGAGTGTCATCGCCGCGCCCCCGGTCAGCCCTGCCGCCGCGCCTTCGCCGGCGGTGGCATCGTCATCCGCCGCGCCCAGGGCCACGCCGAGACCGGCGCCGAGCACTGCCGCGCCCAGCGTTTCCTGATCGAACTGGCGCTGGTCCCTGGCAAGGGTCTGGCCGGCGGCAAGGTCGGCCCGGTAGGCGGCGGATTCCGGGCCGTCGAGAATGGGGGTATCGCGCGCGCCGCTGTCGGCACAGGCGCCAAGGCCGATCAGGGCCGCGAGAAGAAGGGGGGCGGGTTTCATGGGTGTTTGCCTCGACAGGGTGTTGATGTGTCGATGGCGGGTTTAGGACCCTAGGGGCGATCCGGACATGACCGCCGGGGCCGAGGGGTTGACCGCTGGTCTCAAACGCCCGCGTCGCGGGGCGGGCAGGGGATGTGCCCCTGCGCTCAGCGGTCCTCGTCTTTATCCTGCACCGCCGCGCGCGGGCGCACGGGAAAGCTGGCGCGGGTCAGCAGGCGGCCGCTGTCATCGACGATGAACCGGCAGGCTTTCGATCCGTGGTGAAAGGTCAGGCGCCAGCGACCGCTGTCCTCGTCCACGCCCGCCTCGCAGCGCGAGGTGATCCGGCCGTCACGCATCCGTTCCTTGACCTGCGCCGGCGTCAGCCCCAGCGCCTCGGCCAGCAGGGTCGCATCCACGGCGAACCCGTCGCCGTCGCGTTCGATTGTGGTCATCGGTCGTCCCTCCTGATGTTTCGGACGCTGCACATGGTCTTGCGCCGCCTCATGCCGTGGGTGCCGGGGCCAGGGCGACATCGGCCAGCGTCGAACGGTCGAGGTCGGCGAGGAAGGCCGCCTCGGCGCTGCGGAACCGGATTTTCAGCCGGCATTGCGCGTCGATGACGCAGTTTCCGCCGTCTGTGCCCAGGCATTCGACCAGCGGCTGATCCTGCTCCAGCAGCCGGACCACCGATCCGAGGCGGATCTCTTCGGCCGGTCGCGCCAGGACCGCCCCGCCGCCGCCGCCCCGGCGGGTTTCGATCAGCCCGGCGCGCGCGAGGCGCTGCATGATCTTGGCCAGGTGGTTGCGCGAGAGCTGGAACTCTGCCGCCAGTTCCGCGGTGGAAAAGGCGCGCTTCGGCGCGCTGGCCATGCGCATCAGCATGCGCAGCCCGTAGTCGGTGAAGGAGGTGAGACGCATGATCGCAGGAGGTTCCTTTGAATAGGCATTTACAATACCTATTAGCGGGGATAGGCAGGATTTCAAGCGCGAATCCGGGAGAGCCTTGATGAAACGTTCCGACACTACACCGCGTACTGCCTCTGCCCGGCCGGACATGACGGCCGCGTTGATGGCGCGGACCGGGCTGGACGAAGAGATACTCAGCGAGTTGGTGCACAGGTTCTACGGCAAGGTGCGCGGCGATGGGGTGCTGGGGCCGATCTTCGAGGCGCGGATCACCGATTGGGCGCCGCATCTGGAGCGTATGGTGGCGTTTTGGTCCTCGGTGGCATTGATGACCGGACGCTATCATGGGGCGCCGGTCCCGGCCCATGCAAGCCTGCCGGTGACATGGGCGCATTTCGACCGCTGGCTGGCACTGTTTCGCGAAACGGCGCAGCAGGTTTGCACGCCGGAGGGCGCGCGTCATGTGACCGAGGCCGCCGAGCGCATCGCAAGATCGCTGCACATGGCGGTCGAGGATGCGGCCATGACGGAGAGCGCAGCAGCGCCGGCATTGCGTTGATCGGGGGGAATGGAAATGCGATTCGAATTGTCCCCGCGACGTGAACAGGGAGGCCGGATAAATGCAGGATAGTGACGCCTCGGGCAGCTATGCCTCTCCCCCCTGCATGGCGGCAGAGGTGGCGCCGGATTACTTCGATCCGCTGGCGGTTGACCCCGCGCAGGCGCGCGATGTGGCGCGCTGGCGCCGGGCCGAGCGGGCGCGGCTGCGCGCGATGCGGCAGGCGCTGAGCGTCGAGGCCCGGGACGCGATCGGACAGGCGCTGTCCTGGCACTTGCGCGGGTTGCTCGCGGCGCGAATCGAGCCGCTGCGGGGCAGGGTCCTGTCCGGCTACTGGCCGATCAAGGGGGAACCGGACCTGCGCCCGCTGCTGGCCGAACTGCACGCCGCCGGTGTCACCGTCGCGTTGCCGGTGGTCGAGGTGAAGGCCGCGCCGCTGGCGTTCCGCCGCTGGACCCCGGACACCAGAATGGTGCGGGGAGACTGGAACATCCCGGTGCCGCCGCCCGAGGCCGATCCGCTGTTCCCCGATATCATGCTGGCGCCGCTGATGGGCTGGGACGGGGCAGGCTATCGCCTCGGCTACGGCGGCGGATATTTCGACCGCACGCTGGCGGCTTGCGCGCCACGTCCGTTCACCATCGGGATCGGGTTGCAGGCGGCACGCCTTGCCTCGATCTATCCGCAACCTCATGACATCCCGCTCGACACCATCGTGACCGAGGCGGGGGTCCAGTTCCCGGAGGAGGTCCAGCGATGACCATTGATCCTGGCGCAGTGCTGCCTCCCCGGCCGCCCGGCGCGGGCGCCTTCGCCCGCCTGGCCGCGACTCTGGTTCAGCCAATCCTTGGCCGGGTCGTGCGCCGCGTCGCGGCGCGGCACGCCTCGCTTTTCGCGCGCCTGGGGCCGCACCAGGGCACCGATTTCGTGATCGATCCGGTTGAATTTCCCTTTGCGCTGCACCTGCGCCCGGACCCGAAGGCGCTGCTGTTTCGGGCCGTTCCGCGGGATGCGCTGCCCGTGGCCGGGGCGACCATCCGCGGCCGTTTCCTGATGTTTCTCGAACTGCTTGATTACGAAGAGGATGGCGACGCGGCCTTCTTCTCGCGCGATCTGGAGATCACCGGCGATACCGAGGCTGTGGTGCGCCTGCGCAACGCACTGGACGACGTGGACGGCTCCATCGCCGAGGAGGCCGCGGCGATGTTCGGCCCGCCCGGCCGCGCGATCCTGGGCCACCTGCGCCGCAAGTATTCCGATGATGCCATGCCAGGAGGTGAGCGATGAGCCTTGCTGAACTGATCTGCCCGGCCGGAACCCCGGCCGCCCTGCGCACCGCTGTCGATGCCGGCGCCGATGCCGTCTATTGCGGGTTCCAGGACGCCACCAACGCGCGCAATTTCCCGGGGTTGAACTTCACCCCCGAGGAGCTGGAGGCGGCGGTGGCCTATGCCCATGCGCGTGGCACCAAGGTGCTGCTGGCGCTCAACACCTATCCGCCGGCGGGCAAGGTGGACCTGTGGCGCCACGCCGCCGATACCGGGGCGCGGATCGGGGTCGACGCCTTCATCGTCGCCGACATGGGGGTGGCCGACTATATCGCGCGCACCCATCCGGGCGTCCGGTTGCATCTGTCGGTGCAGGCGGCGGCCTCCAGCCCCGAGGCGATCCGCTATTACGTGGAGAATTTCGGGGTCAAGCGGGTGGTTCTGCCGCGCATCCTGACCATTCCCGAGATCCGCAAGATCCGGCAGGACATCCCCTGCGAGATCGAGACCTTCATCTTTGGCAATCACGGGCTGATGGTCGAGGGGCGATGCAGCCTGACCAACTATCTCACCGGCCAGTCGACCAACATGGACGGCGTCTGTTCGCCCGCCTCGGACGTGGAATACATCCGCGACGAAGCGACGGGAGAGATGTCGAGCTGTCTCAATGGGTTCACCATCGACCGCTTCGGTCCCGAGGAAAAGGCCGGTTATCCCACCATCTGCAAGGGCCGCTACACCGCCCCGCACCGGCCCGAGGGCTATTACGCCTTCGAGGAGCCGGTCAGCCTGAACCTGTCACGCCTGCTGCCCGAACTGATCGACGCCGGCGTGCATGCCTTCAAGATCGAAGGGCGGCAGCGGTCGAAGGCCTATGTGCGCAGCGTGGTCTCGTCCTTCCGCCGCGCGGTGGACGACATCCGCGCCGGGCGCACGGCGAATATCGAGGACCTGGTGGCCCTGACCGAGGGCCAGAAACAGACCCAGGGCGCCTTCGAGACCAAGAAATGGCGGTGACAGACATGGAAAAACTCACACTCGGGCCGATCGCCTACCACTGGAGCCGTGATGAGCGGCGCGATTTCTATGCCCGCGTCGCAGACGAGGCCCCGGTCGACGAGGTCTATCTGGGCGAGGTGATCTGCTCCAAGCGGGCGCCCTTTCACGAGGCCGATCTGCCCGCCACGATCGACCGGCTGGAGCGCGCCGGCAAGACGGTGATCGTCTCGTCGCTGGCCGAGGTGATGCTGGCGCGGGAACGCAAGGCCACCGCCGATCTCGCCGGGATGGATAGCCCGGAGATCGAACTCAACAACGCGGCGGGCCTGTTCGCGCGCGAAAAGCGCCCGCACCGGGTCGGGCCGTTCCTGAACGCCTATAACGAGGCGACCATCGCCTGGATGGCGGGGCAGGGGGCAACCCACGTGACCCTGCCGGTCGAACTGCCGCGTGAGGCCGTGAACGTGGCCGCGAAGGCGGCGCGCAATCTTGGGCTCGGGGTCGAGTTGCAGGTCTTCGGCCGTGCCCCGCTGGCGGTATCGGCGCGGTGCTATCACGCGCGCGCCCATGGCCGGACCAAGGACAACTGCCAGTTCGTCTGCGAGAACGATCCCGACGGGATGCCCCTGTCCACGCGCGACGGCGATCCGATCCTGAGGGTGAACGGCATTCAGACCCAGTCGGAAAGCTATGTCGATCTGCTGCCCGAGATCGAGGAAATCGGCGCAATGGGCGTGAGCCATCTGCGCCTGATGCCGCAAGCGGTGGACATGGTCGAGGTGGCCTGGGCGTTCCGCGATGTTCTCGACGGCGCCTGCTCCGCCGAGGAGGCCGACAGCCGGCTGCGGGCGATGTGCGGATCGGCCGGCCTCAGCAACGGCTTCTACTTCGGCACCGCCGGCTATCGTCGCATCGAGGGCGCGGCTCCGGCACTGTGATCAGCCCTGCGGGCTGGGCCCAGGTATCCGGCGATCGGCGTCAAGGCGCCGTGCAGTTTCGCGACCGATGCCGTCGGTCGCGCCGGTGATCAGGATGGTTTCCAGCGGGCGAAGATGTATGGTTCCGCTGGCAGCGGTTGCAGGTTCGGGCGCTCCAGCGTGGCGAAGAGATCCGCCCGGCTGGCCCCGTAATCGCTCATGATCCGTGTATTCAGATCATCGAGCAAGGGCCGGATCGCCGCGTTCAGCTCGGTCAGTGAGACGAACCGCCGGTTCCGCAGCCGCGCCGGGATCCAGCGCTGCGACACCCAACGCAAGCCCTCCAGCGTGATCCACCATTCAGATCAAGGGTCGCAATACACATCAGTGGCGCTCGGCCTGCGTTGCAAGGAAATGGGCGTGCGGCCATCGATGGGATCGGTGGGTGATTGTTATGACAACGCCCCTCTCGGCGGATTTGCGCTGCAAATCGCCTGCCGGGCAATGCATGTGCGAAAGTTTCTTCGCCACGCTGGAATGTGAGCTGCTCGAACGCCGGAAGTTCAAAACCTAGGTCGAGGCACGTGTCGCCTGCTTCGAGTTCATCGAAGGTTGGTACAATCCCTCTCGCCGCCATTCGGCTTTGGGATATAAGTCACCGATCAACTACGAAAGGACCGCCGCTGAAAGGCTGGAATCTCTAAGCCCATAATCGTCCACGAAATCGGGGGAACTCCAACTCCAAACCGTGTCAGGTTCATTGCGTATCCAAGCGCAAATCGATCCTGCGTGCAAAAATTGAAGACGGGGCGGAAGCGATTCTTCGGTCCCTGCAACCCGCCCAGCAGCTCTTCGAGTTGGTCAGGGCGATGTTCATCGACGTTGGGGGAATGCGTCTTTCTGAGGCGCGCAGCGCTAGGAATATGCTTGATTCCCAGATCAAGGACATTGAGGGCCAGACCGATGCGCTTGTGGATCGGATCGTCGAAACGACGAGCCCGTCCGTCATACAGGCGTATGAAGCACGGATCGAAAAGCTGGAGCGTCAGTAGATCAGGCTGGCCGAACAAGCGGCGCAGATCGTGCCGCCAAAAGGACGCCTGGACGAATTTATCGAACACGCCCTGACTTTTCTGGGAAACCCTTGGATTCTTTACGAAAAAGGCAGATTCGCCTTCAAGCGAACTGTGCTGAAATTGGCCTTCGCAGAGCCTCTGCGGTACAGCCGTGATGGAGGTTATCGAACCGCCAAAATCACCTTTCCATTCAAGGTGTTAGCAGATTTTTCAACACAAATGTGCGGTTTGGTGGAGCCTAGCGGGATCGAACCGCTGACCTCCTGCATGCCATGCAGGCGCTCTCCCAGCTGAGCTAAGGCCCCGTCGCCGTCACCGGCGTTGTTCGCGTCGTTTAAGGAACGGCGCTGGGATGATCAAGCAAAAAAGATGCCGCGCGGGCAGGATTTCCGCCCTTGCGCCGGGCCGGGCTCCATCCGCCCCCGCCCGCCGCCGGTGCGAGGGTCAGTCGTCGTCGTCCGAGGAGACGTCGGCGATTTCGTCCAGCGAAACGTTGTCCTCGTCGTCGTCGTCCTCCAGGACATCGTCGCCCAGATCGACATCGACCGAATCGTCGTCGTCCAGCACCACCTCTTCGTCATCGGTGGCCTTCGCCTTGGCCTTGGCCTTGGCCGAGGCGGCATCCTCGGCGTCAGCCGCGATCATCCGGCTCTTGCTGACGTCCAGTTCAACCACCTCGCCCGTGTAGGGGCTGACGATCGGGTTCTTGTTCAGGTCGTAGAACCGCTTGCCGGTGGTCGGACAAACGCGCTTTACACCCCATTCTTCCTTGGGCATTCGAAATCCCTTCGATTATCTGCTGAGTCGTGTCGACGATTCCGTGCACGTGCCATATGAGCTAGAGACTGTCAAAGTCTTTGCGACCGGAGCCGAGCGTCATGCCCGATCATTTCCTGCCGGGGCAACCCGCGGTGCCGCTGACCCTGCGCCGCTCGGCGCGCGCGCGGCGAATCAGCCTGCGCATCTCGCAGCTCGACGGGCGGGTCACCCTGACCCTGCCGCGCGGCGTGCCCGAGGCCGAGGCTCTGGATTTCGCGCAGAGCAAACAGGACTGGATCCGCGCCCATCTGGCGGCGCGCCCGACCGATGTGGCGGTGGGCCCCGGCACGCTTCTGCCGGTCGAGGGCGTGCTGCGCCGCGTCGCTGCCGGGCCGGGGCGCGGCGTGCGTCTGGCCGGGGAGGAGATCGCCGTGCCGCAGGACAATTCCGGCCGCCGCCTGCAGTCCTGGCTGCGCGAACTGGCGCGCGACCGCCTGGCCGGCGCCGCCGACGACTATGCCCGCGCGCTGGGCCGGGACTATGCCCGCATCACCTTGCGCGACACCCGGTCGCGCTGGGGGTCGTGCTCGTCGCGCGCGGCGCTGATGTTCTCCTGGCGGCTGGTGATGGCCCCGCCCGAGGTGCTGCGCTATGTCGCCGCGCATGAGGTCGCGCACCTGGCCGAGATGAACCATTCCGCCGCCTTCTGGGCGGGGGTGGAGCGGATTCACGGCCCCTATGACGCGCCGCGCCGCTGGCTGCGCGAGCATGGCGCCGGGCTGCATCGGTTCCGCTTTCTGCCATAGGCCGCGCGCGACGGCTTGACCCTCTGCCGTTTTGTGATCACATGACGCCATGATGATGCAGCAACGCCCCCCCGACGCCGCGCCCGCCGCCCATGACCGGGTCTATCGCACCCTGCGCACGCGGATCATGCACGGCGAGATCGGCCCGGGCGAGGCGCTCACCCTGCGCGGCATCGGGCGCGAGTTCGATGTCTCGATGACCCCGGCGCGCGAGGCGGTGCGCAGGCTGGTGGCCGAGGGGGCGCTGCAACTGTCCAGTTCGGGCCGGGTCTCGACCCCCGATCTTTCCCAGGACCGGCTCGAGGAGCTGGCCGCCCTGCGCGCCCTGCTCGAAGTCGAACTGGCCAGCCGCGCCCTGCCGCGCGCCCATATCGCCCTGATCGACCGGTTGCACAGCATCAACAGCGTGATCGCCGAACGGGTGCAGAAACGCGACGCGGTCGGCTACATCCGCACCAACCTGGAGTTTCACCGCACCCTCTACCTGCGCGCCCAGGCCCCGGCGATGCTGGCGATGGCCGAAACCGTCTGGCTCCAGCTCGGCCCGACGATGCGGGCGCTCTACGGCCGGCTGAACCGGACCGAGGCGCCGCAGTACCACCGGCTGATCATCGCCGCGCTCAAGGCTGGCGACGAACCGGGCCTGCGCCTGGCGGTGCGCTCGGACGTGACCCAGGGTCTGAAACTGCTGACGCGCTAGACAGCCGGTTGGGGCCGCCGGGGTTTTGCGCTAGCCTGCGTCAAAACGGGTCGCAGAGGCAGGCAGCAGATGATCATTACACGGCGCATGGCGGCAACGGGACTGGCGGCAACGCTGCTGACGGCCTGCACCGGGGGCGCACCGCAATCCCCCGCCCCGGCCCGGATGCGGGCGGTGCCCAACCCCGGTTTCGATGCCTGGGTCGAAGGCTTCCGCGCCCGCGCGGCGGCCCGGGGCATTGATCCGCAGGTTCTGGCCCGCGCCTTTCGCGGCGCCGGCTACCTGCCGGACGTGATCGACCGCGACCGCAACCAGACCGAGTTCACCCGCAGCCTTGAGGATTACATCGCCATCGCCGCCTCCGACGATCGGGTCGCGACGGGCCGTTCCATGCTGACCCGGCACCGCGCGCTCCTGGCGCGGATCGAGGCGCAATACGGGGTCGAGGCCCGCGTTGTGCTGGCCATCTGGGGGCTGGAAAGCCGCTATGGCGCGCGGCGCGGCGACGTGCCGGTGATCTCGGCGCTGTCGACGCTGGCCTATGACGGGCGCCGTGGCGCGTTCTTCGAAAGCCAGTTGATCGCCGCGCTCAAGATCGTGCAGAACGGCGACATCCCGCCCGAGCGCATGACCGGAAGCTGGGCCGGCGCCATGGGCCATACCCAGTTCATCCCCACCTCCTACCTCGCCTATGCGGTGGATTTCACCGGCGACGGGCGGCGCGACATCTGGTCCGACGATCCCGCCGACGCGCTGGCCTCCGCCGCCGCCTACCTGTCGCGCTCGGGCTGGCGGCGCGGCCAGCCCTGGGGGCTCGAGGTCGCCTTGCCACAGGGTTTCGACATGGGGCTGACCGGGCGCGGCACCAGCCGCAGTGTGGGCCAGTGGGCGGCGCTGGGGGTTCGCCCGGCGGCCGGCGGCGCCCTGCCTGACCACGGGCCCGCCTCGGTGCTGGCCCCGGCCGGCTCCGGCGCGCCGGCCTTCCTGGTGTTCCGCAACTTCGGGGTGATCCTGCGCTACAACAACGCCGAGAAATACGGGATCGGTGTCGGCCATCTCTCCGACCGCATCGCCGGCGGCCCGCCGCTTTTCGGGCGATTCGGGCCGGACGCCACCGGGTTGACGCTGGAAGATCGCAAGCATTTGCAGGCCAGTCTCACCCGCGCCGGGTTCGACACGCAAGGCACCGACGGGGTGATCGGCGACAACACCCGCGCGGCGATCACCGCCTATCAGCGCGCCAGGGGTCTGCCCGCAACCGGGCAGCCGTCCAGGGCGCTGCTGGCGCGGCTCAGAGGGTGAAAGGGAAGGGGCAGGCGAAGCTCTCGCGTCAGCGAGGGGGCCTGGGGCGAGGCGGGGCTTACGCCGCCAGCCCCTTGGACCCGATGTTCAGGAATTTCTCGCGCCGGGACTTGATCAGCGCGGCCGGGGATTTGCCGTCCATCTCGCCCAGCATCGCGCGCAGCGCCTTGCCGACCGCCTCGATGCTGGCCTCGCGGTGGCGATGCGCCCCGCCCAGCGGCTCGGCGATCAGCCGGTCGACCACGCCCAGTTTCTTCAACTCCTGCGCGGTCAGCCGCATCGCCTCGGCGGCCTCGCGCATCTTCTCGGCATCCTTCCACAGGATCGAGGCGCAGCCCTCCGGCGTGATCACCTAATAGACCTAATGTTCCAGCATCGCCAACCGGTCGGCGGTGGCCAGCGCCACCGCGCCGCCCGAACCGCCCTCGCCGACGATGACCGAGATCAGCGGCACGCCGATCTGCAGGCATTTCTCGGTCGAGCGCGCGATCGCCTCGGACTGGCCGCGCTCCTCTGCGCCCTTGCCGGGATAGGCGCCGGGGGTGTCGACCAGCGTCACCACCGGCAGGCGGAACCTGTCGGCCATCTCCATCAGGCGGACCGCCTTGCGATAGCCCTCGGGGCGAGCCATGCCGAAATTGTGCAGGATGCGCGACTTGGTGTCATTGCCCTTTTCCTGGCCGATCACCATGACCGGGCGGTCGTCCAGCCGCGCCAGCCCGCCCATCACCGCGTGATCGTCGGCGAAATTGCGATCCCCGGCCAGCGGCGTGAACTCGGTGAACAGCGCCTCGACGTAATCGCGGCAATGCGGCCGTTCGGGATGGCGCGCGACCTGGCATTTGCGCCAGGCCGAGAGGTTCTTGTAGAGATCGCGCAGCAGGGCCTCGGCCTTGGCATCCAGTGCGGCGGCCTCGTCGGCGACGTCCATCTCCTCGTTGGCCCGGCCAAGCGCGCGAAGCTCCTCGGCCTTGCCTTCGATCTCGGCCAGGGGTTTCTCGAAATCCAGGTACTGGGTCATCGGGCCTCTCGCTGCGGAACCGTATCGGGTATTACGGGGGCTATATGACGTCGCGGAGCCTCAGATGCAACTGAGCAAGATTTGTTCACGGCACGTATGCCAGGACGGTGGCGCGAAACAGGGTAGGGCCGGAGATGCCGGACGGCTATGAAAACAGGATGCTGCGGGTGCTGGATTATATCCACGCCAACCCTGCGGGCGACCTGTCGCTCGACGCGCTGGCCGACGTCGCGGCGATGAGCCGGTTTCACTGGCACCGGGTGTTCCACGCCATGACCGGCGAGACCTGCGCCCAGGCGGTACGGCGGATCCGGCTTTACCGGGCGGCGGAATGGCTGACCGGAACCGATCTGCCGGCGGCAGAGATCGCTCGCCGCGTCGGTTACCCCTCGGTGCAGAGCTTCGGCCGCGCCTTCCGTGCCGGCTTTGGCCTGCCGCCCGTCCGGTTTCGCGAGATCGGCGCACCTTATGCGCCACAACTTCTGAAACGGGAGACCCCCTTGCAAACCTATGATGTCGTGATCGAAACCGCGCCGGGCCGCCTCCTGGCGGCGCTGGCGCATCGAGGGCCCTATCCCACATTGGGCGCCACCTTCGAAAAGCTCAGCGCGATCGCCACCGCGCGTGGGCTCTGGCCGCAGGTCACCGACCGGGTCGGGGTCTTCCTCGACGACCCGGCGGTTGTGTCGGCGCGGGACCTGCGGTCGTTTGCCGGGTTGGCATTGCGCGACCAGGCGGCGCTTCCCGACGATCTGGAGCCGGTCGAGATCCCCGGCGGGCCGGTGGCGCGGCTGCGCCATCACGGGCCCTTTTCCGGGCTGCACGCCGCCTACGGCTATTTCTTCGGCGTCTGGCTGCCGCAATCCGGGCGCGAGCCGGCCGATCAGCCGGTGCATGAGATCTATGTCAAAACCCCGCCCGAGGCCACGCCCGAGGATCTGGTGACCGATATCTGCCTGCGGTTGAAACCATGACAAAGCTCGATTTCAAACGCACCGAGAAACCCTTCTATTCCGCCCCTTCAGGCCAGTGGCAGCGGATCGACATCCCCGGCCGGACCTTCGCCGCGATCGACGGGCTGGGTGATCCCGGCGGGCCGGACTACGCCCGCGCGCTCTCCGCGCTCTACCCGGTGGCCTATGGGGTCAAGGCGATCCGCAGGACGGCGGGCGCCGATTTCATTGTGCCGCCGCTTGAGGCGCTGTGGTGGGCCGACGATCCGGCGGCCTTCGTCACCGGCGACCGTGCCGCCTGGCGCTGGACCGTGCTGCTGCGGCTGCCCGACAGTACCGATGCAGGGGTCTTCGCCGCCGCCCGCGACGGCGCGCTGAAAAAGCTTGCCCGCAGGAAAGAGGCCGCCACCGACGCCGCCACCGTACAGGCCGTGCGGCTGGCCGGCCTGACCGAGGGCGATTGCCTGCAGCGCCTGCATCTTGGCCCCTATGTCGACGAGGCGCCGGTGCTTGCCGATCTGCATGACCGGCTGATGCCGGGCCTGGGCGTCACCTTCAACGGGCCGCATCACGAGGTTTACCTCGGCGATCCGCGTCGCACCACGCCGGAACGGCTGAAGACCATCCTGCGCGAGCCGGTGCGCCCACTGTGACAGGAGGAACGGATATGGAAATGAGCGATACGGTCGCCGCCGTCTTCGACGCCTTCCCGCCCGGTTTGCAACCGGGCCTGCGGGCGCTGCGCGCGCTGATCCTGTCGGTGGCCGCCGACACCCCCGAGGTCGGGCGCGTGACCGAGGAGCTGCGCTGGGGTCAGCCCGCCTATCTCACGCCGGAAACCGGCTCGGGCAGCACCCTGCGACTGGGGGTGCCGAAATCCGGCGGCTTCGCTCTTTTCGTGCATTGCCAGAGCAGCCTGATGGAGGAGTTTTGCGCCCTCGCCGGGCCGGATTGGCCAGTGGAAGGCAAACGCGCCATCCTGTTCGACGATCCCGCCCGCCTTGCCGACCCGGCTCTGCGCCTGCTGATCCGCCGGGCGCTGACCTACCATACCAAGTGGCGCTGAGGCGCAACGGGCTTGCCCGCGCGGCCTGCGCCGCCTAACCTTTCCCTGCTCCTCACCTCGGGGCGCATTTTTCCAAGGACGCCTTATGAAAACAGTCATTCAGGCCACCGTGGCCGCCCTCGCTCTCGCTGCCGTTTCGGCGACGGCCAGCTTTGCCGGGCCGCTGAAACTCAGCCCGGCCAACCCGCAGCCCGGGGGGCTGCGCGGCGGCCTCTCGGTCAGCTACGCCTATTCCGAGCAGGACATCCGCACCCTCACCGATGCCGGCCGCGCCCTGCGCGGCGGGGCCCAGCCCGGCCCGGCCCTGCGCGGGCTGGATTACCGCGATACCAACCCCGGCCAGCCAACCCTTACCTCCAAGCGGGACGAGAACGTCGCGGCATCGATCCGGGGTTTTATCCGCTTCGACGCCCCGGGGGTCTACGAGGTGGATTTCTACACCAACGACGGGCTCGACGCCCAGATCGGCGGCCAGCGCGTGGGGTTCTTCGACGGGCGACAGGCCTGCGACAGCACCTATGTGACCGAGGTCGAGGTGCCGCAGGCCGGCTGGTACGACTTCGAGGCGACCTATTTCAACCGGCTCAACACCTCCTGCCTGATGATGCGCCGGGCCAAGAAGGGCAAGCCGCTGAAATGGGTGCCCAACGACATATTCGGCCACTAGCCTCCGGTCAGACCCAGCGCCGCCCGCAGCGCCGTCTCCGGCGAGGTCAGCACCGGCACGTCCGCCGCGACATGCGCCGCCGCCCCGGCCATCGAGGCCTGCGCCAGCACCGCGCAGCCGGTGTCGGGCGCCTCGCGCAGCGCCGCCGCCACCCGCCCGGCAATGGCGCGGGCAAAGCCGTCGGTATCGTCCGCCTCGAACAGCGGCCAGAGGTCGGTGAGGTCCAGCATCCGGATCTCCTGGCGCTGGCCCGCCGCCTCCTGCGCTGCCGCCAGCAGAGCACGCGAGGCCGCCCGGGTGCTCTGCAGGCAATAGACCAGCAGCACCGGCCCGCCGATCCGCGCCGCCTGCGCCATCATCGGCGCGTCGATGCGAACGGCGCCCGCTGCCCCCGCCACCGGCCCCAGCGTGGTGCAGCTGCACAGCACCTGACCGGGGACATCGGCGATCGTTTTCGCGATCTCATCCGCCAGATCGGCACCGATCCCATCCTGCGCCCGCGCCAGCCAGTCGGGCCGCACCACATGGGACAACCGCGCCCCCAGCGCGATGCGCGCCGCCAGCGCGTCGAATGTGGCACGATGCACATCGGCTGTATGCAGGAGTGTCAGCTCGGTCATGGTATCCTCACTGAAAAGGGGCGCCCGAGGCGCCCCTGAAATTGTGTTCCGATCGCGGCGTCCTCAGCGTCCCGCGATCATCTCGGACTGGCGCACGATCACCTCGGCCTGCTTGATGCTGGCGATATCCACCAGCCGGCCCTTGTAGACGGTCGCGCCCTCGCCGCGCGCCTTGGCCTCTTCCATCGCGGCGAGGATCTCGCGCGCCTCGGCCACCGCCGCCTCGGACGGCGTGAACACCTCGTTGGCCAGTGCCACCTGCTTGGGGTGGATCGCCCATTTGCCGACCATGCCCAGCGTGGCCGAGCGCAGCGCCTGCGCGCGGAACCCCTCGTCGTCGCTGAAATCGCCATAGGGGCCGTCCACCGGCAGCACCCCGTGGGTGCGGCAGGCGGCGACGATGGCGGTCTGCGCCCAGTGCCACGGGTCCGACCAGTGCTTCTGCCCCGCGTGCAGCATGTAATAGTTTTCCTGCGTGCCGCCGATGCCGGTGGTCTGCATCCCCATCGAGGCGGCGAAATCCGCCGCGCCAAGGCTCATCGCCACCAGACGGGGGCTGGCGGCGGCGATCTCTTCCACATGGGCGATGCCGGCCGCGCTCTCGATGATGACCTCGAAGTTGATCTTCTTGGTTCGGCCCTTGGCGGTTTCCACCGCAGTGGCCAGCGCATCCACCGCATAGATGTCGGCGGCACAGCCCACCTTGGGGATCATGATCTGGTCAAGCCGCTCGCCCGCCTGCTCCAGCAGGTCGACCACGTCGCGGTACCAATAGGGCGTGTCCAGCCCGTTGATCCGCACGCTCAGCGTCTTGGTGCCCCAGTCGATGTCCGAGATCGCCTCGATGATATTGGCGCGCGCGGCATCCTTGTCGGTCGGCGCAACCGAATCCTCCAGGTCGAGGTTGATCACGTCGGCGGCGCTCGTCGCCATCTTCTCGAAGATCGCCGGGCGCGAGCCGGGGCCGAACAACTGGCAACGGTTGGGGCGCGCGGGGGCGGCGGGCTGGATGCGGAAGCTCATGTCACTACTCTCCGGGTAAGGATATTGCGGATTTTCAGTCTCAGGGCGTATTAAATTGCGCCGCCACCTGCAAGGGAATTGTGCAGTCGCAGCATTGCCGCCCCGGCCCGGCGCGATCCACCGCCGCCGGACCGGAACGCTGCGCAATTCTTCGGCGCTTCCCGCGCCCTTGCGAAGAATCTTCTCGGAACCGGGCAAATGGGCGTGGAAAACGCGATACATTCCGCCCCGCCTTCCGATAGTTTTCGCGGGAATCAAAGGAGACATGCGCGATGATCGAGACACCGTATCTGCTGTTCCTGGGCGACGCGCCCGATCAACTGGCCGCCAAGGTCGCCCAGGGGATCAAAGACTGGCGCCCCGAGAACGCCGTCGGCCAGTTCCGCATGGAGGGCTGCAAGGCCGATCTCGGCCTGCCCGACATGGATCTCGCCGCTGCCAAGGCCGCCGGCGCCAAGACGCTGGTGATCGGCGTCGCCAACCGCGGCGGGGTGATCAGCCGGGCCTGGAAAAAGGTGCTGATCGCGGCACTGGAAGAGGGCTTCGACCTCGCCTCCGGGCTGCACAACCTGCTGCGCGACGAAGCCGATCTCGTGGCGGTGGCCGAGGCCACCGGCCGCGCCCTGCACGACGTGCGCGTGCCCGAGGTCGAATATCCGATCGCCAATGGCGTCAAGCGCAGCGGCAAGCGCGTGCTCGCCGTCGGCACCGACTGCTCGGTCGGCAAGATGTACACCGCGCTGGCGCTGGATACCGCGATGCGCGAGCGCGGCATGAAATCCACCTTCCGCGCCACCGGCCAGACCGGCATCCTGATCACCGGCGACGGCGTGCCCCTCGATGCGGTGGTGGCCGATTTCATGGCCGGTTCCATCGAATGGCTGACGCCCGACAACGACGCCGATCACTGGGACATCATCGAGGGGCAGGGCAGCCTGTTCCACGTCTCCTTTTCCGGCGTGACCATGGCGCTGATCCACGGCGGCCAGCCCGACGCGCTGATCCTGTGCCATGAACCGACCCGCGCCCACATGCGCGGCCTGCCTGGCTACACCCTGCCCACGCTCGAGGTGCTGCGCGATACGGCCCTGCCGCTGGCGCAGGTCGCCAACCCGGCCTGCCAGGTGGTCGGCATCGCGGTCAACACCCAGCACATGTCGCGGGATGAGGCGACGGCCTATCTGACCGATCTGGAAGCCGAAATGGGCCTGCCCGCCACCGACCCCTACCGCTTCGGCGCCGGGAAACTGGCCGAGGCGCTGGCGGCGCTGTAAGCCGGAGAAACCCGGCCCGTCACCGCAAAGGAAAAAGGGGCACGGCAGGCCATGCGTCACCGTGCCCCAAGGGAGAACACCATGTCCATCGAGGTCACCCGCGACGTCTTCAAGCTCGCCCAGGTCTTCACCATAAGCCGCGGTTCGCGGACCGAGGCGCGGGTGCTGACCGCCCATGTCACCCGCGACGGCATCACCGGGCGCGGCGAATGCGTGCCCTACGCCCGCTACGACGAGACGCTCGATTCGGTCGAGGCCGAGATTCGCAGCCTGCCCGCCGATGTGACCCGCGCCGCCCTGCAGGACCTGCTGTCCGCCGGGGCCGCCCGCAACGCCGTCGATTGCGCGCTGTGGGATCTCGAGGCCAAGAAAGCTGGCAAGCGCGTCTGGGATCTGGCCGGTCTGCCCGAACCGGGCCCGGAAATCACCGCCTATACCCTGTCGCTCGACACCCCCGAGGCGATGCTGGCTCAGGCGCGGAAGAACGCCCATCGCCCGCTCTTGAAGATCAAGCTCGGCACGCCCGACGACATGCCCCGGCTCGAGGCGGTGCGCCAGGGCGCGCCCGAGGCCCGCATCATCATCGACGCGAACGAGGGCTGGTCGGCGCCGGTTTACGCAGACCTCACCCCGCACCTGCTGCGCCTCGGTGTCGAGCTGGTCGAACAGCCGCTTCCGGCGGGCGAGGATGACGCGCTGATCGGCATCGACCGCCCCATTCCCGTCTGCGCCGACGAGAGCTGCCACGACCGCGCCAGCCTGCCGGGCCTCAAGGGCAAGTACGACGTGGTCAACATCAAGCTCGACAAGACCGGCGGGCTGACCGAGGCGCTGAAACTGCGCGACGCGGCGCTGGCCGAGGGCTATGACGTCATGGTCGGCTGCATGGTCGGCTCCTCGCTGGCCATGGCGCCGGCGACGCTGGTGGCGCAGGGCGCGCGCGTGGTGGATCTTGACGGCCCGCTGCTTCTGGCCGAAGACCGCACAGAACCGCTGATTTTCGACGACAAGGGCGTGCACCCCCCCGTGGCCGCCCTCTGGGGCTGACGGTCGCGGCACGACATTCGGGCGGCGCCCGAGGAAACAAGAAGGATGATCACATGACCCGCACCGTATACGTGAACGGAGACTACCTGCCCGAGGACGAGGCCAAGATCTCGATCTTCGACCGCGCCTTCCTGATGGCCGATGGCGTCTACGAGGTGACCAGCGTGCTGGGCGGCAAGCTGATCGACTTCGACGGCCACCTCGCCCGGCTCGAACGCTCGCTGGCCGAGCTCGACATGCAAAAGCCCGCGGCCTTCGACGATCTGCTGGAGATCCACCGCGAACTGGTCGCGCGCAACGACATCACCGACGGCCTGGTCTATCTGCAGGTCACCCGCGGCTCGGCCGGTGACCGCGATTTCGCCTTCCCCGACCCTGAGCAGGTCAAACCCACCCTGGTGCTCTTCACCCAGTCCAAGCCCGGCCTCGCCGACAGCCCGGCGGCCCGGACCGGCATCAAGGTGATCTCGATCGACGACATCCGCTGGGGCCGCCGCGACATCAAGACTACCCAGCTGCTCTATCCCTCGATGGGCAAGATGATGGCGAAAAAGGCCGGCGCCGACGACGCCTGGCTGGTCGAGGACGGCTTCGTCACCGAGGGCACCTCGAATAACGCCTATATCGTCAAGGGCAACCGGATCATCACCCGCGCGCTGTCGAACGACATCCTGCATGGTATCACCCGCGCCGCCGTGCTGCGCTTTGCCCGCGAGGCGCAGATGGAGGTCGAGGAGCGCAGCTTTACCATCGACGAGGCGAAACAGGCCGACGAGGCCTTCATCACCTCGGCCTCGCAATTCGTCATGCCGGTGGTCGGGATCGACGGCGCCCAACTGGGCGACGGCACCCCGGGCAAGGTCGCCCCCCGCCTGCGCGAGATCTACCTGGACGAAAGCCGCAAGGTCGCGATCTGAGCCACCCCCGAGCGACCGGATGCGGGCGGTCCCCCCGGGGCCGCCCGTCTTCGTTTCAGCCGAATCGCCAGCTTGACGCGGTGACGCCGCCGAACACCTCGGTCTGGTGATAGACACAGGCGGCCGGCGCGTCCTCCGCCGCCCCCAGCGCGGCAAAGAGCGGCACAAGGTGATCCTCCTGCGCGTGGCACTCCCGCGCATGGGGCGCGCTTTCCCAATCCAGGATCGCCGCCGTCCGCGCCTCCGGTTCCCGCGCCAGCGCCTCGCCCAGCCAGGCGTCGAACGCCGCCGAGGGCACCCGCGCCTGCGGCCCGAACCGTGCCAGGTTGTGATAGCTCAGGCCCGACCCCACGATCAGCACCCCCTGATCGCGCAGCGGCGCCAGCGCCCGCCCCAGCGCCATGTGCTGCGCCGGATCATAGCCATGGCGCATCGACACCTGGAACAGCGGCACATCGGCCTCGGGGTACATCACCGCCATCGGCACGAAACAGCCGTGATCGAACCCCATCTCACCGTCCAGCCGGGTGGGCAGCCCCGCCGCCGTGATCATCCCCGCCACTTTTTCGGCCAGCGCCGGCGCGCCCGGCGCGGCATATTCGATCTCATAGGTATGGGCCGGGAAGTTGAAATAATCGTAAACCATCTTCGGCCGCGCCGCGTGCATCATCGCGAATGCGTCGCTCTCCCAATGGCCCGAGATCATCAGAACCGCCTCGGGCCGCACCCCGATCTCGCCCGGCATCGCCGCCAGAGACCGCGCCAGCGGCGCCAGTTGTTTCGCCATCTGCGGCATCCACGGCCAGGGCCCGCCCCCGTGCGAGATGAAATAGCTAGGTAGGCGCCTCATGTCGGGCCTTTCGTGCAACCGGATCGCTTTCCACCACGATACCGCCCCGCGTGCGAGGGCGAAAGGCTCCGTCGCGAACAGGGCTTGTGCGCGTCGGGGGGATGGCCGAGGATGCGGTCGCGGTCGCGGTGGCGGATCGAATGGCGCGACCGGCGCTACACTGCCGCTAAATCAATTTCGAGCCTATGTCCGCCTTCGTTTTGTCGCCACAATGGAGCACCAAAACATCGGGGATGGAGCCCGCGAAAGCGACATTCGCCTCACACTTTACGAAGTGCAGGAGGGAACCAAGCCGCCGCAGAAAATCCGCGGTATCCGTCGAAAACACGGCTTAAATTCTGGTTTTAGCCCTTACGCGACTAAGTTGCGACTAATTCGGCGATTTTGGCCGCGACTTCGGCCATTGTCTCTTCAGCAGTGCTCAGACCAGCTCGGGAAGCTAGTAAGAGGCTGACCTGCTCCAGCTCTTCATATGTCGTTCCATGAACAACTGGGATGAGCCGTTCACGACGGAGGAGCGCTGAAAGCTCCTTGTCTGCGACGCCTTCAGCGGGGAGGCGTCGTAACATAGCCGGTGTCACCAAAACGATACCGATGCGCGAATTCACCAAGCCTTTGTCGATCGCACGCATCATCGGCACTCCGAGGCCAAGGTCCTTCTCGCTGAACCACACGCGCACGCCGCACGATTCGAGTAGATCATGCAGTTCTTTCGCCGAGCTTTGCCTGTCATCCCATGCATGGCAGAGAAACACGTCACGAAGGTCTGGCTGCGAGACCGCTAGGTTCTCGACGTTTTCCCGAACTGGCGTGAGCGCCTGCACTTGTTCAGGCGTATACCACACCGGCGAACCTGCTCCGGACCAACGCGGCTTTGCAGTTCGACGCCCCGAACCGCCGGTGCTCCGACCGCTACTGCTCTTTGAGGAGGAATATGAAGGGGACGAGTGTGATTGGTCGCTACTGTAGCCGCCGCCATAACCTCCGTAGTAGCTGGAGCGGGCGTAACGACTCCCGCATGCAGGACAGTTGGCTGCGGCGGCTGCTGATCGATGCCCTCTTGCTGGAGCAGTGCATCTAGCCATGTCCATTCGCCTCCTTCACCACGCCGCAAGTTCGCGGAGAAATTCATGCGTTTTGCAGCGCGTCAAAATTCCCTAGAAGATTGTATATCGCACGTCATGGGTGATCAAGCCATGTCATCGACAATCTAAAATGGATGTATGCCGCACATCATCATTGAAATTGCATCCGATTGTGTCGTCGAAATCAATTTTGGAGACACTTATCACGGCCCCAGTTCGGTCCGGCGAATTTTTCATTCTCCTTCCGCCCTCAAATCGGCCATTCATTCTTATTGCAGCGAAACCCCGCTTCCCGCCCCACGACCGGAGTTGGGGCAATCGCCGCCCTCAGCCCTTCTTCTTCCCGACGTTCTCCGCAAACGCCGTCTCGAAGGCTGCCTGTTTCTCCGGGTCGGCCTCGGTCTGGTTCTGCGCCTTCCACTGGTCATAAGGCATTCCATAGAACGCCGCGCGCCCCTCGTCCTTGGTCATCTCGATGCCGCGCGCGTTGGCGGCCTCCTGGTACCAGCGCGACAGGCAGTTGCGGCAGAACCCGGCCAGGTTCATCAGGTCGATGTTCTGCACGTCGGCGCGGTCCTGCATCAGGTGCTGTTGCAGCCGGCGAAAGGCGGCGGCCTGAAGTTCGATTTCGGTCTGTTGGTCCATCTGCGGTCTCCCCTGCGGTTTTGCCAGATTTAAGCGCGACGGGCGCCGCTGTCACCCGTCCGGGGGAAATGTACGAAACCGCCCGGAAACTCCCCGATCCCGGCGGCGGGGCGTCCGGGGGGCGGTGGCGGACTGTACGATACGGGCCGAAAACTCCCCGATCGGGGCGTTCAGAGCCCGGTTTCCTCCAGCGCCCGCTGCAGCAGCGGCGCCAGCCGTTCGGCCCATTCGCGCTGCCCCGCCTCCTCCGCGATCAGGTCGTTGCGCAGTTCGATCAGCACGTTGGGCCGCCCCTGCTGCAGCGCGTGCCGGTCGATGGAATCGCCCGGCAGGTGGCCGCTGTAGGGCTGGTTGTCGCCCACCGTCAGATCGCCCTCCGCCTCCAGCAGACGGATCAGCGGCTGCGCCAGCCGGTCGTCGCTGGCATAGAGTACGCCGACCTCCCAGGGGCGCGGATCGCGTCCGCGCAGCTGCCGGGTAAAGCTATGAATCGAAATGAGAATTGCATGGGGCAGGGCGGCCAGCCGCGCCAGCGCCGCATGGTAGGGACGATAGCAAAGTTCCAGCCGCCGCTCGCGTTCGGTGGCGTCGGCATCGCGGTTGGCCGGGATCACAGAGCCGTCGTAAAGCTTCATCAGCAGCGTCGGGTCGTCCTCGCCCCGGTTGGGGTCGATCACCAGCCGCGAGAAATGCGATGCGATCACCGGCCCGTTCAGCAGCTCGCCCAGGTGCCGCGCGACGCCGTAGGCGCCCACGTCATAGGCGATATGGCGCTCCATGTCCGGGCGCGGCAAGCCCAGGTCGCCACCGCCCACCTGCGGCGGCACGGTATTGGTTGCATGGTCGCAAGTGACCAGCCAGCGGCCGGGGCGGGTTTCGCCGTGAAGAAAATATGGGGTATACGTCATCTGCCTGTCATCGCTTTGCCGTTTCCTTTAGGGCAGTTGCCGGGGAATGGGAATTGGGCAATAAGCGGTGGGCCGCTGTTTGCGGTAACATGACCCGCCCGCGCGCGCGATGCGCCGGGCATTTACGCGAGGAGAATGCGGAATGAGGCGTCTGCGAAACGTCAAGATCGTCGCCACCCTGGGGCCCGCGTCGGAGGATTACGACACCATCCGCGCCCTGCACGAGGCCGGGGCCGACGTGTTCCGCCTGAACATGAGCCACGGCAGCCACGACGAGATCCGCGAAAAGCACCGCATCATCCGCGAGGTCGAGCGCGACCTCGACAGCCCGATCGCCATCCTCGCTGACCTGCAGGGGCCGAAGCTGCGCGTCGGCACCTTCGCCGCCGGTCCGCAGGAGCTGGAGGCGGGCGCGGCGTTCCGTTTTGACCTCGACCCCGCGCCGGGGGATGGCGCGCGGGTCTGCCTGCCGCACCCGGAGATCTTCCAGGCCCTCGCGCCGGGTGCGACGCTGCTGGTCAACGATGGCAAGATCCGCCTCAAGGTCGAAACCTGCGGCGCCGATTTCGCCGAGTGCACGGTAATCGCCGGCGGCGAGATTTCCGACCGCAAGGGCGTCAACGTGCCCGACGTGGTGCTGCCGCTGGCGGCGCTGTCGGACAAGGACCGCGCCGATCTGGAGTTTGTCTGCACGCTCGGTGTGGACTGGCTGGCGCTGTCCTTCGTCCAGCGCGCCGAGGATGTCGAAGAGGCGCGCGCGCTGACCGACGGGCGCGCCGCGCTTCTGGCCAAGATCGAGAAACCCTCGGCGGTGGATCTGTTCGACGAGATCCTCGCCGCCTCTGACGGGATCATGGTGGCGCGCGGCGATCTCGGGGTCGAACTGCCGGTGCAGAAAGTTCCACCAATCCAGAAACGTCTGATCCGCAAGTGCCGGGCCGCGGCCAAGCCGGTGATCGTGGCCACCCAGATGCTGGAAAGCATGATCGACAGCCCGATGCCCACCCGCGCCGAGGTTTCGGATGTCGCCGCGGCGATCTACGAGGGCACCGACGCGATCATGCTCAGTGCGGAATCGGCGGCCGGGCATTACCCGGTCGAGGCGGTTCAGACCATGGACAAGGTCGCCGCCGAGGTCGAGGGCGACCCGAACTACCCGGAGATCATCGCCGCCTCGCGCAAGGCCGAGGGGCATTCGATTGCCGATGCCATGGTGGCCGCCGCGCGCGAGATCGCCGAGACCACGGACATCAAGGCGATCTGCTGTTTCACCCAGAGCGGGACAACCGCGCTGCTGACCGCGCGGGAACGGCCGGGCGTGCCGATCATCGCCATGACCAGCCAGCGCGGCACCGCGCGGCGGCTGTGTCTGAGCTGGGGCTGCAACTGCGTGATGACGGCCGAGCTGGAACGGTTCAAGGGCGCGGTGGTCAATGCCGCCCGGGCCGCCCGCGCCGGCGGGTTCGCCACCGAGGCGGATCAGATCGTGGTCACCGCCGGGGTGCCGTTCAACGTGCCGGGCACCACCAACATCCTGCGCGTCGCGCCCTGCGACGAACGGTTGATCTACAACACCGATCCGGGCTGAGGGCATGGATACCGACCTTGTCCTCATCCTCGGGCTGATCCTGATCGGTCTTGCGATCCCGGCGGCGATGTCGTCGCACAGCGACGGTCGGCGGCCGGTCGCGCCGATCGCGACGATTCTGATCGCGGTCGGCATGATCGTTTACGCGCAGCTGTCGCACCCCGAGGGTTACGCCCTGCGCGATGTGCCCGAGGTGTTCTATACCGTTGTCGGGCGCTACATCCGATAAAAGGGGTTGCCTCCCCGCCCGGTTTTCCCTACACGGCCCCTCTGACCGCGCGACCGGCCCAAGTGGCATGCCGAGTCGCGCTTGAAACCGACCCGCAAGACAGGAGACGGAAATGCCCAAGATGAAGACCAAGTCGAGCGCCAAGAAGCGCTTCAAGGTGACAGCCACCGGCAAGGTGCTGGCAGGCCAGGCCGGCAAGCGCCACGGCATGATCAAGCGCACCAAGAAATTCATTCGCGACGCCCGCGGCAACACCACGCTGTCCGCCCCCGACGCCAAGATCGTCAAGGGCTTCATGCCCTACGACCGCTAAGAGGAGATTTCAGTATGTCCCGCGTTAAAGGTGGAACCACGACTCACGCCCGCCACAAGAAGGTCATCAAGGCAGCCAAAGGCTATTACGGCCGCCGCAAGAACACCTTCAAGGTTGCGACCCAGGCCGTCGACAAGGCCAACCAGTATGCGACCCGCGACCGCAAGCAGCGCAAGCGGAACTTCCGCGCGCTGTGGATCCAGCGGATCAACGCCGCCGTGCGCAGCCATGACGAGGCGCTGACCTACAGTCGCTTCATCAACGGGCTGGCCCTGGCCGGCATCGAGGTGGACCGCAAGGTTCTGGCCGATCTGGCCGTGCACGAGCCCGAAGCCTTCGGCGCCATCGTCGCGCAGGCCAAAGGCGCACTGGCCGCCTGAGGCTGACGCCCATCGAAACAGAAAAGGCCGCTCCTTCGGGGCGGCCTTTTTCGTTGCGGGGCGGGGGGGCACCTGTTCGCGGCCCTGCGGTCAGCCGATCCGCCGTTGCATCAGTGCCACCACCGCGCCCACGCCCAGCACCGCCGCCGCCAGCAGCCCGTTGCCGATATCGCCCGAGGCATCGCCCAGCCAGCCGGCGGCGACCGGTCCGACGGTCTGCGAGATGGCGAAGACCACGGTAAAGAGGCTGATCGCTGCGCCCCAGCTTTCCATCGGCAGGTTGTGGCGGGTGAAATTGGTCACCGCGCCCGGCGCCATGAAGACCGACAGCCCGAAGACCACCGCCGAGACCACCAGGCCGGGGCCGGAGGGGTAGATCACCGCCAGCCCCGACCCCACGGCGATGCAGGCCAGGATCATCGCCAGCGGCACCCCGGTGGCGAAGCGCGCGAAGACCGGCCGCCAGACGAAGGGCGAGATACACAGGCAAACCCCCAGCAGCGCCCAGACCGCCGCGATCAGCCCGCCGCCCGAGCCCTGCTCGGTCATCCAGGCGCTGAGAAAGGTCATGTAGACGATATAGCCCAGCCCGAAGGCGGCATAGCCGGCGATCTCCGGCACCATCCGCAGCAGCGGCAGGGCAGGGTGGCGCGGCGCGCGCCCCTGCCTTGGCGGTCGCAGGCTCTCCGACGCCCAGAGGCTGAGCGGGGCGAAGACCACGCAGGCGATGCCCACCAGGTACCAGCCCTTCGGCCAGGAGGCGGGGCCGTACCATTCCAGCATCAGGGGCAGCGCGCCGCCGGCCAGCACGATGCCCGAGCCGCCGCCGAAGCCGAACAGGAAGGCGATGGCGAGCGCGTTCTTGCGCGGGTTGTCGGTGAAAAGCTGCGCCGCCAGCGCCCCGCCGGAGGAAAACGACAGCGCCCCGAAGACCCCCGCCAGCACCCGCCACAGGGTCTGCCACCACAATGCAGGATCATAGCCGGTGACCAGCAGCGCCAGCGTGGTTGTGACGATGCCGAAGCTGAACAGCCGCGACGGGCTGATCCGCGAGATCAGCAGCATGGTCAGCACCGCGCCACCGAGATACCCCAGCGCGTTGGCGGTGTTGAGCCATCCGGCCTGGGCATAGCTCCAGCCCAGTTCCGATTTCATCGCCGGCAGCAGCAGCCCATAGGCGAACCGCGCGAAGCCATTGGTGATGCAAAGCCCCAGCGCGAGGCCGAGCAGCACCAGCCAGGGCCGCCGCTCGGCGGCCCCCATCGCGGCGGATCGCTCCGAAATGCTCATGCCCGACTTTCCCCCTGCTGCTCGCGGCGGAGCCTAGCGGCGGCGGCTCGGCGCTGTCCATCGCGCCGTTGCGTGACTTGCATTCAGGGGGCGGCGGGGCTAGCAGGACGTGACCAAGCATCAGGGGACCGTCATGGACGATCTTAAGGCAAAGTATCTGGCGCAGATTGCCGGGGCCGGGGACGAATCCGCGCTGGAGGCGATCCGTGTCTCCGCCGTGGGCAAGAAGGGCGAGATCAGCCTGAAAATGCGCGAGCTGGGCAAGATGACCCCGGATGAGCGGCAGGTCGCGGGCCCGGCACTGAACGCGCTGAAGGACGAGATCAACAGCGCGCTGGCGGCCAAGAAGACGGCGCTGGGCGACGCCGCGCTGGACGAGCGGCTGCGCGGCGAATGGCTCGACGTGACGCTGCCGTCGCGCGGGCGGCGGATGGGCACGCTGCACCCGGTCAGCCAGGTCACCGAGGAGGTGACGGCGATCTTTGCCGAGATGGGCTTTTCCGTCGCCGAGGGGCCGCGGATCGAGACCGACTGGCACAATTTCGACGCGCTGAACATTCCCGGCCATCACCCCGCGCGGGCCGAGATGGATACCTTTTACATGCACCGCGCCGAGGGCGACAATCGCCCGCCGCATGTGCTGCGCACCCATACCAGCCCGGTACAGATCCGCACCATGGAGCAGGCCGGCGCGCCGCTGCGCATCATCTGCCCCGGCGGCGTCTATCGCGCCGATTACGACCAGACCCACACGCCGATGTTCCACCAGGTCGAGGGGCTGGCGATCGACAAGGACATCTCGATGGCGAACCTGAAATGGGTGCTGGAAGAGTTCTTTGCCGCCTTCTTCGAGATCGACGGGATCAAGACCCGGTTCCGCGCCTCGCATTTTCCGTTCACCGAACCCTCGGCCGAGGTCGACATCCAGTGTTCCTGGGTGGACGGGCAGCTCAAGATCGGCGAGGGCGACGGTTGGCTCGAGGTTCTGGGCAGCGGCATGGTTCACCCCAAGGTGCTGGAGGCGGGCGGCATCGACCCTTACGCCTACCAGGGCTTTGCCTTTGGCATGGGGATCGACCGGATCGCGATGCTGAAATACGGCATCCCCGACCTGCGGGCGTTCTTCGACAGCGACCTGCGCTGGCTGCGGCACTACGGGTTCAGTGCGCTGGACGTGCCGACGCTGCATGGGGGGTTGAGCAGGTGAGCGTAGCCAATTGGATCGCGATTTTCGTCCCATTTGTGGGCCTGGTCGGGGGGGCAATTGTCTACCAAGTTCAAAAAACGGTAGACCGAGCCAACCAACTGCGCGCGGAGCGTAGAGACTTATATCGGAAGCTCGTGTCCACCTTTAATGACTTCAACGTGTCTGTTCTACTCAACAAAACGAGCGAAGCCCTTGAAGCATTCATTGCCTATAAGGGATTGGAGGCGGAAACCATTGTGTGTGCCCCAGATCACGTTGTGCAAGCACTCGAAAATCTATCGGGCCTGATGGCTAGTTATGCCTCGGAACGCAGAAAGAACGAAGCAAACAAAGCTGACATGTCTGAAGAAGTGAAAAAAACATCCGAAGAAGTGAGAAAAGCGTACGACTCAGCAGTTGAAGCAATGCGGGTGGATGTTCTTGGGAAGACCATGATTTCCGCATCAATGATTGCCGATTTCACTCGAGGATTCGTTGCATCAATCGGGAGATTCCCTCTATGAAATTCACCCTCTCCTGGCTGAAAGACCACCTCGACACCACCGCCTCGGTGGACGAGATCGCCGAGGCGTTGACCGATCTCGGGCTCGAGGTCGAGGAAATCACCAACCCCGCCGACCGGCTGAAAAGCTTCACCCTGGCACGGGTCAAACACGCCGAACAGCACCCCGACGCCGACCGGCTGCGCGTCTGCACGGTGGAGACCGACGAGGGCGACAAGCAGATCGTCTGCGGCGCGCCCAACGCGCGCGAAGGCATAACCGTGGTGCTGTGCAAGCCGGGTGACTACGTGCCAGGCATCGACGTGACCCTGAGCGTGGGCAAGATCCGCGGCGTCGAGAGCCACGGCATGATGGCCTCGGAGCGCGAGCTGGAGCTTTCCGACGAGCATGACGGCATCATCGAGCTGCCCTCGGGCGAGGTCGGCGAGAGGTTCACCGATTGGCTGGCCGAGAACGACCCGGCCAAGGTCGACCCGGTGATCGAGATTGCCATCACCCCCAACCGGCCCGACGCGCTGGGCGTGCGCGGCATCGCCCGCGACCTGGCCGCGCGCGGCCAGGGCACGCTGAAACCGCGCGAGACGGTGCCGGTGCCGGGCGAGTTCCCGTGCCCGATCGATGTGACCATCGACGCCGACACGCAGGACGGCTGCCCGGTCTTCACCGGCCGTCTGATCCGCGGCGTCAGGAACGGCCCCAGCCCGCAATGGCTGCAGGATCAGCTGCGCGCCATCGGGCTGCGGCCGATCTCGGCGCTGGTGGATGTCACCAACTTCTTCACCTTCGATCGCAACCGCCCGCTGCACGTGTTCGATGCCGACAAGGTCTCGGGCAACCTGCGGGTGCATCGCGCCGCGGGCGGCGAGACGATCACGGCGCTGGACGACAAGGACTATACCCTCGCGCCGGGCATGATGGTGATCTCCGACGACACCGGCCCTGAAAGCATCGCCGGCATCATGGGCGGCGAGGCGACCGGCTGCACCGAGGAGACCGTCAACGTCTTTGTCGAAAGCGCCTATTGGGATCACGTGCAGATCGCGCTGGCGGGCCGCGCGCTCAAGATCAATTCCGACGCGCGCTATCGGTTCGAACGCGGGGTGGACCCGGCCTTCACGCAGGAGGGGCTGGAACTGGCCACCCAGATGATTCTCGATCTTTGCGGCGGCGAGGCCTCCGAGGTGGTGGTGGCGGGCGCGATCCCGGACCCTGCCCGCGCCTTCAAGCTGGACCCGGCGCGGGTGCAGTCGCTGGTCGGCATGGCGATCCCGGAGAGCGAGCAGCGCCAGACGCTGACCCGGCTCGGTTTCCGGCTGGAGGGCAATATCGCCCATGTGCCAAGCTGGCGCCCCGATGTGCAGGGCGAGGCCGACCTGGTTGAGGAGGTGGCGCGCATCGCCTCGCTGACCGGGCTTGTGGGCCGGCCGCTGCCGCGTCTCACGGACGGCGTGCCGCGCCCGGTGATGACCCCGATGCAGCGCCGCCAGCAGGCCGGGCGGCGCACCTCGGCCGCGCTGGGATACAACGAGTGCATCAGCTATTCCTTCATCGACCAGGCCGGCGCGGCGCTGTTCGGTGGCGGCGATGACGCCAGCATGCTCGAGAACCCGATCAGTTCCGAGATGAGCCACATGCGCCCCTCTCTGCTGCCGGGCCTGTTGCAGGCGGCGGCGCGCAACCAGGCGCGCGGCTTCATGGATCTGGCGCTTTTCGAGGTCGGACCGGCGTTTCACGGTGGTGAGCCGCAGCAGCAGCACGAGCAGATCGCAGGGATTCTGGTGGGTCGCACCGGCCCGCGCGACGTGCATGGCGCGATGCGCCCTGTGGATGTCTTTGACGCCAAGGCCGATGCCGAGGCGGTGCTGGCGGCCATGGGCGCACCGGCCAAGGTACAGATCCTGCGCGGCGCCGAGGGCTGGTGGCATCCGGGGCGGCACGGCAGGATCTGCCTCGGACCGAAAAAGGTGCTGGGCGTCTTTGGCGAGCTGCACCCCAGGGTGCTCGAGGCGATGGACGTGAAGGGGCCGGCGATGGCCTTTACCCTCTTCCCCGAAGAGATCCCGATGCCGCGCAAGACCGGGGCCACCCGCCCGGCGCTGGAGCTGCGCGACCTGCAGGCGGTGGAGCGCGATTTCGCCTTTGTCGTCGATGCCGGGGTCGAGGCGCTGGCGCTGGTCAATGCGGCAAGCGGCGCCGACAAGGCGCTGATCGAGGCAGTGCGGGTGTTCGACGAGTTCATCGGCGGCGCGCTGGGCGAGGGCAAGAAGTCTCTGGCGCTGAGCGTGCGGATGCAGCCCCGCGACAAGACCCTGACCGAGGCCGAGATCGAGGCGGTCGGCAAGAAGATCGTCGACAAGGTCGCCAAGGCCACCGGCGGGGTGCTGCGCGGCTGAGGCCGGTCCCCCTCCGGGGGGAGTATTTTCGAACGAGAAGAAGGGGGCGCGGCGGCGCCCCTTTTTTCATGCGGCCGGGCGCGGCATAGTAGGGAGCGGGAGGGCCGCGACATGTTCCAGGATCGTTACGACGCCGGACAGCAACTGGCCCGGGCGGTGGCCAGGGCCGCGCCGGAAAACCCCGTCGTGCTGGCGCTGCCGCGCGGCGGCGTGCCGCTCGCGGCGGCGGTGGCCCGCGCGCTGGGCGCACCGCTCGATCTGGTGCTGGTGCGCAAGATCGGGATGCCGGGGCATGACGAACTGGCCGCCGGGGCCATTGTGGATGGACCGGCCCCGACGACACTGTTCAACACCGCGATCCTGCGGGCCGCCGGGTTGAGCGAGGCGGATTTTGCCGGGCGGATCGAGGCGCTGAAGCAAGAGATCGAGGCGCGCCGCGCGCGTTACCTGCCCGGGCGCGCGCCGGTGCCGTTGGCGGGCAGGACGGCGATCATCGTCGATGACGGCATCGCCACCGGGGCGACGGTGCGGGTGGCGATCAAGGCGTTGCGCGCGCAGGGGCCGGCGGCGGTCTGGGTCGCGGTGCCGGTGGCGTCCGCCGACATGGTGCCGCAACTTCAGGCCGAAACCGACCGGCTGATCTGCCTGGAAACCCCGCAGGAGTTCTGGGCGGTGGGCGCGCACTACCGGAATTTCGGTCAGGTCGATGATGACGAGGTGATCGCCTGTCTGCGGAAGTTCGATCAGAGGTAGTGGCGTCAGCCGCCTCTGCGCGCTATGTGCACCGGGGACAAACCAAGGAGCGAGCCGATGACCCTGACCGTTTACCTTTCCGGCGAAATCCACACCGACTGGCGCGAGCAGATCATTGGCGGGGCCGAGGGGCTTGACCTGGCGTTCAGCGGTCCGGTGACCGACCACGCCGCCAGCGACGATTGCGGCGTGGCGATCCTGGGTGCGGAACAGGACAAGTTCTGGCACGATCACAAGGGCGCCAAGCTCAACGCCATCCGCACCCGCAAGGGGATCGAGGAGGCCGATGTGGTCGTTGTCCGCTTCGGCGAGAAGTACAAGCAATGGAACGCCGCCTTTGATGCCGGCTATGCCGCGGCGCTTGGCAAGTCGATCATCGTGCTGAACCCGCCGGTGCATCAGCATGCGTTGAAAGAGGTGCACGCCGCCGCGCTTGCCGTGGCCGAAGCGCCGCGCCAGGTGGTGGAGATCCTGCGCTATGCTCTGACCGGCGCGCTGCCGGGCTGACCGGCGGGCAGGGCACGGGCCAGGCGGAGGGTGGCCGCCTCCAGGGCTTCGGCGTCGAACCCGGCATAGCCCAGGATCAGGCCCTGCGGCCCGGTGCCGTCCGTCCAATACGTCGACAGCGGCCGGAGCGTGACCCCCGCCGCGCCGGCGCGCGCCGCAATCTCGGTATCGTCAAATCCGCCCAGATCCGGGCCGATGCGACAGACCAGGTGCATCCCCGAGGGATCGGGCGATGCGATCAGCCGCCCGGGCAGATGCCGCTCCAGCGCGGCACGCAGTGCGGCCTGCCGCTGCCCGTAGATGCGTCGCATCCGCCGCAGGTGGGTGGCGAATTCGCCGCTGTCCATGAACTGGGCCAAGGCCGGTTGCGGCACCAGAGAGGCGCGCGGGCCGGTCTCGGCCAATGGCGCGCGGACGGCGTTCAGCAGGGCGGGCGGCACCACCACATAGCCCAGCCGGAGTGTCGGAGACAGCAGCTTGGAGAAACTGCCGACATAGATCGTGCGCCCGGCCTCGAGCGAGGCCAGCGCCGGCAGCGGCGCGCCGGAGTAGCGAAACTCGCTGTCGTAATCATCCTCGATCACCCAGGCCGCCTTGCGCCGCGCCCAGTCCAGCAGCGCCAGCCGCCGCGACAGCGGCAGGGTCACGCCGAGCGGATGATGCCGCGACGGGGTGACGATGGCGCCGCGCGCCGCGCTATCGTCGGGCAGGATGGCGCCGTCGCCGTCCACCGGCATCGGTTGCGCGTGTAGCCCGGCCCGCTCCAGCGCGGCCAGCATCGGGGCATAGCCCGGCTCTTCGGTCAGCACCGTCTCGCGGGGGCGGAACGCGGCCCGTGCCAGCAGCTCGAAGGTCTCCGCCGCGCCCGAGGTGATCACGACCTGGCCGGACCCGCAGGCGATGCCGCGCCAGGCGGAGAGGTGGGCGGTGATGGCGGCGCGCAGCGGCGGCCAGCCCAGCGGGTCGGGCAGGGCCAGCAGCGCCGGATCGGGGTGCCGCCAGGCGCGGTCGAGGTGCCGCGCCCAGGCGGCATGGGGAAACAGAGCCATGTCGGGCTGGCCGGGGTGGAAGGGGCGCAAGGGGCGGCTGCCCTGCGGCTCCGGGCCGGCGGGTGCGAGCGTTGTCGGCGGCGCCAGATGCGGCAGGTCGCGGGCCACGAAGGTGCCGGCGCCGATCCGGGTTTCCAGGTAGCCCTCGGCAATGAGCTGATCCAGCGCGGTCAGGGCGGTCTGGCGCGACACCGTGAGATCCTGCGCCAGTTGCCGGCTCGCGGGCAGGCGCGTGCCCGGGTGCGCGCGTCCGGTCAGGATCAAGGCCCGCAGTGCCTCGGTCAGCTGCGCGTGCAGCGGTTGGGGGCTGTCGCGGTCGAGGCTGAGGGCGAGCAGGGCGGCCTGCAAATTGGTCTGTTTCGAAATCGTTAAACTGGTCATTTTGAACATACCAATGCCATGCGAAAGAGGCGGCGACAACACTTACTGCCAAACAGGACCCGCGATGACACTCGACATCACCGACCGCAGCCGCCTGCGCCGCTCGCATGAGCGGGGGCATTTCGACCGCGCGACCATCGACGCCATTCTCGACGCCCAGCCGATGTGCAGCGTCGGATACGTGATCGACGGCAGGCCCTATGTCACCCCGACCCTGCAATGGCGCGAGGGCGATCACGTCTATTGGCACGGGTCCAGTGCCAGCCGGGCGATCCGGTCCAGCAAGGGGGCCGAGGTCTGTCTGACGGTGGCAATCCTCGATGGCTTCGTGATGGCGCGTTCGGGGATGCACCATTCGGTCAACTCGCGCTCGGTCATGTTGTTCGGCCCCGCCTTCGTGGTCCCGGACGCGGAGAAGGAGGCGCGGCTAACGACCTTTATCGACGGGTTATGGCCCGGTCGGGCGGCGCATCTGCGCCCCAACACCGCGCAGGAGCTGAAGGCGACCACCGTGCTGGGCATGCAGATCAAGGAGGGCAGCGCCAAGGTGCGCGGCGGCGGGCCGCTGGACGATGAAGAGGATTACGCCCTGCCGATCTGGGCCGGGGTGATCCCGGTTCAGACCCGGGTGGGCGCATTGGTGCCGGATGCGCGCAACCTCGACGGGGTGGAGCCGCCCGCGCATCTGACCGGTTTCCGCTGGCCGGGCTGATCGCCGCCTGCCCCGCCGCCTCAGTCGCGCGGCGGGGTCACCAGCCCGGTTTGCACCGCCGGCCGGTCCAGGAACCGGTCGAGATAGGCGACCACGCGCGGATACTCCGCCCAGCCGACCTCTTCACGCGCGCCGTATCGTTCCAGCACCCGCAGCCAGGGGGCGATGGCGATATCGGCGATGGAATAGGCATCGCAGACCCAGTCGCGCCCCGCGAGCCGCCCCTCCAGCACCGCCAGCAGCCGGCGGGTTTCGGCGAGATACCGGTCGAGCGGGCGGGGATCGTCGATCTCGGCGCCGCCGAAGGCAAAGAAATAGCCCAGTTGCCCGAACATCGGCCCGACCCCGCCCATCTGCCACATCAGCCACTGGAGGATCTGCATCCGGTCGGTTGCCGTGTTGCCCAGCAGTGTTCCCGTCTTTTCCGCAAGGTAGATCAGGATCGCGCCGCTTTCGAACAGGCCCATCGGCGCCCCGTCGGGGCCGTGCGGGTCGATGATCGCCGGGATCTTGTTGTTGGGGTTCAGCGACAGGAACGCGGCGCTTTTCACGTCGGCGTCGTCCAGCGTGACCTTGTGCGCCTCGTAGGGCAGGCCGGTTTCCTCCAACATGATCGAGGCCTTGACCCCGTTCGGCGTGGGAAAGGAATAAAGCTGGATCACCTCCGGGTCGGCGGCAGGCCATCGGCGGGTGATCGGAAAGTCGGAAAGATTGGGCATCGCAGGGTCCTTTTTCAGGTGCGGCGAGGATAGCGGTTTTGGCGCAAGGGGCCATGCGTCAAAGCGAAAGAGGGTTGGAAAACATCCGATTTCATGGGAAACATGCATCCCCGAATGCTCTTTAACGCGGCGTTGGCCTGAAACGGCCTCTGATTGAGGAAATCAAAATATGTTAAAAGAATTCAAGGACTTCATTGCCAAGGGCAATGTCATGGACATGGCTGTCGGCATCATCATCGGTGCCGCGTTCACCGCGATCGTCAAATCCATGGTGGGCGATCTCATCAACCCCTTCGTCGGGCTGTTCTTGGGCGGGGTGGATTTTACCAACCTTTATGTCGTGCTCTCGGGCGACGTGCCCTCGGGCGCCAGCCTCGAGGCCGCGCGCGAAGCTGGCGCGGCTGTCTTCGCCTATGGTGCGTTTCTCATGGCGGTGATCAACTTCCTGATCATCGCCTTCGTGGTCTTCATGCTGGTGCGCTATGTCAACAAGGTAAAGGACATGGCCGCCCGCGAAGAGGAGGCCGTGGAAGAGCCGGCACCGGCCGGGCCCAGCGAGCTTGACGTGTTGCTGGAGATCCGGGACTCGCTCAAACAGGCGTGATTGCGCCCGCGACAGCCGGGACGAACAGACAGGCAGGGCACCGGACATCCCCGGTTGCCCTGTCTGCACAGAGATAACGAAGAGGCAACATGCAAGACCTGATCGCGGAACTCGGCCCGTTTACGCCGATGCTTTTCAGCGCCGCAAAGGCGCTGGCCGTTCTTGTTCTGGGCTGGATCGCCGCCGGCGCCATCGCCGGGCTGGTCCGGCGCCGGGTGAACGCCACCCCCCGGATCGACCCGACGCTGGGCAATTTTCTGGCCAGCACGGTCAAATGGGTGATCCTGGCGGTGGTTCTGGTCGCCGTTCTGGGTATCTTCGGCATCCAGGCGACCAGCCTCGTCGCCATCCTTGGTGCCGCGTCGCTGGCCATCGGCCTGGCGTTGCAGGGCACGCTCAGCGATCTGGCGGCGGGGGTGATGCTGGTGATTTTCCGACCCTACAAGCTGGGCCAGTATGTGGATATCGGCGGCACCTCGGGGACGGTCAGGGATCTGACCCTGTTCACCACCGAGTTGATCACCCCGGACAACGTGCAGATCATCCTGCCCAACGGCAAGGCCTGGGGCGCCATCATCACCAATTACTCGGCGCATGCGACCCGGCGCGTCGATCTGACCTTCGGCATCGACTATGGCGACGACGCCGACACCGCGATGCGGATCATCCTCGAGACCGCGCGGGCAGATGGCCGCGTGCTGGCCGACCCGGAACCCTGGGTGCGGGTGACCAACCTCGGCGACAGCTCGGTCGATCTCACCGCGCGGCTGTGGTGCGGCGCGGCGGACTACTGGGATCTGAAGTTCACCCTGACCAAGGCGATCAAGGAGGCCTTTGACAAGGGTGGCATCTCGATCCCCTATCCGCACCAGGTGGAGGTCCGGAAACAGGGCTGAGCGATCGGGCGACCGTACGCTTCAGCCCTGAAAAATCCGGCCGGGCGAACCCGGCCGGACGTCGGCAGGGGCGGGAGGATGCCCCGACAATCCCGATTGATCTCAGACTTTCACCACCAGCTGCGGCGAGACCACGTCGATCCCCAGCGCCTTGCCGACGGCGTAATAGGTCAGCTGGCCCGCATGCACGTTCAGCCCGTTCAGCAGGTGCGGGTCGTCGGTGCAGGCGGCTTTCCAGCCCTTGTCGGCCAGGTCCAGCATGAAGGGCATGGTGGCATTGCCGAGCGCGATGGTCGAGGTCCGGGCCACCGCGCCGGGCATGTTGGCGACGCAGTAATGCATGATCCCGTCGACCTCATAGATCGGGTCGGCATGGGTGGTGGCGCGGGAGGTTTCGAAGCACCCGCCCTGATCGATGGCCACATCGACCAGCGCCGCGCCGGGTTTCATGTCCGCGAACTGCGCGCGGCGCACCAGCTTGGGTGCTTCGGCGCCGGGGATCAGAACCGCGCCGATCACCATGTCGGCCTCGCCCAGGTGCTCGGCCAGCAGCCCGGCCGAGGAATAGCCGGTGTTGAACACGTCGCTGAAGGCGTCATCGAGATAGCGCAGCCGCGGCAGCGAGCGGTCGAGCACGGTGACATCCGCGCCCATGCCGGCGGCGATACGCGCGGCATGGGTGCCCACGACGCCGCCGCCGATCACCAGAACCTTGGCCGGGCCGACGCCGGGCACGCCGCCCATCAGCACCCCGCGGCCGCCATTGGCCTTTTGCAGCGTCCAGGCGCCGACCTGCGGCGCCAGCCGCCCGGCCACCTCGGACATCGGCGCCAGGAGCGGCAGGCCGCCACGGTCGTCGGTCACAGTCTCATAGGCGATCGCGGTACAGCCGGAGGCGAGCAGATCGCGGGTCTGGTCCGGGTCGGGGGCGAGGTGCAGATAGGTGAACAGCAGGTGCTTGTCGGTCAGCATCTTGCGCTCGCCGGCCTGCGGTTCCTTCACCTTGACGATCATCTCGGCGGTGTCGAATATCTCTGCCGCGGTCTGCAGGATCGTCGCGCCGGCAGCCTCATAGGCGGCGTCGTCGAACCCCGCCCCGACTCCGGCGAGGGTCTCGATGAAGACCTGATGGCCGTGCGCCACTGCCTCACCGGCGGCGTTCGGCGTCATGCCGACGCGGAACTCCTGCGGTTTGATTTCTTTCGGGCAACCGATTTTCATGCCTCAACCTCCCTGAGGGCGTGGAACCTGATGAAAAAATAGGCGATCTGCCACGCAATTTCTGTGTAACTTGGCTCGTCAATGGGGGGTATCATCGAATAGTCTTCGAAGGATTCAGGAATGCCCGCAAAGGATGTGCGAAAGTGACGCTAGACGCAGTAGATCGCAGGATTCTCGGGGCGCTCCAGAAACGGGGACGGATGTCCAACGCGGAGCTGTCCGAACAGATCAACCTGTCGCCGTCGGCCTGCCACCGCCGGGTCCAGCGGCTGGAAACCGACGGCTATATCCGAGATTACGTGGCGCTGCTGGACGAACGCAAGATGGGTCTGCCGACAACCGTCTTCGTCGAGATCACATTGCAGGCCCAGGCCGACGAGGTGCTGGACGCCTTCGAACGCGCCGTGGCGCGCATCCCGGCGGTGCTGGAATGCCACCTGATGGCGGGCACCGCCGATTACATCCTCAAGATCGTCGCCGAGAACACCGAGGATTTCGCCCGCATCCATCGCCAGTACCTGTCGCGCCTGCCGCGGGTGGCGCAGATGCAGTCGAGCTTTGCGCTGCGCACGGTCTGCCGCACCACGGCCCTGCCTGTGTGATCCTCGTCATCGTCTGGCAATGCCGCATCGGGTTTAAGGGGCGGCGCAGCCTTTGGTGGGGGGGCTTGTGTCTGGCGGAGGATGACACCAGATTTTTACATCCGGGGGATAGCCCCCGCGATGACACTTGAGAAAGGATCCGATTTTGACCGAAGAGAGTGACAAGCATTCGCTGGATTGGCTGGAAGCCGAGCTGCAGGACACGTTCGACGAGGATATCGAGATCGAGTTCGCCGAGCCGATGCTGTCGCTCGAGATTCGCAAGATCTATCGCGAGGCGCATCCCGAGATGCTGGATCGCAAGGTCTATTTCCATAACCTGCTGCGGCTTCAGGCGGAACTGATCAAGGTGCAGGACTGGGTCGAGCATACCGGCGCCAAGGTCTGCATCCTGTTCGAGGGCCGCGACAGCGCCGGCAAGGGCGGGGTGATCAAGCGGATCACCCAGCGCCTGAATCCGCGCGTCGCCCGGGTGGTTGCGCTGCCCGCGCCCTCGCGCCGGGAGCAGAGCCAGTGGTATTTTCAGCGTTATGTGCCGCATCTGCCGGCCGCCGGTGAAATCGTGCTGTTCGACCGCTCGTGGTACAACCGCGCCGGGGTCGAGCGGGTCATGGGATTTGCCTCCGACGATCAGGTCGAGCAGTTTTTCCAGGACGTTCCGGAGTTTGAGCGCATGCTGGTCCGCTCCGGCATCATCCTGTTGAAATACTGGTTCTCGATCACCGACGAGGAACAGCAATTGCGGTTCCTGATGCGGATTCACGATCCGATGAAACAATGGAAACTGTCACCGATGGATCTGGAATCCCGCATCCGCTGGGAGGATTACACCAAGGCCAAAGAGGACATGCTGGCACGCACCAACATCCCCGAGGCGCCCTGGTACATCGTCGAGGGCAATGACAAGAAACGTGAACGGCTGAACTGTATCGAGCATCTGCTGACCAAGATCCCCTATCAGGATGTGGAGCACGAGAAGGTCGACCTGCCCGAGCGGGTCTATAACCCGGACTACGAGCGGCGGGTGCTGCCCGACGAGCTTTACGTGCCCAAGATCTACTGACCGGGCCGTTCGCCACGTTGACAGGGGGCGGGCGGCGTGCTGACTTTCTGGTCTGCCGGGCAGGGAGGAGAGCCGCCATGTCAGATGCCCCCGTCTATGAAATCGACCCGGCCGCGTTCTGGGCCGATCCCTATCCCGATCTCAAACGCATGCGCGCGCAGGGGCCGGTGCTGCGGGTGCCGCAACTGGGGGCGACGCTGCTGACCCGGCGCGACGACATCTTCGTCAACGAGAAGAAGATCGAGGTGTTCTCCTCCGACCAGCCCGAGGGGCTGATGACCGTGCTGATGGGGCAGAACATGATGCGCAAGGACGGCGCGGCGCATATGGCAGAGCGCAAGGCGATCTTTCCCACCGTGTCGCCCAAGACGGTGAAACAGGTCTGGACCGATCAGTTCCGCAGCCACACCGCCCGTATCCTCGACGATCTGGCGCCGCGGGACGCCTGCGACCTGGTCGCCGATTATGCCATGCCGGTGTCGGGCGAGGCGCTCAAATGCATCACCGGGCTGACCAACATGACCGCGCATGAGATGAACCGCGTCAGCCAGGGTATGATCGACGGCTGCGCCAACTACGCCGGCGATCCGGCGATCGAGGCCAATTGCCACGACTGCACCGCCTCGATCGACCGCCATATCGACGGCATGATCCCGGTGCTGGACGCGGAGCCGAACCACTCGCTGCTGTCGGTGCAGCGGCAGGCCGGGTTGTTGGACGATCAGGTGCGGGCCAATGTCAAACTGGCGATCTCCGGCGGTCAGAACGAACCGCGCGACGCCATCGCCGGGACCATCTGGGCCCTGCTGACCCACCCCGACCAGTTGCAGCAGGTGAAGGCGGGACAGGTCGGCTGGCTGCGCGCCTTCGAGGAATACGCGCGCTGGATTTCGCCCATCGGCATGTCGCCGCGCCGGGTGGCGCAGCGTTACGAGCTGCACGGCGTCACGCTGGAGCCCGAGGACCGGGTGTTCCTGATGTTCGGTTCCGGCAACCGTGACGAGGATGTCTTTGCCAACCCGGATGCCTTCGACACCGGTCAGGACATCAGCGCCTCGATCTCCTTTGGTGCCGGGCCGCATTTCTGCGCCGGGGCCTGGGCGTCCAAGGCCCTGATCGGCGAGGTGGCGCTGCCGATGCTGTTCGAACGCTTCCCCGATCTGCGGCTTGCCGGTCCGGCGCGATTCGGCGGCTGGGCGTTTCGCGGCCCGTTGAGCATGCCGGTGGGATGGGGCTGAGCCCGGCCCAGCCGGTATTTTTAGAAATATGTTTAAAAGCATATGGTTGCGGCTGTCGCTGTACGCTATCCGCCATCTTGCCCCTGTCTACGGCGCGACCGCCCCTTGTTCTTGCTCGTGGCGGCTCTCTGCGCCTGCGCCTTCTTGTAGAACAGGCGGCTGTACTCAGCCTGTCAGTCGGCAATGACGGGCAGGCTGGTCTCCGGGTCAAACTGTAACTCGGGCGCGAAATTGCGACTAGGGATCGCCGCCAGTGTCTTGTGGGCGGTCTTTTTTTTGGGGGGGGCTCTCTTCCGAAAGGGTCAGGGGCGACCCAAGGCGGGATTTCGTTGCGGTAATGTGCCATCAAGAGTTTTCGTTTGGGGCGGGAAATCGCCGCTAGCTGCTTCTAGTGTGGACGACGGCAATGGACGGAAAGCGACGTTTGCGAAGTCGAGGAGGCCGAGCCAAGCGCAACTAGTGCGGGCGGCCCAGTGCCGTCATTCATGCCACACGCCGCGAATAGCCGCAGCCAGCCCAAACTTGCCATTCAGTTCACGGAACCGCCCACGCCTCCCAGCGAGCACGGTTTGAGCTTGTACAATGATATGCGAAAGTGGGAGCTTACTCCTGCCACAGCGCTTGCTGTTGCTCCCCTGCGAGCGCCTTGATCGCCCTCATCCGCACATCGTCAGCCTGACCGGTCGGGTTCAGGTCCGCTGCAGCTTCCACAGCTATGTCGTAGCGGCCTGTCGCAAGGGCATGCTCTATAGTCAACTTAAGGGCATCCTGCCGCATGTCCTGTTTCCAGAACCGTTTGGTGATGGCCAGCATCTGCTCAGCATCGTCCGCCCCGTGATTGATCGGAGTCGGTTCGTATTTCGTGGCCGAGGACATCATGTTGGGCAGCACGCTCGTGAACAGCCAGAGAAGTGCCAGCATGGCGGCAGGAATAATGATGATTCCAATGGCCTCTCGGATGCGCTCGCCCATAGATTCATGCACGTCCGCGCCAGCAACCTTGTAGAGTCCGAGCAACGCGGTCGCGAGCACCACTAAACTCGTCACGAGGTCCGTCGAAATCTCCATAGCCAATCACCCTGATACCTTCACGGCGACACAATGGCAGCACAAACCCACCATTGCTAGTAGGCGGTTATTTAGCTGGCTTGTCGTTATTTTGGCGTCGGATTCTCTCGATCTCGTCAATCAACCGTATGCGCTTCTCCTCTTCGCCTGAAGTCTGATCGAGTTTGGTTTGCCCTACGGCACAGCGGGTCCATGAAGCTTGATCATTGCGCGTTTGGGCTGCAAAAAGGAACGGTCAGCATTCTGCTGGGGGGGATATCGGTTATGACTTATCGAATCAGGGACACGATGATAGAGAAAGACAACTGTGCCTTTAAGGTCGCCCAAGTTTTTTGAGGTTTTTATGCAATCTATTGGTCTTGAAACAACAGTGCTAGACAGTTCTGGGGTGCGCCCAGCTGATTGGCGGGGGTCATTGGCGGCTTATCTTGAGCTGGATTCATATAAAGTTTCCCGGATTGATGTAGGTGCAGATATCGCCGGATATTCGCACACAAATCCAACAAAAGTTGGCTATTCATTTGAAGCCGATGATGACCTCGACACCTACTCGTTCGACACGGTTCCGAATTCTATCTACCGGATAACCTACCGTGCAGAAGTTCCTGAGTTCTTCCAAAGTGTTGATTTTCATGTCTATGATGAGGATGGCTCATATCTTGACTCTGTTTACGCCTTTGAGGATGAATTCTTTGAGGGTCAGTTTTTTTTCGATTTTGAATCTGGGGGTGGGGAAAGCACTTTTTTTGTTCTGACCACTAGCCAAGATAAATATTACACCCTGGATCCAACCCGGATATTTAAATACAATATTGACGTCGAACTCATCAATTCTGGAGTAACCGGAGGCGTTGCGCTCAGCGGGACGGCGGCGGAGCACGAGACCCTGACTGCCGACACCTCAACTTTGGCCGATGCAGATGGGCTGGGTGAGCTAACTTATCAATGGTACACAAAGGATTTAGAGTGGGATTGGGATGAC
>NZ_JARGPK010000001.1 GCF_029212575.1 Antarcticimicrobium sp.
GGGTCAGCGCCGCGATGGCGGGGCTGACCGGCGCGGTGACCGCGGCATCGGTTCCGATCAGGGTGACGACCGCCTGCGCCTCGCCCTGCCAGTCGAGCACCGGGGCGGCGAGCGCGGAAAGCCCCAGCAGCAGATCACCCGAAACGGTGGCGTAGCCCTGCCTGCGGACCTGATCCGCCGTCGCCGCCGGATCGACATTCGGTGTGGCGGCCCGGTCGATGCGCACCCGCGCGGCGGTCAGCGGGCCCGGCAGGAACGCCAGAAAGACGTGGCCCGTGGCCGAGCCGACTACCGGCAGGGTGGAGCCGAGCCCCAGCGTGGTCACCATGAAATTGGCCGCCCGTTCCCAGCGCACCACGGTGGGGCCGGAATTGCCCCAGACCGACAGCAGCGCGGTCAGCCCGGTTTCGGCGCAGAGGTCGGGCAATCCGTCGGCGGCGATGTTGATCGCGTCGTTGCGCGCCATCGCCGCGAGTCCCAGGTGCACGGCGCCGGGGCCGAGATCGTATTTGCCGGATTTGCCGGCCTGGCGCACCAGCCCGGCATGGGTGAAGGACGCCAGATAACGATGCGCCTTGCTCACCGGCATGGCGCAGTCGCGCGCCAGATCGCTCAACGCGGTGGGGCCGGGGCGGGCGGTGAGCGCGCGCAGCAGCCGCAGCGCCGAATCGAGCGACTGGATGCCGCCGCTTTGGTTTTGGTCCGGGTCGCTCACGCCGGATCCTCTTCGGGAATCCCGGCATCCAGCAGGGCGCGCAACGGCGCCATCTCGCCCGCGCGCAACCGGCCGTCGCGCATCACGAACATGCCGCGCACCTCGGTGCCCTCGACCACCGCACGGTCGCCGATGCGGCCCAGATACCCCAGGGTGAGCGATTTGCGGCCCCAGTCCCGAATGGTCATGTCCAGCGTCATCAAATCCCCATCCATCGCGGGAGAGGTGAAATTCGCCCGCACGTCCATCAGCCCGATTCCCTTTGCATCCAGCGTGCGGCACAGCCGCCGATGCCCTCCGGCGGTTTTCAGCAAGTAGGTGTGAAAGCAGCGGTCGAACCAGCGGAAGTAGTTGGGATAAAATACAATTCCAGCCGGGTCGCAATGGCCGAAACTGATCTGGATATCCATCGAGAAGTCTGGGTTGGACATGTTTTGATTTTCCGTTCTGTGATTATTATTGCATGATAAAGAAAACTTGCCTAGGACAGCAGATAGTAAGCCTACATCTTTTTGGGAGGAGAGATCATGGTGCGGCTTTCCAAGGTCGACATCCTGGGCGGTGGTCCCGGGGGTCTCTATACCGCAATTTTGCTGCGGCGCATCTTTCCGGATCTGCATGTCCGGGTGAGCGAGGCGGCGCCGCGCGGCGTGACCTGGGGGTTTGGCGTGGTGTTCTCCGACCGGGCGCTGGATTTCCTCAGGGCCGATGACGCCGAGACCCATGACCTGATCGCGCCGCGAATGGAGCGGTGGAAGAACATGACGTTAAACCACCCCGAGGGGCGGGTGGTTCTGGACGGAATCGGTTTTGCCGCCATCGGGCGTCTGGAACTGCTGCAGATCCTTCAGGGCCGGGCCGAAGCGCTGGGGGCGGAGCTGCGGTTCGGGCATACGGTTTCGGACCTGTCGGAGCTCTCGGGCGATCTGATCGTCGCGGCGGACGGGTTGAATTCGCTGGTCCGCGCCTCGGACCCGCAGGGGTTCGGCGAAACGATCAGCCATATGTCGAACCGCTTTGCCTGGTTCGGCACAAAACGCTCCTTCGACACGCTGACCCAGAGCTTCCGCCGCACGGACAAGGGGGCAATGAACGCGCATCACTATCGCTATGCGCCGGATATGAGCACCTTTATCGTCGAGGCCGACGAGAACACGTTCTTTGACCATGGCTTCGACCGGATGGACGAGGCAGAGACGGCGCGGGTCTGCGAAGAGGTGTTCGCCGATGTGCTGGAGGGGGCGCCGCTGGTCGCCAACCGCTCGATCTGGCGGCAATTTCCGAAGCTGTGGTGCGACAACTGGGTCAGCGGCAACAGGGTGCTGCTCGGGGACGCGGCGCATACGGCGCATTTCTCGATCGGGTCGGGCACGCGGCTGGCGATGGAGGACGCGATCGCTCTGGTGCAGGCGCTGAAGGCAGAGGCGGACGTTCCGGCGGCGCTGGCGGCCTATCAGATCAGCCGCCCGCCGATCGCGAAAAAGATCGTGACGGCGGCCAATACCTCCTGCGCGTGGTACGAGGATTTCGCCACCAGGATCGGCAAGCCGCCGCTGGATTTCGCGTTCGACTATGTGACCCGGTCGGGCCGGGTGGACATGGACCGGTTGCGGGCGCAGTCGCCCGGGTTCATGGCAGAATACGAGACGCATCACGCGGCGCGCGCGGTCACGGACCCGGTGGGCGATGCGCCCGGCGCGCGCGAGATCGGCTTTGACAAGACGAACCATCCCAATTGCAGCGCCGTGCTCTGGGACAACCTCGCGCGGAACCCGGAAAAGCTGGCGCTGACCGGGCCGGGTGGCGATGTGAGCTATGCCGCGCTTTGCGCCCGGGCGGCGCGCTGGGGCCATGCGTTCAGGGCGCAGGGGCTGGTGCAGGGCGACCGGATCGCGATGGTTCTCGACGATACGGCCGAATACCCGGCGGCGTTCTTCGGGGCGGTGCGGGCCGGATTCGTGCCGGTTTTGCTCAACACGCTGACGCCGCCCGATCTGTTGAAGTTCTTTGTCGAGGACAGCGGCGCGCGGCTGGTGCTGTGCGAGGGCGACCTGGTTGGGGCGGTCACGGCGGCGGGGCTGGGCGAAACCGGTCTGCCGGTGATCGTGGTGAACGGCACGGCGGGCGAATACCGTTCGGCGGAAGATGTTCTGGCGGGCCGGCCGGAGGTTCTGGACGCGGCGCCGACCGGGCCGGACGACATGGCATTCTGGATGTATTCCTCGGGCTCCACCGGGCGGCCCAAGGGCATCGTGCATCTGCATCACGACATGGCCTATACCCAGCAGAGCTTTGGTGTGTATGTGTTGAAGCTAACCCCGGACGACATCTGTTTTTCAGTGCCCAAGATGTTTTTTGCCTATGGATTCGGCAATTCGGTGACCTTTCCGTTCTCGGTCGGCGCCACGGTGCTGCTGATGCCGGGGCGGCCCGATCCCGGCCGGATCGCGGACCTGATCGAGGGCTGTCGCCCGACCGTGTTCTTCGGGCTGCCGACGCTCTACACCGCGCTGTGCCGTTCGGAGGGGATCGCGGACCGGGATTTCTCCAGCCTGCGGCAATGCATGTCGGCGGCCGAGATCCTGTCCGAGGATGTATTCAGCCGGTGGCGGGACCTGACCGGGCTGCCGCCGATCGAGGGGCTGGGCTCGACCGAGATGCTGCATGTCTACCTGTCGAACAGCGCCAAGGAACAGCGGTTAGGTGCGGCGGGCAGGCTGGTGCCGGGCTATGAGGTGGAACTGCGCGGGTCCGACGGCGCGCCGGTGGGCAAGGGCGAGGACGGGGTGATGCATGTGCGCGGGCATTCCTCGTCGCCCTGCTATTGGAACCGGCCCGACAAGACGGCGGAGACCATGCAGGACGACTGGATCTGCACCGGGGATCGGTTCGTTCAGAAGGACGGGTACTTCTTTTTCCAGGGGCGCGCCGACGATCTGGTCAAGGTCTCGGGGCAGTGGGTCTGGCCGCTGGAGGTAGAGCGTTGCCTGAACGAACATGAGGCAGTGCATGAGTCGGCCGTGCTGGCGCAGGAACTGGAGGATCGGCGGATGACCCTGAGCGCGCTGGTGGTGCTGCGCGGCGGGGCGCCAAGGGACGGCAAGGCGTTGCAGGACCACGTGAAACACGCCCTCATGCCGCACAAGTATCCGCGGCGGATCGTTTTCGTGCCGGAGCTGCCCAAGACCGGAACCGGCAAGATTGACCGCAAGGCCGTCGCCGATATGCTGGCCGCGGGAGGATATAGTTGATCGAAGGCCCCGAACCGGGCACAAAAGGTTAACAAATCAAGCGCGGCAGAGACGCGCGACCAACTGGGAGGAAAAAAAATGAAGAAACTACTGACGCTGACGCTTGCCGCCGGCCTGATGAGCACCGCGGCCTGGGCCGAGAGTGTGAAGATCGGCTTTGTCACCACGCTGACCACCGGCGCCGCGATCATCGGCACCGACATGCAGAACGCCGCCAACCTCGCGGTGGAGCATTTGGGCGGAAAGGCCGGAAACCTGGATCTCGAAGTCATCTTTGCCGATGACGGGTTCGCGCCGGAGACCGGCAAGCAGGCCACCGACAAGCTGGTCAAGCAGGACGACGTGGATTTTGTCACCGGCTATATCTGGAGCCACGTTCTGCTGGCCTCGCGCAAATCGGCGCTGGATGCGGGCAAGTTCCTGATCTCGGCCAATGCCGGGCCCAGCCAGATCGCCGGCAAGCTGTGCGACGAGAACTTCTTCTCGACCTCCTGGCAGAACGACCAGACGCCGATGGCGATGGGCGAGGTGCTGAACCGTCAGGGCGTCAAGTCGCTCTACGTGATGGCGCCGAACTATGCCGCGGGCAAGGATATGGTCGCAGGCGTGGAGCGCACCTTCAAGGGCGAGATCGTGGGCCGCGACCTGACCAAGTGGGGCGCCGACGCGCAGCTTGATTTCTCGGCGGAATTGGCCAAGGCCAAGGCCAGCGGTGCCGATGGCATCTTTGTCTTCTACCCCGGTGCGGCCGGCGGTGCCTTCATCAAGCAGTACGACCAGGCCGGGCTGAAGGACACGCTGCCGCTCTACTCGGTGTTCACCGTGGACGGGCTGTCGCTGCCCAAGCTTCAGGCGGCGAATTTCCAGGCGGTGCTGGGCTCGCGCACCACACAGGAATGGGATCCGTCGCTGGACAATGCCGCCAACAAGCGGTTCGTCGCCGATTTCAAGGCCAAGCACGGCACCTACCCGTCATTCTACGCGGCGCAGTCCTATGACGCGATCATGCTGATCGCCAGCGCGGTCGCCAAGGTCGGCAACACCGAGGACAAGGACGCCCTGCGCGCGGCGCTGAAAGCGGCCGAGTTCGAGTCCGTCCGTGGCGATTTCAAGTTCGGCACCAACAACATGCCGGTGCAGAATTTCTACCTGCGCGAGGTGGTGGCGGACGCCGATGGCACCTGGACGACGAAAGTGGTCGAGACCGTGTTCGAGGACCACATCGACAGCTATGCCGCCGAATGCAAGATGTGAGCTGAGGTCCTGAAACTCATCGGGCCGGGCGGCGCACCGTCCGGCCCCCGCAAGACACAGGATGTGACTTGGATCTTTCTCTGCTGATTATCCAGGCCCTGAACGGGGTGCAGCTCGGACTGCTGCTGTTCCTGGTGGCCTCGGGGCTGACGCTGGTGTTCGGGATTCTCGATTTCGTGAACCTCGCCCACGGCTCGCTCTACATGCTGGGGGCGTTCATCTGCGCCTCGCTGACCTTTTTGTTCGGCAACTTCCTCTGGGCGGTGCTGGTGGCGCTGCCGCTGACCGGGGGCATCGGCTACCTGGTTGAACGCTTCGTGGCCCGTCCACTCTACGCGCGAAACCATTTGGACCATGTGCTCGGCACCTTCGGGCTGATCCTGGTTCTGGATACGCTGGCGCATCTGATCTGGGGGCCGGCGGGGATCGCGGTGCCGCTGCCGCATTGGCTGGACGGTCAGATCGCGCTGACCGAGACGCTGGTGATCCCCAGCTTTCGGCTGCTGATCATCGCTGCCGGGCTGGCCGCCGCGGCCGGGCTGTTCTGGCTGGTCAACTACACGCGGCTCGGCATGCTGATCCGGGCCGGCGCCTCGAACCGGACGATGGTCTCGGCGCTGGGCATCGACATCCAGACGCTGTTCGCGCTGGTCTTCGCGCTGGGCGCGATGCTGGCCGGGCTGGCCGGCATGCTGATCGCACCGATCACCGAGGCCTCGATCGGGATGGGCAACAGCATCATCATCACCGCCTTCGTTGTCATCATCGTCGGCGGCATCGGCTCGATGAAGGGGGCTTTCATCGCCGCCCTGCTGATCGGGCTGATCGACACGATGGGCCGGTCGTTTCTCGATGACATCTTCAAGCTGGCGATGTCGCCCGAGGCCGCCGAAACCTCGGCCCCCGCCGTTTCGGCCATGCTGATCTATATCATCATGGCGCTCGTTCTCGCCCTGCGCCCGCAGGGCCTGTTTCCGCCAAGGACGCGCTGATGAGCTTTCTGACCCGCCGTGGCTGGATCTCGGCCGTCGTCATGGCCCTCCTGGCCGTGCTGCCGCCGGTCTTCTTCCTGACCGGCAACGCCTTTTATCTCGACCTCGCCACCCGGCTGTCGATCCTCGCGATCGCCGCGGTCAGCCTGAATCTGATCCTGGGTTATGGCGGGCTGGTGTCCTTCGGCCATGCCGCCTTTGTCGGGCTCGGGGCCTATGCGGTGGGCATCCCGGCGCACCATTGGCTTTACGGCGGGCTGGATTTCCTCGCCACCACCAGCGGTTTCGTGCAGGTCCCGCTGGCCGTCGCGGTGACCGCGCTGTTCGCGCTGATCACCGGGGCGGTCTGCCTGCGCACCAAGGGTGTCTATTTCATCATGATCACCATGGCCTTCGCGCAGATGATCTACTACCTCATCGTGTCGATCGAGGAGTACGGCGGCGACGACGGTCTGGTGATCGACACCCGTTCGGAGCTGCCTTTGATCGACCTCGACAATCCGCTGCAGCTTTTCGGGCTGGCCTATGTCTCGCTGCTGGTGGCGATGCTGCTGGTGCGGATGATCACCCGCTCGCGCTTCGGCATGGTGCTCCAGGGCGCCAAGGGCAACGAGGAGCGGATGGTGACGCTGGGCTTCAACATCTACGCCTACCGGCTGACCGCCTATGTGATCTCGGGCGCGATGTGCGGCTATGCCGGGGCGCTGCTGGGCAATTTCACCACCTTCATCTCGCCCGAGATGATGGATTGGTCGCGCTCGGGCGAGTTGATGTTCATGGTCATCCTCGGCGGCGCTGCGACCACGCTGGGGCCGGTGCTGGGCGCCATCGCCTTCATCGTGGTCGAAGAGATCCTGTCTTCCTTCACCATCTACTGGCACCTTCCCTTCGGGCTGATGCTGATGGGCGTGGTGCTGTTCGCGCGCGGCGGGCTGATGGGGCTCCTGCGCGGGCGCAGGGAGGACGGCGAATGAATGCGGTTCTGGACATCTCCGGCCTGAACAAGAGCTTTGGCGGCATCAAGGCGACCGACGATCTGAACCTGAGCGTCAGGGCGGGCGAGCTGCACGCGGTGATCGGCCCCAACGGCGCGGGCAAGACGACGCTGATCAGCCAGCTGACCGGCATGCAGAAACCCGACAGCGGACGGATCCGCTTCAAGGGCCGCGACATCACCGCGATGGCGCCCTACAGCCGCGCCCACCTCGGCATCGCGCGGTCGTTCCAGATCACTTCGCTGATCCTGGAGATGAGCGTGCTGGACAATATCGCGCTGGCGCTGCAGGCGCGCGAGGGGCATTCGTTCCGCTTCATCCGCCCGGCGCATGCGCTCACGCGGCTGCGCGCCGAGGCGCTGGCGCTGCTGGACCGGGTCGGGCTGGCCGACAAGGCCGACCAGCCCACCGTCGCACTGAGCCACGGCGAGCACCGGCACATGGAGATTGCCATCGCGCTGGCATCAAAAGCCGAGCTGATGCTGCTCGACGAACCGATGGCGGGGCTGGGCATCGAGGAAAGCGCGCAGATGGTCGAGCTTTTGCGCGGCATCAAGGGCCGGCACACGATCCTGCTGATCGAACATGACATGGATGCGGTCTTCGCGCTGGCCGACCGGATCTCGGTGCTGGTCTACGGCCATATCATCGCCACCGGCAGCCCGGACGAGATCCGCGGCAACGAGGCGGTGCAGCATGCCTATCTGGGCGAGGAGTAGCCGATGCTGGTGCTGGACAATCTCACGACGCATTACGGCTCCAGCCAGGCCCTGTTCGGGGTCAGCCTGAGGTTGGAGGCGGGGCAGGTGGCGACGCTGCTGGGTCGCAACGGCATGGGCAAGACCACCACGATCAATTCGATCATGGGGATCGTGAAGGCAAGCGGCGGCTCGATCAAATTCGACGGTCAGGAACTGGTCGGACGGCCCAGCTTCAGGACCGCCAACCTCGGCCTCGGACTGGTGCCCGAGGGGCGGCAGATCTTTCCCAACCTGACGATGATGGAAAACCTGATCGCCACCGCCAGCAACCACCTGGGCAACCCGGACCCCTGGACGGTGGACAAGGTCTTTGCGCTGTTCCCGGAACTGGAGATGCGGGTCGGCTCGATGGGCAACCTCCTCTCGGGCGGCGAGCAGCAGATGCTGGCCATCGGTCGGGCGCTGATGACCAACCCGAGGCTGCTGATCCTCGACGAGGCGACCGAAGGGCTGGCGCCGCTGGTGCGGCAGAAGATCTGGCACGCGCTGAGCGAGATCGCCGGACGGGGCATGTCGATCCTGGTGGTGGACAAGAACCTCAAGGACCTGCTGCGCATCGCGGATCGGCATTTCATCATCCAGCGCGGGCGGGTGGAATGGCAAGGCAGCAGCGAGGAGCTGGCGGGCAACGATGAGGTGCGGCAGAAATACCTAGGGTTCTGAGGCGCAGTCGTGGGCAGGGGGCTGTCCGCCCCCTCGCGGCCCGGGGCCGCTCACCCCCGAGAGTATTTCCGGCCAGAAAAAGAGCGATGCCGTTCAGCGGCCCTTGAACACCGGCTTGCGCTTTTCGCGAAAGGCCGTGACCCCCTCGATGAAATCGGCGCTGTTGCTCAGGGCGGTCTGTTCGCTTGCCTCGGCGCTGATCGCATCGCCGTAGGAGAGCCCGTCGATTCGCCGCATCAGCCGTTTGGCGGCGGCGGCGGCCAGTGGCGCGCCGGCAGCGATGCGGGCGGCCATGGCGCAGGTCGCGGTCTCGAGGTCGTCGGCAGGGTGCAATTCGTTCACCAGACCCAGCTCCAGCGCCTCGCCTGCCGGGATCTTGCGCCCCTCCAGGATCGCCTGCAGGGCGCGGCGCGGCCCCATGGCGCGCTCCAGCAGCCAGACGTTGCCGCCGTCGGGGATCAACCCGATCGCGGCGAAGGCCATGTAGAGCGTGGCGTCCTCGGCCATGCTCACCAGGTCGCAGTTCATCGCCAGCGCCGCGCCGATGCCGGCGGCGGAGCCATGCACCTGGGCGATCCAGATCCTGGACGAGGCGGCGATGCCGGTGAGGATCGGACGATACTCCACCTCGATCTGCTGGTGCACCGGGGGATTTGGCCCCTCGGTCAGGTCGGCCCCGGCGCAGAACCCGCGCCCCTCGCCGCGCAGGATCACCACGCGGATGGAACTGTCCATCTCCAACTCGCGGACGGCGCGGCGCAGCGCTGCGCGCAGGGCGGTGTCGAGCGCGTTGAAGGCTTCGGGGCGGGTCATCGTCACGGTGGCGATGGCGCCGTCACGGGTGATGGTCAGGGGCGTGTCGGTCATCTCGTGGCCTTTCCGGCTCAGGTCAGGGCGCCGGCGGTGCGCAGGCGCGCCAGAGTCTCAGCATCGCAGCCGGCCTCGGTGAGCAGGGTTTCGGTGTCGGGGCCGGGCGCGGCGGGGCGGCCCGGCGCAGGGGCGGGGGTGCGGTCGAACCGGGGCGCGGGGGCGGCCTGGGTGACGCCGTCGATCTTGGTAAAGGTGCCGCGCGCGGCCAGATGCGGATGCTCCGGCGCCTCCGACCAGGTCAGGATCGGGGCGACGCAGGCATCGCTGCCGTCAAAGATCGCGGTCCATTCGGCGCGGGTTTTCCGGGCAAAGACGCGGGCGTAGTCGGCGCGGCGTTCGGGCCAGCTTTTCGCCTCCATCTGGGTTGCCTTGTGATCCTCGGGCAGGCCGGCAAGGCGGACCAGTTCGGCAAAGAATTGCGGCTCAAGCGGGCCGACCGAGAGGAACTTGCCATCGGCGCATTCATAGGCGCGGTAAAACGGCGCGCCGCCGTCCAGCAGGTTGGATTCGCGCGCCTCGCTCCAGCCACCACGGGCGATCCAGCTGTGGATCAGCCCCATCAGCGCCGAGGCGCCATCGACCATGGCGGCGTCGACCACCTGGCCCTTGCCGGAGCTCTGGCGCTCAAAGAGCGCGGCCATGATGCCGAACAGCAGGAACATGGTGCCGCCGCCGTAATCGGCGCCGATGTTGAGCGGCGGGGTCGGCACGTCATCTCCCTTGCCGGTGGCATGGAGAAAGCCGGTGAGGCCGAGGTAATTGATGTCATGCCCGGCCATCTGCGCCATCGGGCCGGTCTGGCCCCAGCCGGTCATGCGGGCAAAGATCAGGCCGGGATTGCGCGCGCTGCAATCGTCCGGCCCCAGCCCCATCCGTTCCATCACGCCGGGGCGGAACCCCTCGATCAGCACGTCGGCGCGGTCGATCAGAAGGCGCGCGGCCTCGATCCCCTCGGGCGTCTTGAGGTTCAGCGCGGCCGAGCGTTTGCCCCGGTTGTTGATGTCGGTCGGATCGGCGGGGGCGGATTTGCGGGCGATCAGCACCACCTCCGCCCCCAGGTCGGCCAGCAACTGACCGGCCAGCGGGGCCGGGCCGATCCCGGCCATTTCCACCACGCGCAGCCCCTTGAGCGGGCCGCTCATGCGGCAAGCTCCGCGCTGACGCGCAGCCTGTCCAGCGCGGCGGGCGAGACGGCAAAGCGGTCGCCCCAGGCCTCGGCCAATTCCCTGGCGCGGGCGGCGAATGTGTCGATTCCGATGCCACGGATGAACTGGATCGCGCCGCCGGTATAGGCCGGGAAGCCGATGGCGAAGATGCCGCCGAGGTTGGCCTCAACTTCCGTGTTCAGCACCCCTTCGTCGAGGCAGCGCAGGGTTTCGATGGCTTGGCGGTAGAGCAGCCGGTCGATGGCCTCCTGCACCGGGATCTCAGCATTGCCCTGCGCGAATTGGCCAAGACCCGGCCAGAGCGATTTCGTCCCGTCGGTGGCGTAATCGTAGAACCCGCCGCCATAGTGCCGCCCGCCGCGATCCTGTTCCAGCATCGCATCAACGATGGCGTTGCCCGCCTCCATGTCGATGCCGAGGCCGTTCTCGACGCCAAGCCGCCTGTCCAGCGCCTCATGCGTCTTGCGGATCTTCTGGGAAAGCACAAGCGAGGTTTCATCATGCACCGCCAGTGGCCCCACCGGCATGCCGGCAAGCCATCCCGCGCGCTCGATCGCCACCGGGGCCATGCCGTCGCGCAACAGCGCCATGCCCTCGTCGAGATAGGTGGAGAACACGCGGGAGGTGAAGAACCCGCGGCTGTCGTTCACCACGATGGGCATGTAGCCGATCTGCTGGACATAGTCATAGGCCTTGCGCAGGGTGTCCTGGCTGGTCTTCTCGCCCATGATGATTTCCACCACCCTCATCTTGTCGACGGGGCTGAAGAAATGCAGCCCGATGAACCGGCTGGGGTCGGGGCAGAACCCGGCAAGGATGGAGATCGGCAGGGTCGAGGTGTTGGAGCCATAGATGCCGTCCTGGGACAATTGCCCGAAGGTCGCCCCGATCACCTTTTCCTTGAGGTCGATATCCTCGAACACCGCCTCGATGATGATGTCGGTGCCGGTGTACGCGGCGTCATCACTGGTCGGCGTGATTTGCGCCAGCAGCGCCTCTTTCTGCGCCTCGCTCATGCGGCCGCGCTGCACGCGCTTGTCGGCCAGCCCGGCGGAATAGGATTTTCCCTTTTCCGCCTTGTCCATCTCCATGTCCTTCAGCACCACCGGCAACCCGGCCGAGGCATGGGCCCAGGCGATGCCGCTGCCCATCATGCCGGCGCCGAGGATGGCGGAGGACGCCGCGCGCCATTTGTCGCCCTCGGGGCGCACCTTGCCCGACTTGATCGCCTGCGTGCCGAAAAAGAACGTGCCGATCGCCGCCTTGGCCTGAGGTGTCACGGCCAATGCACAGATGCCGCGGCTTTCCGCCCGCAGCGCCGCGTCGAACCCCATCCGCATCGAATTGACCGCGATATCGAGGATCTTTTCCGGCGCCGGCATCAGACCGCGCGTCTTCTTGTAGAGCATGGCAGGCGCCGCGACGATGGTCTGGCGCACGCGCGGGTGCAGCGTGTCGCCGCCGGGATAGCGGAATCCTTTCTGGTCCCAGGGCTGGGTGTGCGCCTCCGGATTGGCCTTGATCCAGGCCTTGGCGGCGGGGATCAGCGCCTCCCGCGTTGCGACGATTTCATCGACCATGCCGTCTTTCAGCGCGGCCTGCGGTTTGGCGGGTTTCCCCTCCAGCAGATAGGGCAGCGCCTTTTCCAGCCCCAAGAGCGCGGTCAGGCGCACCACGCCACCCGCCCCGGGCAGCAGGCCCAGCGTGACCTCGGGCAGGCCGACCACGGCGGCGGGGTGATCGACGACGATGCGGCGGTTGCAGGCCAGGCAAAGCTCATACCCGCCGCCCAGCGCCGCGCCGTTGATCGCGGCGACGAAGGGCACCGGCAGTTTCTCCATCTTGCGGAACGGTGCCTTGTTGGTCTCGAACATCGCCAGGGACTCCGGCCCGGCGCTGTCGATCCGGCGCAGGCTGTTGAGGTCGCCGCCGGCGAAAAAAGTTTTCTTGGCCGAGGCGATGACCACGCCGCTTACCCCGTCGTCGGCCTGGATCCGCGCGAGGATCTCTTCCATCATCGGGATGTAGCGGGCGTTCATGGTGTTGGCCGACTGGCCCGCCATGTCGAGGGTGACGGTGACGATGCCGTCTGAATCCTTGTCGTAGCTGTAATCGCTCATGTCGGTTCCCCCCTCACACGCGTTCGATGATGCTGGCGATGCCCATGCCGCCGCCGACGCACATGCAGATCAGCGCGCGTTTCAGGTCGCGCCGCTCCAGCTCGTCCAGCATGGTGGAGACCAGGCAGCCGCCGGTCGCGCCCAGCGGATGGCCCATGGCGATGGCGCCGCCCACCACGTTCAGCTTTTCGTCCGGCACGTCCAGATCCTTTTGCAGCCGCAGCGCGACCGAGGCAAAGGCCTCGTTGATCTCGACCAGGTCGATGTCGTCGATGCTCAGCCCGGCCTTGGCCAGCGCCTTTTGCGAGGCCGGGCCGGGCCCGGTCAGCATGATGGTCGGGTCGGTGGCGGTCAGCGCGATGGACACCACCCGCCCGCGCGGGGTCAGGCCCAGATCCTTGCCTGACTGTTCATTGCCCAGCAGGATCAGCGAGGCGCCATCGACGATGCCTGAGGAGTTGCCGGGGGTGTGCACGTGGTCAATGCGCTCCACCTCCGGGTACTTGGCCAGTGCCACAGCGTCAAATCCGATGGAACCCGGCATGGCGAAGGACGGCTTCAGCGCGCCCAGCTTCTGCATGTCGGTGTCCGGCTTGATGAAATCGTCGCGCTCCAGGATCGCGATGCCGTTCTCGTCGCGCACCGTCACGACCGAGCGGTCGAACCACCCCGCGTCGCGGGCATGCGCCGCGCGCCTCTGACTTTCCAGCGCAAAGGCGTCGACGTCGTCGCGGCTCCAGCCCTCGATGGTGGCGATCAGGTCGGCGCCGATGCCCTGCGGCACGAAGCCGGTCTTGATCGCGGTCTCGGGGTCCTCCGCAAAGGGGCCGCCATCGGCGCCCATCGGCACCCGGCTCATGCATTCGAAGCCGCCGGCGCAAACCATATCCTCCCAGCCCGAGGCAATCTTGGCGGCGGCGGTGTTGAAGGTGTCCAATCCGCTGGCGCAGAACCGGTTGAGCTGCGCGCCGGGCACGGATTCGTCCCAGCCGGCTTTTTGCAGCGCGATCTTGGGAAGCACCGCCCCCTGTTCCATCACCGGGGTGACGCAGCCGAGCATGACGTCATCGACCCGGGCGGTATCGAGATCGTGGCGCGCCTGCATTTCAGTCAACAGGGTGGTCACCATGTTGACCGGCTTGACCTCGTGCAGGCTGCCATCCTGCTTCCCCTTGGATCGCGGCGTGCGGATCGCGTCGTAGATATAGGCTGTCTCGGTCATCTGGGCCTCCTCCCGGATTGTCGTGCGCGGCCCGGGCGGGTCCGGGCCGGCGTTGGGGCGGATTTGAACAGGGGGGGCGGAATCAAGTCAACGGCGCCCCGCCGCCTGCCGAGAGGTGTGACGCAACGATGTTTTCGCTTCGAGGGCCTCGGCGGCTCAAACGCGGCGCTTGACAGAAGGGCAGCAGAGGGAAATCCTGACTGGGCGATCAGTCAGGATTCGGGGAGGGGTTCTGGTGTCTTCCAATGCCGCCCGCGCAGGTCATGGCGAAAGCCGGCAGGACGCGATCCTGGATGCCGCCGAGCGGGCGTTTGCCGCCGATGGTTATCAGGGGGCGGCGATGCGGGCCATCGCCGAGGCGGCAGGCGTGGCGCAGGGGCTGATCCATTATCACTTCAAGACCAAGGAAAAGCTGTTCGAGGCGATGGTCGCCCGCCGCTCCGACCAGATCAACGCCCGCCGCGCCGCGCTGGTGGCAGCACTCTTCGCGCAGGGCGATCCGCCACGGCTGGAGCAGATCGTCGAGGCGCTGTTCCGCCCCACCATCGAGACCGGGCTGGACCTGGCCCGCGACGGTGGCGCCTTTGCGCGCATCCTGGTCTCTTTCGCCAATTCCGCCGACCCGCGCGATCAGAAGCTGATCGAGGTCCACTACGACCCCATCGCGCAGACCTTCATCGACGCGCTGATGCGGGTCGAACCTGGGCTGAGCCGCGCCGATGCGGTCTGGGCCTATATGTTCGCGATCGGCGTCGGCATGACGATGATGGCCAAGACCGGCCGCCCGGCGCGGCTGTCCGGCGGGATCTGCGACGATGGCGATGCCGAGGCGATGCTCAGCCGCATCGTGCCCTTCATCTGTGGCGGGGTACGGGCGCTGGTCGAGGGATAACAGACGACGATTTCATCCAATACGGGAGGAGAGGATGATGAAGACGATCAGGACAGGGCTGCTGGCCGCCGTTGTGGCGGTGGGCGGATGGGCCGCCGCGCCGATGGCGCAGGCGGAGGACATGAATGTGACCATCGTGGCCGGTCACCCGCCGGTGTTCCGCTGGGTCAAGCACGCCAGCCAGACCTTCATACCGGCGGTGAACGCCGCGCTGGAGGGCACCGGCCATTCGATCAGCTGGTCCGAGCAATATGGCGGTTCGCTGGCCAAGGTGGGCGACGAACTCGAGGCGGTGGAAGAGGGGCTGGCCGAGATCGGGCTGGTCTCGTCACTGTTCGACCCGGCCAAGCTGAGCCCGCAGAACGTGACCTATTTCACGCCTTTCGTGTCCAGCGATTCCACGGTTGTCAGCTCGTGGATGGACGAGTTGCAGCACAGCAATGCCGACATGCGCGCAGCCTGGGAAGAGAACGGGCTGGAATACCTCGGCGGCGGTATCGGGATCGACGATTACCTGTTGATGACCAATTTCCCGGTCAATTCGATTGCCGATCTCGACGGCCACAAGATCGCCGCGCCCGGCCCGGCGGTCAACTGGCTCAAGGGCACCGGTGCGGTCGGGGTCTCGGGCAACCTGACCACCTATTACAACGAGATCAAGACCGGCGTTTACGACGGCGTAATCGTCTTTGCCTCGGCGGCGCTGCCCGGCAAGCTCTACGAGGTGGCACCTTATATCACCAAGGTCGGGTTCGGCGCGCAATATGCCGGCGGCATCGCGGCCAACAAGGATTGGTACGACAGCCTGCCGCCCGAGGTGCAGGCGGCGCTCAAGGCGGCGGCCAAGGCCGACGCCGAGGCCTACCAGCAGGATCTCGATGCCAGCGTGACCAAGTTCCTCGGCCTGATGCAGGAGCAGGGCGCGACCATCACCCAGGTCGACCAGGCCTTCCGCGAGGAATGGGCCGCCGGGATGGACAACGTGGCGCGGCTCTGGGCCGAAAAACTCGATGCCGAGGGCAAGAACGGCAGCGCCGTGCTCAAGGCCTACATGGACACCATGCGCGCCGCCGGGGCCACCCCGGTGCGCAACTGGGATCAGGAGTAGGGGCGGGGGGGGGGGGGGGGGGGGGGGGGGGGGGCG
>NZ_JARGPK010000043.1 GCF_029212575.1 Antarcticimicrobium sp.
GCCCCCGCCCCGTTTGATGAGTGGCGCCGCGCCTGTCGCGCGGCGCGATCCCCGGGAGACTGGCGCATGCCAGACCAAAGGACGAAAACACAGGATCTGTGCCGGGCGCTCTGCGTCGCCGCGCGCGACCCTGCCGAAATCCCCGCCTCCGGCGCGGGACGGCCCGCCCCCGAAACCGCGATGCAGCCAGACCACCGCCCGTGGCCACCGCGGCCCCATGGCCGGTTCCTTCCCGGCCGATGTCGGAACACCCGGCGAAGCCCCCCTTCCCTTGCCCCCCAGCCCCCCCTTCCTCAGCGCGCCAATCCCTCAGAGGTAGCCCAATGACCGAATACCCCCCCAACGACCAGTTGCGCGCCTCCTCTATTCGGTGTGGTCATAAGGTCGATGATCGCGGGGATCATTGTCGTCGACAGCCTCACCTGCCGGGTCGCGGCTGCACCGATGGTTTCGCGGTAGTGCGAGCCAATCGGTTCCGCTTGACAGACATCTTGGCAGGCGTTCGACGGGTTTGGTCGCAGGCTTCCTTGTTTCAGACCGCAGGACGCACCTGGGCCGGAAGGTTCAGAGCGTACGGGAAAATGCCTGTTTTCTCCTTCGCTATACTGTTTTCGGTGCAGGCTTCCCATGCGCTTGATTTCGGGCAACTTAACGGCTTCGTTCAAGGTCAAGGAAACGAAAACCTCGTTGTGATCCTGCATGGCGACGGCGGACCGGACGATGCCTACGACAGCTATGCAAAGCGCGTGGCTAAATCAAAGCCGAACACCACCGTGGTTTCGCTTACGCGGCCTGGCTTCAATGGAAAGCACGGTCGCAGCCGTGGAGAAAACCCGGGCAAAGATCACTACACCCGTGGCAACAATGCATTGCTGGCCGGGTCGCTCGCCGCGATGCGAAAAGATCTGCGACCTGGGCGACTGATCGTAATTGGTCATTCCGGCGGCGCCGCCCAGTTGGGCACCGTGATTGGCTCCTCTCCCGGCATTGTAGATGTCGCGATCCTGGCCGGATGCCCGTGCAATGTGCCGCAATGGCGTATTCACAGGCGCGGCGAGAACAATTGGAAGCAAAGCCAGTCACCGCATCAATTTGCGGAAAACATTCCTGCATCGACACTGGTTGTAGCGATTGCGAACGCCGGCGACTCGAACACGCCGCAACGCTTCGCACAAGAATACATCGCCATCGCCCAGAAGGCCGGCGCGCGCGCTCAAATGGTAGCAAAGCGTGGTGGCGGCCACGGTTGGCGCCACTATGAACGCTCCGTTGACGCCGTACTTCGCCAGACCCTTCGCTAACCCAATCATCATTGGATCGCCCCATGACCGAACATTCCCCCAACGACCAGTTTCACGCCTCCTCCTTCATGCAGGGGGCCAATGCTGAATACCTCGAACAGATGTACGCCCGCTACGCCAACGACCCGGCGGCGGTGGATGCCGCCTGGGCCGATTTCTTCCGCGAATTGGGCGACGCCGATCTGGACGTGAAGGCCGAGGCGAGCGGTCCCTCCTGGGCACGCGCCGACTGGCCGCCGATGCCAAACGACGACATCACCGGCGCGCTGACCGGCGACTGGTCGGCGGGCGAGGCCAAGGCGGCAGGCGAAAAGATCGCGAAGAAGGCCAAGGAAACCGGCGTCGAGGTCAGCGACGAGGCAATCAAGCGCGCCGTGCTCGATTCGATCCGCGCGCTGATGCTGATCCGCGCCTACCGCATCCGGGGCCACCTGGTCGCCGATCTCGATCCGCTGGGCATGCGCGATGCCACCCCCCACCCCGAGCTCGACCCCAGGACCTACGGCTTCACCGACGCCGACATGGACCGGCCGATCTTTCTCGACAAGGTGCTGGGGCTCGACTTCGCCTCGATGCGCGAGATCACCGACATCGTGAAGCGCACCTATTGCGGCACCTTTGCGCTGCAGTACATGCACATCTCCAACCCCGAGGAAGCCGGCTGGCTGAAGGAACGGATCGAGGGGCTGGGCAAGGAAATCGCCTTCACCCGCGAGGGGCGCAAGGCGATCCTCAACAAGATGGTCGAGGCCGAGGGCTTCGAGAAATTCCTGCACGTCAAGTACATGGGCACCAAGCGCTTCGGCCTCGACGGCGGCGAGGCGCTGATCCCCGCGATGGAGCAGATCGTCAAGCGCGGCGGCGCTCTGGGCCTCAGGGAGGTTGTGATCGGCATGCCCCACCGCGGCCGCCTCAACGTGCTGGCCAACGTGATGGCAAAACCCTACCGCGCCATCTTCAACGAGTTCCAGGGCGGCAGCTTCAAGCCCGAGGACGTCGACGGATCGGGTGACGTGAAATACCACCTCGGTGCCTCCTCCGACCGGGAATTCGACGGCAACACCGTGCACCTCAGCCTCACCGCCAACCCCTCGCACCTCGAGGCGGTGAACCCGGTGGTGCTGGGCAAGGCACGGGCCAAGCAGGACCAACTCGGCGATTCCGACCGCATCAAGGTCCTGCCGGTGCTGCTGCACGGCGATGCCGCCTTTGCCGGCCAGGGTGTCGTGGCCGAGGGCTTCGGCCTCTCCGGCCTGCGCGGCCACCGCACCGGCGGCACCATGCACATCGTGGTGAACAACCAGATCGGCTTCACCACGGCACCGCATTTCTCGCGCTCCTCGCCCTATCCCACCGACATCGCCCTGATGGTCGAGGCGCCGATCTTCCACGTCAACGGCGACGACCCCGAGGCAGTGGTGCACGCCGCCAAGGTCGCGACCGAGTTCCGCCAGAAGTTCCACAAGGACGTGGTCATCGACATCTTCTGCTATCGCCGCTTTGGTCATAACGAGGGCGACGAGCCGATGTTCACCAACCCGGTGATGTACAAGCGGATCAAGACCCACAAGACCACGCTCAGCCTCTATACCGAGCGGCTGGTCAAGGACGGGTTGATCCCCGAGGGCGAGATCGAGGACATGAAGGCCGCCTTCCAGGCCCACCTGAACGAAGAGTTCGAGGCCGGCAAGGATTACAAGCCCAACAAGGCCGACTGGCTGGACGGCCGCTGGTCGCACATCAACCGCGAGGGCGAGGAATACGTGCGCGGCGAAACCGCCATCGCGCCGGAGACCATGGAAGAGGTCGGCCGCGCGCTGACCACCGTGCCCGAGGGCTTTGCCACCCACCGCACCGTCACCCGCCTGCTCGAGTCCAAGAAAGAGATGTTCGACAAGGGCGAGGGCTTCGACTGGGCCACCGGCGAGGCGCTGGCCTTCGGCTCGCTGCTGACCGAGGGGTATCCGGTCCGCCTCGCCGGTCAGGACAGCGCCCGCGGCACCTTCTCGCAACGCCACTCCGCCCTGATCAACCAGGAAACCGAAGAGCGATACCACCCGCTCAACAACATCCGCGCCGGCCAGGCGCAATACGACGTGATCGACTCGATGCTCTCGGAATACGCGGTGCTCGGGTTCGAATACGGCTATTCGCTGGCCGAACCCAACGCGCTCACCCTGTGGGAGGCCCAGTTCGGCGATTTCGCCAACGGCGCCCAGATCATGTTCGACCAGTTCATCTCCTCGGGCGAAAGCAAATGGCTGCGGATGTCGGGCCTGGTCTGCCTGCTGCCGCACGGGTTCGAGGGCCAGGGACCGGAGCACTCCTCGGCCCGCCTCGAACGCTTCCTGCAGCAATGTGGCCAGGACAACTGGATCGTCGCCAATTGCACCACCCCGGCCAACTACTTCCACATCCTGCGCCGACAGCTGCACCGCTCGTTCCGCAAGCCGCTGATCCTGATGACGCCGAAATCGCTGCTGCGCCACAAGCTGGCGGTCAGCCGCACCGAGGATTTCATCACCGGCTCCTCCTTCCACCGCGTCCTCTGGGACGATGCCGAACGCGGCAACTCGGAGGCCAAGCTGCTGGCCGACGACAAGATCAAGCGCGTGGTGATGTGCTCGGGCAAGGTCTATTACGACCTGCTCGAAGAACGCGACGCGCGCGGCATCGACGATGTCTACCTGCTGCGGATCGAACAGTTCTACCCGTTCCCGGCCCATGCCCTGATCAAGGAGCTTGAGCGCTTCAAGGGCGCCCAGATGGTCTGGTGCCAGGAAGAGCCCAAGAACCAGGGCGCCTGGACCTTCATCGAACCCAACATCGAATGGGCGCTGACCCGCATCGGCGCTGTGCATCAACGTCCGGCCTATGTCGGCCGCGCCACCTCCGCCTCGCCCGCCACGGGCCTGGCCAGCCAACACAAAGCCCAACAACAGGCGCTCGTGAACGACGCGCTGACGATCGAAGGATAACCCGACATGACAACCGAAGTACGCGTCCCCACGCTGGGCGAATCCGTGACCGAGGCAACCGTCGCCACCTGGTTCAAGAAACCGGGCGATGCCGTCGCCATCGACGAAATGCTGTGCGAGCTGGAAACCGACAAGGTCACCGTCGAGGTGCCCAGCCCCGCCACCGGCACCCTGGGCGAGGTCGTCGCCGGTGAGGGGGAAACCGTCGGCGTCTCCGCGCTGCTGGCCACCATCGCCGAAGCCGGCGCAACCGCCGCGCCCAAACCCGCCGCAGCCGCCGAACCGGCCCCGGCGCAACCGGGCGGCGGCAGCACCGACGTGATGGTCCCCACCCTTGGCGAATCCGTGACCGAGGCCACCGTCTCGACCTGGTTCAAACAGGTCGGCGACACCGTCGCGCAGGATGAAATGCTCTGCGAGTTGGAGACCGACAAGGTCTCGGTCGAGGTGCCCAGCCCAGCCGCCGGCGTGCTGGCCGAGATCCTCGCCCCCGAGGGCGCCACGGTCGAGGCCAGCGCCAGGCTCGGCGTGATCTCCGGCTCGGCCGCCGGGGCCGCAGCTGCCCCCGCTGCCGCGGCCCCCGCCGCCGCCGCTCCGGTCGCGACCATCGGCAAGGATGTCGCCAACGCCCCCTCGGCCGAAAAGGCGATGGCCGAGGCCGGGCTCAGCGCCGATCAGGTCACCGGCACCGGCCGCGACGGCCGCATCATGAAGGACGACGTGCAAAAGGCGCTGGCCGGGGGGGCCGCCAAACCGGCCCCCGCCCCGGCGGCCGCCCCGGCGCCGCGCGCGCCCAGCCCGGCCGACGATGCCGTGCGCGAGGAACGGGTCAAGATGACCCGGTTGCGCCAGACCATCGCACGCCGCCTCAAGGACGCCCAGAACGCCGCCGCGATCCTGACCACCTATAACGAGGTGGACATGACCGAGGTGATGGCGCTGCGGAACCAGTACAAGGACCAGTTCGAGAAGAAGCACGGTGTCCGCCTCGGCTTCATGTCCTTCTTCACCAAGGCCTGCTGCCACGCCCTGAAAGAGGTGCCCGAGGTCAACGCCGAGATCGACGGCACCGACATCGTCTACAAGAACTTCGTCCACATGGGCGTCGCCGCCGGCACGCCGCAGGGTCTGGTTGTCCCGGTGATCCGCGATGCCGACTCGATGTCCTTCGCCGCGATCGAAAAGGCGATCGCCGAAAAGGGCAAACGCGCCCGCGACGGCAAGCTGTCGATGGCGGAAATGCAGGGCGGCACCTTCACCATCTCCAACGGCGGCGTCTACGGCTCGCTGATGTCCTCGCCGATCCTCAACCCGCCGCAATCGGGCATCCTCGGCATGCACAAGATCCAGGACCGCCCGATGGTCGTGGGCGGCGAGATCAAGATCCGCCCGATGATGTACCTCGCGCTGTCCTATGATCACCGCATCGTCGACGGCAAAGGCGCCGTGACCTTCCTGGTGCGGGTGAAAGAGGCGTTGGAGGATCCGCGTCGTCTGCTGATGGATTTGTGATTTCTGGGCCGGGCTGAAGCCCGGCCTACAACAGTCCCGTAAACCGGGCGTAGGGCGGGCTTCACCCCGCCACCGCGAAGAAAACTAATGGAACTGGGATGGCTGAGTTACTCACCGAAGAGGACTTTATCGAGCTTCCGGAGGAAGCTGAGCACAAGTGGATTCAGCTTGAAAAAACCGCACGTGCCCGGCTTTCCGCGGAGCTTGAGGAAGAAGACAGAGATGAACTTCAGCTAAAACACCATTACATGCATATCGTTAAATCTCTAGCTGAGGCCTACGGTGTACAAGATATTAGTATATACAACAATCAATCAGTAGACACGGCCTTCACTGATTTTTCGCTGGCAGTTTCTCGGGCACGGGCTCGAATTTGGGCCAATTCGACTGCAACATTTCCACTTGGAAGGGTGGCGTTGCCAGAGGACACCAAGGCAGCGATCTTGGTTTTGGCGGGCGAAATCGAGCAGCAGATCAATTCCCTTAAAGACGGTGAGCGAAGAAAAGCTACTCTCCACCAGAAACTCGAAGACTTTCGAAGAGAGATCAATCAACCCCGAACCCGGATTGGCTCAGCTCTCACAACCTTAGCGCAAGTATCAACCGTGGTTGCGATGTCAACGGCAAGCCTTGCTGAAGGCCCCGATGCATACGCTACGATCCTGCGGCTGCTGGGAGCAGCGCACACCTCCGATTCCGCACCTGAGATCCGGCTCATTGAAAGTGAGTTCCGTTTGCTTTTGCCTTCGCCACCGAAACAAATCGAGGGCCCGCATTCGGACGACGCCGTCAAATGAGTCTTGCAGCTTCTCCGTTACCCTAGACACCCCGACCAAACGCACACACAAACCGACATGTACAAAACCGGGCGAAAACTCCCCAATCCGGCCTTTCGTGCCGAAAACCGCCCCCTGAAAACGTACGGAACCCGCCCTATTTCGTACAAAGGAAGACAGGAGACCTGTAATGGCAAATTATGACGTGATCATCATCGGCGGCGGCCCCGGCGGCTATGTCTGCGCGATCCGCTGCGCCCAGCTGGGCCTCAAGACCGCATGCGTCGAAGGACGTGGCGCGCTCGGCGGCACCTGCCTGAACGTGGGTTGCATGCCCTCCAAGGCGCTGCTGCACGCCAGCCACCAGCTGCACGAGGCCGAGACCAACTTTGCCAAGATGGGGCTCAAGGGGAAATCGCCCAGCGTCGACTGGAAACAGATGCTCGCCTACAAGGACGAGGTCGTGGAGACCAATACCAAGGGCATCGAATTTCTGTTCAAAAAGAACAAGGTAGACTGGATTCAGGGCTGGGGCACCATCCCCGAAGCGGGCAAGGTCAAGGTCGGGGATGACATCCACGAGGCCAAGAATATCATCGTCGCCACCGGGTCGGAATCCGCCTCGCTGCCCGGCGTCGAGGTCGACGAAAAGATCGTCGTCACCTCCACCGGCGCGCTGACCCTGAACAAGGTGCCGAAGAAACTGGTGGTGATCGGCGCCGGTGTCATCGGGCTGGAACTGGGCAGCGTTTATGCCCGCCTCGGGGCGGAGGTGACGGTGATCGAGTTCCTCGATGTCATCACCCCCGGCATGGACAGCGAGGTCCAGAAAACCTTCCAGAGAATCTTGAAAAAACAGGGGCTTACCTTTATCATGGGGGCCGCGGTGCAAAAAACCGAGGCAACCAAGACCAAGGCGAAAGTCACCTACAAGCTGCGCAAGGACGACAGCGAACAGGTGATCGACGCCGACGCCGTTCTGGTGGCCACCGGCCGCAAACCCTATACCGACGGCCTCGGCCTCGATGCACTCGGGGTCGAGATGTCGCCGCGCGGTCAGGTCAAGGTCGGCAAGGACTGGCAGACCAACGTCAAGGGCATCTACGCCATCGGCGATGTAATCGACGGCCCGATGCTGGCGCACAAGGCCGAGGACGAGGGCATGGCCGTGGCCGAGCAGGTGGCGGGCCGGCACGGGCATGTGAATTACGGCGTGATCCCCGGCGTGATCTACACCGCTCCCGAGGTTGCCAACGTGGGCGAGACCGAAGAAGGCCTGAAAGATCAAGGGCGTAACTACAAGGTTGGCAAGTTCAGCTTCATGGGCAACGGCCGCGCCAAGGCCAATTTCGCCGCCGACGGTTTCGTCAAGATCCTCGCCGACAAGGACACCGACCGCATCCTCGGCGCCCATATCATCGGCCCATCGGCGGGCGATCTGATCCACGAGATCTGCGTCGCCATGGAGTTCGGCGCCTCGGCCGAGGACCTGGCCCTGACCTGTCACGCGCACCCGACCTATTCCGAGGCGGTGCGCGAGGCGGCGCTGGCCTGCGGCGACGGACCGATCCACAGCTGACCCCCACTTCGGGCGGCGCCGCCTGCGCCGCCCGCTTGACCTTCCCCTCTCCTCAAAGCACCCTCCGCGCGGAGGGACCGACATGACCGGATTCGACCTGACCGCCTATCTCGACCATCTCGGGCTGGACCGGGTGCCGATCACCGCGCAGGGGCTGCGTGAGTTGCAGGTGGCGCAGCTGCGCGCGATCCCGTTCGAGGCCATCGACCCGTATCTTGGGTGCCTTCCCGCTCTCGACGTGGCGACGATCTGCGACAAGGTTCTACACCGGGGGCGTGGCGGATATTGTTTTGAACTCAATGCCTTGCTCTACTCTGCGCTGATGGCGCTGGGGTTCGACGCGCGCCAGCGCCTTGCCCGCGTGCGCAAGGGCGCCCCCGAGGGCGGGCCGCGCAGCCATCTGATGATAGAGGTCACGCTGCCCGAGGGGGGGTTCCTGGCCGACGCCGGTTATGGCGGGCCGGGGGCGCTGATCCCGCTGCGCCTGGACAGCGCAGAGGAACAGGTCGCCCCCAACGGCTCATATCGCCTCTGGCATGACGAGCGGACCGGTGAGCGCGTCGTCGACAAGCGCACCGGGGCAGGCTGGTTTTCGCTTTACGGTTTCGACAACGCCCATGTGGGAAAAGCAGATATCGAGGCGGCCAATTTCATCTGTGCCCACTGGGACACGATGCCGTTTTCCGGCCACCTGATGCTGGCCGGGTTCGACGGCGACACGCGCATCGGCGTCTTTGACCGCGCCGTGACCCGCGAGGGGCCGGCGGGGGCCAAGAAATCCATGATCGCGGATTTTGAGGCGTTATCCCGGCTTTTGACCGAAGAGTTACACTTGCGGCTGGACGCCCCGACCCTTCGCCGGATCTGGAACCGGCTGGCGCAACAGGCCTAACGGCGCGGGATCCGTTTCGCAAAATCCGCAACTTGAGGTATACTGGCTTGGGGACGGAGGGCGCCATGAGCCGAAAGCAAGTGATCTGGGCGCTATTCGCGCTTTGGGCGGTACTTTACGCGGTGTCCTTCTGGCAGGCGGCCACGGTGCCCCGAACCGGAGACGGCTTTCTGCGCGGGATCAACCGATTGATGACCTTTCTGGGCTGGCAGGGGGCGGCGGCGGGCGCGGCACTGGTGCTCTGGGCCACTACGCTCGGGGATCGCCGCATCGGGCCCGGGTTGCGCTGGCTCAGCCGGATACCTGTGCTGCTGGCGCTGGCCCTGGTGCTTGGCCTGACGGCGGTGGTTCTCTGGGCACGGTTCTCGAAACCCGCGCCGGTCTCCGCCCCGATCCCGCCCGCACCGGTGACAAAACCTGTCGAGTCCGGTTGAGGCGCTACCACATGGTCCTGGCGGCCCGTTCGCCCCAGGCCGCGTCATAGGGTTTGCCGCCCTCTTTGCCGCCGGTCATCTCGGCCAGGATCTCTCCCACCGTGGGCAGATCGGCGCTCTCATCGCCGCCGGTCCATGCCCCGGCGCGCAGCAGGGCGCGGGCGCATTGGGTATAAATCTCACCGATGGCGATCACGATCACCGTCGCGGGCAGACGCCCGTTTTTCTCGAACCGGGCGCGCAGGCCGGCGTCGGCGGTCAGCCGCGCGGTGCCGGTCACCCGCACCACGTTATTGGATCCCGGCACCAGGAACATCAGCGAGACCCGCGGATCGCGCACGATGTTGCGCAGGCTGTCGATCCGGTTGTTGCCGCGCCAGTCGGGCAGCGCCAACGTGCCTGGATCAAGCTCCTGCACCACCGGGCCATCATCGCCGCGCGGGCTGGCATCGGTGCCCTCGGGGCCGACGCTCGACAGCACACATAGCCTTGAGGCCATGATCCAGCGCCGATAAAGCGGTGTCATCTGCCGCGCGACCTTGCTCAGCGCCGCCGAGGGCGGTTCGCCGTAAAGCGCCTCCAGCGTCTCGATATCGTCTATATAGTCCAACTCAGCCCTCCTGCGCCTCGCGCAGCAGCGCGTCGGAGTGACCCTCGACCGCCTCTTCCAGCCGCGCCAGAAACGCCCGGCGCTCTTCGCCCGGCGGGATCGGATCAAGGAACTCGACCACGGCGGTTCCCGGTTTGCGCAGAATGCCGGTGCGCGGCCAGAACAGCCCGGCGTTGGTGGCCACCGGAACACAGGGATAGCCGGTGCCCTCGTAGAGGACCGCCGAGCCCACCTTGTAGGGGGTCTGCGCCCCCGGCGCGACACGGGTGCCCTGCGGATAGATGACAAGTTGACCGGGCTCGTCGAACTCCTTCGCCACGTCCGTGACCATCTTGGCGATCGCCGCGCCCTTGCGGCCGCGATCGACCGGGATGCAGCCCAGACGCTTGGCGTAGAGCCCGATGAAGGGGGTCCAGAGCAGCTCCTTTTTCATGATGAACTTCGGGTGCGGCAAGGCTTCGAAGATGATCAGGATGTCAAAGAAAGACTGGTGCTTGGCCGCGACCATCACCTCGCCCCGGGGCACCGGGCCGCGCACCTCGGTCTTCAACCCGACCATCCAGCGCGCCGACCACATGGCATAGCGGGCGTAAAGCTTGCAGGCCACCAACGCGCCGCGCTTGGACAGGATCGCCCAAGGGGTAAAGGACAGGCCCAGCACCGCCATCGCGATATAGACCTGGATCACGTAGATCAGCGACCGCAGGTATTGCATCAGCTCAGCTCCGTCAGGCGACGGCGGGCGGCGGCCCAGGTGGCGGCAAAGGCCACCGAGGCGCCCAGCAGCGGGATCAGCAGCGGCCAGAGCCAGCCCAGCCCGCGAAACCCCAGCCCGGTGAGAAAGCCGCCCTCGTCCGAGGCCGCCGGCAGCAGCAGCACGCCGCCCAACCCCAGGGCAATGCCCACGGCAGACCCGATCAGGGCGCGCAGGGTGAACCGGCGCACGAAGGCCCCGGCAATATAGCTGTCGCGCGCCCCCACCAGCCGCAGCACCTCGATCACCTGGGCGTTGGCGGCAAGCGCCGCATTGGCCGCAAGCGAGATCATCGCCGCCATCGCCCCGCCGATCAGCAGGATCGAGATCCAGCCCAGCCGCCGCAGGCTGTTGGCGGCTTCGACCAGCGGCTTGCGCCAGCGGGTGTGATCGTCAAGCACCGCGCCGGGCACCTCGGCCGAAAGCCTCAGCCGCAGGCCGGCGGCATCGTATCCCTGTTCATCCTCGGTGACCTCGATCAGCTGCGGCACCGGCAAGGTGGCCAGGTCGAGACCCGGACCGAACCAGGGCGCCAGCAGCGCCGCCTGTTCCCCGGCGCTCAGCGCGCGGGCCCGGTCCACGCCCGGGGTCTGGCGCAGAATCGTCAGCGCCGCGGCGGTCTGGGCCGCGACCTGATCCTCGGGCGCGGTGATGCGCAGCGTGGCGCTGCGGGCCAGTTCGCTGGCCCAGCGGTCGGCCAGCCGACCGGAGGCCAGCGACAGCGCCAGCGCAAAGACGGCAAGGAAGGCCATCGCGCCCGAGGCGAAGAGGGTAAGCCGGGCGGTAAACCCGCTGGGCGGCACGACCCGGTCGGCCTGGGCGTCGCCGAACAGAACGTTGCGCAGGGTGCCACCGCTCACAGGTCCGCCCCCGCCAGTTGCAGCCGCCGGTTCGCGATCCGCAGCACCCGCGCCTGGACCTGGCTTTTCGCCGCCCGGATCAGGGCAAGGTCATGGCTGGCGATCAGCACGGTCTTGCCCATCTTGTTCAGCTCCACCAGCAGCGTCAGCAGGCGCATCGACATCTCCCAATCCACGTTGCCGGTGGGCTCGTCGGCCAGCACCACGTCGGGCGACAGAATCACCGCGCGGGCCAGCGCGGCGCGCTGGCGCTCGCCGCCCGAGAGCTCCGGCGGACGCGCATCGGCACGTTCGGTCAGCCCGACCCAGGTCATCAGCTCCCTCAGGTTGGCCGATTCCTGCGCCATGTCGCGGCCCGAGACGATCAGCGGCAGCGCGATGTTGTCGGCCAGGGGCAGGTGATCGAGAAAGCGGCAATCCTGGTGCACCACGCCGATCCGGCGGCGCAGCATTGCCATCTGGTCGCGGTCGAACCCGCGCATGTCGGCGTCAAAGGCCCGCACCGCGCCCGAGGTGGGCGTAAGCGCGCCGTAGCACAGTTTGAGCAGCGTCGTCTTGCCGGCCCCCGACGGGCCGGTGAGGAAATGGAACGACCCCGGCGCGAGCTTGACGGAAACGTTGCTCAGCAACTCGCCGCCGCCGTAGCTATAGCCGACATCGTCCAGCTCGATCACGCCCTGCTCCCCGCGATATTCTCTTGAACTTGTGCCCCAGCGCGGGGTCAGTTTCAATGGGGTCGGGCCCGCTGCCGGTTCGCTGCGCCGCTTCAATGAGGTTTCCGCCCTTTCGCAGATCGCAACGGCACCCTATGATCGCGGAAAACCAATGGGTTCGCTGTGGTCCAGGAGGGACATCATGCGGCTGACATGCCCGAACTGCGGGGCGCAGTACCAGGTCCCGGACGAGGTGATCCCGTCCGAGGGACGCGACGTGCAATGCTCGAATTGCGGGCACACCTGGTTCCAGGCGCATTCGGAATTCGACGGCCTCCCGCCACGGGAGGAGGAGGCCACCGATGACGCGACCAATCCGGTCTTGGCGGCAGAGGACACTGATCAAAGCGTCGCACAGGAAGACTCGGAGTGGTCGGATTGGGAGGACACGGACGACGAAGACCTCGACGAGACCGAGGAAGAGCCGCAATCGCCTGTCCGCCAGGAACTCGACAGCGCGATCTCGGGCATCCTGCGCGAAGAGGCCGAGCGCGAAGCGCAGCTTCGCGCGACCGAGTCCGGCGGGCTGGAAAGCCAACCCGAGCTTGGCCTCGACACCCCGCCCGACGATACCGCCCGGCGCGCGCTGCAGGCGCGCGCGCGCATGACGCGTATCCGGGACGAAGACCCCGAGGCTCAATCGGACGGCGCCCAGACCGCGCCAAGCCGCGAATTGCTGCCCGATATCGAAGAGATCAACTCCACCCTGCGCTCGTCCGACATGCCGGCGGATGTGGAGGACGGCGCCCAGTCAGGCGGCGCCGTGACCCCGACGCGCCGCAGCGGATTTCTGCGCGGCTTTTCCGTCGCCCTGTTGATCGGCGCGTTCCTTGCGCTGAGCTACGCCAACGCGCCGCGGATCGCCAAGACCCTGCCGCAGGTGGACCCGGCGCTGAGCGCCTATGTGGCAATGGTCGATCAGGCCCGCTACTGGCTGGATGCGCGGCTTGGCGAATTCGTGACACGGGTGTTTCCTGAGTAATAACCGGGCCAGGCGCCGGAGCGGGGCTCAGAACCGGTCCAGCAGGCGGCGGAGATACTCCAGTTCCACTTCCGGGCGTTCGCCATCGCCCGAGCGGCGGCGAATCTCGTCCAGGAGTTCGCGCGCGCGGCGATAGACATCTTCGCCTTGCAACATCCCCTCGTCGGTGCCGAAGGCGCCGTTCGATCCCGCCTGTCGGCCCAGCGGATCGCGGTCGTTGGCGCGCATGTCGCCCTCGGCCATGCCCTGGCCCTGCTGCTGGCCGCCCTGCTGTTGCTGCGCCATCGCCTCGCCCAGCGACCGCATACCCTCACGCAGCGCCTCGATCGCCTCGGCCTGCCGGTCGATGGCCTCGGCCAGATCGTCACCGCGCAGCGCCTCTTCGGCGCCGTCCATGGCGCGCCCGGCACGGCCAAGCGAGTCGCGCGCGGCGTCGCCCTCCGGTGTGCC
>NZ_JARGPK010000065.1 GCF_029212575.1 Antarcticimicrobium sp.
CACGTCATAGGTGCGGTCGATCTGGCGGACCCATTTGACGCCGATCCCCTTGACCGCGTCCGAGATCGAGTTCTGCGTCGCCTTGGTCGGGTTGTCGGCGCGCGAAGACAGCACGTCCTGTCCGCCGGTGGCGGCGGAATAATAGTTGTCGACGATCACTGCCACGCTGTCGGATTTGTTAAACACCATGTTGCCGATCGAGGACGACAGACCATTGTGCCAGAACCCGCCGTCACCCAGGATCGAGATGGCGCGCTTTTCCCCGCCGCCGTCAAAGGCGGCGTTGGAGGCCGGGCCAAGCCCATAGCCCATGGTGGAGCCGCCAACCTCGAAGGGGGGCAGGCAGGCGAACAGGTGGCAGCCGATATCGCCGGTGATCTGGTGCTCGCCCAGCTCTTCCTGCACCAGTTTCATCGCGGCAAAGATCGGCCGCTCCGGGCAGCCGGTGCAGAACCCCGGCGGCCGGGTCGGCACGGTTTTCGACAGGTCGGGGATCGCCGGCGCGGGCTGGTTCGGGGCGCGGGCCTGCCCCGGCAGCAGATCGGGCCCGTGTTCCTTCAGAAACGCGGTGATCCCGTCCAGCATCACCTTGCCGGTATATTCGCCCGCCATCGGCAGCATGTCCTTGCCATGCAGCTGCACCTTCAACCCCTTGCGCAGGATGAAGGTGGAGAGCGTCTGTTCGATGAACTCGGGCTGGCCCTCCTCGATGACCAGAACGGCGTCCTTGCCCTCGGCAAATTCGGCGAACTCGTCGCTGACCAGCGGATAGGTCACGTTGAGGCAATAGACCGGGATGTCGGAGTTGCCATAGATGTCCGCCAGCCCAAGACGTTGCAACGCCCGGATCGCGCCGTTGTACATGCCGCCCTGGCAGACCAAGCCGATCTTGGCCTCGCTTGGCCCGAACATCTCGTTCAGCTTGTGTTCGGTGATGTATTTCTCGGCGGCCGGCCAGCGGTTGTCGATCTTGTCCTGCTCATGCACGAAAGCCGCCGGTGGCAGCACCACGCGGTTGAAATCCTTTTTCGGTGCGGACAGCGCATCCTTGACCGTCAGGGTCGGGGCGACGTTGTCGCTGCACTCGAAACTGCCGGTCACATGGCACGAGCGGATGCGCACGGTCATCATGACCGGGGTGTTCGACGCCTCGCTCAGCGCGAAGCCGTCGCCCACCGCCTTGACGATCGACGGCAGGCTGGGGCGCGGGTCCAGCAGCCAGATCTGTGACTTCATCGCGAAAGGGTGGCTGCGCTCCTGCATGATCGACGAGCCTTCGCCGTAATCCTCGCCGACGATGATCAACGCGCCGCCGTTGACCCCGGATGAGGCCAGGTTGGCCAGCGCGTCGGATGCGACGTTGACCCCCACCGGCCCCTTGAAGGTGACCGCGCCCCGGATCGGGTAATGCACCGAGGCCGCCAGCATGGCGGCGGCGGCGGCCTCCGAGGCATTGGCCTCGAACCGCACGCCAAGTTCGCCCAGCAGTTCCTCGGCATCGGCCAGCACGTCCATCAGGTGGCTGATCGGTGCCCCCTGGTAGCCGCCGACATAGCCGACCCCGTTTTCCAGCAGCGCCTTGGTGATCGCCAGGATGCCCTCGCCGGTAAAGGTCTCGCCCTCGCCCTTGCGCAGGTGTTCGACTTCCTTCTTGAAGGATCTCTCGGCCATGTCTCGTCCTCAGAATTCGTTCCTGCGCACATTACGCAGGATCTTGTGCAGTGTCGCCAGAAAGGCCTGTTGTTCGGCCGGCGGGATGTCGTGGAACATCTGGTCATGGGCGGCCGCCATCGCGGGCCAGTGCCGCTCGAAGGCGGCGCGGCCCTGCTCGGTGATGAAGACGCGGGTCGCGCGGCTGTCCTCGCGGTCGGTCTCGCGCCGGATCAGCCCATCGGCGGCCAGCCCGTCGAGCGCGCGGCTCAGCGTCGATTGCTCGACCACGGCATAGACCGCCAACTCGCGGATCAGGATGCCGTCCACCACCGACAGCACCGCGAGCGAGCGCATCTTGGGCGTGGTCATGCCCTGGTGGGCCATGTCCTCTCGCAGGCTGGCGTTGTAGCGGCCCATGATGCGGTTCATCAGGTAGGGCGGGAAATTGTTCAGCCCGATCTCGCCCAGCCGGCGCGGTGCGGTCACCTCGTCCGTCATCCGCCCAGCCTCTTGGCCGCGTTGAAGCCCGAGCCGCCACCCAGCCCCGGCCCGGGGTGGGTCGAGGCGCCGATGTGATGCAGCCCCTTCACCGGCGTGCTGCCATTGCGCGACCACGGGAACGGGCGGAACACGAAAAACTGGTCGATGCCGCATTGCCCGCCGTAGGGATCGCCGCCGACGAGGTTCACGTTCATCGCCTCCAGATCGGCGGGGGAATAGGCCCGGCGCGCCAGCTTGATCTGGTCGAAATCCTTGATGTGCCGCGCCAGGATCGCCTCGATCCGGTCGGCAAATGCCTCGCGCGTGGCCTCGTCCCAGCTGCCATCGGTCTCGATCTCGCCCGCCGCATCGCCCGTGATCACGCGCGGCGCGTCGGGGATCTGCAACCACAGGATCGCCTTGCCATCGGGGCAACGGGTCGGATCCAGCCGGTGCGGCTGGCCGACACAGATCGTCGGCGTCTCCGGGATCATCCCGCGCTCGGCCTCATTGGCCGATTTCGACACCGCGTCGATGCCGTCGGACAGGTGGATCAGCGCCACGTCGTCCATCCCCTCGGTCAGCCACTCGGGCGGGCGGTCCAGCGCGAAATGCATCTGGAAGTTGCCGCGCCCGTGCCGATAGGCGCGCGCGCCCGCCTGCTCCTCGGGGCGCGCATGATCGCGCAGCAGCCGGTTGACCAACTGCCCCGGCGCGACCGAGGCCAGCACGTTGCCCGCCATGATCCGCTCGCCGCCAGCGGTCTCGACGCCCACGGCGCGGCCACCGTCGACCAGGATGCGGTCGACATCGACACCGGTGCGGATCTCGCCGCCTTTCTCCTCGATCAGACCGCGAAACGCCTCGACGGCGCGGGCCGATCCGCCCTTGACCACCGGCGCGCCGGCGGCCTCCAGCGCAAAGGCCACCACCTTGGCCATCTGGCCGGAATAGGTGGATTCTGGCGTCAGTCCGCAATGCAGGACCCAAGGCACCCAGAGCGCCTGGATATCCTCGCTTTGATAAGCGGTCTCAAGCCAGCCGCGCGCCGGAACCAGCGCCTCGCCGATCCAGCTTTTCAACCCGTTGAGCCCGCGCCTCCACGCCTGACCGGCCAGCAGTTTCACGGTGCCGCGCGACCACAGATCGCCGCCCAGCAGCGCAAAGAGAAACGGCGCGTCGGCCTCGATGCCACCCACATCGGCCGCATGACGGTCGCCGTCGCCCGCCGCCAGCGCGTTGAAGGCGGCCACGTTGGCGGCCCGGTCCATGCCCAGGACGGTGGCCCGCCCGCCCGGCCGCAACACGGCGGTCGGATGGGCGGTGTGACAGAACTCCAGCCCGTGCCGCCCCAGGTCCTCGGCCAACTCCGCATAGGCGGGCGAGGTCAGGAACAGCACGAAGGTGGTGGCCATCACGTCATGGTGGAAGCCGGGCAGCGTCGCCTCGGCGGTCATCATGCAGCCGCCGGCGCGATCCTCCCGCTCCAGCAGCACGACCTTCCTTCCCTTCCGCGCCAGAAGCGCCCCGGCAACCAGGGCATTGATCCCGGTGCCGATGATGACGTGATCGACCGTTGCCATGGCTCAGCCCTTCGGTGCCAGCGCCAGCGCGCGGATCGGGCTGCCGGTGCCCTTCTGGATCTTCAGCGGGGCGACGATCAGGATCGCGCCCTTGGCCGGCAGCTTGTCCAGGTTGGCCAGCGAGGCCAGGCCAAAGCGGTTGTTGGCATGCAGCAGGTTATGCGCCGGGAACGGCGGCTCCATCCCGCCGGCCAGGCCCGCGTCGGTGCCGATGCACTGGCTGCCCCAGCCGACGATGCCCTTGTCGATCAGGTACTGGATCACCTCGGCGGTCGGCCCGGGTGTGTGCGGGCCGTTCTCATCGGCATTCAGGAACTTGTCCTCGTCCTCGCCGTACTGGTCCCAGTCGCTGCGCATGACCACCCATTCGCCGACGTTGATCTCGCCATGCTCGGCCTCCCAGGCCTTGACGTGGTCGATGGTCAGAAGAAAGTCGGCGTCAGCGGCGGATTCCTTGGAGAAGTCCAGCACGTTGACCGGCGCGATCAGGCGCTGCACGTCGAGCGTGTCGGTATAGCCCTCGGGGTTGTCGCGGCCGGTGATCCAATGATGCGGTGCGTCGAAATGGGTGCCGGTGTGTTCGCCCAGAACCAGCCAGTTCCAGGCAAAGAACGGGCCGTCCTCGTCGTATTCGCTGATCTTGTGGATCTCGACCTTGGGGGTGTTCTTGGCGAAATCCGGCGGCAGTTGCAGGATCGGCGTGTCCGGTCCCAGCACCCCGGTACAATCCACCACGTCTATCCCGCCCGAGGCGATCATCGCCCCCAGGCTCTGCAATGTGTTCGATGCGCTCATCTTTTTTGCTCCCTAGGTGTTTTGGCGCCCCGTCGTGGCGCGTCGCTGTGAATCAATGCTAGACAGGATTAAATGCTTTTGCAAATATATTGGCAAGAACGGGGAGTACGGATTGTCACAGTTATCCGCGGATGCGGTCATCATAGGCAGCGGCGTCAATTCGCTGGTTTGCGCGCACCACCTTTGCAAGCGTGGCTGGTCGGTGATCGTGCTGGAACAGGCGGACGAACCCGGCGGCGCCGTGCGTACCGGGGCCTATACGATAGAAGGGTTCGCCCATGACTGGGCGGCGATGAACCTCTCGCTTTTTGCGGGCTCACCGCATTTCCAGGAAAACAGCGAGGAGTTGATCCGCCACGGGTTGGAGTTCGCCCCGGCAAGCAACTGTTTTTCCAGCGTCTTTCCGGACGGAACATGGATGGGAATTGGCACAGATGCCGCCGCCAACCGGGCCCGCATCGCAGCCCTGTCAGAGCGCGACGCGCAAACCTGGGACGCGCTGTCAGGCGCCTTCCCGGCCGAGGCCGAGCATCTGTTCGGTCTTCTCGGCTCTCCCATGAAATTACATGCATTGGCATCTATTGGTTGGAAGGCCCTGCGCCGGAAAGGGGCGGGCGGAACCCTGGACCTGGCGCGCTTCCTCGCCGCCTCGCCGCGGGCCTGGCTCGAGGAAACTTTCGAATCGCCCAGGCTGCGGGCGACGCTGGCGGCCTGGGGCATGCACCTGGATTTCGCCCCCGACATCGCCGGAGGGGCGCTTTTTCCCTATCTCGAGGCGATGGCGAATCAGGCCTTCGGCATGGCGCTGGGCAAGGGCGGGGCGGCCACCGTCATCACCGCGCTTCAAGGCGCGATCGAGGCGCGCGGCGGACGTATCCTGTGCGGCACCCCGGTCGAGACCATTCTGCATGCGAACGGCAAGGCGACCGGCGTGATCGCGGGCGGCGAAACCATCATCGCCAATCGCGCGGTCATCGCCAACGTGGCGCCCGGGGCGATGGAGCGGCTGACCGGCGGCAGCGGCAACGCGGGCTATGACACCGCGATGCGGAAATTCCGCCATGCGCCCGGAACCATGATGATCCACCTGGCGCTTACCGACCTGCCGGACTGGACCGCCGGGGCCGAGCTGCGCGAATTCGCCTATGTGCATATCGCACCTTCGCTTGACCAGATGGCGCGCACCTATGTCCAGGCCGTCGCTGGGTTGCTGCCCGACGAGCCGGTGATCGTGGTCGGCCAACCCACCGTGGTCGATCCCTCCCGCGCGCCCGAGGGAATGCACACGCTCTGGATGCAGGTGCGCATGGCTCCGGGCGAGATCCGCGGCGATGCCGGCGGCGAGATCACCGCGACCGACTGGTCCGGGGCCGCCGGGCCCTTTGCCGAACGCGCGCTGAACCTGCTGGAGCGCTACGCCCCCGGCACCCGCGCCAAGATCCTCGGCCAGCGGGTCGTCACGCCCGCCGAGCTGGAGGCCGACAATCCCAACCTCGTCGGTGGCGACCAGGTTTGCGGCAGCCACCACATCAGCCAGCATTTCCTGTTCCGTCCGGCGCGCGGATACGCCGATGGAACCACCCCGATCCGGGGCCTTTACCACACCGGGGCAGCCGTCTGGCCCGGGGCGGGGACGGGCGCCGGGCCGGGCCATCAACTCGGCCGGAAACTGGCCGGGAAATAAAACGTACAAAAAACAGCCGAAACCACCCAAAACCAACAGGGGAACAACATGACCAAACTCACAAGACGCAGCCTGCTCAAGAGCACCGCCGCCGCCGCCACGCTGGCCGCCGCGGCGCCGACATTTTCCTGGGCACAGGGGATCGACGACCTGGTGATCGCCTATAACGTCAACCTGCCCAGCTGGGACCCCACCGTCGGCGCCTCAGCGGTCAATCCGACGATCCAGGGCATCTACCAGTCGGTGTTCGACCAGTTCATCCTGCAACAGCCCGACCTGTCGCCGGCGCCCGGCCTGCTGACCGACTGGGGCTGGAACGACGACCACAGCCAGGTCTGGATGGACGTGCGCGAAGGCGTGAAATGGCATGACGGTTCGGACTTTACCGCCGAGGACGTGGCCTGGAGCCTGGCCCGCGTCGCCAGCCCCGAGACCGGCAGCCCGATCCAGTTCGTCTGGGGCACGCTGGAAAACCATCGGGTCGAGGGCAACCGCGTCATCGCCGACGTGAAACAGTTCGACCCGACGATCTTCAAGTGGATGTACTTCCTCACCGGCTACGTGCTGCCCAAGGCCTATTACGAAAAGGTCGGCGCCGACGGCTTTGAGGCCGCCCCGATCGGCACCGGCCCCTACATGGTCGAGAAATACGAGCGCAACGCCTATGTCCGCCTGAAGGCGAACGAGAATTACTGGGGCGGCGCGCCGGAGTTCAAATCCGTGACCATCAAGTTCGTCACCGACGCCGCCGCCCGCGTCGCCGAGGTGGAATCTGGCAATGCCCATGTCACGCTGGAAATGCCCTATGAGGAGTTTGACCGCCTCAAGGCCGGCAAGCTGGAAGGGGTGGCGGCGCCGATCTCGGATATCGGGATGATCTTCTTCAACGATATCGAGGTGATGACCGACCCGAACGTGCGCAAGGCCGCCGTCATGGCGGTGGACAAGCAGGCCATCGTCGACCGTCTGCTGTCGGGTTACGGCGTGCCGATCGACACGCTGGAGACGCCGGAATACGACGCCTACGATCCCTCCATCAAGACACCCTACGATCCCGAAGGGGCCAAGGCGCTGCTGGCGGAATCGGGCTATTCCACCGACAACCCGGTCAAGTTCACCATCCAGACCACCCGCGGTTTCAAGCCCAAGGATTACGAGATCATCCAGGCCATCGTCGGGCTGTGGCGCCGGGTCGGCATCGAGGCCGAGATCGAGGTCTACGAGATCGCCAAGCATTACGAGCTGCGCGCGGCCGACCAGCTTGCCCCGGCCGCCTTCTACAACTGGGGCAACTCGGTGGGCGATCCGACCACCTCGACCGGCTTCGCCATGTACGGCCCCTCGCCGCACTCGGTCTGGGACGGGCAGGACCTGATCGACATGATCAACCCGCTCTGGGGCGAGGCGGACGAGGCCAAGCGCATCGAAGGGTGGAAGGGCGTCAGCCGCTATATCGCCGACAACGCGCTGGTGCTGCCGCTGCTGCAATACGTGCAGCCGATCCTGCATGCACCGGGTGTCAAGGTGACGCCGCATGCCTCGGGCGCGCTGCTGCCGCACCTGATGACCCGCGCCTGAGCCGCGCCTTTCAAACCCCAGTGACCGGAGGGCGGGCGCTTCCTGCCCTCCGGCTTTCGGAACCATTTCCATGACATTGATCAGACGGATCCTGCTGCGATTGCTGACCATGGCGATCACGCTCTTCGGCGTGGCCGTCATCGTGTTCTTCGTCATTCGCGTCGTGCCCGGAAACCCGATCGCGATGATGCTGCCCCCCGGCGCCGGCGAAGAGGACATCGCGCGGCTCAAGGCGCTTTACGGGCTGGACAAGACCATCCCGGAACAATTCGTGATCTGGCTTTCCGGCGTGCTGCAGGGCGATTTCGGCACCTCGATCACCACCCGTCAGCCGGTGCTGGCGCTGGTGCTGTCGCGGCTGCCGGCGACGCTGGAGCTATCGGTGGTGGCGCTGGTGATCGCGGTGGCGATCGGCGGCACGCTGGCGCTGACCGGCACCCGGATGCGCGGCACAAGATCCGAGGGCGCGATCGATGTGGCCAACGGCATGGCGCTCAGCGTGCCCGATTTCCTCTGGGGGCTGGTGCTGATCCTGCTGTTCGGGGTGCTCTGGCCGGTGTTCCATATCTCCGGGCGGGTGTCGCCGTCGCTGGATCTGCCGTTCGTCACCAATTTCTATCTGTTCGAAAGCGTGCTGCGGCTGCGCTTTGACATCTGGGCCGATCTTGTCGCGCATATGTTCATGCCGGCGCTGGCGCTGGCGATCCCGCTGGCGGCGATCATCGCCCAGCTTCTCAAGCAATCGCTGAAGGAAACCATGCATCTGGATTATGTCACCCTGTCGCGCACGAAAGGGTATGGCGAGAACCACGTCATCACCCGTGAGGCGCTGCCCAACGCGGTGCTGCCGACGCTGACCCTGATCGGGGTGCAGTTCACCTTTCTGATCGGCGGCACCGTCATCATCGAGCGGCTGTTCTCCTACGAGGGGCTGGGCAACATGGCGATCGACGCGGTGATCAACCGCGACCTGCCGCTGATCCAGGGCATCGTGATCCTGTTCGCGCTGATCTTTTCCGTGGTGAACCTGGTGGTCGATCTGACCTATGCGGCCCTGAACCCGAGGTTGCGACATGGCTGACGGACGTTCACAGGTAAAACGCCGCGCCGGCGCGCGGTTGTGGCTGTCGGCCACATGGCTGGGCCTGCTGGTGCTGGGGGCGGTGTTCGCGCCGCTGATCGCGCCGCAGGACCCGCTGGCGCAGGATCTCTTCGGCGCGCGGCTGCCGCCGTTCTGGGAGGCAGGCGCCGATGCGGCCTTTCCGCTGGGCTCGGACTCGCTGGGCCGTGACGTGCTCAGCCGGATCATCCACGGCGCGCGGATCGCGCTGGGGGTGGCGCTGATCGCGGGCACGCTGACCTGTCTGATCGGCTCCGGCCTGGGGCTGATCGCGGGCTATTTCCGCGGCTGGCCCGACATGGTGATCTCGCGCCTTGTCGATATCTGGATGGCGTTTCCGCCGGTGCTTTTCGCGATCCTGCTGATCGCGGTTCTTGGTACTGGTCTGAGTTCCATCATCATCGCCATCGTGGTGATCGACTGGACCCGCTTTGCCCGCGTCATCCGCGCCGAGGCGATGAGCCAGGGCGCAATGGATTACGTCGCCTCGGCCCAGGTGGCCGGGCGCAAGCGGTTCAGCATCTTGCTGGCCGAGATCCTGCCCAACGTGCTGCCTACCATCGTCGTCCTGCTGACGCTGGAAATGGGCATCGCGGTGATCGTCGAGGCGATCCTGAGTTTCGTGAACCTGTCGATCTCGACCGATCAACCGACCTGGGGCAGCATGATCGCCGAGGGGCGTCTGTCGATCCACCAGGCGTGGTGGGTGCTGGTGTTCCCGCTGGTCACCCTGTTCCTGACCGTCCTCAGCTTCAGCCAGTTGGGCGAAGGGCTGAAGGACCATTTCGATCCGGTGCTGCGATGAGTTTCCTGACAATCGAGAACCTGAATGCCGAGGTCGGCCCGGCGCCGATCCTGCGCGACGTGTCGCTTTCGGTGGCGGCGGGCGAGGTGCGCGGGCTGGTGGGCGAGAGCGGCGCCGGCAAGAGCATGATCGGCAAGGCCGTGCTGGGCACCTTGCCCTCGGCGATCGAGATCAGCTCCGGGCGGATCGTGCTGGAGGGCGAGGATCTGCAGGCGATGCGCCCGCGCGACCGGCGTCGGGTGATCGGCGCCAAGGCGGCGCTGATCCCGCAGGACCCGCTAACCGCGCTGAACCCCTCGCGCCGGGTCGGGCCGCAGATCACCGACCGGCTGGTGGATATCCTTGGCTGGACCCGCCACGATGCCCAGACCCGCGCGCTGGAATTGCTGGACGAGGTGCAAATCCCCGAGCCCGAGCGCGTGATGCGGGCCTATCCGCACGAGCTGTCGGGCGGTATGCGCCAACGCATCCTGATCGCCTCGGCCTTTGCCGCCGAGCCAAAGCTGATCATCGCGGACGAACCGACCACGGCGCTGGACGTGACCGTGCAAAAACAGATCCTGAAGCTGATCAAGCAGATGCAGGCGCGGCACGGCACCGCCTTGTTGTTCGTCACCCACGACCTTGGCGTGGTGTCCAAGATCTGCCAGTCGCTGACCGTGCTCTATGGCGGCAAGGTGCTGGAGGATACCCGGATCGGGGATTTCTTTGCCCGGCCGGCGCATCCCTATTCCGCCGCGCTTCTTGCCGCGACGCCGAAATACACCGATCCCGCCGCCAGCCTGACCCCGGTGCCGGAGGCGGTGATCGACGGCGTCCGGGCCGAGATCGAAGCCTTTGACAGGATGCACGGTCATGTCTGACACACCGATCTACGACATCGAGAACCTGCACCTGTCGTTTCCCGACATGGCGCACAAGCCGCTGCTCGGGCCGGCACCCCGGATCGAGATCCTCAAGGGCATCTCGTTGACGATCCCGCGCGGCGACGTGGTGGGCATTGTCGGCGGCTCCGGCTCGGGCAAGTCGACGCTGGGCCGGGCGATGATCCGCCTGCTGGAGCCTGACAGCGGCTCCATCCGCTTCGAGGGGCAGGACATCACCCACCTGGGCGAGGATGCGCTGCGCCCGCTCAGGCGCCGGTTCCAGATGATCTTTCAGGATCCGATGTCCTCGCTGAACCCGCGCCGCACGGTGGGGGCGATCATCGCCGGGCCGCTCCGGCTGCAGGGGTTCGACAGGGTATCGCAGCGGGTCGATCAGGCGCTGGATCACGTCGGCCTGCCGCGCGCCTTTCGCAAGCGGTATCCGCACGAGTTGTCGGGCGGGCAGCGGCAAAGGGTGGGCATCGCACGCGCCATCGCCACCGAGCCGGATTTCATCCTGGCGGATGAAATCGTCTCGGGTCTCGATGTCTCCAGCCAGGCGCAGGTGCTGAACCTGCTGGAGCAATTGGTGCGCGAGCTGGGCCTGACGCTGGCCTTCATCAGCCATGACCTGTCGGTGATCCGGCGGCTGTGCCGGCACACGCTGGTGCTGCATCTGGGCGAGGTGGTGGAGTACCGCGAGACCGCCGCGCTGTTCGAGGCGCCGCAGGCCGCCTATACGCGGGAGTTGCTCGACGCGATCCCGCTGCCCGACCTGAAGCAGGTCTGGGCCTGATCGGTTCCCTTCGCGGCCGGTCTGGCGAAGATTCCTGCAGGCGGGCCGAGCAAGTTTGCTTGGCCCGCCTCGCGCTGTCGGCTACACCGGAACCAGAAAAACAGGGAGACTGAGCGCCATGCACATGAGCGACGAACGCGAGATCAAGGCCGATCCGGCCACCGTCTATGCCGCCATTCTCGACCCGGGGATGCTCAAGGCCTGCGTGCCCGGCGCCTCGGAGGTCGAGGGCAACCCGCAGGACGGCTACACCGCCACGGTGACGCAGAAGGTCGGCCCTGTGAAGGCCACCTTCAAGGGGCAGGTCACCATGTCGGACTTGGTGGAGAACGAAAAGCTGACCATCGCGGGCGAGGGCAAGGGCGGGGCCGCCGGTTTCGCCAAGGGCGGCGCGACCGTGACGCTTGCGCCGGCGGGCGAGGGGGCGACGCTGCTGTCCTATGAGGTCGAGGCCAAGGTCGGCGGCAAGCTGGCGCAACTGGGCAGTCGGTTGATCGACGGGTTTGCCAAGAAGATGGCCGACCAGTTTTTCCGGAACCTCCAGTCGCAGATCGAGGGGGAGGACGAAGACCCGGAGGAGGAGGGCAGCCAGGAGGCCGGGACCGGCGAAAAGAAAGGCTGGTTCAAGCGCGTCACCGGCCGCGAGTGATCCCTGCAAAACCGCGCACCCCCATGTGCGCGGGCGCGCTGTTCTGTCGCGGCGGCGGGTATTAGATACCGTGCGAAGGGGAAAGCCATGTCTACCATCTTGTCCATCCGCGATCTGCGCAAACGCTATGACGGCGGGTTCGAGGCCCTCAAGGGGGTCTCGCTCGAGATCGAGCAGGGCGAGATCCTCGCGCTGCTGGGGCCCAACGGCGCCGGCAAGACGACCCTGATTTCCACCATCTGCGGTATCACCACGCCGACATCGGGCAGCGTCACAGTGGGCGGTCACGACATCATCAGCGGGTTCCGCGCCGCCCGGTCGATGATCGGGCTGGTACCGCAGGAGGTGGCGCTGGAACCCTTCGAGACGGTGATCCGGACGGTCCGGTTTTCCCGCGGCCTGTTCGGACACCCGCGCGACGAGGCCCTGATCGAGCGGATCCTGCGCCGGCTCTCGCTGTGGGACAAGCGCAACGCGCCGGTCAAGGAGCTGTCGGGCGGCATGAAACGCCGGGTGTTGATCGCAAAGGCGCTGGCGCACGAGCCCCGCGTGCTGTTTCTCGACGAGCCCACCGCCGGGGTCGACGTGGAACTGCGCAAGGACATGTGGGACACGGTGGCCGAGTTGAAGGCCGACGGCGTGACCATCATCCTGACCACCCATTACATCGAAGAGGCCGAGGCGATCGCCGACCGCGTCGGGGTGATCAGCGGTGGCGAGCTGCTGCTGGTCGAGGACAAGAAAAGGCTGATGGCCCGGATGGGCAAGAAACGGATCGAGGTGCTGCTGAGCGCGCCGATCCGAAAGATCCCGCCGGCGTTGGCGGCGCATGACCTGGTGCTGACCGGGGACAATGATACGCTGGTCTACGAATACGACACCCACGCCGAGCGCACCGGCATCACCAGGCTGCTCAACGACGTCGCGGCCGCCGGTCTGGTGCTGCGAGATGTCAAGACGCGCGAAAGCAGCCTGGAAGAGATCTTTGTCGATCTGGTATCGGAGGGCCGGTCATGAACTGGGGCGCCATTGCCGCGATCTATCGCTTCGAGATGTCGCGGTTCTTCCGCACGCTGATGCAAAGCTTTCTGTCGCCGGTGCTGTCCACCTCGCTGTATTTCGTGGTGTTCGGCACCGCCATCGGCAGCCGCATCGACCAGGTCGAGGGGATCAGCTACGGCGCCTTCATCGTGCCGGGGCTGATCATGCTCTCGGTGATGACCCAGGCGATCTCCAACGCCTCCTTCGGGATCTACTTCCCGAAGTTCATCGGCACCGTCTACGAGCTGTTGTCGGCCCCGGTCAATTTCCTCGAGATCGTCCTGGGCTATGTCGGCGCGGCGGCGAGCAAGGCCCTGTTCATCGGAACGGTGATCCTGTGCACCGCCGCGTTCTTCGTCGATCTGCGCATCGCGCACCCCCTGGCGATGGTCCTGTTCCTGGTCCTGACCTGCCTCAGTTTCGCGCTGATGGGATTCATCATCGGGATCTGGGCGCGGAACTTCGAGCAGCTCCAGCTGGTGCCGCTGCTGATCGTGACGCCGCTGGTGTTTCTCGGCGGCTCCTTCTACTCGATCACCATGCTGCCGCCGGTCTGGCAGACCATCACCCTGTTCAATCCGGTGGTCTATCTGATCTCGGGGTTCCGCTGGGCGTTCTTCGACACCTCGGACGTGCCGGTGGGGCTGAGCCTGCTGGCGATCGGCGGATTCACCTGCCTGTGCCTGGCGGTGATCTGGTGGATCTTCCGGACCGGCTGGCGGTTGCGCAGCTGATCGTCCCGCGACCGTCGCGCCCGCCCGGCGGTGCCCGGCGGCGGACGTGGCGTGAAATCCCCGCTGCCGGTGTTTCTGCGTCCCCGGTGTCTTGTTTGTTCACGGGCGGCATTCTACATCGAGCGGCATGAACCTGCGCTTTCCCTTTATCAAGAACCCGCCGCTGGTCTCCGTGGTTCGCCTGACCGGCATGATCGGTTCGGGCGGGCGCAGCACCCTGAACGATGCCGCGGTGGCGCCGATCCTGGAAAAGGCGTTCCGGAAGGGCAAGCCCGCCGCCGTCGCGCTCGAGATCAATTCGCCCGGCGGCTCGCCGGTGCAATCCTCGCTGATCGCCGCCCGCGTGCGCCGCCTGTCGGAAGAGACCAAGGTGCCGGTCTTCGCCTTCGTCGAGGATCTGGCGGCCTCCGGCGGCTACTGGCTGGCGGTGGCGGCGGACGAAATCTGGGCCGACGACAGCTCGATCCTCGGTTCGATCGGGGTGATCTCCTCGGGGTTCGGGGCGCATGTGCTGCTGGCGCGGCAGGGGATCGAACGGCGCGTCTATACCGCCGGCGAGTCCAAATCCATGCTCGACCCGTTCCGCCCGGAGAACCCCGAGGATGTGGCGCGGTTCAGGGTCATCCTGGGAGACCTGCACGAGAATTTCATCGCCCACGTCAAGGCGCGCCGGGGCGGCAAGCTGAACAGCGAGTCCGATCTCTTCACCGGCGAGATCTGGGCCGCCCGCCGGGCCACGGCGCTGGGGCTGATCGACGGGATCGGCCATCTGAAGCCCAAGATGCAGGACCGTTTCGGCAAGAAGGTGAAGTTCCGCCGCTACGCGATGCGCCGGCCGTTCTGGTCGCGCTTCGGGGCGCAGATGGCGCAGGACGCCCTGTTCGGGATAGAGGAGCGCGCGGCTTTCGCGCGTTTTGGCCTCTGACGTGATTTTCAAGATCGTTTCTCTCTTCCTTGTGGGGATGGCGGTGCTTGCGATGTTCGGAAAGCTGCGCTTTCCCGGGCAGGACAAGATTTCGTCGGCGCGCTGCCCGCGATGCGGCCGCTTCCGCATTGGCAAGGGGCCCTGCGACTGCGGTGACGGGGGACGGCGTTCATGATGCCTTGGGTGTTGTCGGGACTGGGGTTGGTCATTCTTCTTCTGGCGGGCGATTCCCTGGTGCGCGGCGCGGTCAACCTCAGCCTGCGGCTGGGGGTGCCGGCGCTGATCGTCAGCCTGACCATCGTGGCCTTCGGCACCTCGGCGCCCGAACTCCTGATCTCGATCCGCGCCGTGCTCGACAATGCGCCGGGTATCGCGCTGGGCAATGTGGTGGGATCGAACACCGCCAATATCCTGCTGGTGCTGGGCATCCCCGCGATCCTTGCCCGCATGCACACCAGCGAATGCGACAGCCGGAAATCCTATGTCTTCATGCTGGCGGCGTCGGTCCTGTTCATCGCGCTGGCGATGCTGGGCACCTTCACCCTGTGGGCCGGGCTGGTGCTGCTGGCGGTCCTGGTGCTGGTCCTGTGGGACCAGATGCGCGATGCCCTGAGCCATCGGCGCAACGGGGCCAAGGAAATCGAGGTCGAGGACCTTCTCGAGGCGCTGGAAGACGCCGACCCGGACATGCCCTTCTGGCGCATCGGCATCTATACCGGGCTGGGTCTGATCGGGCTGCCCCTGGGGGCCAATCTGCTGGTCGAGAACGCAACGGTCATCGCCCAGACCTATGGGGTCAGCGATACGGCGATCGGGCTCACGCTTGTGGCTCTTGGCACCTCGCTGCCGGAACTGGCCACCACGGTGATGGCGGCGTTGCGCCGTCAGGCCGACGTGGCACTGGGCAACGTGATCGGGTCGAACATGTTCAACCTGCTCGCCATCATCGGCATCGCAACCCTGTTCGGGCCGATCCCGGTCGATCCCGAGTTCCTTCGGTTCGACCTTTGGGTGATGCTGGGTGCGTCGTTGCTGCTGGTGCCTTTCGTTTTCTTCCGCAGCGACATCACGCGGCTGTGGGGCTTCGGCCTGAGTGCGCTATATATCGCCTATATCGCCGCGGTACTGATGTAACCCGCCGCGCAGCAGATCGGGGGACAAACGATGTCACGCAGTCTGATCACGGGCGCCGGAACGCGGCTGGGCCGGGCCATGGCGCTTTACCTGGCGCGACGCGGTCATGACGTGGCGGTCCACTACGCCCGATCGCGCGATGCTGCCGAGGAGACGGCGTCGGAGATCCGCGCTCTGGGCCGTCGTGCCGTCACCCTGCCCGCGGACCTGCTGCACGAGGCGCATACCGCCGAGCTCTTTCCGGCCGCGGCCGAGGCGCTGGGCGGCCCGATCACCTGCCTGGTCAACAACGCCTCGATCTTCGAACATGATACGGTTTCCACCGCCACCCGCGAAAGCTGGGACAGGCATATGGAAAGCAATCTGCGCGCGCCTTTCGTGCTGACCCAGGCGATGGCGGCGCAGGGGCTGGAACCGGCGCAGGATGGCGTGGGCGAACCGGTGGCGACCGGGTTGGTCGTGAACATGATCGACCAGCGCGTGCGCAAGCTGACGCCGGAATTCATGACCTATACCATCGCCAAGATGGGGCTCTGGGCCATGACGCGCACCACCGCCCAGGCGCTGGCCCCGGCGATCCGGGTCAACGCCATCGGTCCCGGCCCCACACTTCGGGGGCACCGCCAGTCAGAGGCGCATTTCGCCGCGCAGCGGGCCAGTACGGTATCCCGGCGCGGCGCCAATGCCGAGGACATCACCGCCGCGCTCGGCTATTTCCTCGATGCCCCTGCGGTGACTGGCCAGTTGATCTGCGTCGATGGCGGTCAACACCTCGGATGGCAGACCCCCGATGTGCTCGGGGTTGAATGACCCGTCGCGGTCGAAGTTTTGCACCGATCACACCGGCGTTACTAAGGCGTTACAAAATCTTGTTTATTTTCATTCACTTGGCGAGATGTGATTAAAATTCCACGTGTTTTCAGTAACTTCCGGATATGCCTAAAATTTAGGCAAATCAAGGAACCTCCCGTGGAACAACGGAATTTCTCCGATGCCTTGAAGTTATCTGCAAACTTGTCCACAGCTTCGGTGGATTTGTTTTCCCTTGAAAGGGGCTTGGTTGCATTGCAGCCTGGGGTAGAGAATCATAATTCTGTAACATGAGCGAGCCCTCCGACACCGCCGACCAGCCGCGCCTGACCGGCCATGGCTGTATCCAGTCCTATCTTAAAACGCTCGACGGATCGCCGGGCGTGTACCGAATGCTCGATGCCCAGGTACGGGTGCTCTATGTCGGCAAGGCGCGCAATCTGCGCGCCCGTGTCTCCAGCTATGCCCGGCCCACCGGCCACACCCCGCGCATCGCCCGGATGATCCGCGAAACCGCCTCAATGATGTTCCTGACCACGCGCACCGAGACCGAGGCGCTGCTGCTGGAACAGAACCTGATCAAGCAGCTCAAGCCGAAGTACAACGTGCTGCTGCGCGACGACAAAAGCTTTCCCAATATCCTCGTCGCCAAGGATCACGCCTTTCCCCAGATCAAGAAGCACCGCGGCGCCAAAAAGGAGAAGGGCAGCTATTTCGGCCCCTTCGCCAGCGCCGGCGCGGTCAACCGCACCCTGAACCAGCTGCAAAAGGCGTTCCTGCTGCGCAACTGTTCCGACCCGATGTTCGAAAGCCGCACGCGGCCCTGCCTGCTCTACCAGATCAAGCGCTGCAGCGCCCCCTGCACCGGCCAGATCTCCGAGGCGGCCTACGCCGACAGCGTCCGCGATGCCGAACGCTTCCTGTCGGGCCGCTCGACAAAGGTGCAGGAGGAGCTGGCCGGACAGATGCAGGTGGCCTCGGACGCGATGGAATTCGAACGCGCCGCTGCCCTGCGCGACCGCATCCGCGCGCTGACCTCGGTCCAGACGGCGCAGGGCATCAACCCGCGCGGCGTGACCGAGGCCGACGTGATCGCCCTGCATATGGAGGGCGGACAGGCCTGCGTGCAGGTGTTCTTCATCCGCGCCAACCAGAACTGGGGCAACCGCGATTTCTATCCGCGCGTCGGCGCCGACGTGTCGCCGGCCGAGGCGATGGAGGCCTTTCTCGGCCAGTTCTACGACAACAAGGAACCGCCGCGGCAGCTGATCCTGTCGGATGCGATCGAGAACGCCGACCTGATGACCGAGGCGCTGAGCCACAAGGCCGGGCGCAAGGTCGCGATCCTGGTCCCCCAGCGCGGCGAAAAGGCCGAACTGGTCTCGGGCGCCCTGCGCAACGCCCGCGAAAGCCTCGCCCGCCGCATGGCCGAAAGCGCCACCCAGACCAGGCTGTTGCAGGGGCTGGCCGAGGCCTTCGGGCTTGAGGCTCCGCCGCAGCGGATCGAGGTCTACGACAACTCGCACATCCAGGGCACCAACGCGGTCGGCGGGATGATCGTGGCCGGCCCGGACGGGTTCATGAAGAACAGCTATCGCAAGTTCAACATCCGCGGCGACGACCTGACCCCGGGCGACGATTTCGGCATGATGAAAGAGGTGCTGACGCGCCGCTTTTCCCGCCTGCTGAAAGAGGACCCCGACCGCGACAAGGGGCTCTGGCCCGATCTGCTGCTGATCGACGGCGGCGCCGGGCAGG
>NZ_JARGPK010000074.1 GCF_029212575.1 Antarcticimicrobium sp.
GCGCTCGACGGCAAGGGACGGCTGCTGATCCGCAAGTCGGGAACCGAGCCGCTGATCCGGGTGATGGCGGAATGCGAGGATTCCGGGTTGCTGACCCGCACCGTCGATTCCGTGGTCGAGGCGGTGGCCGACGCGGTCTCGGCCTGATCCCGGGTTTTCCCTTTGTACAGAATCGGGGGACAAACTCCCTGTTTTGCGAGGTGGGCGATGGGTAAGGGCTGCGCGCGCTCCGTGAACGGTCGAAACTGCAGGAATTTACCCGCGCAGGCGGGGTACCGGTTTGGGGAGTTTTCGACGGGTATTGTACAATCTGAACCTTTTCCCGGCAGAATTGGCGGCAAAGCGGTTAATCGCTTTTCCAATTCACACAAAGACGTGATCAAGACCCGCTGAAATCCCTGTGGTCTCTGCGGTCGTCCACAATCCCGTTAACACGCCTGAATTTCCCGAATCGAGAACAGCGTTTCAGCGCCCGACGAACAGCCGTCGCAGCGCGCCGTACTGGCTTAAACCCACGCCGCACAGGATCAGGACCAGGGCGGCCAGCAGCGAGGAAGGCAGCGGTTCGGACAGCAGCCACGCCCCCAGAACTACCGACCAGACCGGGACCATGTGATTGACAATACTCAGGAAAACAGGCCCGGCGCTGCGCACCAGCGTGACCCGCAGAAGGTTCGCTCCGGCTGTCGGGACCAGCCCGAGAAAGGCCACTGCCCACAGGGTTCGGCCCTCGGGCAGAGCCGGGATTCCCTCGACGATCAACGCCGCCGGAATCACCCCCAGCGCGCCGATCAGAAGCAGAACCGCCGACAGCCCGATCGGGTCCACCGGCGGCAGGGTGCGCATCTGGATCGAGCTGACCGCATAGCAGGCCGCCGCGCCCACGCAGGCGACGCGCCCTGGCATTTCCATGGAAAGTCCAGAAGATTCAAGAGCTTGACTGCCAATCAGCAAGCTCACCCCGGCAAATCCGATGCCGAATCCCAGGATCCGCCGAAGCGTCATCCGCTCCCCCGGAACGAACAGATGCGCCAGCGGCAGCACGATCAAGGCGACGCTGGCCATCGACACCCCGGCAAAGCCCGAGGTGACATATTGCTGTCCCCAGGCCAGCAGCATGAACGGCACGGTCGAGCTGAGAAACCCGACAGCGAACAGGCTAAGCCATTGAAATCCCGTCGGGGCCGCCGTAAACAGCCGCCCGCCGCGCAGCCCCCACACGGCGCAGGTCAGCGCCGCGCCGAATGCGATCCGCGACGCCGCCAGCCAGAACGGCGTCAGCCCCTCCAAGGCCAGCTCCATCACCAGGAAGGTGCCGCCCCAGATCAGCCCGAGAACGCTCAGCATGATCCAACTTCTTGGCGTTATATCAGGTAATTGGACCATGAACGTTCGGTGGATAACCTTGTTGATAAAAAAGGGCCCCGGCGCACGGCCGGGGCCCCTGGGTCGTCTGTGTCACCGGCCCCCGCGGGGCCGGCCCCGGATCAGTTCTTTTCCTTGTCGACCATCTTCCCGGCCGAGATCCACGGCATCATTTCGCGCAGCTTCTGGCCGACCTGCTCGATCTGGTGCTCGTCGTTCAGCCGGCGGGTGCCCTTGAAGAACGGCTGGCCGACCGTATTCTCCTGCATGAAATCACGCACGAATTTGCCGGTCTGAATGTCGCGCAGGATGCCCTTCATCCGCGCCTTGGTCTCGTCATAGGGCAGCACCCGCGGACCCGAGACATACTCGCCATACTCGGCGGTGTTCGAGATCGAGTAGTTCATGTTGGCGATGCCGCCTTCATAGATCAGATCGACGATCAGCTTCACCTCGTGCAGGCACTCAAAGTAAGCCATTTCAGGGGCATAGCCGGCCTCGACCAGGGTCTCAAAACCCATGCGGATCAGCTCGACCAGCCCGCCGCAAAGCACCGCCTGCTCGCCGAAGAGGTCGGTTTCGCATTCTTCGCGGAAGTTGGTCTCGATGATGCCCGAGCGGCCGCCGCCGATTGCCGAGCAATAGGACAGGCCCAGTTCCAGCGCCTTGCCGGAGGCATCCTGATCCACCGCGACCAGGCAGGGCACGCCGCCGCCCTTGGTGTATTCGCCGCGCACGGTGTGGCCGGGGCCCTTGGGGGCCATCATGATCACGTCGACGCCGGGCTTGGGCTCGATCAGGCCGAAATGCACGTTCAGACCGTGGGCGAATGCGATCGCGGCGCCCTCTTTCAGGTTGTCATGCACATATTTGCGGTAGGTTTCGGCCTGCAGTTCATCGGGCATGGTGAACATGATCAGGTCGCACCAGGCCGCCGCTTCGGCGATGCCCATCACCTGCAGCCCCTCGGCTTCGGCCTTCTTGGCGCTGGACGAGCCTTCGCGCAGGGCGACGACAAGGTTCTTGGCGCCCGAGTCGCGCAGGTTCAGCGCATGGGCATGGCCCTGGGAGCCATAGCCCAGGATCGCCACCTTCTTGTCCTTGATCAGGTTGATGTCGCAATCGCGGTCATAGTAAACGCGCATGTCGTTTCTCCGGTTCTGGTTTGGTTGCCGGAAACATGCCCGCGCCGGACAGTAAGAGCAGCAACGAAATTTGATCTTTCTTGGTTCTATGTTAGAAATCATTTCGAAAATTGATGGAATTTCGGAAAATTCATGCTCGATGACACCGACAGGCGGCTGCTCCGCCATCTTCAGGCCGACCCGGGGCAATCCGTCGCCGACCTCGCCCGTACCTCCGGTGTCGCGGCCAGCAGGGCCTACAAGCGGCTGGAGCGGTTGCAGGCGATGGGTGTGCTCAAGGGGCAGCGCGCGGTGATCGATTGGCGCGCGCTGGGCTACGCGGTGGAGGTCTCGCTGCGGGTCAGCCTCGACAAGACCGAGCCGCGCGCCTTCGACGAATTCATCGCCGTTTCGCGCGAGGTTCCCGAGGTCTCGGAGATCCAGACCTTTCTGGGCCGGGTCGATGTGCGGCTGACGGTGCTGGCGCGCGACATGCGCCATTACCAGGAGATTTATCGTCGTCGCATCCTGACCCTGCCGCATATCGTCGATGTCGAGGCGCTGATGCATGTCACCACGATCAAGGATGTGGAGACCCTGCCGCTATGATCGACCTCGACGACACCGACCGCGCCCTGCTGCGCGCGCTGCAAGGGGACGCGACGCTGACCGCAGCCGAACTGGGCCGCCGCGCTGGCGTCAGCCAATCGGTGGCCTGGCGGCGGGTGAAACGGCTGACTGAGGCGGGGGCGATCAGGGGCCGGCGGCTGGATCTCGACAAGGAGGCGCTGGGGTTCGGCGTGACGGTGTTCCTGGGCGTGAAACTGGCGGCCAAGGGGCGCGCGAGCCTGGAGGATTTCGAACGCGCGGTCACCGCCATCCCCGAGGTGCAGACGGTGCAGCATGTCCTGGGCCGCTATGATTACCGGCTGCGGGTGGTGGCGCGCGACCTGTCGGATTTCGAACGCGTGCTGCGCCGCCGGATCATGACCCTGCCCGGTGCGGGCGAGGTCGAGGCCAATGTGGTGCTGAGCGAGGAGCGGCGGCCCGGCCCGCTGGGCTGAGCGCGACAGCTTTGCCTTTGCCGAAACCGCCGAGGCGCGGTATGAGCAGGCAAAAGCACAGGAGATCGCAGATGGCGCTGCTCGATACCGTTGACCCCGAGGGGCTCGAGGAATTCTCGGTCGTGTTCACCGACCGCTCGCTCAACCACATGTCCGCCACCTTCCAGCAGGTGATGCGCGACATTTCCGACATGCTGCGCGAGGTTTACGGTGCCCAGGGCGTGGCGCTGGTGCCCGGCGGCGGCACCTATGCGATGGAGGCGGTGGCGCGCCAGTTCGCGCGCGGGGCCGATGCGCTGGTGGTGCGCAACGGCTGGTTCTCCTACCGCTGGTCGCAGATCATGGAAACCGGCGGGCTGACCGCGAATGCCACTGTGATGAAGGCGCGCCAGCAGGGCAACGCCCATCCCGCGCCCTTTGCCCCTGCGCCGATCGACGAGGTGGTGGCAAAGATTCGCGCCGACAAGCCCGGCATCGTCTTTGCCCCGCATGTGGAGACCGCCGCCGGGGTGATCCTGCCCGACGATTACGTCACCGCGCTGGCCGCGGCGGCGCATGAGGTCGGCGCGCTGATGGTGCTGGATTGCATCGCCTCGGGCTGCGCCTGGATCGACATGGAAAAGACCGGGGTCGACGTGCTGATCAGCGCGCCGCAGAAGGGCTGGAGCGCCTCGCCCTCGGCCGGGCTGGTGATGCTGTCAGAGCGCGCCGAGGCGCGGCTGGCCGAAACCGAGAGCGACAGTTTTGCGCTGGACCTGAAGAAATGGCGGCAGATCATGCAGGCCTATGAGGGGGGCGGTCATGCCTATCACGCCACCATGCCGACGGACGCGCTGCGTGCCTTCCGCGATACCATGGCCGAGACGCGGGACTACGGGTTCGACAAGCTGCGCGACGCGCAGTGGGAGTTGGGCAATTCCGTGCGCGCCATGTTGAAGGAGAAGGGCATCGTTTCGGTCGCTGCCGAGGGGTTCGGCGCGCCGGGCGTGGTGGTGAGCTATACCGACGATCCGGAGATCCAGACCGGCAAGGCATTCGCCGCGCTGGGGATGCAGATCGCCGCCGGCGTGCCGCTGCAATGCGACGAGCCGGAGGATTTCAGGACCTTCCGGCTGGGGCTGTTCGGGTTGGACAAGCTCTATGACGTGCCCGCCACGGTGGCGCGGCTGAAGGCGGTTGTCGACCAGGTGCTGTAAGACGCGACGCCGAACCAACATTCCGCCCGGCGTTTACGCCGGGCCGCGCCCATCCGCCCCCATGGGCTGGCGCCGCCCTAAGTTCTTTTGAATACGCCTTTCAGCGCACCCCCAGACCCATCTGCATCAGCGTCTTGCGCACCGGCGCCATGGAATAGAGCGCGCTGAGCCCCGCCGCGCGCAGGTCGCGCAGCGGCTGTGCCCCCATCATCGAGGCGCGGTTGAGCATGTCGATGCCGGTCACCCGCACCGTCACCTCGGAATGCCGCGCCTTGTGGTAGGCCTCCAGCATCTGCGCATCGCCCAGCCCCTCGGGCCGCGCCTCGGCCAGCTCCAGCAGCGCGCGCAGGTCGCCCAGCGACATGTTCAGCCCCTGCGCGCCGATCGGCGGCACCACATGCGCCGCTTCGGCCATCAGCGCCAGACGCTCGCCGGCCATCCGTTCCGCCCGCTGGGCAATGATCGGCCAGATGGTGCGGCGCGAGGCGAGGCTCAGCGGCCCGAACAGCCCGCAGGAGCGTTCGGTCATCGCCGCGTTGAACGCCTCCTCCTCCATCTGCAACAGCTCCATCGCGCGCGGGCCGCGCTCCATCCACACAACGGCGGAGGAGGGGCTGCCCTTGTAATCGGGCAGCGGCACCAGCGTGAACGGCCCGCCGGAGCGGTGGATCTCGGTCGAGACATTGTCATGCGGGGCGGGGTGGGTGGTGGCGAAGGCCAGCGCCTTTTGCCCGTAGCGCAGGGTGTGAACGGGGATGCCCGCCGCCTCGCGCATAGGCGAGGCACGCCCGTCGCAGGCCAGCACCAGCCGGGCGGTGACGCGGGCGCCGTCGGACAGGCCGACGCGCGCCTCGGCCGTGCGGGTAAACAGCGTGGTGGTGCCCATGCCGGGGCGGAAATCGACGTTGGGCAGCGCCGCCAGATGCGCCACCAGTTCGCGCCGCAGCAGCCAGTTGGGCAGGTTCCAGCCGAACGGCTGGTCGGAGATGTCGGCAGCGCGGAAATCGCGCACCACGCGCGGCTCGGGCTGCTCGCCACCGGCATCGACGATGCGCATGATCTGCAGCGGCGCGGCCTCGTCGGCCAGCCGGTCCCACAGCCCGCAGCGCGCCATCAGCGCCTGGCCCGGTTGCAGGATCGCGGTGGTGCGCAGGTCGGAGCCATCCACGTCGCGCTCGGTGATGGGCGGGGCGGGATCGACGCAGATCACGTCAAACCCGGCGTGGGCAAAGGCCGCCGCCGCGGTCAGCCCGGCGATGCCGCCGCCGGAAATCAGGATGTCGCAGGTGTCGCTCATGGCATGCCTCCAGCCTTTGCACCCTACCTAGTGCGCCGGCGGGTCAGAGGCCAGACGACATCCTGCCGCCGTTATCCGGGTTAGCCCCGCGAGACCACGATCAGAAGCGCCCAGATCACCGGCACCAGCGCCAGCGCCGGAATGTAGAGGCCGGGGATGCCGAACAGCGCCACCGAGGTGGCCCAGAGCGCGAGAAAGACGACAACCGCGAGGATCAGCCAGAGGGCCGTTCTGTTGTCGGGCCGATTAGAGCCGTGGTGATTGGGCGCAGGGGACATATTCAGCCTTTCGATTGTGAATGCCGGAACCGCTTAGGTATGAGATGCTGCCGCAAAAGAAACGCGCGAATTGACGCAACGCGGCAATCTGGCGCCCTTGGGCCGGCGGTCAGACCAATCGGGACAGGAAGGCTGTCAGATCGTCGGTGTGGTGGTGGATATGATCCGCCTCATGCGGGTCCGGCGCCACGTGAACGGTGCGCATCCCCATCGCGTGCGGCGCGGTCAGGTTGCGCGGATCGTCCTCGAACATCGCGGCGCGGGCGGGCTCCACCCCGTCGCGGGCAAACACGGCCTCGAAGGCCGCGCGCTCGGGCTTGGGGCGAAACCCGGCGTGTTCGACGCCATAGACCGCGTCGAACAGCCCCGCCAGCCCGCGCGCCTCGAGCACCCGCTCGGCATAGGGGGCCGAGCCGTTGGTATAGACGATGCGCCGCCCCGGCAGGTCGGCGATATGCGCGGCCAGTTCGGTGTCGCGGTCGAGGTGATCGAGCGAGATGTCGTGCACCTCGGTCAGATAGGGGGCGGGATCGACCCCGTGCACCCGCATCAGCCCGGCCAGGGTGGTGCCGTACTCCGCCCAGTAGACCTTGCGCAGCCGGTCGGCCTCGGGGCGGGTGACGTTCAGCGCCTCCATGACAAAGCGGGTCATGCGCACCTCGATCTGATCGAACAGCCGGGCGTGGGGCGGGTACAGCGTGTTGTCCAGGTCAAAGACCCAGTGCGACACGTGGCTGAAGGCGTGTTTGACCATGTCCCCGATGTAGACCCGGACCCGGGCTGTGACAATGGCGTGCTTGATCCGGGGGACGCCGGGACTGTATGCATTTTCCACCGCAAGGAGAGCATTTGCCGCATGAGCCAGACCAAACCCCCGACCAAAGACGCCTATTCTCTGATCCTGGAGGCGATCGATATCGGCGTCTACCGGCCTGGCGACCGGCTGGTCGAGAGCGAGCTGGCCGAGCGGTTCGGCATGTCGCGCACCCCGATCCGCGAGGCGTTGCAACGGCTCGAGACGCAATCGCTGCTGGAGCGCGACGGGCGGTCGCTGATCGTGGCCTCGCTGGATCACAACCAGATGGCCGAGCTTTACGTCGTCCGGCGCGAGCTGGAGGGGCTGGCCGCGGGGCTGGCGGCGCGCCATGCCACCGAGGAAGAGATCCGCGTGCTGCGCGAGATGGTCAAGGACGACGATGCGCTGGTCGGCGACCCGGTGGCGCTGTCGCGCGCCAACCGGCGGTTTCACAAGCAGATCCACCTGGCCTCGCACAACCGCTACCTGGTGCAGCAGCTCGACCTGGTGCACCGGACCATGGCGCTGATGGCGACCACCTCGCTGGCCGCCGAGGGGCGCGGCGAGATTGCGCAGAACGAACATGCCGGCATCGTCACCGCCATCGCGGCGCGCGACGAAGAGGCAGCGGCCAAGGCACTCAAGGAGCATATCTCGATTGCCTTCATGACCCGCCTGAAGCAGGACGCCGACGCGCGCGAAAAGGGCCGCTGATTCCGGCCCGCACGGGGGCGTCCTCGGGCTCGTCGGGCCGGGCCTGTCCGTGCCGGGTCTTGTCCCAGTAGAACGGCCTGAGGAACAGTTCGTACATCGCCTTGTAGACGGCGACGATCCCCAGAAGGTAGTAGGCCGTCAGCGTCGGCACCCAGCCCAGCAGGAACCGCCGCTCGGGGCGCGACACGGCGGCCATGCCAATCAGCATCGCCAGGACCTCGGCCGAGACAGAAAGGGTGATCCCCGCGCTCAGTACCGAATGCGGCACCAGCGGCCCGATCGGATGTGGCAGGCCCAGCGCCAGAACCCAGAACGACCAGATCAACGGTGCCAGAAGGAATTGCCCCAGCGTGCCGAGGAAGAACGCCTGGACCCCCAGAAACCGCCACGGCCCCAGGTCGGACCAGAGCCTGCGGGGGCTGCGCATGTGCACCAGGTAGGTCACCATGAACCCCTTGAGCCAGCGCGACCGCTGGCGGACCCAGGGCCAGGGCCGGAAGGTTGCCTCTTCAAATGTGACGGTGTCAAGCATCTCGGTCCGATAGCCACCGCGATAAAGGCGCACGCCAAGATCGGCATCCTCGGTGACGTTATGCGCATCCCACCCGCCCAGCGCCTCGAGCGCGCGGCGGCGAAAAAAATGCGTCGTTCCGCCCAGCGGCACCACCAGCCCCAACCGGGCGAGGCCCGGAAGGATCACCCGGAACCAGCCGGCGTATTCGATGGTGAAACAGCGCGCCCGCCAGTTGGTTCGCGGATTGTAGAAATCGAGGATGCCCTGGATGCAGGCGACCTCCGGCGGCGCCTCGGCAAAACGCGCGGCGACCCGCTCGATCTGGTCCGGCTGCGGGGCATCCTCGGCGTCCCAGACACCGATCAGTTCGCCGCGGCAGAAATCCAGCGCGTAGTTCATCGCCCTTGGCTTGGTGGTCAGACCCTGGTGGGCGGGCACCTCGACGATGCGCATCCAGGGCGGCAGGTCGGCGCGCGCCAGCGCCCGTCGGGTGGTTTCGTCCTGCTCCTCCAGCACCAGCAGAACCTCGAGCAGCGCCTTGGGATAGGTCAGCCGCGACAGCCGCCGCACCAGGGCGCCGGCGACCTCCTTTTCGCGGTACAGCGGGACCATCACCGAAACGCTGGGCAACCGGGGCGCCGGTCGGTCGGTCCCGCGCGGTGGTGGCGTGACCGGGAGCAGGCCCGGCGGCGCGGGCTGCGCCGTGGCCGGTTGAGCGGTGAGATACCCGTGCCCCAGCAGCTGGGCCAGCGCGCCGGTCAGCCGCAGCGACATGAACAGCACCAGCGTGAGCATCGCCGCCGCGCTGGCCAGGGACAGGCTGGCCAGCGGAGCCACGGTGAGCAGGACGATCCCGATCACCGCGGCCAGGGCCACGCTGGCCCGGCTTCCCGGCGTCCAGCCGCGGCAACTCAGATGTGCGGGCACCCGGGTGCTGGCGCCCTCGGCCAGTTCCACCCGGCAGGCTTGCGCAAGGGCGGCCTGGATCTTCTCGGGGTCGGCCAGCACCGGCTGGACCGGGCCAAAGACCTCGGACAGAACCGCGCGGACCCGGTCGAGGCCCTGCGGGTCGGCAGTGGCGATCTGGATGCCGTCCTTCGCGCGTCGCACGGGGATCAAACCGTGCACGGCCCAGAACCGCGCCGGCAGGCGGGAGATCAGCGCCGGGTCGGGGGGGCTGCGATCAAGGTCGGCAAGGGCATGCCCGGATTGCAGCGCCAGCGCCGCGCGCACCGCGTCGCGGTCAGCCCAATCCTCGGCCACCAGGATGTCGCCGATGCGCGCATTCAGCCTTGATTGCAGGTGCAGCGCGGCCACGAGTTGCCCGGGGGTGATCGCCCCCATCTCGACCAGGATCCGACCGAGCGGCAGCGCGACCTCGGTCGCACCTTGAGCGGTTACCGCGAGGCCGCTGCGCAGTTGCTGCATGCCCACACCAAACTTAAAACACGTACAGGTTGTGCAGTGTCGGGTGCAGGTCTTAACGGCAGGTTAACCGCGCCGTTTCACGCGGGTTGCTTGCGCGCCGCCATCGCCTCGGCGAAGCGTTCGAACAGGTAGAAACTGTCCTGCGGGCCGGGGCTGGCCTCGGGGTGGTATTGCACCGACCAGACCGGGCGGCCCTGCAGGCGGATGCCGCAGTTGGACCCGTCGAACAGCGAGCGGTGGGTCTCCACCACGCCGCCAGGCAGGGTCTGGGCATCGACGGCAAAGCCATGGTTCATCGAGGTGATCTCGACCTTGCCGGTCTCCAGATCCTTGACCGGGTGGTTGGCGCCGTGGTGGCCGTGGTTCATCTTGACCGTCTTCGCCCCCAGCGCCAATGCCAGCATCTGGTGGCCCAGGCAGATTCCGAAGACCGGCAGGTCGGTGCGCTCCAGCACCTTGCGGATCATCGGCACCGCGTATTCCCCGGTGGCGGCCGGATCGCCCGGGCCGTTGGACAGGAACACGCCGTCGGGATCATGCGCCAGCACCTCCTCGGCGGTGGCGGTGGCGGGCAGCACGGTGACGTCGCAGCCGGAACTGGCAAGGCAGCGCAGGATGTTCCGCTTGGCACCGTAATCGAGCGCGACCACCTTGTATTCCGGCGCCTCCTGCCGACCGTATCCCTCCGGCCAGGCCCAGCGCATCTCGTCCCAGCGATAGGACTGGGGGCAGGTGACTTTCTTTGCAAGATCAAGCCCTTCCAGCCCGCAGAAACCACGGGCGGCGGCGACCAGCGCCTCGATGTCGAAGGTGCCCTCGGGGTCATGCGCGAGGGCCACATGCGGCGCGCCCTGCTGGCGGATGGCGCGGGTCAGCCGGCGGGTGTCGATGCCACCGATGGCGATGCGGCCGCGCCGTTCCAGCCAGGTGGTCAGCGCCTCGGCGCTGCGCCAGTTGGAGGGGGTGGTCGGATCCCATTTCACCACCATGCCGTCGGCCACGGGTTCGCCGGTTTCGTCATCGTCGGGATTGACCCCGACATTGCCGATGTGGGGAAAGGTGAAGGTGACGATCTGGCCGGCATAAGAGGGGTCGGTCATGATCTCCTGGTAGCCGGTCATCGCGGTGTTGAAGCAAAGCTCGGCCACGGTCTGGCCGGTGGCGCCGAAGCCGGTGCCGTAGAACACCGTGCCATCGGCCAGCGCGAGACAGGCGGTGGGCTTGGTCGGGGCGGTCTGGGCCATGGCGCGACTCTCCTTGCGGTCAAATTGATGGATAGGTAAGGGGAGCCGCGTTTGGGGTCAAGTCCGGTCAAATTTTGGGAGATTGTTAAAAATCAATAAGTTAGCCGTTTTTCGCCGGGTTGTCCCGGGCTTTTTCGTCCTGTAATGTCGGGAGTTCGATTCCAGGGGGATGGGCGGGACAGATGGACATGCGGACCAGGATCAACACGGCCCTGAAACAGGCCATGAAGGACAAGGTCGCTGCGCGGCTGTCGACGCTGCGCCTGATCAACGCGGCGATCAAGGACAGGGAGATCGCCGCGCGCGGCAGCGGCGAGGACGGTGACGGTGTCGGAGATGCCGAAGTGCTTGCAATCCTTGGGAAAATGACCAAGCAGCGGCAGGAGAGCGCGCGCGCCTACGAAGAGGGCGGGCGGCTGGATCTGGCGGAGCGCGAGCGCGAGGAGATCAAGGTGATCGAGGAGTTTCTGCCGCGCCAGTTGAGCGACGCCGAGGTGGAAAAGGCGGTGCGCGAGGTGGTGTCGGAGACCGGCGCCGAGTCAATCCGCGACATGGGCAAGGTGATGGCGGCGCTGAAGGCGCGCTATACCGGGCAGATGGATTTCGGAAAGGCTGGCCCGCAGGTCAAGGACCAGCTTTGCGCCGGCGGCGACTGCTGAGCGTCGGACGCGGCGTTTACCTAAGTTAACGTTCTGGAAAACCGGGCGAAAACCGGCCGGAGCCGGGCCCTTTTCCGGCCCGGATCGGGGAGTCCGGGGGCCGTTTCGTACAGTCCGCCGGTGAGGGTCCGGGGCCGGTTGCGCGGTTTCGGGGAGTTTTCCCCGGGTTTCGTACAAAACATGCAGGATAGTGCCATTTGCCGCGCGCGTTGCGGCAAGATTGGTTAACCGCGCCCGGGGTCGGCCTCGGGTTCTGCCAGGCCGGGGCGGATCATCCGCAGGTCGCGCGGGGTCAGCCGGGCGCCGGTTTCCGCATCGCAGAGCACCGGCGCGACCGGCTTGCCGGTGGCGCGCGACACCAGCCGATAGGGCGCCTCTTGAGGCGAGGGCACAGCCGCATCGGCCCAGGTGATCAGCGTGACCAGGACCGGAAACAGATCCCTGCCGGTGCGGGTCAGGCAGTATTCGAACCGCGGCGGCCGGTCCTGATATTGTTCGCGGCTGAGCAGCCCCTTTTCCTCCAGCGTCTTCAGCCGGTCGGCCAGCAGGTGCCGGGTGATGCCGAGGCTGGACTGGAAATCGTCGAACCGGCGCACCCCGAGGAAACAGTCGCGCAGGATCAGCAGGGTCCAGCGTTCGCCGATGACCGAAAGACCACGGGCGACGGGGCAGGCTTCGTTCTCGAGTTCGGTCCAGCGCATGTGTCCTGCTTATCACGGCTTGACGGGTTCCGAAAGGGAACTTATCTGTATAAAGTTCTAAAAGAGAACTTACATGCCGGCCGAGGCCGATGCAAAAACCAAAGGCAGATGTCATGGCTGACACAGCAGCGCAGAACGCCGGAACGATCCGGAACCGTGGCCAGGGAAAACGGCGGGCCGGCACCTCCTCACCTCCCGTGCCGGGGTTTGTCCGGGGCGCCGCGCGGACCCTGTCCGCCGTCGCCCCCGCCCTGGCCGCGATCTGGCTGGAGCGGCTGTTCCTCACCCCGCGGCGCTACCGGATGCCGGGTCGCGAAAAGGTCTGGATGGTGGGGGCCGAGGTCTGGCGCATTCCGTTCGATGCCAAGCGGCTGATGTCGCTTTACGCCTGGGGGCAGGGGCCGGTGGTGCTGCTGGCGCACGGGTTTTCCGGTCGCGGCAGCCAGATGGGCGCCTATATCGCGCCGCTGGTGGCGCGGGGGTATCGCGTGGTCACCTTTGACGCGCCGGCGCATGGGGCGGCGGGCGGCAGGCAGACCGCGCTGCCCGAGGCGGCCGAGGCGATCTGCACGGTGGCGGCGCATCTGGGGCCGCTGGCGGGCGTGATCGCCCATTCCAACGGCGCGGCGGCCACCAGTGTGGCGCTGTCACAGGGCATGGATTGCGCGCGGGTTGCCTATGTCTCGCCGCCCGAGGATCTGGACCGGTTCCTGAACGGGGTGGCGCGGTTTCTGGGGTTCACCGGCGCGGTGGCGGCCCGCACGCGGGCGCGGGTCGAGACGCGCTATGGCGTGGGGTTCGATGCCCTGCGCGGTGCGCCGCTGGCGGCCCGGCAGAGCATCCCGGCGCTGATCGCGCATGACCGGGCGGACCCGATGGTGCCCTTTGCCGACGGGCAGCGCATCGCCGAGGCCTGGCCCGGGGCCGAGTTGATCGAAACCGAGGGGCTGGGCCATGCCCGCATCCTGCGCGATCCGGGTGTGGTCGCGGCGGTGGTGGCCTTCGTGGCGCCGGACGCCTAGCCCTCGCGGCGCAGGGCGGTGACCAGTTCGTCATAGAGCGCCTTGCGTTCCTCCTCGGAGAGGAAGGCGCCGATCTCGACCTCGCGGCCGCTGCCGCGCAGGGTGACGTAATAGGGCACCGGGCCGCCCCTTGCGTGCATCTCGGGGTGGACCCAATAGCGGTTGCAATCCCATTCCTGCACCGCGCCATCGGGGTTCTGGCGGGTCAGCCGGGCGTGGTCATGGGTCAGCGTCAGCACCTCGAGAATGCTTCGGTGATGATAGCTGCGGTTGAGCGCGAACCAGATGCCGCCGACCGCCATCAGGATGAAGGGCAGAATCCCCCAGAGCAGTACCGAGCCCAGCAGCGCCAGCAGCGGCACCATCAGCAGGGCGAATGTGCCCAGAACAAAGAGCGCCAGCCCCCTTGGCGGCAGCGAGTTGTGCGGCCAGAGGTGCAACTCGCGGGTCTCGGCCGCGGTATCGGGATCGGTCCAGGTATAGGGCATGGCGGTGGATGCAGGATTTAGCATGTCACGGGGGTTTGTCGAGATCGGCGCGCGGGTTTTCGCCATGGTGGTGCGGTGGCGCGCAGCGTGTGCCGAAAATGCGGGCGCCGGGCGGGGTGCGGTGGATGTCGGAGCCAGCGTTTCCTGACGATCCCTTGCGGCAGGCCCTCCTGCGAGGGGGCGAGCTGTGCTATGCTTGGCATGAGGATCGTCAAGCAGGAGAATTTCACTTTGCCGTTGAATGCAATCCGTCTCGCCCTTGCCGCCGGTCTCATGGTTGCCGGGTCGGGGGCGGGGCCGGCCCGGGCCTCGACCGACCTGCCGGAAATTCCGGCCTGGCTGCAAAAGCACGTCGGCCCGGACGAGGGTCAGATCGCCCCGGTGGTCCTGCAGCGCGCGCGCGCGCTCTACCAGCGCAAGCGCGGCGAGGGCGCGGTCAGCAACCCCTGCTACCTGGCCATGGATGCGACCCGCCCGAGCGCCACGCGCGGCGGCGCGCCCGGGCGGCGGTTCTTCGTCATCTGCGAGGGGCGCAAATCGTTCCGCGCGGTCTCCTCCGGATATGGCAACGGGCGCAAACTGCGGCGCGCGGATTTCTCCAACGGCCGGACCTGCGCCAGGAATTTCAGCAATGCCGAGGGGTCCAAGCTGACCATGGGCGGTTCCTATGTGACCGCCGAGACGCGGACCTCGTTCAAGGGGTATGTCCGCCAATCCGGCAAAAGAAAGCCGTTTCACCGCACCTTTCTGCTGTTCGACGGCGAGGGCGAGACGGAAAACGCGCGGGAGCGGGCCATCGGCGGGCATCCGGCGATGTTCGTGAAGTGGCAGTGCCGGTTCAAGAACCCCGGCAGCCCCCATGCCGACGAGGAGGGCTATGTGCCCTTCGGGCGGCTGGTGAATTACACCGCCGGCCGCAGCAACGGCTGCACGACCTGGTCGGAGTCCGCCTCGGAGGAGATCCTGGCGCTGGTGGAGGGCAACCCCACGACGCTTTATATCTATCCGGAGGGACGCGACATCGACGCGGTTGCCAAGGCGGTAAAGCGGGGCCGGTCGCTGGCGGGCGCCGGGCTTTACTGGAACGCGTCCTGTCTGAAGGCGATCGGCGCGCCGAAGTTCTGGCCGAAACGCAGCCTCCAGCCGATCATCAACGAATGGCGCCAGTCGCTGCCGAAACTGCCGCCGCTGGAATTGCCGATCTGCAAGTGAGCGGGGGGCTCGGCGAGGGACTCGGTTGCGCAATTCGGCTGTTGGGGAGGCTCCCTATGGAGCCGAATTGACTTTTTAACGTCCTGATGCGATAAATTCATGGGCTCACCGACCATCTCCGCTGCCGTGCTGCCGGCGCCGATGCGAGATCAAACCTCGAAGCTTAGTAGCACATACTCAGGTCGCTTGGACCGTGAGTCGGAGGTTTCTGGGGCCGATCGGTTTCGCCTAAGTCAAATGCAACCGGGCTCGTAGAGCGAAGTCAGGTACGTTTGGCGCTGCAAACCGGCAATAAGCTTACGCGGCAAGCGTATGTGACGCTCCAATCCCAGAATGCTCGATCTTTTGGCCGCGGGCCTTTCAGCCAATTAACCTCACTGGAGACCGAAACTATGCCCTATGTTAGCCCATTTATGCATCGTGAAGATTTCGGCACCGAAGACGACGACTTCATCCTAGGCAGCGTCGGCAATGATACAATCAGCGGATTTGAAGGCAACGATGTACTTGTCGGCCACCGTGGTAAAGACGTCATAAACGGCGGCAGCGGCGACGATGTTGTCGATGGCGGCGCTGGTGACGACGTAATGATAGGTGGCTCCGGCGATGACGTGTTAAATGCCTCGCAGGGCGACGACAGACTTAATGGCGGCTCCGGCAGCGATCACTATCTGCTCTCAGGGGACGCCGGCGATTTCGTGTCCATAACCGACACATCCGGCGAATGCGACACCATGGATTTCCGTGGCGCAACCACTTCGGCCTTTATCAATATGGGCGCTGGCGAACGGTCTTATGTTGATGGCCGTGTAATCGAACTGGCTGGCGGTGAAGAGATCACTACTCCACTTGATTTGCTGCATGTACAGGACCTTTCCGGTTCATACAGTGACGAGTTGATGACTGTGAAAGGGTTTCTTGATGACCTGACCACTGGTGTTGTGACCATCGCACCCGACGTCACCTTCGGCATCACCAGTTTCCGCGATAAACCAATCTCACCATTTGGCGCACCCGACGATCACGAGTTTCGTGAAGATCTTGCACTTACGCCAGACATCAGCGAGTTCGAAAGCATCTATGCGACCCTTGTTGCCGGTGGTGGCGCTGATGGCGCTGACGGTGAAGAAGCGCAATTGACTGCGCTTCAGCAAATCGGTTTGCGGGCAGGGTCCATTGGCTGGCGTTCCGACGCGTTGCGTGTTGCAGTCCTGTTCACGGATGCTGCCTACCACGAAGCAGGAGATTACACCGGAGTGCCTGCCAACAATGGCGACACTGTTCTTGACGGAACTCCGGAAGGAACCGACGAGGATTATCCTTCCGTTGCTCAGGCTGCCATGGCCCTTTCTGCTGAAGGCATCGATGTTGTTTTCGTAACGACATCTTCTGTCAAATCTGATTATGAGGAACTGGTAAAAATGCTGGGGTTTGGCGAAGTTGTGAGCCTCAGCAACGACAGTTCGGACCTGATCGAAGCGGTGACCCGTGGCGTGAAGAAACTGATCAGCACCGAGATCGAAAAAGCCATTGGCGGCGATCTGGATGACACCATCTACGGCAACGCGCTCGACAACATCATCCGCGGTCGCGCCGGTGATGACACAATCGACGGCGACCGCGGTAATGATTTTATCAAAGGCGGTGCCGGCGATGACGATCTTAGCGGTGGTAAAGGCAACGACACCCTCGATGGCGGCGCTGGCGACGACAATCTCAAGGGCGGCGGCGGCAAAGATGAACTGCTTGGCGGTACTGGCAATGATAAGCTTCGTGGCGGGTCCGGTTCAGACCGCTTGAACGGTGGTGAAGGCGACGACATCCTTGATGGCCAGGGTAAAAGCGATACGTTCATCTTTGAAGGCATCTGGGGTGACGACACCATCAAAGGCTTCTCTCCATCAGGAACCGGTGGTGCAGATGACTTGCTGATGATTGACGGCGTGGACGATTTTGCAACCTTCTCGGCCTTTGCAACCCAAATGGGCGACGATGTTGTGTTCGACAACGGCACCAGCTCAATCTTGATCCGCGATATAGAACTGGCAGACATGTCAGACGCTGACTTCATTTGAGATATATGCAGGATAAACAAAGCGGCGCGCGGTGGGGGCAAGGGGGAGCGGGAACCGGCCCTGAAACGCCAACCCGATCACCCCCATCCGACCTTCGATCCCAGGATCCCCGATTCCAGATCGAGGTCGGCCGGTTAAGTGGAGCCTATGTCGCGCGGGTCCGGCATTGCGGGCCAAGAAAAAAGCCCCGGCACAACGCCGGGGCTTTCGTTTTTTCAGCGGGGTAGCGGGCGCTTAATGCGCGTGGTGCTTTTCCCAGTCCTCGCGCTTGGGCAGCTGCTCGAAGGTGTGTTCGGGCGGCGGCGAGGGCAGGGTCCATTCCAACGTGTCCGCGTATTCGTTCCAGTAGTTGTTCTCGGTCACGCGGCGGCCCTTGAAGAGGGCGTAGAACACGATGCCGAAGAACAGCAGGAACGAGGCGAAGGACAGCAGCGCGCCGTAGGAGCTGACCTTGTTCCAGTAGGCGAAGGCCTCCGGATAGTCGATGTAGCGACGCGGCATGCCCTGACGCCCGAGGAAGTGCTGCGGGAAGAAGGTCAGGTTGACGCCGATGAAGAACATCCAGAAGTGCAGCTTGGCCAGAGGCTCGGAATACTGCCGGCCGGTGATCTTGCCGAAGTAGAAGTAGACCCCGGCGAAGATGGTGAAGGCCGCGCCCATCGACATGGTGTAGTGGAAGTGCGCCACGACATAATAGGTGTCGTGATAGGCCCGGTCGACCCCGGCCTGCGACAGCACGATGCCGGTGACGCCGCCGATGGTGAACAGGATCAGGAAGCCGAAGGCGAAGAGCATCGGCGCCTTGAACTCGACCGAGCCGCCCCACATGGTGGCGATCCAGCTGAAGATCTTGACCCCCGTGGGCACCGCGATGACCATGGTGGCCAGCATGAAATAGGCTTGCTGGTTCAGGCTCATGCCCACGGTGTACATGTGGTGCGCCCAGACGACGAAGCCCAGCCCGCCGATCGCGATCAGCGCCCAGACCATCGGCAGGTAACCGAAGATCGGCTTGCGCGAGAAGGTCGAGATCACGTGGGAGACCAGGCCGAAGCCGGGCAGGATCACGATGTAGACTTCCGGGTGGCCGAAAAACCACAGGATGTGCTGGTACAGGATCGGGTCACCGCCACCGGACGGATCGAAGAAGGTGAAGCCGAAGTTACGGTCCATCAGCAGCATGGTGATGGCACCGGCCAGCACCGGCAGCGACAGCAGGATCAGCCAGGAGGTGACGAAGATCGACCAGGCAAACAGCGGCACCTTGAACAGGGTCATGCCGGGGGCACGCATGTTCAGGAAGGTGGTGATCATGTTGATCGCGCCGAGGATCGAGGAGGCACCCGAGACGTGCACCGCGAAGATCGCGAGATCCATCGACATGCCGCCCTCGTTAACCGACAGCGGCGGATAAAGCACCCAGCCGACGCCGGAGCCGAGCTGATCGTTGCCGCCCGGGCTGAGCATCGAGGCGACACCCAGCGAGGTGCCGGCGACATAGAGCCAGAACGACAGGTTGTTCATCCGCGGGAAGGCCATGTCCGGCGCGCCGATCTGCAGTGGCATGAAATAGTTGCCGAAACCGCCGAACAGCGCCGGGATGACCACGAAGAACATCATCAGCACGCCGTGGTAGGTGATCAGCACGTTCCACAGGTGGCCGTTGGGGGTACATTCCCCGGCGCCCGCGCCGAACAGGCGGAAGCCCTCGAGGCACATGTACTGGACGCCCGGTTCCATAAGTTCCAGGCGCATGAAAACGGTGAAGGTCACGGAAATCAGGCCGACGAGGGCCGAGAACACCAGGTAGAGAATCCCGATGTCCTTGTGGTTCGTCGACATGAACCAGCGGGTGAAGAAACCGCGCTGGTCCTCGTGTTCGTGACCATGAATGGCTGCGTCTGCCATTTGGTGCCTCCTGTTGCGTGTGACAGCGTGCCGCTCTTGAGAGCGCACGTATTCATTCAGGTTTTAGAATGGCGATGGGGGGGCATCAATGGCTGAATTTGATCTGGATCAAGATTAATTGTCGCGCCCCCCGGGGTGTTTTCCGCCGGATACGGGCCGAGGGGCGGGCGATCCGGCGGCTTGACGCGCCGGGCGCGGGCGCCCAGAACGGTGCGACCGAGGACAACAACCGCGAGCCGGACCAAGCCCATGACCTATGATCCCGACAACATCTTTGCCAAGATCCTGCGCGGCGAGCTGCCCTGCGCCAAGCTCTACGAGGACGCTGAGACCTTTGTCTTTCTCGACATCATGCCGCGCGCCGATGGCCATTGCCTGGTGATTCCCAAGACCCCCTGCCGCAACATCCTGGATGCCAGCCCGGCGCAGATGGCGGCGGTGATGGCAACGACGCAGAAGATGGCGCGCGCGGTGATGGCGGCCTTCGACGCGCCCGGCGTGACCCTGCAGCAGTTCAACGAGGCCGCCGGAGGGCAGGAGGTGTTCCACCTGCATGTGCATGTTCTGCCGCGCCACGACGGCGACCGGCTGCGCCCGCCGGGGCAGATGGCGGACCCCGAGGTGCTGGCCGGTCACGCCGAGAAGATCCGCGCGGCACTGGCGCAGATCTGAGCAAAGGGGGCTGTCCGCCCCCTCCTGGCCCCTGGCCAGTTCACCCCCGAGAGTATTTGCGGCCAGAAAAAGTTAGGGGCTTTGGGGCGGGCCGGGGATCAGTGGTCCCCGGCGCAGGGGCGATGATCGCCGAAGGCGTGCAGCACTGCGCAGGGGCCGTCGTGGCGCCCGTCGCAGGCGCCGGCGATGCGGTCGAGTTCGCGTTCCAGTTTCTTCAGCTTCACGATCCGCGCGTGCAGGCGCTGGCGCTGGCGGCGGGCGATGTCGTGGGCGCGGTCCAGCTCGGCGCCCGAAGCGCCATCGAGCGAGATCAGCGCGGCGATGTCTTCGAGCGGCAGTCCAAGGTCGCGCGCATGGCGGATGAAGGCGAGCCGCGCCAGCGCGGCATGGGTATAACGACGCTGGTTTCCGCCGGTACGTGCGGCGGGTTCCAGCAGGCCCTTTTCCTCGTAGAACCGGATGGTGGGCACCTTGACGCCGGTGCGCCGCGACATTTCGCCGATGGATATCATGATTGGCCCCTTGAAGCTCTAGCGACTAGAGAGATTAGGTTGTCTGGCGACTCAGGACAAGGAGCGCGGGCATGCCGCAGGACCATTCGACCCATCATCACCACCACCACCATGTGAGCGCCGAGACCGGCGACGCGCGGGTGGCCTGGGCGGTGGCGGTGAACATGGCGCTGACGCTGGCGCAGATCGTGGGCGGGATTCTGTCCGGTTCGCTGGCGCTGATCGCGGATGCGCTGCACAATTTCTCCGACGCGGTGGCGCTGATCATCGCCTTCGGGGCGCGGCGGATCGCGCGGCGGCCGGCGGATGCGGGAATGAGTTTCGGCTATGGCCGGGCCGAGGTGGTGGCGGCGCTGATCAATTACACCACGCTGGTGGTGCTGGCGCTCTACCTGATTTACGAGGGTGTGATGCGGCTGCTCGACCCCGAGCCGGTGGACGGTTGGCTGGTGGTCTGGGTCGCGGTGCTGGCGCTGGCGGTGGATCTTGCGACGGCGGCGCTGACCTATGCGATGAGCCGCGACAGCGTGAACATCCGGGCGGCCTTTCTGCACAACCTGGCCGATGCCATGGGCTCGGTCGCGGTGATCGTGGCGGGCACGCTGGTGATCCTCAAGGGCTGGACCTGGGTCGATCCGGTGGCGACGCTGCTGATCGCGGGCTATATCCTGTGGCATGTGAAGGCCGAGATCGGCGAGGTGATCCGGGTGCTGATGCTGGCCAGCCCGCCGATGCTGGCCGCCGAGGAGGTGGCCGGTGCGATCGAGGCGGTGGACGGGGTGCAGGGGGTGCATCACGTGCATCTCTGGGCGATGCAGGAGCAGGCGGCGGCGCTGGACGCGCACCTGGTGATCGCGGCGGGTGACTGGGCGCATGCGGACGCGGTCAAGGCGGCGGTCAAGGCGATGCTGGCGGGGCGGTTCGGCATCGGCCACAGCACGCTGGAGATGGAATGTGCGCGCCATGCCTGCAACGGGGCGGCGCGGTTCGGCGATGGCTAGGCCGGGCGGGACCGGCGCGGCGGCGGTGCGGGTTTTCGGCCCGGTTTCGCGATTGTTCGGCCCCGGCCCTTGCAGCGGGGGGCGGGAGACCCCACATGGGTCGGGCAAAGCATCTTCCCACGACATCTGTTCCTAGCGGCCTCAGTTGATCCAACGACGACACTGGGCCGGGCCATCGCACCCTGTGGATGGCGACCAAACTGGGAGAAATCACGATGGCCAATGGCACCGTGAAATGGTTCAACAGCCAGAAAGGTTTCGGCTTCATCGCGCCGGAGCAGGGAACGAAGGACATCTTCGTTCACATCTCGGCGCTGGAACGCGCCGGGCTTCAACAGCTCGACGACGGGCAGGCTGTGACCTTCGACATAGAAAGCGGCCGGGATGGCCGCGAATCCGCGATCAACCTGGCGCTGGCATAGGCCCGCCGGGCGACAAAACACGGCGGGTGCGGCCCAAGGGGTGCCCCGCCATTTCATTTTCCGTGGCCGTCGCCCCTTGGGCGGCCCACCCCGGACAACAACGGACAAGCATAACTTGATAGAACTTCACTGGGGACACCCCATTACCATTATCGTTTCACCGCAGGGTGACACCAAACAGATCAGCACGATCGAGCAGGCGCTGTACTGGCTGCGCAAGAAATGGCCGGTCGCCGACGAACGGCGCGCTCAGGCGCTGGAGCGGATCGATGCTGCGATGAATTGCCTGGCGACGGTCGGCGCGGCGCGCCGGGCTTTCGTGTCGGCGGCCCGCAGCGCGGGATTCGTACCGCAGCGCGCGCAGGCCGTGGCCATCGCCGCCGCTGTCTGAGCGCGCGCGATCCGGCCCAGACCCCGACACGGCCCAAACCCCGACACGGCCCCACCTGACAAGGAGAACGAAGAATGGCGAAACTCACCAAGACCACGTTGTTCAAGGATGCCAAGCCGAGGGCGGAAACGGTGGTGGACAAGACCACGCGCGCCGCGCGTGAGATCCTTGACGAGGAGAACGATCTGCGCGAGGTCAAGACCGCGCGCCTGCGCAAGGCGCGGCTCGAGCGGGAGGCCGGCACACCGAAGCCCGCCCCCAAGCCGGCGCGAAAGACATCCCGGGCCAAGCCCGCGGGCGAGACCTGACCCTTTTTACCACGACAGGCGCCGCGATCCCCGAAGGGCGCCTGCCCCCCTCCAAGGAGAGCCCCCCTCTTGCGACCCACTGACTGGACCCGGATTCTTGCCGCCTATCGAACGCCGATCCTTTCCCGCAGCCTGTTCGAGCTGACCGTAACCCTTGTCCCTTTCGTGACGATCTGGGCGCTGGCCTGGTGGGCGCTGTCGATCAGCGCCTGGCCGGCGGTGGCGCTGGCGCTGGTCAACGCGGCCTTCCTGGTGCGCCTGTTCATGATCCAGCACGATTGCGGCCATGGCGCGTTCTTCGCCGAGCGCCGCTGGAACGACGGACTTGGCCGGGTCCTGGGGGTGCTGACGCTGACGCCCTATGACGTCTGGCGCAAGAACCATTCGGTGCACCATGCCACCACCGGCAATCTCGACCGGCGCGGCACCGGCGACCTGCCGACGCTGACGGTTCGGGAATACCGGGAGAAATCCTGGCTCGGACGGGCGCTGTACCGGCTGCTCCGCAACCCGGTCTTTCTGTTCGGGATCGTTCCGTTCTACATGTTCTTTCTGCAGAACCGGCTTCCGGTCGGGCAGATGCGGTCAGGCTGGCTCTATTGGCGCAGCGCGATGGCGACCAACGCGGTGATCGCGGCGGTTCTGGGCGTGATCCTCTGGCTGGGGGGCTGGCAGGTTCTGCTGTTCGTGTTCCTGCCGACGATGCTGTTGGCGGCGGCCACGGGGGTGTGGTTCTTCTACGTGCAGCACCAGTTCGAGGAGACGGTCTGGGAGCGCGAAGCGGACTGGAGCGTGCAGGAGGCGGCGCTGAACGGAAGCTCGCATTACGACCTGCCGGGCGTGTTGCGCTGGATCACCGCGAACATCGGCGTGCACCACGTGCATCACATGGCCAGCCGCATCCCGTTCTACCGGCTGAGTGATGTGATTCGGGACCATGACATCCTGGCGCAGTCCAAGCGTCTGACCCTGTGGGAAAGTTTCCGTTGCGCGCGGTTGCATCTGTGGGACGAAAGCCGCCGCAAGCTGGTGTCTTTCGCGGATGCCGGGCGGCGCGCCGCCTGAGGCCGGGCGGCGGGTCCGGGGGAGGCCCCTGGCCCGTCAGTGCGTGTCGCCGAACACCTGTTCGAAGCTGCGCCGCAGGGCGACGTCGAGATCGTCCATCGTCACCGGCAGGCCGAGATCGACCAGGCTGGTGACGCCGTGTTCGGTGATGCCGCAGGGGACGATGCCGGTGAAATGCTCCAGCTCCGGATCGAGGTTGATCGAGATGCCGTGAAAGCTGATCCATTTGCGCAGGCGGATGCCGATGGCGGCGATCTTGTCCTCGGCCATGGCGCCGGTGACGGTGCGCGGTTTACCAGGGCGTTCGACCCAGACGCCGACGCGCCCCTCGCGGATATGGCCGGGGACGTTGAACTCCGCCAGCGCGGCGATCACCCAGTTTTCCAGCATCTGCACGAATCGGCGCACGTCGCGGCCGCGGCGGTTGAGGTCGAGCATCACGTAGACCACCCGCTGGCCGGGGCCGTGATAGGTGTATTGGCCGCCGCGCTTGCTCTCGTAAACGGGAAAGCGGTCGGGATCGGTCAGATCCTCGGCCCTTGCGCTGGTGCCGGCAGTATAGAGGGCTGGGTGTTCCAGCAGCCAGATGCATTCCGGCGCCGCGCCGGCGGCGATTTCGGCGGCGCGGGCCTCCATGAAGGCCACGGCCTCGGCGTAGCCGGTCAGACCATCGGTGATTTTCCATTCGACCAAGGTCTTGGCCATCATGCGCCTCGCTTGCCAGGGGGTCGGGATGGGGTGATACCCTTGGGCGACGGAAATGTCAGGCCCGAACGTTCAAGTGATTCAGATCATATCGAGCGTCGCCGCGATGCGGCATGAACAGAGATAGAAACGGGGCGAGGCCGATGACGAAAGACGACGCGCAGGAGACCGCCGGGACCGGCATGGAGAAATCCAGGGCGGAGTCTACGAAGAAAGCGGCCGAGGTTGAGGCCCGGCTGGGGCTGGGGCGGCACGGGGCGCGCCGGGGCGGATGGCTTTGGGTCCTGGCGCTGCTGGTGGCGGCGGCGGGCGGTTTCGCGTTCTGGCGCGGGTATGGGGCGGGCGAGGGGGACATGTCCTATCGTACCGGGGTGGTGCAGCGCGCCGACCTGGTGGCGACGGTGACCGCGACCGGCACGGTGGAGCCAACCAACCTGGTCGAGATTTCCTCGGAACTGTCGGGCACGCTGCGCGGGGTCGCGGTGGATTACAACGACCAAGTCAAGGCGGGGCAGGTGCTGGCCACGCTGGACACCACCAAGCTGGAGGCGGAACTGGCGGTTGCCGAGGCCAATGTGACCGCCGCGCAGGCGCAACTGGTGCGCGCCAAGGCCACGCTGGAGGAGGCGCGCGAGAATTTCGATCGCGCCACCGCGCTGGACGCGCGCGGGGTGACCAGCCAGCAGACCCTGATCACCCAGCGCGCGGCCTTTAACAGGGCGGTGGCCGATGTAACGGTGGCCGAGGCAAACCTCGACCTGGCGCGGGCGCAGCGCGGGCTGGTGCAGGCCGATCTGGACAAGGCCTGCATCTGTTCGCCGATCGACGGGGTGGTGCTGGACCGGGCGGCGGACGTCGGCCAGATCGTCGCCTCGGCGCTGACCGCGCCGGTGCTGTTCACGGTGGCCGAGGACCTGACCGAGATGGAGGTGCAGGTGGCGGTGGACGAGGCCGATATCGGCGCGATCTCGGAGGGGGACCGGGTGGTGTTCACGGTCGACGCCTATGACGACCGCAGTTTCCCGGCCGAGATCAAGACGATCCGCTATGCCTCGGAGACGGTCGAGGGGGTGGTCAGCTATACTGCCGTGCTGGCGGTGCGCAACGACGACCTGTCGTTGCGCCCGGGGATGACGGCGACCGCCGATATCATCGTCGCGGAACTGCAGGGCGTGCTGACGGTGCCCAACGCGGCGCTGCGCTATGCCCCGGTGGTGGAGGTGGAAGAGGACAGCGAAGGCGGCGGCGGGTTGCTGAGCATGATCATGCCGCACAGGCCCGACGCGGGCGCGCGCGCCAGCGGCAAGTCGATCTGGGTGCTGCGCGATGGTGCGCCGGTGGAGGTGCCGGTGGAGCCGGGCCAAAGCGACGGCAGCCTGACCGAGATCCGCAGCGGTGAGCTCAGCGAGGGTGAGCTGGTGATCCTCGGCGAGGGGGGCTGAGCCGGTGACCGGAGACAGCCCGGCGGTGATCGAACTGCGCGGCATCACCCGCGTCTATGGCCGGGGCGAGGCCGAGGTGCGCGCGCTGGACGGGATCGACCTGACGATCCGGTCCGGCGAATTCGTCGCGATCATGGGGCCGAGCGGGTCGGGCAAGTCGACCGCGATGAACGTGATTGGCTGCCTCGACAGCCCGACATCGGGCGAATACCTGTTCAACGGGGTCGACGTGGCCGGGCTGGACCAGGACCAGCGGGCGCTGCTCAGGCGGCATTACCTGGGCTTCGTGTTCCAGGGCTATAACCTGTTGCCGCGCACGCCGGCGTTGGAGAACGTGGAGCTGCCGCTGATCTACAAGGGGGTGGGCGCGGCCGAGCGGCGTGGCCGCGCGCTGGCGGCGCTGGAACAGGTGGGGCTGGCGCAGCGGGCCGACCATGATCCCTCGGAACTCTCGGGTGGGCAACAACAGCGCGTCGCCATCGCCCGGGCGCTGGCAGGATCGCCCGAGGTGCTTCTAGCCGACGAGCCGACCGGCAACCTCGACACCCACCGCTCGGCCGAGATCATGGAGCTGCTGGTGCGGCTGCGCGCCGAGACCGGGCTGACCATCGTCATGGTCACCCACGAAGAGGACATGGCCGCCTATGCCGACCGGCTGATCTGGATGGTGGACGGGCGCATCGCGGATGACCGGCCCACCACAGGGGGCGCGCGCCATGCTGGGTGAGACGATCCGCCTGGCGGTGCGGGCGATCTGGCGCAACGCGCTGCGCTCGTTCCTGACCGTGCTCGGCGTGGTGATCGGCGTGGCGGCGGTGATCGCCATGGTCACGGTCGGGCAGGGCTCGTCGGCGCAGGTGACGCAGGACGTGGCCAAGCTGGGTACCAACGTGCTGATGATCCGTCCGGGGCAGGCTGCCATGGGACCGCGCAGTTCCAGCACCAGCGAGCGCGCCTTCGATCTGCGCGACGTGGACCGGCTGATCCGCGAGGTGCCCGCGATCGAGACCGCCAGCGCCGCCGAGCAGAGCCAGATGAGCGCGGTGGCGGGCAATGTGAATTACCGCACCACGGTCTGGGGGGCGGGCAATGCCTATCTCGACGCGACGGATTGGCCGGTGGTGCTTGGGCGCCGCTTTGTCACCGGCGAGGAGCAGGGCGGGCGCGCCGTCTGCATCCTGGGCGAGACCGTGCGGCAGGAACTGTTCGGCGACACCGACCCGGTGGGCGACAAGATCCGCCTGAAATCCATGTCCTGCGAGGTGATCGGCGTGCTGGACGCCAAGGGCGCGTCGAGCTTTGGCAGCGACCAGGACGATATCGTGATGATCCCGGTGCGGACCTTTCAACGCCGGATCGCGGGCAACAGCAACGTCAACATGATCTACGCGGCGGTACGCGACGGGGTCTCGACCGAGCTGGCGCAGGGCGAGATCGAGGCGGTGTTGCGCGAGATCCGGCGGATCGGGACCGGCGAGGAGGATGATTTCAACGTCATGGACATGAAACAGCTGGCCTCGATGCTGACCGGGATCACCGACGTGTTGACCGGGCTGTTGGCGGCGGTGGCGGCGGTCAGCCTGCTGGTCGGCGGCATCGGCATCATGAACATCATGCTGGTGAGCGTCACCGAGCGCACCCACGAGATCGGCATCCGCCTTGCCGTCGGGGCGCAGGCGCGGCAGGTGTTGCAGCAGTTCCTGGTCGAGGCGATCGTGCTGTCGCTGATGGGCGGGCTGATGGGGATCGCGCTGGGGCTGGGGCTGGCGGCGCTGGCGTCGCGGATCATGGCGATTCCCTTCACCCCCGATCCGGTGGTGGTGCTGGGGGCGTTTGCCTTTTCGGCGCTGGTGGGGGTGGTGTTTGGCTATTTCCCGGCGCGGCGGGCGGCGCGGCTCGACCCGATCGAGGCGCTGCGTCACCAGTAGCGCAGGGCGCGGTCAGGCGGGGCTCAGAGCCCCTCTTCCGCGATCCGGTTCAGCAGGGTGATATAGCCGTCCACCTCCTGCGCGCCGGTCACCATGTATTTCTGCCCGAACACCATGGTCGGCACACCGTGCACGCCGCGTTCGGTCCAGACCCGCTGCTTGGCGCGCACGGCACCGGCATGGGCGCCGCTGTCCAGCGCCCGGCGCGCCGCCGGCCCGTCGAGCCCGGCAGCGATGGCGGTGCGTTCCAGCACGGCGGGGTCCGAGACATCCTCGCCACGGGTGAAATAGGCCGCGAACAGCGCCAGCTTGAGGTCGTGCTGGCGGCCCTGGCCCTCGGCCCAGTCGAGCAGCTGGTGGGCGGCGAAGGTATTGACGATGCGGCTGTCGTCGGTGAAGGCGAAGGTGAAGCCAAGCTCTGCGCCCATTTCGACCAGGGTTTCGCGGGCGCGGTCGCTGTCCTCGGCGGTCGTGCCGTATTTCTCGGCCACATGTTCGCGCAGGTTCTGCCCCTGGGGCGGCATATCCGGGTTGAGCTCGAACGGATGCCAGCGCAGTCGCGCCGCCAGGCCGGTCCTGGACAGGGCGCGGCGCAACTGGAGGAACCCGATGATGCACCAGGGGCAGACCACGTCCGAGGCGATGTCGATCTGGATGCCTTTGGCGGCGTTGGGCGGGGTCATTCGGGCTCCGGTATTGGCGGGCGGGCGGTCTCTGCAACCGCTAGCACAGGGCATCGCGCCGGAACATCCCTGACGCGCCGGAAGGGTGCGATTTGCCCTTCACATCGCCGGGAGGCTCGTCTATATCGCGCGGACACCAGCCCGATGTGCGGTCGTGGCGGAATTGGTAGACGCGCAGCGTTGAGGTCGCTGTGGGGTAACACCCGTGGAAGTTCGAGTCTTCTCGACCGCACCATTTTTCTAACTTAACCTGTTGTTTTTGTTTGAAACGTGTTTTCCCGTTTCGGACAGCCCGCCACTTAGCCCGCCAGTCGCGCGGGGTACACGGCCTCGATTTCCAGCCTGTTCCAGCGGGTGCAGGCCTCGGAAATCTTCACCGGCTCCGGCAGCTTTCCGATTCCTGACCACTTCCAGACGGTGGTTCTCGCCACCGAGAACATCTTGGCGACTTCGACGTCGCGCAGATAAATTGCTTGGGTCATCAACCATTTCCTTCCATCGTCATCACGTCAAAGAACGGGCCGTGTGAATGCCGCAGCCTGATCGTGACCTCCTTACCCTTCTCGACCTCGACCTGTCTGTTCAGGCCCCTCCTGTAGGCCGGGCTTCAGCCCGGCACCGCCATCGGCAGCACCGGCACCACAACCGCCTCAGAAAAAACTTGCGATCTGGTCCAGCGGTTTCTTGATCTTGGCGACCTCCGGCACGGTTGCCCCCTCGGCCGGGTGGCCCACCGCGATGATCATCGTCGGTTTCTCCGAGGCTGGCCGGCCCAGCGCCCCGTTCAGGAACTTCATCGGGTTGGGGGTGTGGGTGAGCGTTGCCAGCCCGGCGTGGTGCAGGGCGGCGAGCAGGAATCCGGTGGCGATGTTGACGCTTTCCGGAACGTAATAGTTCTTGTAGCGGGTGCCGTCGGCGAATTCGCCCCAGCGCTGGGCAAAGACCACGATCAGCCAGGGCGCGACGGTCAGATGCGGCTTGCTGGCGTCGGTGCCGATCGGCTCCAGCGCCTTGATCCACTCGTCCCCTGCGCCGCCGCCATAGAACCGCTTTTCCTCCGCCTCGGCCTCGGCGCGGATGCGCGCCTTCAGCGCGGGGTCGGCAACGGCGGCGAAATGCCAGGGCTGGTGATTGGCGCCCGAGGGCGCGCTGCCTGCAGTGCGCAGACAGGTCTCGATCACCGCGCGCGGCACCGGGCGCGGGGAATAGTCGCGCACCGAGTGGCGTTGCCGCATCTTGTCGTGAAACGCCTGCGCGGCGACGATCATCTGCGCGTCGGACATCTCGCTGCGGTCGGGCAGCGGCAGCGCGCGATAGCTCAGTGTCTCCTTGGCGAACATCTCGTCTCCTCCTTGCGCGCTCAGGCGGGGATCAGCACATCGCGCGCGGCGGCGCGGACCGCCTGCGTCACCGGCCTCAGCGCGCCGGTCATCGCCCGGCTGAGCTGCCAGGTCAACGGCACGTCCATATCTGATCGTGAAGCAGCGGAACCAGCCGCCCGGCGCGCAACGCCGCCCGGACCAGCGGCAGCGGGTTCATGCCCCAGCCGAGCCCGGCCTCGGCGGCGGCGACGAACCCGGTGGAGGAGGGCAGGAAATGCAGCGGCGGGGTGAGCCGCGCGCCGCAGACCTGTTCGATCCAGCGCCGCTGCAGCCGGTCCTTGGCGTTGAAGGTCAGACAGGGCGCGCGCGCCAGCGCCTGCGCCGTCACGCCGCCGGCGAACCAGCGCGCCATGAACCCCGGGCTGGCGGTGGCGACATAGCGCAGCGCGCCCAGCGGATCGGCGTCGCAGCCCGCCACCGGCGCGCCCAGGGCGCAGACCGCCGCGCTCACCGCGCCGCGCCGCAGCCAGTCGGCGCTGTGCTCCTCGTCGTCCAGAACCAGGTCGAACAGCATGTCCGGCACATTCGCCATCGCCGGAATGAACCAGGTCGCCAGGCTGTCGGCATTCACCGCCAGCCGCAGCCGCGCCGGGCGCGGCGCGGGGTCGAGCGCCAGATCACGGCTGAGCTGCGCCTCCAGCAGCCCGACGTCCTCGGCGTGCTTGGCCAGGCGCTCGCCCGCCGGGGTGCCGGTGCAGGGGCTGGCCCGGTGGATCAGAACCGCGCCGACCCGGTCCTCCAGCGCCTTGATCCGCTGCGAGACGGCCGAGGGGGTGACGCCGAGGCTGGCCGCGGCGGCGTCGAACGAGCCATGGCGCAGCACGGCAGACAGTGCGGCGAGATGCGGGGGATCGAACTGCATTAGGAACATTAATCCAACTAAAGAAAGGTTAACTAGCCTAATCCAGGAAACCAGCCTAATCAAACCCCCGACCCTCGATGGAACGGAGTGTACAGTTTGATCGCCTTTCTCCCCGGTTTCGCCCTTGGCTTCTCGCTGATCCTCGCCATCGGCGCGCAGAACGCCTTTGTCCTGCGCCAGGGGCTGCGGCGCGAGCATGTGCTCGCCGTGGTGCTGACCTGTGCTCTGTCGGACGCGGTGCTGATCGCCGCCGGGGTCGCCGGGATGGGCGGGCTGGCCCGGACGCTGCCCTGGTTCGCGCCGCTGATGCGCTATGGCGGTGCGGCCTTTCTGATCGGCTACGGCGGGCTCAACCTGCGCGCAGCCTGGCGCGGGGGCTCCGGTCTCACTACCGGGCAGGGCGCGGGCCATGCGCTGCCGCGCACGCTGGCCGTGGTGCTGGCGCTGACCTGGCTGAACCCGCATGTCTATCTCGACACCGTGGTCCTGGTCGGCTCGATCGCGGCGCAATACGACGACCGGCTTGCCTTCGGCCTGGGTGCGGTCACGGCCAGCTTCACCTTTTTCTTCGCCCTTGGCTATGGCGCGCGGCTGCTGGCGCCGCTGCTGGCGCGGCCCGGCGCCTGGCGGGCGCTGGACGCCGCTATCGGGCTTACCATGTGGGCGATTGCGGCGAAATTGATTGCCATGTGAAGGGTTGTGCGTCGCCCGATTAGGGTGTTCAACCGGTGTCATGACCTCTCTCGATCCGCCCCCCGCGCGCCCTGTCGCCGGCATCCTGTGGATGCTGCTCACCGGGCTGTGCTTTGTCGGGATGACCGCGCTGGTCAAATTTCTCGGCCCGCGCGTTCCGGCGCCCGAGGCCGCCTTTCTGCGCTATGCGCTGGGGCTGGTGTTCCTGCTGCCGGTGCTGCGGCCGATCTTCAACACCCGCTTTACCCGCCGCCGCATCGGCCTGTTCGCCGCGCGCGGCATCCTGCACGCGGGCGGGGTGATGCTGTGGTTCTACGCGATGACACAGATCCCGCTGGCCGAACTCACCGCGCTGAATTACCTCTCGCCGGTTTTCGTCACCATCGGCGCGGCGGTGTTCCTGGGCGAGCAATTGGCAATCCGCCGTATCGCCGCGATCACTGTCGCGCTGATCGGCGCGATCATCATCCTGCGCCCCGGCTTCCGCGAGGTGGCGCCGGGCCACCTGGCAATGATCGGCACCGCGACGGTGTTCGGCGGATCCTTCCTGCTGGCCAAGGTGCTGGCCGACGATGTGCCCCCGGCGGTGGTGGTCAGCATGCTGTCGATCTGGGTGACGGCCGGGCTTGCCCCCTTTGCGCTGGCGGTCTGGGTCACGCCGACGCTGCACGAACTGACCATGCTCTTTGCCGTTGCCTGTTTCGCGACCGCGGGGCATTTCACCATGACACTGGCGCTGCGCGCGGCGCCGATCATGGTGACCCAGCCGGTAACCTTCCTGCAACTGGTCTGGGCGATGGCGCTGGGCGTCGTGGTGTTCGGCGAGACGCTGGACATCTGGGTGATCCTTGGCGCCGCGCTGATCCTGGTGGCGATCAGCTTCATCACCTGGCGCGAGGCCGTGGTACGACGCCGGTCTGTCACCCCGACCACGCCGGCAACCAAGGTCTGAGAGGCTTGCCAGCGCCGCACGCTGTTGCTTAGTCTGAACCGAATTGCTCCAGGGGGATAGGAATGAAGGCATTTTTCGGTGCGGTCGCGGTGGTCTGCGGTCTGATCGCAGGGCCGGCGATCGCGGATTTGAAACTGTGCAACGACTCCAGCGTGCGCCAGTCGGTCGCGGTGGGCTACAAGTCCGGCGATCAATGGGTTTCCGAGGGGTGGTGGAACACCGACCCGGGCAAATGCACGACGGTGATCAGCGGCGATCTGAAGTACCGTTTCTACTATTATCGGCTGCTGGCCAAGGGCCGCAAGTTCGAGGATGAGGGCTACGGCTTTTGCACCCAGACGGCGGCCTTTACCATCGAGGGCGACAAGAACTGCAGCGACCGCGGCTATTCCTACGGCGGATTCCGCCAGATCGACGCCGGCGGCGCGCGCGATTTCTCGTTTTCCTTTTCCGATGCGGTCAGCGTCATGAAACCGGCAGAGGCCGAGCCGCCGGCGCCCAAGGTCGAGGCCGCGGCCCCCGCCGACGGCCCCGGCACCTGGGGCGAACCCTATTCCTCGTCCACCGCCCTGTTCCAGGACTGCGTCAGCGAGACCGAGGCGCCGTTCTGCACCTTTCATGCCGACGGGACCAAGTTCTTTGTCTACGACGACGGGCGTACCCCGGGGTGGGTGCTGAAATCGATGCGAACCTATTTGCCGGGCACCCCGATCGAGGTGCGTGGCGACCTCGAGGCGATCCACGACCGCACCGCCGACGTGGTGCTGCGCCACGTGCTGCCGCGCAGCTTCAACAGCTGGGACAGCACCCTGACCAAGCTGCAGGGCACCTGGTATTCGGTCGATGACCCCAATTCGCAGTTCAACATCATCGGATCGGAGCTGGAGAACATCTATGACGGCGGATTCGGCGCCCGCGAATACCTCAGCATGCGCGACCGCTGCGAGCATTTCGACAGTGGCAACATCCTGGTGCGGATGGACGAGGAAAGCGGCGATGTGATGTGCTATACGATCGAGGAGCTCGGGTCCTACGAGATGCTGTTGATGTACCTGCCGCGCGCCAATTTTCACGAGTATCGCAAGCTGGACTGAGGCGCGGGCAACGGCGGGCCGGGTTATTGATTGACGGGTCAGTTTCCCGCCGGTAGCGTCGCCACGTCAGCGGGCGAGGGGTGAGATGCCGAAACTGGGAATGGAACCGATCCGCCGCGAGGCCCTGGTGCGCGCGACGATTGCCGAGTTGGGAAAGGCCGGCACGCTGGACGTGACCGTCAGCCAGATCGCCCGGCGCGCCGGGGTGTCCAGCGCGCTGGCGCATCATTACTTCGGCGGCAAGGACCAGATATTCCTGGCCGCGATGCGCTCGATCCTCGCCGATTTCGCCGGCGATGTGCGGCGCGAACTGGCGGGCACCGCGCCGCCCGACCGTGCCGCGGCCATCGTGCGCGCGAGCTTTTCGAGATCGAGCTTCACCTCCGAGGCGGTGGGCGCCTGGATGTGTTTCTACGGCATGGCGCAAAAGAACGCCGAGGCGCTGCGGCTCTGGCAGGTCTATCATCACCGGCTGCGCTCCAATCTCGTGCACGCGCTGCGCCCGCTCTGCGACCGCCCGCAGGATGCCGCCGACACGCTGGGGGCGCTGATCGACGGGCTTTACATCCGCGCCGCGCTGGATCCGCGCCTGAGCCCGGAAGAGGCGGCATCCCAGGCGCTCGCGGTGCTCGACGGTCTTTGCAGGGGGCGCAGGCGATGACCCGGCCCAACATCCTGATCCTGATGGTCGACCAGTTGAACGGCACGCTGTTTCCCGATGGTCCCGCCGACTGGCTGCACGCGCCGAACCTCAAGCGGCTGGCGGCGCGCTCCACCCGGTTCGCCAATGCCTATACCGCCTCGCCGCTCTGCGCGCCGGGGCGGGCGAGCTTCATGTCCGGGCAGCTGCCCTCGCGCACCGGGGTCTATGACAACGCCGCCGAGTTCCGCAGCGACATTCCCACCTATGCCCACCACCTGCGGCGGGCGGGCTATTACACCTGCCTCTCGGGCAAGATGCATTTCGTCGGCCCCGATCAGCTGCACGGGTTCGAGGAACGGCTGACCACCGATATCTACCCCGCCGATTTCGGCTGGACCCCGGATTACCGCAAGCCGGGCGAGCGGATCGACTGGTGGTATCACAACATGGGCAGCGTCACCGGCGCGGGGGTGGCGGAGATTTCCAACCAGATGGAATACGATGACGAGGTTGCGTACAATGCGACCGCGAAACTGTACGATCTGGCGCGCGGCAAGGACGACCGCCCCTGGGCGCTGACCGTCAGTTTCACCCATCCGCATGACCCCTACGTGGCGCGGCGCAAGTTCTGGGACCTCTATGAGGGTTGCGATCATCTTCTGCCCGAGGTTCCGGCGATGGACTACGCCGATCACGACGCCCATTCCCGCCGCATCTTCGACGCCAACGACTGGCGCAGCTTTGACATCTCGCAGGAGGATATCCGCCGTTCCCGCCGGGCCTATTTTGCCAATATCTCCTATCTCGATGACAAAATCGGCGAGATCCTTCAGGTGCTGGAGGACACTCGGCAAGAGGCGATCGTTCTGTTCGTCTCGGACCACGGCGACATGCTGGGCGAGCGCGGGTTGTGGTTCAAGATGAGTTTTTTCGAGGGCTCGGCGCGGGTGCCGCTGATGATCGCCGCGCCGGATCTGCCGGCGGGACGGATCGACGAGCCGGTCTCGACCCTCGACGTGACGCCGACGCTGGGCGATCTGGCCGGCGTGCCGATGGAGGAGCTTGCCCCCTGGACCGATGGCGAAAGCCTGGTGGAGTTGGCGCAGGGCGGCGCGCGCAGCAGCCCGGTGGCGATGGAATACGCCGCCGAGGCGTCCTATGCGCCGCTGGTCTCGCTGCGCTATGGCAAGTGGAAGTACAACCGCTGCGCATTGGATCCCGACCAGCTGTTCGACCTTGAGGCCGATCCGCAGGAACAGACCAACCTGGCCGAAGTGCCGGAACATGCGGGCACCTTGCAGACATTGCGCGCCAAGTCCGAGGCGCGCTGGGATCTGGCGCAGTTCGATGCCGATGTGCGCGCCAGCCAGGCCCGCCGCTGGGTGGTCTACGAGGCGCTGCGACAGGGGGGATACTATCCCTGGGACTACCAGCCCCTGCAGAGGGCGAGCGAACGCTACATGCGCAACCACATGGACCTGAACGAGGTGGAAGAGCGCCAGCGCTTTCCCCGTGGCGATTGAAAAAAGCCGCCCTGACAGCAACCGATTGATCCGGGTCAATGTGCCGGGTATGGCTGCGCCCTAGGTTGGCGTGCAACGCAAGTGTCAAGGAGCGAACAGATGACCCATACCCCCCACGAACTGGCCGAGGAATTCCCCGAACAGGCCGCGCAGATCAGCGAACTGAAGCAGAATAACCCGCATTTCGCCAAGCTGGCCGATGAGTACCACGAGATCAACCGCGCCGTGCACCGCGCCGAGACCAACGTGGAGCCGGTCGAGGAACTGGCCGAGGTCGAGATGCGCAAGAAGCGCGCCGCGCTGAAGGACGAGATCTGGGCGATCCTGTCCAAGGCATAAGATGGTTGATCCGACTGGATTGAAGGGGGCGCTGCGGGCGCCCCTTTTTTGTTGGCGGGGTGCGGGTTTCGATCCTGTCCGCGCGCGGCGCCATCGGCTAGGCTGATCGCGGAATTCTTCACGCGAAAGGGGCGGACCATGGGCGACGATACCTATCTGATCAAACGCGCGGACATCGAGGCGATGGAGGGGGTGGACAAGACCCATTTCCTCAACCCGAACGCCAGGCGGATCAACAAATCGCTGGGCGATGCGACCGGGCTGACCGGGTTGGGGTTTCACATCATCGAGGTGGGCCCCGGACAGGGCACCACTGAGCATCACGTGCATTTCTACGAGGATGAATGCGTCTATGTGCTGGCCGGGCGGGCCACGGCCTATCACGGCGAGGAGGCGGTTGAGATCGAAGCCGGCGATTTCCTCGGCTACCGCAAGGGCGGGCTGGCGCATTCGATCACCAATACCGGCGACGAGGTTCTGCGCTGCATCGTGGTGGGCCAGCGGTTGGCGCATGATGTCGCCGACTACACCCGGCTGGACAAGCGCATCTATCGCAATGCCGGGATGGACTGGAACCTGGTCGACCGGGGTGCGATCGTGACCCCCGGCGGCAACGTGGGCAAGAAGTAGGCAGAGAAGGCGCGCCCGCTCAGTTCACCTCGTAGGGCAGCACGCCGCGCCGGTTGGCGTCGATGCTCAGCCGCCGCTCCAGCGGCGGGACCGAGCGCTGGTGGCAGGTCTTGCGTTCGCAGATCCGGCAGGAGATGCCGATCGGCTCGAAGGCCTCGGCGTTGGTCACGTCCAGCGTGTCGGCATAGACCAGCGCGGGCGCGTGGCGCACCTCGCAGCCCAGCGCGATGGCATAGCGGCGCACCGGCGCGCCGAAGCTGCCGCCGGGTTTCGATACGTCGCGCGCCAGATTGATGTAACGGACCCCGTCCGGGGTCTCGGCCAGTTGCCGCAGGAACCGGCCCGGGGTCTCGAACGCACGGTGCACGTTCCACAGCGGGCAGGCGCCGCCGAACCGGGCGAATTGCAACCGCGTGGCGCTGTGCCGTTTGGTGATGGTGCCGGCCTGGTCGACGCGGGCAAAGAAGAACGGGATGCCCTTGGCGCCGGGCCGTTGCAGGGTCGAGAGCCGGTGCGCCACCTGCTCGATCGAGGCGCCGAAGCGCGCGCCGAGCACCTCGAGATCGTGGCGATGGGTCTGGGCGGCCTCGAGAAACGGGCCATAGGGCAACAGCGCCGCCCCGGCGAAGTAATTGGCCAGCCCGATCTTGGCGATGGCGCGAGCCTCGTCGCTGCGGAAGCGGGCGAAATCCAGTGTTGCCTCCAACAGCTTGTCCTGCCGCAGCAGCGCCACTTGTAACAGCATCTGGAACAGCCGGGTTTCCGGGCTGGCGCGGGTCGACAGGCGCAAGAGGCCTGATTTTGCGTCGAACTCCCGCAACGAGGCGATGTCGGCCAGTTCGATGGCGATGCCCATCCCCTCCAGTACCGATTGCGCGGTCTCGGCCATCCGGCCCGGTCCGGCGGCGCGCGCGGCGAAAGTCTCCGCCGCCCGGTCCACCGCGTCGATGTAGTTGTCGCAATAGTGGAAGAAGTCGCGCACCTCTTCCCAGGGGCTGGCCTCAAGGCGGGCATCCTCGCGCCCCAGCGCCTCGTCCAGCGAGGCCAGCCGCTCGTGCGTCTGGCGGTAGCTACGGTGCAGGGCGAGAAAGGCGCGCGCCAGTGTCGGCGCGTTGGAGGCGGCCAGCCGCAGATCGGCCAGCGGCGGCGCGGCGTCGGCAAAGACCGGGTCGGCCAGCGCCTCGCGCATGTCGCTGACAAGGCGTTCGCTGTCGCCGGTCGAAAGCTCGGTCACGTCCATGCCGAACTCCTGCGCCAGCGCCAGCACCACGGTGGTGCTGACCGGGCGGTTGTTGTTCTCCATCTGGTTCAGATAGGGCAGGGAGACACCGAGCTTGGCGGCGAAATCCTTTTGCGTCAGGCCGAGCCGCGTGCGCATCTCGCGCAGTTTCGCCCCGGCATAGAGTTTCTGCGTCGCCATCGGGTGCCTTTGTCGGAATGTCTTTGCAGGTTCGCTTTTGGCGCAGATTAGGTTTGCAAACCCTTTGGGGCAAGCCCCGTCGTACCGCTAGAGACCCAGCTGTCGTTCGCGCAGGATCACCAGCAGGATGGCGAGGATTGCCAACGTCGAGACGACCAGCATGATGAACAACAGCGGCCAGGCGCCCGAGGCCGGGGTCAGCAGGGCACCGGCCAGCGCGCTGAGCCCGGCGCCGCCACCCAGCATGGTCGCGCCGCTCAGCCCCGAGGCGGTGGCGGCCAGGTGCGGGCGCACCGAGAGCGAACCGGCGGTGGCGTTGGGCAGGGCCATGCCGTTGCCGAGGCCGACGAAGGTCATGAAGCCGAAAAAGGTCTCGACCGAGCCGGCGCCGGCGGCCATCACGAGGATCGAGACCGCGATCCCGGCGGTGCAGATCAGGCAACCCCAGAGCACCATGCGGTTGATCCCGACCCGCGCCGAGTAGCGGCCGGAGAAGAAATTGCCGACCAGGTAACCCAGCGCCGGGGCGCCGAAATAGATGCCCAGCTTTCCCGCGTCGAGGCCATAGACCTCGGTACCGACAAAGGGCGCGCCGCCCAGATAGGCAAAGAAACAGCCCGAGGAGAAGGCGGCGGCCAGGGTATAGCCCCAGAACCGCGGCGAGCGCAGCAGTTCGGGGTATTCGCGGAACTGAGCGATCAGGGTCTTGCCGCTCTTGCGGCCGGTTTCGCCGAAATCGACATAGGTCAGACCCAGGGTCAGCGCCCCGAGCAGGATCAGCAGCCAGAAATTCGCCTTCCAGCCAAAGATCTGGTCCAGAAATCCGCCGGCGACCGGACCCATCATCGGCACGATGGCCATGCCCATGGTGACATAGCCGATCATGCTGGCCGCCTTGTCCTCCGGGTAGATGTCGCGCACCGCCGCGCGGCCCAGCACCATGCCGGCCACCACCACCGCTTGGCACATGCGGAACAGCAGGAACACCTCGGCGCTGGGCGCCAACAGGCACCCCAGGGTGGCGACCAGGAACAGCGCCAGCCCCCACAGGATCACCGGGCGGCGCCCGATGTTGTCGGCAATCGGGCCGATTACCAGCTGGACCACCGCGTTCACGCCGAGATAGAGCGCCACCGAAAGCTGCATCAGCCGGTAATCGGTATCGAAATAGGCGGTCATGCCCGGCAGGCTGGGCAGAAAGATGTTCATGCCCAGTGCCGACAGGCCCGACAACAGGATCAGAGTGCCGATATGCGGGGGCGTGCGGGACCAAACCCTGCGCGTGTCCTGTCCGGCAGGATCCTGTCTGTTCACCATGAAGTGCCGTTGCCGATCGTCTCTGGTTCTGCGTCAGGCGATTATGTCATCGCTCAATGCGCCTATGGTCGTGCCTAGAACAGTCAGAGTACCGCTGCCACCGAAATCGAAGAGCACATCGTCGCCCACCTGCGTGGCCGCCGTGAGGACCGCATCGACATCGCCCAGCTTGTTGAACTGGATGGAATCCTTGTTGTTCTGGAAGTCGGCAATGGTGTCGTTGCCATCGCCCTTGGCGAAAACGAACTTGTCGGCGCCGTTCTGTCCGAACAGCGTGTCGTCGCCGCCCTGTCCCTTGAGGGTATCGTTCTGACCGCCGCCTTTGAGGGTGTCGTCGCCGGAGCCGCCCAACAGCTTGTCGTTGCCCTTGTCGCCCTTCAACGTGTCGTCGCCGGCCTGACCCTTGAGCTTGTCATTCCCGCCGCCGGCCTTGATCGTGTCGTTGCCGCCGCCGCCCTTCAGGGTGTTCCTGGCGCCGTTGCCGATCAGCCTGTCGTTGCCGGAGCCGCCGGTCGCGTTCTCGATCACCGTGCCATAGGTGATCACCACGTCATCGGTGGCGTCGAAGCTGGAGAATTTCCCGGCCTTGAGGTTCAGCGTCACGTCGCTGCTGCGCGACGAGGCGTTCAGCGTGTCGCGCCCGCCGGTATCCCAGATCGGGTCCACGGTGTCGGTGCGCGGCGCGCTGTAGGTGGTGTTGCCCGCGTTGTATCCGACCTCGCCCCAGATGTCCTGAAGCGCGAAGACGTCGAACAGCATCATCGCGTCGGCGTCTAGCCCGTTGTCGGGGTTTTCGCTGTAGGACATGATCGAGTATTTGTTGTTCTCGAAGGCGGCGGGCAGCGTCGGGGCGGAGAACGGGTGTTTCAGCCCGAGCGAATGGCCCAGTTCGTGCAGGATCAGATCCGGGCTGCCGGTCAGGTCGATGGTGTTGTCGTAGACGACATAGCCATCGTAGCGCGTGATCGTGCTGCCGGAATAGGAGGCGCTGTAGCCGCCATAGCCGGCCGTCGTTCCGGGCAGGTAGACCTTGCCCACGTTCAGATCCGGGTCGTCGCTGCCGGTGACCTCCACGAATTCGACATTGAGGAAGGATTCGATATGGGCCAGCGCCGCCTCGAAGGCGGTCTTTTCGCCCGCCGAGAAGGCGGTCCATTCGGTGTAGGTGCTGCTGGTCGGCAGATCCTCGGGTTCGCTGGTGCCGGCATACTGGTAGGTGATCGTCCGGCGCGGATCGCTTGTGAGGTTGAGCGGATCCGATGAGTTGAGCAGGGAAAACTGCAGCGCGGAAAGAATGTCGGGTTTGGAAACCATTTTGGGCCTCGAGCTGAAAAAGGGGCAACTCGTTCAAGGGTAGCAAAATCGGGCCGCACAAAGAAGGCGAACCGCGCCTCCGGAGAAATTTGCAGATTTTCAAATATGCAGCTGTACGTTTTCCATGGTTTGCAAATTTGCCGAATTTCGCTTTGGTTGGCGCGGCGGGGCCGGTATGGTCCGCCGAAATCTCACAGGGGACATGCATCATGAAGGACATCCTTTCCGAGCTGGAAGACCGCCGCGAAGCCGCCCGTTTGGGGGGCGGTCAGAAGCGGATCGACGCGCAGCACGGACGCGGCAAGCTGACCGCGCGCGAACGGATCGACCTGCTGCTGGACGAGGGCAGCTTCGAGGAGTTCGACACCTTTGTCGCCCATCGCTGCACCGATTTCGACATGCAGGAGCAACGCCCCTATGGCGACGGGGTGGTGACCGGCTGGGGCACGATCAACGGCCGCATGGTCTATGTGTTCAGCCAGGATTTCACCGTCTTCGGTGGCTCGCTCAGCGAGACGCACGCACAAAAGATCTGCAAGATCATGGACATGGCCGTGCAGAACGGCGCGCCAGTGATCGGCATCAACGATTCCGGCGGCGCCCGCATCCAGGAGGGCGTCGCGTCGCTCGCCGGTTATGCCGACGTGTTCCAGCGTAACATCATGGCCTCGGGCGTGGTGCCGCAGATTTCCGTCATCATGGGCCCCTGCGCCGGCGGCGCGGTCTATTCCCCGGCGATGACCGACTTCATCTTCATGGTCAAGGACACCTCCTACATGTTCGTGACCGGCCCCGACGTGGTCAAGACCGTGACCAACGAACAGGTCACCGCCGAGGAGCTTGGCGGCGCCTCGACCCATACCCGCAAGAGCTCGGTCGCCGACGGAGCCTTTGAAAACGACGTGGAGGCGATGGCCGAGGTGCGCCGACTGGTGGATTTCCTGCCGCTGAACAACCGCGAAAAACCGCCGGTGCGCCCCTTCTTCGACGAACCGGGCCGAATCGAGGCCAGTCTCGACACCCTGATCCCGGAGAATCCCAACACCCCCTACGACATGAAGGAGTTGATCCTGAAAGTCGCGGACGAGGGCGATTTCTATGAAATCCAGGAAGATTTCGCCAAGAACATCATCACCGGCTTTGTCCGGCTGGAGGGGCAGACCGTGGGCGTGGTGGCGAACCAGCCGATGGTTCTGGCCGGTTGCCTCGACATCGACAGCAGCCGCAAGGCGGCCCGCTTCGTGCGGTTCTGCGACTGCTTCGAAATCCCGATCCTGACCTTTGTCGATGTGCCCGGCTTCCTGCCCGGCACCACCCAGGAATATGGCGGCGTGATCAAGCATGGGGCCAAGCTGCTGTTCGCCTATGGCGAGGCGACGGTGCCCAAGGTCACGGTGATCACCCGCAAGGCCTATGGCGGCGCCTATGACGTGATGAGCTCCAAGCATATCCGCGGCGATTTCAACTATGCCTGGCCCACCGCCGAGATCGCGGTGATGGGCGCCAAGGGCGCGACCGAGATCCTCTATCGCTCGGAACTGGGCGACCCGGAAAAGATCGCGCAGCGCACCAAGGATTACGAGGACCGCTTCGCCAACCCCTTCGTGGCGGCCGAGAAGGGCTTTATCGACGAGGTGATCCAGCCCCGCTCGACCCGCAAGCGGGTGGCCCGCGCCTTTGCGTCCCTGCGCAACAAGCAGCTGACCAACCCGTGGAAAAAGCACGACAACATTCCGCTGTGATCCGGTCTTTTTCTGGCCGATAAATACTCCCGCCGGAGGCGCCGACATGGCCCCCGGCGGGGCCTTGCAGACCCGGGACCGTCCCCATGACCCAGCTTTGGAAAAACCAGGCCTTCACCATCTCCCACGCCGACGACGGCAAGTTCGTGGGCGCGGGGCTGCGGGCGTTCTTCGAGTACCGCGACCCCGGGATCAGGGACGCCACCAAGGGCAAGTTCGGCGCCCATGTGATCCGCGCGGTGCCGGGAATGGAAAGCCCCGACGCCTGGCACAACCACGAGCTGGAGTTCCAGATGGCCCATGTGACCCGGGGCTGGGTGGTGTTCGAATACGAGGGGCAGGGCGAGCAGATCCTGCACGAGGGTTCCTGTGTGTTGCAGCCGCCGGGGATCCGGCACCGCGAAGGCCGCCATTCGGACGACATGGAACTGATCGAGATCATCTCTCCGGCCGAGTTTGCCACCCGCGACGAGGCGGCGCCGGAATGAGCCGGGCGCGCTGGCATATCCTGCGCGAGGGGGCCTCGGTGACGCTGGCGCGTGAGCTTCCGGCGCGGTTCGACATCTGCGCCGAGACCTGGCTGCCCCAGGCCGATCCGCTGCGGCTGGCGCATCAGATCCGGCAGGACATGTGGCGCGTGCTGCGCCGGATGCGCGGATTTTCCCCGGTGGTCCGGCTGGAGGCCCGCGACGGCGGGCTGGCGGTTCGGGCCGGCGGGCGGGCGAGGGCGCCGGTTCCGCCGGAGACAGGGGCGCGCATTGCCGAGGTGCTGGAGGCCCCCGCGAACCGGCAGCGATGGCTGCGCCATGCCGGCCGGCGCAACGCAGGGTTTGACAGACCGGGCGGCGCGCGCCCATGATCGCGCCGCGCACATATGAGACAGCGCGGCGGGCCCGTCCTGCCGCGCACGCAGCCCCGGAGGGAGGAGCCCGTCGTCTGCGGCGGAGCCGGGGCTGCGGCATTGCGCTGGCGGTGCTGGTCGGCCTGGGGGCCACCTGCACCAACGCGCAGGCCGCGGCGCAGCGGGTCGAGGTGCCCTCCGGCCAGGAGGTGACCCTGCACGAGGTGCTGATCGACGACGCGCCGGGCGCGCGCTGGGTCCGGTTCCGCTTTGTCGCGCCGCGTATTGGAGAGGCAGGCGCGCGCGCGGCTGCCGGCGCGGACATGGACCATCTGTGCGCGCAATTCGCGCTGCCCTACCTTGACGATCAGGGGATCGAGGCGGCGCGGATCGTGATCTCGCTGGCGGAACGCCCGGTGCCCTTTGGCCAGGCCGCCCCCGATACAACCCAGTTGTTCGAGCAGTACCGCCCCGAGGACGGGGCCTGCATATGGGATGGGTTTTGATTATGCTACAACATCTTGCGGGAAAAAGCTCATCCACAGGCGTAGTTGAGGCTTTGCCGCCACATGCCGCGCTGTTGACGGGCTGTGGATATATTTTCGCCCGATTTTCGTCTATGCTCGGGGCCGGCCGCGAACCCGCGGCTGAAACCTCGAGGTTGAGGCAGGCAGGGCGCGTGCGCCCTGTTGGTTTCAGTACGTTAATCAGGAGAAACAGATGTCGAAGAGCATCAAATTCCTTGCCATGGTTGGCTTCGTCGCCACCGTGGCGGCTTGCGACAACTCGCCGAAAGAAGAGTATGTCGTTGTCGAGCCGGAGCCGATCTCGGTCGAGCCGGCCTTTACCGGCAAGTACAAGTAAGACGCGCGCGGGACTGGCCGTCTGGCCGGTCCCGCCTGCCGCGCCGCGCCCGGACCGGGGGATGCGGTGATGATGAAGCACCGCGGTTTTCCAGGCCGCCTTCCCGGCACCGATTTCCAGTTCATCATCCGTCGCCCCAACCCCAAGGGCGTGACCAGGCTGATCCGGCGCGAGCGTTTCGGCGATCGCCGCCCGGCCGACAAGCGTGCCGACGCCGGGTTTCTGCGGGCGTTGTGGGAGCATTTCGGCGATGCGCCGTTCGAGCGCGGCAACCTCGATGCCGGCCGGCTGAGTTGGCTGTTCGGGCGCGAGGTGATCCCGGCGGAGGACCCCTTTGATCCCGAGAGTTACGAGGCGCTGCTGCTGATCGACATCGCCGCCGCGCGAGCCGGTTTTCCCGAGGTGTTCGAATGAGCATCGGCGGGGTCTTGCGCGTACCGGCCCGGAACCGGCGAAATCCGGCCCAAACCGGGGCCCGCGCCGGCGCGGGCTTGGCCTGGGGCCGGACCTGCGGCAGCCTGAACACGGCGCCCTGTGGACCTGTTCACCAGGGTGTCGCGGACCAAATTGTCCGTTCCCCTTCCTGTTCCGGGCAGGTGCAGGCGCATGGCGCCGGCCTGCCCGTTTTCTTTTTTGAAAACAATACGCTCTCCCATCGGCGGCGTTTCGCCAAAGGCGCCCCTGCGGCGAATTTGCGCTTGCCCGCGCCCGGGTCTGACGATTTTGATCGGCGGCAACACGGCGCGAACCTGGGCGCGAACCTGGTCGCGCAACGAGAAGGAGCGGTGACATGCGGGCGGAACGGATTTTCCTGGCACTGGCGGCTTGCGTGGGTCTTGCGGCCTGCGGCGACGACCCGGTCGAACAGGTTCTTTACGGCGCGGGTGCGGGGTATCTCGGGGCGGCCGCGCTCGACACCAACCGCGGTGTCGGGGCGGCGGCGGGGGCCGCGGCCAACCTGCTGTATTGCCAGGAGCACCCCGAGGACTGCTGAGCCGGGCCTGCGCCTGCGCCTGCATCCGATCCCATCCCGGCCCCTTTGCGGGCCGATCCGAATCCAACCGAACATCGGACCGGGCCACAGCGCCCGGCCCGGCGTTTCGCGTGCCAGACACCCAAGAACGAAGGACAAGACATGTTCAACAAGATCCTGATCGCCAACCGGGGCGAAATTGCCTGCCGCGTAATCAAGACCGCCCGCAAGATGGGGATCGGCACGGTCGCGGTCTATTCCGACGCCGACAAGCACGCGCTGCACGTGGAGATGGCAGATGAGGCGGTGCACATCGGCCCGCCGCCGGCCAACCAATCCTATATCGTGATCGACAAGATCATGGAGGCGATCCGGGCGACCGGCGCCAAGGCGGTGCACCCCGGCTATGGCTTCCTGTCCGAGAACCCGAAATTCGCCCAGGCGCTGGAGGCCGAGGGCGTGGCCTTCGTCGGCCCCCCGGTCAAGGCGATCGAGGCGATGGGCGACAAGATCACCTCGAAGAAGATCGCGCAGGAGGCCGGCGTCTCGACCGTGCCCGGCTATATGGGATTGATCGCGGATGCCGACGAGGCGGTGAAAATCTCGGGCGAGATCGGCTATCCGGTGATGATCAAGGCCTCAGCCGGCGGTGGCGGCAAGGGCATGCGCGTCGCCTGGACCGACGAAGAGGCGCGCGAAGGCTTCCAAAGCTCCAAGAACGAGGCGGCCAACAGCTTTGGCGATGACCGCATCTTCATCGAGAAATTCGTGACCCAGCCGCGCCATATCGAGATCCAGGTGCTTTGCGACAGCCATGGCAACGGTGTCTATCTGGGCGAGCGGGAATGTTCGATCCAGCGCCGCAACCAGAAGGTGGTCGAAGAGGCCCCGAGCCCGTTTCTCGACGAGGCGACACGCCGCGCGATGGGCGAACAGGCCGTGGCCCTGGCGCAGGCGGTGGATTACGCCAGCGCCGGCACGGTGGAATTCATCGTCGATGGCGACAAGAACTTCTATTTTCTCGAAATGAACACCCGGCTTCAGTTGGAGCACCCGGTGACCGAGATGATCACCGGCGTCGACCTGGTGGAGCAGATGATCCGCGTCGCCGCTGGTGAAAAACTGTCGTTCACCCAGGACGATTTGAAGCTGACCGGCTGGGCGATCGAGAACCGGCTCTATGCCGAGGATCCCTATCGCAATTTCCTGCCCTCGATCGGGCGGCTCACCCGCTATCGCCCGCCGGTCGAGATGGCCGCCGGCCCGCTGCTGACCAACGGCAAATGGCAGGGCGAGGCCGCCGCGGGCGAGACCGCTGTGCGCAATGATACCGGCGTCTATGAGGGCGGCGAGATCAGCATGTATTACGACCCGATGATCGCCAAGCTTTGTACCTGGGCGCCGACCCGGGCGCAGGCGATCGAGGCGATGCGCGATGCGCTGGACCGGTTCGAGGTCGAAGGTATCGGCCATAACCTGCCGTTCCTCAGCGCGGTGATGGATCACCCGAAGTTCGTCTCCGGTGACATGACCACCGCCTTTATCGCCGAGGAATATCCCGACGGCTTCGAGGGCGTCGAACTGCCGGAGCTTGCGCTGCGCCAGATCGCCGCCAGCGCGGCCGCGATGCACCGGGTCGCCGAGATCCGGCGCAGCCGGGTGTCGGGGCGGATGGACAACCACGAACGCCACGTCGGCGAAGACTGGGTCGTGGCCCTCCAAGGTCGGTCCTATCCGTTGACGGTGGTCGCCGATCATCAGGGATCAACGGTGAAATTCGAGGATGGCAGCAGCCACCGGGTGGCCAGCAACTGGACCCCGGGCGATCAACTCGCCGAGATCGATGTCGATGGCGATACACTTGTGCTCAAGGTGGGCAAGATCACCCAGGGTTTCCGCATCCGCAGCCGGGGCGCCGACCTCAAGGTGCATGTGCGCAACCCGCGCCAGGCCGAACTGGCTGCGCTGATGCCTGAAAAGATGCCGCCCGACACCTCGAAACTTCTGCTGTGCCCGATGCCCGGCCTGATCGTGAAGGTCAACGTCGAGGTCGGCGAGGAGGTGCAGGAGGGGCAGCCGCTTTGCACGGTGGAAGCGATGAAGATGGAGAACATCCTGCGGGCCGAGCGCAGCGGCGTTGTCTCCAAGATCAACGCCGGGGCCGGCGACAGCCTCGCCGTGGACGACGTGATCATGGAATTCGAGTAAGGCCGGACCAGGCGGAGGCGTGAAAACGGTGACGGCGCAGACCCAGATCGAATTGGTCGACCAGCCCCGGATGGGGAACCGCTATTGCGACTCGCGCCGTTCCTCGACCTCGCGCAGGCGCATCGGCGTCTTGTCGATGGTGCGGGTGATCTCGCGCACGCTGTACGGGAACGGTTTGCGCAGCATGACCGAGCCGTCCTTGTCGATCAGCACGAACTGGAACCCGCGCGGGTGCAACTGCTGGCGCGCCGGGTTTCGGGCCGAGGGATCGGTATCGGTGAGCACCACCACGTCGCGGTCTCTCAGGCGCTCGGCCTCGGAGGTCAGCTTGTCGAGCTGTTCCTGGAACCGCGGGTCGGCCGGAGTGTCGGCAAACACGATGATCGGCCGGTTAATCCACAAGAAGGTGCTCAACTCGGTGTCGCCGGCGGGGTGGATCAATGCGGCTTCCGCCGTTGCCGTGCCGTCAGCCGCCCAGACGGAAACCGGCAAGAGGGCTGACAGAACAATGGCTAAGATACGTGGGGTCATGCGGTCTCCTGTCTGGTCGAATATAGGTGGACCCGGCAGGAAAGCGAATGGCGATTTCCCGCAAGAGGCCAAAAACTGCGGTGTTAATCGCTTTGTCAGGGGTGGGGGCGATGATCGGTCCGTGACCCGAGGGGCCGCCGGCTGGCGCGGCCCGGAGACAAAGGACCGGCACGGCGATGGACGTTGTATTGCATATCGGCGCGCATCTGTGCGCCACTTCCACCTTTCAGGATTACCTTTCCCGCAACCACGCGGCGCTGTCTGCGGCGGGCTGCGCGGTCTGGGGACCGCGGCGGACCCGAAGTGCCCTGTTCGCGGGGCTCCTGGCAGGGGGGGCGCCGCCGCCATCCGGGGCGGTGGAGCGTGCCATTGGCCGCATCGGCCTGACTCTCGCCAGGCAGTCCGGCGAGGGAACGCGGCACCTGATCGTGACCGATCCGGACATCATGGGGACTGTGCGCGCCAACCTGCGGCTGGGCAGGCTTTACTGCGGGGTGGGCGAGCGGATCGCGCGGCTGGCGCGGGCGTTCGACGGCTACCCGTTGCGGGTGGTGCTGAACATCCGGGTGCTCGACGCCTATTGGGCCTCGGCGCTGGCGCAGGGGATCACGCGCGGGCTGGGGCTGCCGGCGGGGCAGGGGCTTGCGCATCTGGCGCAGGGTCGGTCCGGCTGGCGCGAGGTGGTGGAGGCGGTGGCCTGCGCCATGCCCGGAGCGCAGGTGACCGTGCTGCCCTTCGAGAGCTTCGGCGGCAGTCCCGAGGCGCAGCTGCAACAGATGGTGCCCTTTTCCGTCCCGGCGCAGCACACCCGGTGCCGGATCAACGCCACGCCCCGCCTGCCCGAACTGCGGGCCTGGCTAGGGCGCGAGGCGGTGGCGCTGCCGGAGGGATCCGGCCGCTGGCAGCCGTTCTCCGAGGCGCAGGGCGAGGCCCTGCGAGAGGCCTATTCAGACGACATCATGTGGCTGGCGGGCGGGGCGAATGGCCTCGCCCGGCTGGCCCGCGACCCGGACAAGACACAGGCGGGCTCCGCCCCGCCGCAATCCGACCTGACAAGAGGAAGACGCGATGAGCAACAAGACCGACGACTGGCGGGCACTGGCTGAGAAAGAGCTGCGCGGCCGCCCGTTGGAAGAGCTGGACTGGACCACGCTGGAAGGCATCAAGGTCAAGCCACTCTATTCCGAAGAGGACACCGGCGATCTGCCCCACATGGGCACGCTGCCGGGCTTTGCCCCTTTCACCCGTGGCGTCAAGGCGACGATGTACGCCGGGCGCCCCTGGACCATCCGGCAATACGCCGGGTTTTCCACGGCGGAGGAATCCAACGCCTTTTACCGCCGCAACCTGGCCGCTGGTCAGCAGGGCGTCTCGGTCGCCTTCGACCTGGCCACCCACCGCGGCTATGACAGCGATCATCCGCGCGTGGTGGGCGATGTCGGCAAGGCGGGCGTGGCCATCGACAGCGTCGAGGACATGAAGATCCTGTTCGACGGCATCCCGCTGGACAAGGTGTCGGTCTCGATGACGATGAACGGCGCGGTGATCCCGATCCTGGCCAGCTTCATCGTGACGGGCGAGGAACAGGGCCACGACAAATCGCTGCTCGCGGGGACCATCCAGAACGACATTCTCAAGGAGTTCATGGTCCGCAACACCTATATCTATCCGCCCGAACCCTCGATGAAGATCATCTCGGACATCATCGAATACACCTCGAACGAGATGCCGAAATTCAACTCGATCTCGATCTCCGGCTATCACATGCAGGAGGCCGGCGCGAACCTGGTGCAGGAGCTGGCCTATACGCTGGCCGACGGCAAGGAATACGTGAGGGCCGCGATCGAGGCGGGGATGGACGTGGACAAGTTCGCCGGGCGGCTGTCGTTCTTTTTCGCCATCGGCATGAACTTCTTCATGGAGGCGGCCAAGCTGCGCGCCGCGCGGCTGCTCTGGCATCGCATCATGACCGAATTCGGGGCCAAGAACGACCGCTCCAAGATGTTGCGCACCCATTGCCAGACCTCGGGCGTGTCGCTGCAGGAGCAGGACCCCTACAACAACGTGATCCGCACCGCTTACGAGGCGATGAGCGCGGTTCTGGGCGGCACCCAGTCGCTGCACACCAACGCGTTGGACGAGGCGATCGCGCTGCCGACCGATTTCTCGGCCCGGATCGCACGCAACACCCAGCTGATCCTGCAGGAAGAGACCGGGATCACCAATGTGGTCGATCCGCTGGCGGGCTCCTATTACGTCGAAAGCCTGACCGCGCAACTGGCCGAGGAGGCGTGGAAGCTGATCGAGGAGGTCGATGGCATGGGCGGCATGACCAAGGCGGTTGCCTCGGGGATGCCCAAGCTGCGCATCGAGGAATCGGCCGCCCGTCGCCAGGCGATGATCGACCGCGGCCAGGAGGTGATCGTCGGCGTCAACAAGTACCGCAAGGACAAGGAGGATCCGATCGACATCCTCGACGTCGACAACGTCGCGGTGCGCGAAAGCCAGATCGCCCGGCTGGAAAAGATTCGCGCGAGCCGTGACGACGCCGCCTGTAACGCGGCGCTGGCCGAACTGACCCGGCGCGCGACAGAGGGGGGTAATCTGCTGGAGGCGGCGGTCGAGGCCGCGCGCGCCCGCGCAACTGTTGGGGAAATCAGCATGGCAATGGAAAAGGAATTCGGCCGTCACCGCGCCGAGGTCAAGACCCTGGCGGGTGTCTACGGCGCCGCCTACGAGGGCGACGAAGGCTTTGCCGCGATCCAGAAATCGGTCGAGCAATTCGCCGAGGAAGAGGGGCGGCGTCCGCGCATGCTGGTGGTCAAGATGGGCCAGGACGGCCACGACCGCGGCGCCAAGGTGATCGCCACCGCCTTTGCCGATATCGGCTTCGACGTGGACGTGGGGCCGCTGTTCCAGACCCCGGACGAGGCGGCGCAGGACGCCATCGACAACGACGTGCATGTGATCGGCATCTCGTCCCAGGCGGCGGGGCACAAGACGCTGGCGCCGCAGCTGGTTCAGGTGCTCAAGGATCAGGGCGCGGGGGATATCATCGTGATCTGCGGCGGTGTTATTCCGCAGCAGGACTACCAGTTCCTCTATGACAACGGGGTCAGCGCGATCTTTGGTCCCGGCACCAATATTCCGCACGCGGCGCAGGATATCCTGCGCCTGATCCGCGAGGCGCGGGGGTGACACCCCGGCGCCGGATGATCCTGATCGGCATGGCCGCCGGCGCCCTCTGGGCGCTGGCGGTGGTGTTTGCGCCGTCGCAGCTGGGCCTGCCCTACCTGCCCGCCGCGGCGGCGCTTCCGGGGGCCTTTCTGCCGCCGGGGCTGGTGCTGGCGGCGATGATCGGGCGGCTGGCGGCGCGGCGGTTCTTCGACGACGATCTGATCGACGGCGCCGATCCGGTGCCGGGCTCGCCCGCCTGGGTCGACCAAAAGGTGCTGGGCAACACGTTGGAGCAACTGGCGCTGGCGCTGGCGGTCTGGCCGTTCGCGGCGCTGACGCTGGGCGGCGCGGTGGCGATCGCGCTGGGCCTGTCGTTTGCGCTGATGCGGCTTGTGTTCTGGATCGGCTATCGCCTGTCGCCGCCTCTGCGCGGCCTTGGCTTTGCCGGCACCTTCTATCCGACCGTGCTGGCCGGGGTCTGGGCGCTGGTGTATTGGGCGGTTTAAGGGCCATTTCGTACGATCCGGCGCCGGGGCTTGCCCGGCCCCGGGACGCCGCCTAGGGTTGGCCGCGACAATGGCGGAGGCGGGCATGGAGCTGGATCACATCGCGGTCTCGGGCGAGACGCTGGAAGAGGCCACGGCGGCGGTCGAGGCGGCGCTGGGCGTGCCGATGGGGCTGGGCGGGCAGCATGATGTCTTCATCACCCATAATCGGCTGCTGGGGCTGGCGGACGGGCTCTATCTCGAGGCGATTGCCGCCGATCCGACCCGCCCCGCGCCCGATCGGCCGCGCTGGTTCGACCTGGACAGTTTCGCAGGACCCGCGCGGCTGACCAACTGGATCTGCCGCTGCGATGATCTCGACGCACTGCTGGCCGCATTGCCGGTGCAGGCCGGCGCGCCGGTGGCGCTGAGCCGGGGCGATCTGCGCTGGCGCATGGCGGTGCCGGCGGATGGCAAGCTGCCCTATGACAACCTGTTTCCGCCGCTGATCCAGTGGCAATGCGATCTTCACCCGGCGGGGATGCTGCCGCCCTCGGGCTGCAGGCTGCGCCGGTTGGTGGTGGCGCACCCGGAGGCGGTGGCGCTGCGCGACCTGCTGGCGCCGCATCTGGCCGATCCCCGCGTAGAGTTCGAACCGGGCGCGCCGGCGCTCAGCGCCGAGTTCGACACGCCGCACGGGGCGCGGGTGCTGCGGTGAGGCTGCGTCAGGCGCGGGCGGCGGATGCCGGGGCGATCTGTGCCATCGCCAACCCGATCATCCGCGATACGCTGATCACCTTCACCACCGAGCAGAAGACGCCCGAGGGCGTTGCCGCCGAGATCGCCGCGCGCGGTCCGGCCTACCTTGTGGGCGAGGTCGATGGGCGGGTCCTGGGCTTTGCCAGCTATGGTGGGTTCCGCGCCGGTCCCGGCTATGCCCGCAGCGCCGAGCACAGCATCCAGCTTGCCCCGCAGGCGCGCGGGCGGGGGATGGGCCGGGCGTTGATGGCGCGGCTGGCCGAGGTGGCGGCGGAAAACGGCGTGCATGTGCTGCTGGCGGGCATCAGTGGCGCCAATCCGGATGGCATCGCCTTTCACGCGGCGCTGGGATTTGCCGAGGTGGGGCGCCTGCCCGAGGTGGGATACAAGGCCGGGCGCTGGCTGGACCTTGTGCTGATGCAGAAAATCCTTCAGACCCCCGAATAAGCCGTACCTGACTCTCCCCCACAGGCGGGGTAAACTGACCCATGTCGATCTGGACCCGCATATCCGATGCGCTGACCGCGCTGCGCCAGGGCGAAGGCCTGACGCAGGTGTTCGACAGGCTGCGCACCCCGCCCGAACGCAGCGTCGCCTTTGCCATCGCGGTGATCGCGCTGGGCGCCAAGATGGCCAAGGCCGACGGGCAGGTCACGCGCGACGAGGTGACCGCGTTCCGCGAGGTGTTCCAGATTGCCCAAACCGACGAGGCGGGGGCGGCGCGGGTCTTCAACATGGCGCGCACCGATGTGGCGGGCTACCGCGAGTACGCCCAGCGCATCCGCCGCATGTTCGACAAGGATCGCCAGGCGCTGTGTTACCTGATGGAGGGGTTGTTCCACATCGCCATGGCCGACGGGTTCTTTCACCCCGGCGAGAATGATTTCCTGGAGGATGTGGCCGGGATCTTCGGGTTGAAACCGGCCGAGTTCCATGCGCTCAAGGCGCGGTTCGTCCCCGATGCGGAGCCCGACCCCTATGCGATTCTTGGCGTGGAGCCGGGCACGCCGCTGCCCGAGGTGCGCCAGGCCGGGCGCCGCCTGGTGCGTGAATGTCACCCCGACCGGATGATCGCGCGCGGCGTCCCGCAGGAGGCGATCCGGCTGGCCGAGAAGCGCATGGCCGACATCAACCGCGCCTGGGACGAGATCAACGGCGACACCCACGGCAACACCGGCTGATGCGGCTGGCGACCTATAACGTCGAATGGTTCGCCAACCTGTTCGACAACGAGGATCAGCTTGTCGTCGATGACGGCTGGTCCGGGCGCGAGGGGGTGACGCGCGCCCAGCAGATCGAGGCGCTGGGCAAGGTCTTTACCGCGCTGGAGGCCGATGCGGTGATGATCGTGGAGGCGCCCAACACCGGGCGACGGCAGGATACCGTCGCCGCGCTGGAGGGGTTCGCCCGCGCCTTCGATTTGCGCCAGCGGCGGGCGGTGATCGGTTTCGCCAACGAGACCCACCAGGAGCTCGCGCTGCTGTACGACCCGGACAAGATCACCGTGCGGCACGATCCCCGGGGCGAGGAGACCGGCAAGAAGGGCAGCAAGGATGCGCCGCGCTTTGACGGTGTGTTCCGGATCGATCTGGACAATGACGGAACCGAGGATCTGGTGGTGTTTTCCAAGCCGCCGCTGGAACTGGTCGCCGAGACCGCCTCGGGCACCCGGTTGCGGCTGATCGGGGCGCATCTGAAGTCGAAGGCGCCGCATGGCGGAGGCAGCCGCGACCAGATGCTGCGCAGCGCCATCGAGAACCGGCGCAAGCAACTGGCGCAGGCGATCTGGCTGCGCGCCCGGATCGAGGCGCATCTGGCGGAGGGCGACTCGGTGATCCTGCTGGGCGATCTCAACGACGGGCCCGGGCTGGACGAGTTCGAGGATCTGTTCGGCCATTCCTCGGTCGAGGTGCTGCTGGGCGAGGACATGTATGACCCGCACGCGCGGCAGGCGTTCCAGACCCGCGCCCTCTCGGTGCCCACCACCGCCCGGTTCCACCTGCAGGAGCAGGGCAGATACCTGCAGGCGTTGCTGGATTACATCATGGTGTCGCAGGATCTGATGTCGCGGCGTCCGTCCTGGCGGATCTGGCATCCGTTCGAGGACGAGGCCTGCTGGTCGTTCAAGGAGTTGCACGAGGCGCTGCTGACCGCCTCGGACCATTTCCCTGTGACGCTGGATATCGACATCTGACCCTTACGCACGCCGCGTGCGATCCCTATATTGGCAATATGAAACACGCCCGCGCCTTTGCCCTGACTTTCGCCCTTGTCGCCCCTGCTGCCCCCGCGCTGGCGCAGGAAGAGGACAACGGGCCGTCGATGATGGAGCAGGGGTTGCAGCTGTTCATGGAGGGGCTGCGGCAGGAAATGGCGCCGGCCGTCAAGGATCTGCGCGGCTTTGCCGAACGGGCCGGGCCGTCGATGCGCAGCTTTTTCCAGGAGATGGGGCCGGCGCTGGCCGAGATGATGGACGAGGTTCAGGACTGGACCCGCTATTACCCGCCCGAGATGCTGCCCAATGGCGACATCCTCATTCGCCGCCGGCCGGAGCCCGGGGACGACCCGGCGCCGGAGGAAAAGGAAGACCCGCCCGTCGGGCCGACCGATATCTGATATGAGGCCTCAGTCGCGCGGCTTGACGCTGACCGCCGCGTTCAGGGTTTGCGCCAGCGACATCAGGCGCGCCTCGGCCACCTCGCCATAGAGCGGGCGGGCGTCGTCCGGCAGGATCAGGTCGAGACGGCGCTTTTTCGCAACCCAGTTCAGGTGGCCCATGTCGGCATCGGGTTTCATCACCAGCATGGCGCCGAAGCGCATTGCCTTGCCCAGGATCTCGGCCTGTTTCTGCTCCTGCTCGTCCAGCAGGCCGTAGAGCGGCGCGAAGCGGGCGCCTTCGCGCTTGTTGCGGTAGCGATGCTGCAGGGCGAGGCCGAGGAATACCCGTTCGGAGTGTTTCATTCCGCCCAGGTTGGCCCGCGTGGCATAATCGAAACAGACCTCGGCGCGGTAGTCGGGATGGGCGCGCCAGCTGACGTCGTGCAGCAGGCAGGCGGCCTTGATCAGCCGCACCTGCGCCGGCGGCGCCTTGGCGAAGAGCGGCATGACAAAGCGGAACAGCGTCTTGCCGAAGCCGGGCAGGCGGGAATCCTTGTCCTCGGCGAAATAGCAGGCCTCGATCAGAGGGTCGCGGTCGCGCAACCGCTGCGGCATCTGCTCGTAAAGCAGACCCTCGCGTATGCCATAGCTGGAGATGGCGATGTCCTTGGGCTTGAAACAGCGCACCAGTCGATTCAGCACGTCGATCGCGTAGGGCACCAGCGCCATCCGCGCCGAGGAGACCCCGGCCTCGCCGCGCAGGGCCTCCAGATCGCTGGTCTCGATGAACTTCGCGGTGTCGCGCACCGATTTGGCGGTCATCCGGTATTCGTGCAGCACCTTGAGCGGGTAGCCGCGCCGCGTCATGTCGATCCGGGCGATGGCGCGCCAGCTGCCGCCGACCAGGAACAGCCGGTCGCGTTGCGGGCCCATGCGCTCTTTCAGATCCTCCAGCACCGTCTTGATATGCGCCTTGCGGCCGCGCCGCCCGCCCTTGATGTCGCGCAGTTTCAGCGGCCCCAGCGGCGAGGTCAGGCGACGGCCGACGCGGCCGCCGGAAATCTCGGCCAGTTCCATCGATGAGCCGCCGATATCGCAGACCAGCCCGTAGGAGCCGGGCCAGCCCAGCAGCACCCCCTGGGCGGAGAGCCGGGCCTCCTCCTCGCCGTCGATGACCCAGAGCTTGAGTCCGGTGGCGCGCTGGACCTCGTCGCAGAACTCCGGCCCGTCCCTGGCGTCGCGCACGGCGGCGGTGGCGACCGCCGAGAGCGGCGGCAGGCCCATCCCCTCGGCGAGGTGCTGGAACCGATGCAGCGCGGCCAGCGCCCGGACCCGGCCCTCGGGGTTCAGACGGCCGGTTTCCGATTGGCCGGCGCCCAGCCCGCACATGATCTTTTCGTTGTAGAAGTACGCCGGCGAGCGGGCGGCGCCGTCGAACACCACCAGCCGGACCGAGTTCGAGCCGACATCGACGACGCCGACCCGGGACAGGGCCCGCGCGCTGGGATCGTTGAAAAGCGGGCGGCCGAAGGGCCCCCATTCGTGCGGGTCGGGCTGCGGGGCGGCGTTCGGGTCGGGGGTCATGGCGTCCCTTGGCAGATGTTCGGTTCAGGATGCGGGATCGGGTCTGGCGGGTCAATCGCGGCGGCAAGGGTCCGCCGGGCGCTAGGGCGTCTCGTCCGGCGAGGCGCGGTCCAGCAGGCGGGCCGCCAGCGCGCGGGTCAGGGTGCGCCCCTCGGCCAGCGCGAGCCGGTCGAGCCGATCGACGATCTGCCCGGCGGCGGCAAAGCTGCGGTCCATGCGGGTAATCAGATAGGGGATCACGTCCGGTTTCGGGGCCAGTTGCCGGTCGGCGAAAAGCTTGGCCAAGACCGCCGACAACAGCGCGTCATCCGGGGGATCGAGCGCGGCGTGCTGCGCCGCCTGCACCCGGCTTTGCAGATCGGGCAGGCTGAGCCGCCACAGCGCCGGGTCCAGCCGTCCGGTCAGCAGCAGCGCGCGCCGCTCGCTCAGCATCAGGTTGTAGAGGTGGAACAGCGCCTTTTGCGCGTCGAGGTCGGTGGCGATCCCGGGCACGTCCTCGACCGCGACGGGCCCGGCGGCCAGTCGCGGCACATCGGCCTCGCGCAGGCTGCGGGCCGGGATGATCCGCGCACCAGTGCGCGCGGCCCAGACATGCGCCAGGTGCGTCTTGCCCGATCCGGCCGGTCCGCTCAGCACCAGCCGGCCGCCGGGCCAGGGTGTCGCGCTTTCGATCATCGCCACGGCCACCGCGTTGGCGGGAGAGACAAAGAAATCCTCGCGCCCCAGGGCCTGCCGGACCGGCAGATCGAAGCTCAGCTGTTCGGCCATGTCAGTCGTCGTCCTGGTCCGTGATGCCCATGTAGAGGCGGCTTTCGCGGTATTGGGCCATGCCGAACCGTGCCAGAACCCCGAGGGCCGCGGCGACCGGCACCGCCACCAGCATGCCGACGAAGCCGAAGACCGAGCCGAAGACCGAGAGCGCAAGGATCAGCCAGACCGGGTGCAGACCGACTGATTTGCCCACCAGTTTCGGGGTCAGGTAATTGCCCTCGGCCAGTTGCCCGACCTGGAAGATCACCGCAACGATCACGATCCACCACCATTCGCCCCAGAACTGGAACAGCGCCAGCCCGATGGCGAGGGCGCCGCCGACGAGGGCCCCGACATAGGGAATGAAGGTCAGGACGCCGGCGACGAAACCGACCACGAGGCCGAACTGCAGCCCGATCAGCATCAGCGCCACGGCGTAATAGGTGCCCAGGATCAGGCAGACCGTGCCCATGCCACGCACGAAGGAGGACAGCGTCTTGTCGATCTCTTTGGCCAGTTGGCGGATCACCGGCGCGTGATCGCGCGGCAAGAGCTCGTCGAGCCCGGCGATCATGTTGTCCCAGTCCAACAGGAGATAGACGGCCACCACCGGCGCGATGACGAAAACCAGGACCAGGTTGACGATCGAGACCGCCGAACTCAGCATCGTGTTCAGCAGCTCGCCGCCCTTGGAGCGGATCGTCTCGCCCAGTGAGTCGAGCGACTGGCGCAGGGTCGAATCCGGCTCGACCAGTGAGGGGAACCGTTCGGTCAGAAAGGTCTGCAGATCGTGGAACAGCTTGGGGGCGATGTTGATCAGCTCGACCGCCTGGCTGATCAGGGTCGGGATGACCAGCAGGGCCAGCACCACGAAGATCAACACGCCAAGAACCGAGATGATCGCGGTGGCCAGAGGCCGGGAACATCCCGCGCGTTCCAGCCGGTCGGCGGCCGGGTCGAGAAAATAGGCGATCGCCCCGCCCAGCACGAAGGGCAGCAGCACGTCGCCGAGAAACCACAGCACAAGCGCGGTCGCCACCAGGGCGATGCCCCAATATCTGAGCTGGTCCCGGACCGGAAGTGCCATGCGCGCCCCTTTTGTGCCTGTCTTTCCTTGGCCCATCGGGAACGGTGTTGCAAGGCCCGCGATGGCGGCGTGGCGAGACCGCCTTGCCGATTGCCTGCCCGCGCCGATTGGCTTAGACCCTGCAAAACACCGTCATCCGGAAGGGACCACAGATGCGCCTGAGCCGCTACTTCCTGCCTGTTCTGAAAGAAAACCCCGCCGAGGCCCAGATCGTCAGCCACCGGCTGATGCTGCGCGCCGGAATGATCAAGCAAGCCAGCGCCGGGATCTATTCCTGGCTGCCGCTGGGGTTCAAGGTGCTGCGCAACCTCGAGCGCATCGTGCACGAGGAGCAGGTGCGCGCCGGCCATATCCCGATGCTGATGCCGACGCTGCAATCGGCCGACCTGTGGCGGGAATCGGGGCGCTACGACGATTACGGCGAAGAGATGCTGCGCCTGTCCGACCGGCACGGGCGCGACATGCTTTACGGCCCGACCAACGAAGAGCTGATCACCGATATCTTCCGGTCGCATGTCAGCAGCTACAAGGATCTGCCGCTGACCCTTTATCACATCCAGTGGAAATTCCGCGACGAGATCCGCCCCCGCTTTGGCGTGATGCGCGGGCGCGAATTCTACATGAAGGACGGCTACAATTTCGACCTGACGAAAGAGGACGCGCTGCACGCCTATAATCGCCACCTGGTCAGCTACCTGCGCACCTATGAGCGGATGGGGTTGCAGGCGATCCCGATGCGCGCCGACAGCGGCCCGATCGGCGGCGACAACACCCATGAATTCCTGGTGCTGGCCGAGACCGGCGAATCGGAGGTGTTCTATGACAGCACGGTGACCGACATCCGCCTGGGCGACCGCGAGATCGACTATGACGACAAGGCGCAGTGCCAGGCGGTGATGGAGGAGTTCACCGCGCTCTACGCCCGCACCGACGAAACCCATGACGCGGCGGTCTTTGCGCAGGTGCCGCAGGACCGCCAGCGCAGCGCGCGCGGCATCGAGGTTGGGCAGATCTTCTACTTCGGGACCAAGTATTCCGAGCCGATGGGCGCCACCGTGCAGGGGCCGGACGGCAAGCCGGTGCCGGTGCACATGGGCAGCCATGGCATCGGGGTGAGCCGCCTGCTGGGCGCCATCATCGAGGCCAGCCATGACGACAGGGGCATCATCTGGCCCGAGGGGGTGACGCCGTTCCACTGCGGGATCGTCAACCTCAAGCAAGGAGATGACGCGACCGATGCGGCCAGCAACCAGATCTACGCCGCGCTCTCGGCCGCGGGGCTGGAGCCGCTTTATGACGATACCACCGAGCGCGCCGGCGGCAAGTTCGCCACCATGGACCTGATCGGCCTGCCGTGGCGGATCACCGTCGGGCCGCGCGGGCTGAAGAACGGGGTGGTGGAACTGACCAGCCGCCGCAGCGGCGAGAGTGTGGAGCTCAGCCCGGAAGAGGCGGTGAAGAAGGTGGCCGGGATCTATGCCCCGCATCACCGCGCCGGCGCCCATTGGGAGCCGATGGCGCGGCAGTCGTTTCACACCTGGCTGTAGCGGGTCTCAGACCGGGCGGGGGGCAGGGCGGCACAGCTCGCCGCCACCGGCCTGGCCGGGCAGCGGGCGCACCGCCGGGCGGCCCAGCCGCGCGACCAGATCCCTGAGCCCGGCGCCGAGAAAGCGCATCGAACAGATGCAGGCGCCGTCCGGGCAGGAGGTCAGGCACAGCCGCCCGTCGCGAAAACCCAGCGCATAGCCGTGCCGGGCGAGGGCGCGGTTCAGCCCCTCCCAACTGGAGGCGCGGGCGATCAGCGGGTGCAGCCAACAGCGCAGGAGGGCGGCCGTTTCACTGTCGATGGGGGGGCAGTCGAGGTCGCGCATCGGGGCGAAACCATCGGCGGGCTGCATCCGCACCTGGGCGGGCTGCATGGCCGGGGTCGGGCTCATAGTCATCTCCATTCCCTAATCCTGACCCCCCAGGTTCGGTTTTGGAAAGCTCGCAAGAGCTGGCGCACCAAGCGATAAATACAAGCTAATTCTGTATATTGTGGGATTTAATTAAGGCAAATTGTGGCGCCGTGGGTACGTTTCTCATGCAGATTGTCCACAGCACGTGGCGCGGCCCGGATCAGACTAGACCGCGAAGTGCGAAGGCCAGCAAAGCCAGCAGGCCGACCGTGTTCAGGCCTGCATAGGCCAGCGCGGTGCGCCTGCGCAACGGGAGGCGGGAGAGCCATCTAGTCATAGCTGAACCTTTCCGACAGGATGTTCCGCGACGGGACGCCGAGGCCGATCAGCGCATCCTCCGCCGCCTCCAGCATTGGCGGCGGGCCGCAGAGCAGGTAGAGCCACTGGCGGTGCTCGGGGCTCCCGAAGTGGGCGCGCAGCAGGTCGGGCGTGACCATTCCGGTTGCCCCCTGCCATCCTTCAGGCGGCTCGCTCAGAATATGGATCAGGCGGGTGCCGTGGTCACGGGCCATCGCCTCGAGTTCTGCGCGGCAGGCGATCTGCTCCTCGGTGCGGTTGCCGTAGATCAGCGTGGTGGGGCGTTGGTCGCCGCGCGCGCGCAATTCGCGCAGGATGCTTAGCATCGGCGCGATGCCCACTCCGCCCGCGACAAGCGCGATACCCGGGGCATCGTGGTCGGTGACGGTCAGGTGCCCATGTGGACCGTCGAGATAGGCGCGGCTGCCGGGTTTGATCTGACCGATGGTGCAGGTGAAATCGCCCAGTTCCTTGATCAGGAAGCGGACCTCTGGCGCGGTTGAGGGCGCGGAACTGATCGAAAAGGGGTTTTCCCGGGGTCCGAAGGGGCTGGTGCGGATATTCAGCCAGGCGAACTGCCCGGCGCTGTAGGGAAAGGCGAAAGCGCGCGCGGGATGCAGCGCCACCTCCCAGGTCCGCAGGGCCACGGGCGTGACCGAGCTTACCCGCCAGGGGTGGCGCAGCTGGGCCAGCGGGGTCAGGACGTAGACATAGATCAGCGCGAAGAGCGCGACGCCCAGCAGCACCAGCCACAGATAGCCCATCGACGGATCGGCGCTGTAGCGTCCTGCACGCAGGGCGTGC